>CAZTAO010000026.1:0-57084 GCA_964611645.1 uncultured bacterium | reverse complement strand
AAGAAGATGCTGGCTAAGGTCCACGACATGCACGAGCAGAACCCGATGCTGGGCCTGCGCGGCTGCCGACTCTCGATCTACTTCCCCGGCATAGTCAATATGCAGGTCGGCGCTATCATCGGCGCGGCTTGTGAAGTGAAGAAGTCGGGAATGGACGTTCACCCCGAGATCATGATCCCGCTCATCGGCACTGTCAACGAGCTTTCCTATCTCAAGGACCAGCTCATCCCGATAGCCGAGCGGACAATGAAGGAAGAGGGCGTGGAAGTCGAGTATATGATCGGCACCATGATCGAGATCCCGCGTGCTGCCCTGACCGCTGACGAGATCGCGCCGGTTGCCCAGTTCTTCAGCTTCGGCACCAATGACCTCACCCAGATGGGCTACGGCATCAGCCGAGACGACGCGGGCAAGTTCCTGCCGCTCTACATCGACAAGCAAATCTTCAAGACCGACCCGACCGAGACCATCGACCAGAAGGGTATCGGCCGACTGATGAAGATCTGTGTGGAAGATGCCAAGGCAGTCAACCCCAAGATCAAGCTTGGAATCTGCGGAGAGCACGGCGGAGAGCCTGAGAGCGTGAAGTTCTGCCACCGAATCGGCCTGAACTACGTTTCCTGCTCCCCAAGAAGAATCCCGGTAGCCCGCCTGGCCGCCGCCCAAGCCGCCATAGAAGCCAAAGGCGGAGTAGCAGCGAGAGACAAGTAAAGAACCCTCTCCGCGCACGGAGAGAGACTGTCGTACTCATCCCTCCAGGTTCTCCGAACCTGGAGGGACACCACCCAGAAGGGGACGCATGAGTCATCCCTCCGGGTTCTCCGAACATGGAGGGACCACCACCCACAAGCGGAGTCAACAGATGGCCGCATACAAACACTGGTCGAATCTGCCTACCTCTGACGATTACTGCTTCGTCACTACCACCATCGAGGACTACCTCCCCGTCCTCGCCGAGCCGACAAACGCACGTATGGTCCTGGATGCTCTCTCCTTCTATCGTGACAAGTACGCATTTCTCATCCACGGCTTCGTTGTGATGCCGGAGCATCTTCACCTGATGCTGAAGCTGGAAAGGACGGTTGAACTGGGGATATTGATGAAAGACTTCAAACGTTATACCGCCAGGCGTATCATCCAGTACTGTGTTGATCAGAGCAAAGCGGACTATCTATCTGCCTTCGAGCGTCGGGGGCTAATGGAGGGGGATCGTCATTCCGTCTGGCAGCGAAGTTACCGCTCGGTGCCGATAGTGACTCCGAGGTCGGGAATGGACAAGCTGCGATATATTCACCACAACCCGGTCCGCCGCGGACTGGTTGAATATGCTGAGCAGTGGCCGTACAGCAGCGCCGGCGTCTACTCAGGTGGAGAGGCGTATATACGGGTGGACCCGATGCCTGGTTAGTGATCCTCATCCCTCCAGTCTCTCCGAGGCTGGAGGGAGTGCGGTTGAGCAGAGGTGGGTACCCTCCAGGTTCGGAGAACCTGGAGGGATGAGAGTCCTCCGAACCAGGAGGGATGAAAGTTGGTTCAAATGAAGTTCGCAATATTCCTATTCATGTGTCTGGCCATAGCGCTCCCAGCGGTGTGCAGCGCAACAAGAGGCAAAAAGATGACAATCCACGGTGAGAGCCTTGTGCTTGCCGGAACTATGGCGGGCAACTTGTGTTTCGATAGAGTAGTCAAGGGCAGCGTGGTGGTCCGAAGCACGTACAAAGCCGACAAGCCCAACTGCGTGATCTACAAAGAGGGCGCCGACTACACCATCGACTACCCCAAGGGCACAATCGCCCGCACCGCGACCTCCACCATCCCCGACTTCTCCACCAACGTCCTCTACGGCCAGAAGAACTTCGACCACACCAAGTTCCCCGGCTACACCAACCACCCGTTCTTCGTCTGGGTCGACTACACCACCACAAACGGCAAGCCCTGGGCTAAGCCAACCGACCAGTCCAAGTTCCTCACAAAGACCCGCGCCAAACTGATGGCGGGCGGGCCTTTCAAGATAATCGGCTACGGAGACAGCATCACGAGTGGCGGGGAGGCTTCCGAGGAGGATACCCAGTTCACCCGGATGTATTGCAAATACCTGCAAGCCAGGTTCCCCAAGGCCAAGATCGAATATGAGTATGCGGGAATCTCCGGCTACTCGTCCAACGAGGGCATCGGCTGGTGGGACAAGTATATGTCCGGGAAAAACGCCGACCTGGTGCTGGTAGGGTGGGGGATGAACGACCACAACAAAGGCAACACCGAGCCCGACATCTTCAAGAAGAACCTCATCACCATAGTAGGAATGGTCCGAGAGAGAATGGGCGCGGAACCAATCCTATACTCAGCCTTCCCCCCCAACGACAACTGGATCCACAGCACCCACAGAATGAACCTCTACGCGGAGGCTACCAAACAAGCCGCCTCCGAAACCAAAACCGCCTACGCCGACGTCTACAACACCTGGGCCACAGTCCTAAAGCGCAAAGACCAACCCTCCCTCCTGGGCAACAACATCAACCATCCCAACGACTTTGGGCATTGGTTGTACTTGCAGGCGCTATTAGCTATCGGCCTATAGCCGTCACTCTGCGTCATTCTGAACTCGGTTCAGAATCCAGACCCTGGTATACGTTACCGGAACGGTGGCGTAAGGCACCGGGGTCTTGCCACCGGGTCACGGGAGGAATTCATATAGGGCCTACCGTGCAGGATTACTTGAAACCGCTATATAAGACATTGATGTAGCCCATCTGAGAAGCAGCGTTCTTGACTAAGCAGATATAGTGCGAAATAGTCTGTGATACGCTGCTGTCGAGCACAAGGACATTCGGAATGTGGGATCAATGAAAGCTGCGTCTGTAACATCTCAAGCTATCAATGAGATCAATGATAAATTAAGCTCAGCGATTATGCGGGCCATAGATTTCGTTGCCGATGAAAGACAGAGGCACTACGAAGAAAACTCGGAGGCGAATCCCACCAGGGATACGGTAGATGATCTTATCGCGGCATATGCCAACAAGAACGCACTGGTGTCAGGCGCAACCGGTCTTGTTCCGGGTCCTTGGGGCATGCTCGCGGCGCTTCCTGAGATTACTATAGTTATACGCCACCAACTGATGATGGTCTACGATATCGGCGTCGCCTGCGGAAAGCGGGAAAGCATGTCCAAGGAAGTGCTTCTCGCGGTGTTCGGATCTGCGCTCGGTTTGGGAGGAGCCGCTCTCCTCACCATGCATGGTTCCCAGGTCCTGATCAAGCGCACCAGCCTTCGCGCTATGCAAAGCGTTGTTGCTGCGCTTGCGGGCAAAATAACCCAGCAAGCGTTGAAGTCGGCTGTAGCGAAATGGCTGCCCGTCGTGGGCGCGGCAGGAATGGCGGCTTGGTCCAATATCTGGACGCGCCGCATAGGCAAGCGGGCTTACGAAATACTGCAAATGCAGATGGAGATCAGCGACTCCACCGAGGACGCCGTGGATGTTGAGTTCGATGATCCTGCGGCGCACGAAGATCAGATAACGGAAGCCAGAATCGCCATACTAATCAACCTCATGAAAAAGGACGGCATTTTGCTTGCCGAACGAGCTCATATCAACCAGATTATTGATTCGGCGAATCTCCCCGAAGAGTCAAAGCAAGGCCTGCGCAAACACGTTGAATCGAAGCTGCCGCGGATTGTTGACCTAAAGCAGTTCCAACAGTCAGCGGAGGAAGCTCTGATCCTGCTTACTGAAATGGTAGCATTGGCACAAGTGGACGAGAACATAGCGAAAACAGAGAGAGACTTCATTGCAAAAGTGGCGAAGATCGTTGGGTTTACTGCTGAGCAGGTTGAGCAGATGATCACACCCGGCAAGTGATTTCGCTCACGTTGGACACTTATGTTTGTGCATTGCGCGCACTTCGTGCCCGGCATGCGCTGCCAGCAACCCGAATCCCACCCAACAGCGCAGGAGGAATTTGCCAGCAGATCGCTAAGTTAATCTCTTGACGACCAACAACCAACATCGGAGCCAAGTATGGACATCAAAGTGAAGTTTGAAGTGACCCGCGAGGAAATGTACCGGAATGCGCGGTACTACTACAGCAGGATGGGACGGCCCTGGGTCCGCTGGCTTCTTGGCTCAGTGTTCATCTTCTTCGGCTTGCTTCTGCTTCTGGGGAGTTTCCTGGCTCACGAGCACAAGCATACGGGTGTTTTCACACCTGTAGCCATCGCACTGTTCTCCATAGCCTACGCGGTGTTCGTGTTCTACGTCCCATCGATCAATGCCTTCTTCATCGTTCGGCGCTACTTCTCCAACCCTAACCTCGGGGGAACGTTTGAGTATGAGTTTACAGACGCCCACTTCGCAAGCAAGAGCAGAGTTGGCGAAGGCACTACACAGTGGAACGCGTTCAGCAGTTGGGTCGAATCCCCGGAAGCTATCTTGCTCGTTGTATACAAAGCCCACTACATCTTTGTCCTGAAGCGCGGCTTTGAAAACGAAGGAGACATCGACCAGTTTCGACAGTTCCTAACCGCCCGTCTAGGCCCAAAGGCGTTCTGAACGGAGTTCCCAATTGCTCTTCCGCCGAAAACCCAAGAAACCAACCGATGACGTAATCATCTTCCGTCCGCTGGACAGGGGGGCGACCTTGCTTGCCTGGTCTATTCTGGATGGGGCGGGGATTCGGTGCGCGGTGGATACTGACCGGGTGCAGGACCTCATCGGGATGGGGCGGTTTGGATACGGCTACAACTTCGCCACCGGCCCCGCCAGGATAAGCGTGATGCGCAAGGACGCCGAGCTCGCGGAGGCCTTCCTTTCGGACCTCAGAGAGTCCAAACCCAGCCGCCCACCAACTGCGGTTCGGGTAGTAGCAATAATCATCCTGGCCCAAAGCGTGATCGGTCTGCTGGCGACGCTGGCGAATATTGTGGGCCGGTTCTGAGCCATTCCTCGACGATACGCAGGCTATGATCGGGTGCGATTTGCAATCGCACCCGCACGAGAACGAGGGCTGTTCTGTTGCGCACGCGATTGCAAATCGCGTGCGATCCGTGGGCCAATCCTGCCCATCCCTGAATCCTCGGAATCGTGTTCAAGACAGGTTGTGAGAACCGCCCCCTAACCCCCTCCTGCCGTGGAGGGGGAATGTTTCGCGTCATTCGCCCTATTCGCGTCATTCGCGTTTCAAACGGCCGCCGCCGCCCTCCCCCGTATATAATTCAGCCTTCCCCCCGCCAACGCCACCTGCGCCTCCCTGTCCGACAGGTCGTGCGTTATCTCGACTGTGGCCCCGGTGGTCTTGTCGGTCAACTTCAGGGTGCTTGAGCCTGTCTTCAGGGCTTGGGCTACTCCCGCGATCTCAATCTCATCCATCTGCCCGATCTTCTCGTAGTCCGCCGGGTTGGATAGTTTCAGGGGGACTATGCCGAAGTTGATCAGGTTCTGGCGGTGGATTCTGGCGAAGGATTTCGCGACCACGGCCTTGATCCCCAGATACATCGGAGCCAGCGCCGCGTGCTCCCTGCTCGACCCCTGGCCGTAGTTCTCGCCGCCCAATATGATCCCGCCCGGGTTGGCCTTGGCCCTCGTGGGGAAGTCCGGGTCGATCCCTATGAACACAAACTCGGAAATCGCCGGAATATTGGACCGCAGTGGCAGAATCTTCGCGCCCGCGGGCATTATGTCGTCCGTGGTGATGTTGTCCCCGGTCTTGAGGATCACCTTGCCCGAAATGCTGTCCGGCAAAGGCTGGTTCTGCGGCAAAGGCTTGATGTTGGGGCCACGCACTATCTCCACGCACCCAGGATCACAAGCCGGGGCAACAACCATATTGTCATCTATCAGATACTTGTCCGGCTGCTGGAACTCGAACGGCTTGCCCAGCTTGCGGGGGTCTGTGATAACGCCGGACAGCGCCGCAGCCGCCGCAACTTCCGGCCCTGCCAGGTAAATGCCAGCGCTCTTGGTCCCGCTGCGGCCCTCGAAATTACGGTTGAATGTCCGCACGGACACTGCGCCGGTCCTCGGAGCCTGCCCCATCCCGATGCAAGGCCCGCAGGTGGATTCCAGTATCCTAGCGCCTGCCGAGATCAGGTCGGCAAGAGACCCGCGCCTGGAGATCATCTCAAACACCTGCTTGGAGCCGGGGGAAATGACCAAACTGACCGACGGATGCACTGTCTTGCCTTTCAGCGCATACGCCACAACCTCAAGGTCCCGCAAAGAGGAGTTGGTGCAGCTTCCGATAGCAACCTGGTCCACCTTGGTCCCCTCAACTTCACTCACCTTCACCACCCGGTCCGGCATATACGGCTGGGCAATCATCGGTTCCAGCGTGGATAGGTCGATCTCGATGGTTTCGTCATACACGGCATCTGGGTCAGCCGACATCTCACGCCAGTCGCTCTCCCGTCCCTGCGCCTTGAGGAACTCACGAGTGGCGTCATCGCTGGGGAAGACCGAGGTGGTAGCGCCAAGCTCCGCGCCCATGTTGGTGATGGTGGCGCGGTCGGTAACTGAAAGACTCTTCACGCCCTCGCCGACGTATTCGATGATCTTCCCAACCCCGCCCTTCACGCTCAGGATCCGCAGCACTTCCAGGATCACGTCCTTCGCCGAAACCCACGGCTGCAGCCTGCCTGTGAGCTTTACGAGGCATATCCTGGGCATCGGCATGTAGAACGGCTCCCCCGCCATCGCCGCTGCAACGTCCAGCCCTCCCGCGCCAATAGCGATCATCCCCACGCCGCCTGCGGTTGGGGTGTGGCTGTCGGAACCCAGCAGGGTCTCGCCGGGAATTGCGAACCGCTCAAGCTCTACTTGGTGGCAGATGCCGTTACCGGGCCGCGAGAAGAATATCCCGTGCTTGGCTGCGATGCTTTGCAAGAACGCGTGGTCGTCGGCATTCTCGAAACCGGTCTGCAGGGTGTTGTGGTCGACAAAACTCACCGACCGCTTCGTGCGCACCTTAGGCACCCCGATAGCCTCAAACTGCAAATAGGCCATGGTCCCGGTGGCGTCCTGGGTGAGGGTATTGTCTATCCGAATAGCGATTTCCTTACCGGGGATCATCTCCCCCTCAACAAGGTGCTCGCGGATTATCTTACTGGCAAGAGGCAGGCTCAAAATAGAACTCCTGTGTGGGATTTGGGTGTCGAAAACACACTCCATTATACCAGCGCGGCTGGAAGAACGGAATTTCACATGGATGAACAGGATGGACAGACACCTATGCTTCGGCAGGCTTTTCGCGCCGAAGCATTGTCTGTGTGTGGGCGTCGGGGCAAAAAGCGTCCCGACGCATAGAAACTCGCCTCACCCCGACCCTCTCCAAGTTTGGAGAGGGAGCGACTCCCCTTCCCCAAACTTGGGGAAGGGGCTGGGGGATGGGGACTGCAGCTTACTAAGCCCGGGGCTGCGGGAACTGACATAGTGGAGACATCCAGCGTCAGTCTTGAGCGACGTTCCCGCAGCGTAGTGAGTATTCTGTTCATCCTGTATATCCATGTAAATTACCTCTTCGTGGTTATTGAGTTTGCGAGCGTGAAGGAGACGGGGCTTGCAGTGTCGTAGTATCATGTAGTAAGAGATCGCACGGAAGTGAGGAAACCAGTTACGACATGGCGACATTGATGGTAATGCCTCTCCTTGGACAAACCATGGAAGAAGGCACGATAATCCGGTGGTTCAAGAACGAGGGCGACGCAGTCAAATCGGGCGAACCGCTGTTGGAAGTTATGACCGACAAGGTCAATATGGAAGTGGAAGCGCCGGAGTCTGGCGTACTGCGAAAGATCATGGCCAAGGCCGATGATATAGTCCCCGTCAAAGACCCCATCTGTATTATAGGCACAGCCGATGAACCCATCGATCAGCTCCTGGCCGGCGAAGCCAAGCCCGCTCCCGAGGCTGCGGCGCCCGCGCCAGTGGCCGTCGAGGCCCCCGCGCCGGTGGCTGTTGCCGCAGCGCCCGTGGCCGCGCCCCAGGCTGTTGCCCCGGTCGTGGGCAGAGTCTTCAGCTCCCCCGCAGCTCGCAGGGTGGCTGGTGAGAAGGGTGTTGACATTAACCTGCTCGCAGGCATAGGAACCGGACCCAACGGCAGAATAGTCGAGGCCGATGTCCTCGGTTACGCCGCATCCGCTCCCAAGGCAACCCCGCTGGCCGCCAAGATGGCCGCTGATATGGGTGTGCAGATTGGCGGGCTGGTCGGTACCGGTGTTGGCGGCAAAGTCACCAGCGCGGACCTGGCAGCCGCTCCCGCAATGCCTATTCCCACACTCGCCGGTCAGACCATTCCGCTGGCAGGCCTGCGCAAGGCTGTCGCGCAGAATGTGTCCAAGAGCGCGACCGAAGCCCCGCACGTTACCCTGGTCTCCGAAGTGGATATGACCGAGTGCGTGAAGTTCCGGGCGCAGGTTCTGGAGAGCGTGGAGAAATCCGCTGGAGTGAGAATCTCATACACAGACATCATCGTCAAGGCAGTCGCCAAGGCGCTGGAGAGCCATCCGATGCTCAATTCCAGCCTGCGCGGCGACCAGATAGTGGTCCATCCGACCGTGAACATGGGAATCGCGACCGCCGTCGAGGGTGGGCTGGTTGTTCCGGTTGTGAAGAACGCCCACGCCAAGACGCTTACCCAGGTCTCAAGGGAGATCAAGGAACTCGCGGCGCGCGCAAGGGCGAAGCAGTCGGGCGGCGATGACTTCCAGGGCGGAACATTCACTATCTCCAACCTCGGCACCTACGGCGTCGAGAGCTTCAACCCGATCATCACCCCCGGCCAGGCCGGAATTCTTGGCGTCTGCGCGATGATCCAGAAGCCGGTTGTGGTGAAAGGCGAGATAGTTGTGCGGACGATGATGAACCTCTGCTTGTCGTTTGACCACCGCATCGTGGACGGCGCTCCCGCCGCGGCGTGCCTCGCGACCATCAAGCAGCTTATGGAAGCCCCTTACCTGATCTTCGTCTAGAATAGACACCTGTCGAAGCTCCGGCCTAACCGCCGGAGCTTTCTTGCGTTAGTATCAGCGCAGGTTTGAGCGCCGGGTGCTGTTCCCCAGTCCGGCGCAGCCCACGAAGTGGGGAGGAACGAGAGAGAACAATGCAGAGAGTAGCGCTAATCGGAGCCGGGCTTATGGGCCGGCGCCACGCCGACGCGTATGCCCAGATACCCGATGTCGAGCTTGTGGCCATCTGCGATGAGCGGATTCTGGCAGCCGAAGAGGTCGCTTTGGCCCACGACGCGAGAGCGTTCGGGGATCTGAAGAGCCTTCTGAGTGAAGTGGACGTCGATGTTTTCGACATCTGCACTCCCACCAATCTCCACCTGCCCTACATTCGCGAAGCCGCCAAGCACCACAAGCACGTGATTGTCGAGAAACCGCTCGCGCGCAACACCAAGGACGCCTGCGATGCGGTCGACATGTGCGAGGAAGCCGGTGTGAAGCTCTTCACCGGCCAGGTTGTGCGGTGGTTCCCCGACTACCGCAGACTGCGAGAGCTGGTCGTTAGTGAGGAAGTAGGCAAGCCAGTGATCGCCCGAACGATGCGCGCGGGGCGGTTCCTCGGAGGCTGGTTCGGAGACCTCAAGGCAAGCGGGGGAGTTGTTCTGGACCTCGCGGTGCACGACTTTGATTTCCTGCGTTGGTGTTTCGGTGACGTTGCTCGCGTATACGCGAGAGGCATGTCGCACAACTCCATCTCCGAGATAGACCACGCTCTGATCAGCCTTAGATTCGATAACGGAGTTATCGCTCACGTGGAGGCCTCATGGGCACAGAAGGCCGGCTTTGAACACAACGTCGAGATAGCGTGCACAGATGGCCTGCTGTCTCTCGACGGCAGCGCAACGCACAGCGTCAGGGTTCAGGCGAAGAACGATGACGGGACAGTCAGCGAGACCTCCGAGGCGCCTTCGGACCAGAGAGGGGTCGTTCTTGAGCTCACGCACTTCATTGCCTGCATAGAGGGCAAAGCGGAACCGATTATGGACACCGAAGATGGCCTCGAGGCTGTCAGAATAGCCGAGGCAGCGCTTCAATCGATCAAGACCGGCAAACCGGTTTTGTTGGCGCAGAGGTAGAATTGATGACCAGTGAAAAGACAGTAAAGATTGGGATCATGAGCTTTGCGCATATGCACGCGCTGAGTTATGCCAGTGCAATTCCCACAGTTCCTGGAGCGGAGTTTGCCGGCATAGCGGATACCGATCAGGACCGCGCCAACGAGATGGCCGAGAGGTTTGGGGTCAAGGCATTCTCCAGCTACGAGACGATGCTTGAATCGGGCATAGACGCGGTCATTGTGACCAGCGAGAACTCCAACCATCGCCGCCACGTGGTCACCGCTGCCCAGAATGGGAAGCACGTTCTGTGCGAAAAACCTCTCGCAGGGAAGAAGGACGACGCAGACGCCATAGTGGAAGTGTGCAGACGGAGTTGCGTAAAGCTGCAGACTGCGCTCCCTTGCCGATTCCATCCGGCCTACCGCCGCCTCAAAGAGACGGTCAGTTCCGGCAAGCTTGGCAAGATTGTTGCTTTGAAAGGGACCAACCAGGGCAGGTGCCCGAGTATTGGGTGGTTCCTGGACAAGAAGATAGCCGGTGGTGGGGCAGTGACCGACCATACTGTCCACGTTCTGGACCTGATGCGCAATATCACCGGCGCGGAGCCGGTTCGGGTATTTGCCGAGATCAGCAACGCCATGTTCGGTAAGTCTTTCGATGACACCGGCCTGCTCACCATCGACTTTTCCAACGGGACTTACGCGACCATAGACTGCAGTTGGTCCCGCCCGAAGAGCTACCCGATCTGGGGTAACGTGAAGCTCGACGTGATAGGGGTGAACGGTCTCGCGAAAATGGACATGTTCCGCCAGGTCATCGATGAGTATTCTGATGAGACCGGCAAGCACGAGGCTGTCTATTTTGGAGACAACGCCGACGCGAACATGATCGCTTCGTTCGTGAAAGCCATTCAGAATGACACCGAAGTCGAAACCAGTGGAGTCGATGGGGCCATAGCGGTACACGTCGTCGCAGCCGCCTACGAGTCTTCAAAGACAGGCAAACCGGTCGAGGTCGACTACTAGATATTCACGATATTCATGGACGGCCACCTGCGGACGTCACCCTGAACTTGTTTCAGGGTCTACGTCGGGGACGTTGTTATGGTTGCCCAATTGAGAACGGAGACATTTGCACGTTGAAAGCAGTAATACTCGCCGCCGGCGTGGGCAAACGCTTGGGCGAACTCACCAGGAATACCCCTAAACCGATGGTTCCGATCTGTGGAAGACCGGTGCTGTCATTCATAATCGACCGAATAATGAGTGCGGGCGTGTCTGATTTTGTTCTGGTGACCAAGTACCTGCCTGAGCGCATAGTGGAGTACTTTGGCGATGGTTCAGGTATCGGCGCTCGCATCAGCTACGCCCCGCAGGGCGACAACTATGGCACAGGGGCGGCGCTGCTGAGCGCGGCCGAGTGCGTGGCCGGCGAGCCCGTCATGATGACCTACGGGGATATCCTCACCTCGGCCTCCAACTACGCATCAGTGCTGCGGCTGTACAATGAGGGAGGCTGCTCTGGAGTTGTGTCGCTTAACTGGATGGACGACCCCAGCGCAGGTGGGGCGGTTGTGCTGACCGACGATGAGTGCGTCGAACGCATTGTGGAGAAGCCCAAGCAGGGCGAGGCGCCATCTCGCTGGAACAATGCGGGCCTGTTTATCTTCGAACCAATGATGTTCAGTTACCTCAAGAACCTGAAACCCTCCCCCCGAGGGGAGTATGAGCTGCCTGACGCCATAAATGAGATGGCCAGGGACGGATACCGTTTCAGGACACACAAGATTGATGGAGCCTGGCAGGATGTAGGAACCAGGGAAGACCTGCAGAAGGCCGAGGAGATTCTTCGCTTGGAGGGGGACCTGTGACCTTAGCTGCTGCTGTCAAGGATTTCGGGGAGTTCTGCTCCCCGGGTTGCCAGGAACTCTACGGAAGTGTGGAGGAGGGTTTCCACCAGGCTTTCCCGAACCAGTCGGACGTTATGTTCGTGCGCGCTCCGGGCCGAGTGAACATCATCGGCGAGCACACCGACTACAACGGCCTGCCGGTTCTGCCCATGGCTATCGACCGCGAGACTGTGATAGCTTTTGCGGTGAGCGACGACGAAGAATGCACAATTGTAAACGCTGACGGCGAGCACGAGCCCCGGAAGTTCGATATATCCTCGGACATCAAATCGCTTCCGATGGGCGACTGGGGGACCTACGTGCAAGCCGCAGCCCAGGCTGTCTGTCGTTGGGCAGAGATAAACAGCCCCGGCGCGCTGCCTCTGAACGGATTCGTGGGCTGTGTTGGGGGTAACATACCCGGCCAGGCAGGCCTTTCGAGCAGTTCCGCTCTTGTGGTTGCTTCGGCGCTGGCGATTGCCCGGGTCAACGGAATAGAAATATCCCGGGCGGAGCTGAGCGCGGTGCTTGCGGCGGGCGAGCACTACGTCGGCACGCAGGGTGGGGGCATGGACCACGCCGTCATCCTTATGGCCGAGCAAGGGGCGGCCCTGAAAGTTGATTTCTTTCCGGTTAGGGTCAAACCCACCAAGCTTCCGGACGGCTACGTGCTGGTTATTGCCAACAGTATGGTTTCCGCGAAGAAGACCGGTGAGGCCAGAGCGGGCTACAACACCAGAGTTGCCGAGTGTAAGCTTGGTCTGCGGATGCTGCGATCATTGGCCAAAGCCGACTACCCGGCAGTGATGAAGGCCAAGCTGATGAGCGAGTTCATGGACGTAGTTGGAGATGCCCGGCCGTACATAGAGCAGCTTCCGACGTGCGGGATGAGCTTGCGAGACATATCGGCGTTCACAGGTCTGACTGAGGATTATCTGACTGAACGGTGCCTGAAACAGCGAGACGGCGACCACCTCCCCGAGCCAAAAGAAGGCTTCCTGCTGGGGCTGCGGTGCCGGCATCTGTTGACTGAGTCGGCAAGGGTGCACCAGGCGGTGGAAGCAGCGTCTCGTTCGGACGCCGCTGCGCTGATGAACCAGTCACACGAGAGCTGCGCCAACGACTACGGGCTGAGCCGCAGAGAGTTGGAGACGCTGGTTGCAGCGCTGCGGCGGCATGGGGCGGTCGGCGCCAGGCTCACGGGAGCCGGCTTCGGAGGATGCACAGTCGCTCTCGTGCATTCCGACGACGTGCAAAGGCTGATAGACGGGGTGTGGCAGGACTATTACGTAGATTATCTGCCTACCCTTGGCATACCCACTCCCGCGGTTCAGGACAGAGCCCTCTTCGCTTGCACCGCCGCCGGGGCAGCCTGCGTCATGAGCAGCTAAGTAGTTCACGGGAGATGAGTTGCACACGTCATGCTGAACTTGTTTCAGCATCTGGCGCGTCCCGACGAGCATCTGTTTCCGATTGAGAGGAGACCCTGAAACAAGTTCAGGGTGACGTATACAAGCGACTTAGCGTGAATCACTTAGTTCGCATGGGTCAAGGGTTTCTGGACGGTTTCGGCAGCCACCAGGGCTGCGCTGTGCCGAGCGGCTCCTCGGCTTCAGGTTCGCCGGGCAGGGCCGTCTCTATTTCCCACTGCAGGTCTAGAACCAGGCGTCCGTCTTCGATGGAGTTCTCCAGTCTTGGCTTCAGGACAATTGTACGGGTTCGTCCGGTGGAGAGCATCTGGTCCATCAGCTTCACAGCCTCTTCGCAGCTTGCCTCTGACCCGTCGGAGCAGACGTTGAGCTTGCGCGCGACGTTGTCGGGCAGTGCCCCCGAGTATCCAAGAACCGCAGTTGGGTTCTTGGTGAGGTCTATCCCCAGTTCCCGGTATACGTCCATGGCCGCAAACACCGATACGTTCACAAGCAAGATGGCGCTCGAGGATTCTACCTTGCCTACGGCGGATCGGAGTTCAAGGGAGTCTTCCCCGGTCCCTGAGAGGACGATGCTGGTTCTCCGCTTTCCCGACTCCGAGGCGGCGCGGCAGTAACCCGTGAATGACTGCCTGGTAGTCTCGCAGGTGAATGGTTCTGAGATAAACAGTACATCACGTGCACCACTGGCGATCAGGGACTGCGTTACCAGAAACGCGGCCTGTTCTATGTCGGCGAATACTCGGCTGACTGCGACAGATACGTTCTGCGAACCAAGAACGACGGCGGAAAGGCCCTTCTCTCGCAGGATATATGCATCCAGATCGCTGACGTTTCCGCTCAAGAACACCCCGCTGGTCAAGTCTCGATCCAGGGCCTTTGGAAGCCTGCCCTCCGCCAACTGTTTTGTAGTTGTCTGGGTGAAGAGGAGGTGGCTGTCCCGTGCGGAGATCATGCGGTCCAGTCGGCGCATCTCGCTCTGAGATCGTTCAAAGTCCGCGTCATTACGGTTCTGCGTGGGCGAATCCCGCTCGACAAAGACGTATGCGAACCCTTTGCGCCTGCTGTTGCCCGCAGAGTCCAGCATCGGCTCTCGCCTGCGGACTATAGTGCCTCGCCCCTGCTCCCTGGAGACCATTCCGGCTCTCTCCAGAAGACTCAACGCTTGGCGAACCGTGGCTACGCTGACGTCGTGGCGCTTGGCCAGCGTCCGCTCCGGTGGGAGATTGGCCCCGATTGGGTATTCGCCTGTCGCTATGGACGATAGGAGGTCCTCGTGGATCCGAGCATACTTCGTTGCGCGCGGTTCTTGCGGGTTAGGATCAGAAGCCATGGTCACACATCCCGTATTGCTATGCAGCAGCACTCTGTAGCAATACATATCATAAAACGATAGATATGCTGTGTCAAGTCCACTGATGCGGATGTATGGGTTGGATTGTTGTAGCGCGGCTTGCTTGTACTTGGGGCAGAGTGGCGGGATGACTACGGGTAGATCGAGAGGGCTATCTTGCGGAGTTGGCTCGATGGCGCCTTGCCCAGGAGGGTGAACAGTGTGCCCTTCTTGGCCCAGGTGAGGACGGTTGTTCCGCCCGAACGTGTTTCGGAGAGCGCAAGGTCCTTGTCGGTTCGTCGCTGGAAGAGAGACAGAACCATCTCACCATTGGAGAACTGCACATGGACAACCGGTTGCGCATTGACGATCATCGACCCTACGCCGGACAGACTGTAACCTTTCGGTAAGTATCTTGGCGTCGCGACCCGGAATGAATGATGGGCCTTGGCGTCGGATGCCAGTTCTGAAGTGGGCTCTCTGAATGCGGTTCCGCTGATGTCTTTCGGTTCTATCTTGATGCTCACGAATCTGGAATACCCGAGCAATTCGCCCTTTGCGGTCCGAAGCTCCGTCGCCAGGATCAGGTTGCATGCCTTGTCTACCCAGAAACGCTGAATCAGCCCTGTGTTTGAGTTGGACTTGGCCGCCACCACATACACCGGCCTGCCGGCAACCGCGGTTATGCCCTCCATCGAGTAGACGCTGTCAGGCAGAGGCAAAGGCTGTATCTCGGAGTCTCTTGATGAGGGGACCGACATCCGGTCCCAGACTCCGATTCCGGGTGAATACTTGGTTATGCTGGCGCCTCTGCGAACAATGAGTGTGCCCGCCACCGACTTGGGTGAATAATACTCGGTTCGGGTGAGATCCGGCTTCAGATGGACTACTTTGTACTTCGCGGTCTCTGAGGCAGCGCCGCAAGCCAAGCACGCTTCCTTGAGGCCCCTGTAGCTCACCGACCGATCCGCCGACCTGGCGACCTTCAGGTATGCGCCCCAGTCGGTAATCGCTACCGGCTGGACTGCCGCCGCTAGGAAGACCAAAGCTACAGCCGACGTTACGATCATTTGGGCGCAGTACCATCACTCGGGGTATAATACTGCAGTTCAGTGCTCACAAAGCGCACGTCCGGGTCCGACAGGACCCTCGGGGCACTCAAACGCGAGTGCACACCCATGTACTGGTGGAACTCAGCGGGCGTGAGACCCGGCGCAGTCTTGTCGAAGCTGCGCGTGATCGGCAGCAGAAGCGCTATGACCAGCAGCAGAGCCACTGCGCACGCGGGCACCAGCGCCAACGGGCGCATCAGATAGCTATGCCAGGTCGTGGGCGGAATGGGCGCCAGCCGATGCTGAATACCGCTCCACACGTTCAGGTCCGCTCGTTCCACATGCAGAGTGCGCAGTCCGGACACCACTGTCTGCATAGACTCCGCAAAGCTCTTGCAGGCAGGGCATTTCTCCATATGCGCCTCTATCATCTCGCGCAGTTGGTTACTGAGTTTACCGTCGATATAATCAGACAAACGATTCCTGCATAATGTACATTTCATAATTGGCCACCAAAGCTACTTTCCAAATGACGTCGTATTTCCGCTCTCGCTCTCGAGACTCGGGACTTCACTGTACCTACCGGGACGCCGATAATCTGTGCAACTTCTTCCTGACTCAGTCCCTCCACATCGTGCAGCACAATTACGCTGCGCAGTTTATGCGATAGCGAACCTATGGCGGCCTGTAAATGCCGTGCCAGTTCGGTGTTCGCTAAAGACCTCTCCGGGTCGTCTGCAATATCTGTCCCGACAGGCTCAAAACCTGTCTGGGTGAATTTGTCGTCCTCGAGTGATTCCACGGGCCTACTCTTGCGTTTTCGAAGCGCATCTATGGCTGTGTTGATAGCTATTCGGTAGAGCCAGGTGTAGAATGCGGAAGAGGAGTTGAACCTGCTCAGGTTCGAATAGGCCTTGACGAACGCATCCTGTGTGATGTCGTACGCATCCTCCGCATTGTAAACATAGTTCAGAACGGCGCTGTAAATACGATTCTGATACTTGTCCACAAGAGCGGAAAACGCGTCCAAGTCACCACTTTTGACCCTTTCGACCAGGGCCAAGTCGTCAGCGCCCCCGACATTGCGTTGAGCCATCCGATCAATGCCGATCTTAGACAGCGTGTATATCATCCCATCCATTGTAGTGAGTACCCTATGATAGTATCAGAATAACGCCGTTGGGACAACCAGGTTCTACTATTTACTTCGACGCGCGCAGTTTTGGATAGTTCCGTATGGAAATTGCTCAAATCGCGTTACTTTAGCCCACGAGACTGGTCTATTAACAGTAGAAGCAAATTCTCTGGGGAGCAGTCGCCATGAAGTGTTCTGCTGTAATCGAAATCTTGAACCAATACATTGATGGAGCGCTTAGCCAAAGCGTGCGCGAGAGCGTGTGTCAGCACCTGGCCGAATGCGCGGAATGCGCCGAGGAGCATGCGCAGCTCCGAACGCTCATCTGCGAATCGGGCCAGTTGGCGGAATATGATGTTCCGCTGGGTCTGCATGATCGCGTAATGGCTGCTGTTGCGGCGGAGAAGTGCGCTCATGCCTCCGAGCGGTTGTCCTGCCTCGTGGACTACGAGCTTGAGCCGGCGGAGAGTGAGATGGTAATGGCGCACGTGGCCGGATGTGGCGCTTGCTCGTCGGATCTGCAAATGCTTCGCGCCTCGGCTGCCGCGGCGGCCTCAGTCGGACTGCTTTCCCCTCCACCTGGCCTGATGGAGCGAATCATTGCGGCAACGAGTGGCCTGCGGTCCGCTCAGCCCGAGAGCGTGTTCGGCAGGCTTTCCGGACTGCTCAGCGGCGCAGGCAGACGAGCGGTCACTGCCACTGCCGGAGCGGGTTTCGTTCTGGTAGTCGCGATCTCGCTTATGTCGAAAGCCCCGGCGCCGGTTCGCTATTCCCCAGTAGCCGAACTAGACGGGCCGAAGACAGCTCAAATCCCGCTGGCCCCGGTGACTGGCCCGGTGGCGAAGACGCCTCAGCCCGCAGTGAGTAATGAATCGGTACGCAGGAACGAAGCCGTATATGCCGCGCTTCCCGCTCGTGGAAAGTCGGTCGGTGAAAGTGGTTCTAAGCCTGCCGCCAAACTGCCTGGCACGAAGAATCCTGTTGTCGGATCGCGTGGTTCGGTCAGGCTTGTCGCAAAGCCGTTGCCGATCCCGGATGTGGCCCCGGCTGCTCTTTCAGACGAGCCTGTGTTCCAGGAACCGGGCGGCCCCAACCACGGTGAGATTGCCGCTGCGTCCGCCCAGCCCGCCACGCTTGCTCGAGCTGAGACTCCGGCAAGCTCGGTCGTGGCCGGGGCAGTCGAGAAGACTGCGTTCGCCAGGTCGGCCAGTCTGATTATGGCGAACAGTGATACTGGTGAATGGTTAAAGAGTGTAAAGGAATCCCGCCAATCCGAGAAGAATGGCGTTGACCTTGTGAGCCTGAAGTTCTAGCCTGAGCAAAAATGACTATTAGATGAAAACACTACTCAAAACTATATTGGCCATTACATTGGCCACCATAGCGTCGAATGCCACAGCGGACACCAAACTGGAGTCCGCTTTAGGTGGTATTGGTGTTTCATCGGATGCAATCACAACGAAGAAAGCGTCGAGTTCCGGTATGTCGGGTACCCCCGCCAGTGAAGTGCTGAAAGGAAACGGCACCAGCGCGGGCTACGTGTTGGGCCACGGCAACGTAGTCGAGAACAGTGAGTTCGTATACATCGGAGTAAGGCGCGCCAAGCGTGGAGTAGACTACACCCTGGACTACGATTCCGGCTCTCTCTACCTTACCCAGGCTGTGCGGTCCGTGGATTCAGTTCGAGTGGACTACCGGTATGTGGTCGGATCGAAGACGGAACGAAACGTCTCGACTCCCGCCATGATTCCGCTGAGGTTTGGCGACGACAAGAACACGCTCAGCCTGGCATACGCCTATCGAGCGGGTGACATCTCAAAGGGGTTGGGCGCTGTAGATATCCTGACATACGGTCTCAGCGCGAACACTTCCCTTGGATCCCTCGGCAAGGTCGAGAGCATGTTCTACACCGCCACCCCGCAGCAGTCCACCAGGCTTTCTCTGTTGGGCGGTGGCGTTGGCACGAAGGCAGCGGCCCCGGAAGCAAAGAAGGGCAACTTCAACGTCCAGAACGCAACACTGAGGTTCGGGGGCGGGGAAGTGAAGCTAGGATACCAGGACATCGACACGGAGTTCTCCGGATTCCAGTCGATGAGGGACAGTGGCGCCGCGCCGGTCGATCTGCTCAACGCTCTGGAAAAGGAAAAGGGACTGCGGCGCAACAGTATGTCGTTCAGCCTGCCGAGTGGGAAGTCCGGCGGCCTGAGCCTGACCAACAGCCGGATCGCCGACGACAAGGGCGAGATCACATCCACCTCTTACGGCTACACCGGCAGCCGCTTCGGGCTTTCGATGAGCACTCGCGAAGTGGCTAAGGAGTTCACCCGGTTTGCTGACCTGCGCGAAGGTGACCGAGCCCAGATGGCAAATGAAGCAGGAATGAAGCGCAACCTGCTCAATATGCAGATAGCCACGGGCAGCAACTCGGACAAGTCGCCGATGTGGAGTTCATTCCAAAAGACCGAACTCAGTGGAGAAACCGGCAAGCTCACGAGCCAATTCACCAGCCTCAACTTTGGCGCGCTGCAGGTTCAGATGGGCTCTCGTTCGATGGACGAGGGTTTCAACCGTATGGCAGCTCTCAACGATGAGGACCGGACCCGAATGGCTCTGGACGCCCGTAGGCAGTTCAACCCAGACGCCCAGGCCGGAGAGGTGACCGCTGACGACAAGACCTTCCTCAACAACGAGGCAGGGATCAATCGAGACAACCGCATTATCAGCTACTCGACCAAAGGCCTGAGAACCTGGATGACCAACTCCAGTATCAGCGACAAGAACGGTGGCATCACTCGGCAGGCCACGATGATCCAGGGAAGCACATTCTCTCTGCTTATGAACCGGCAATCGGTGGATCAGTCGTTTACCAGGGTAGGCAGCCTGCAGGCAGTCGAACGCGCGAAGTATGGCAATGAGGTCGGCCTGAAGCGCAGCGATGACGCGCTGTCGTTGGTTACTGGCAAAGGCGCGGATAAGTCGTTGCTGTGGAGTTCGTTCAAGAGGTCCCAGATCAGCGGGCAGGATGGAGCCATGAGCCTGAGGTCGATGGATCTGAACTTCGGCGCGCTGAAGTATACATCGGACAGCCGACAGGTGGACGTGGGCTTCAACCGCATAGGCGCGCTCAATGATGACGAGCGCACCAGAGCGGCGTGGGCCGCCAGACGACAGTTTGATTCCAACGCTCAGGTCGGCCAGGTCACCAATGATGACCGGGGGTTCCTGAACAACGAGAACGGCCTAAGCAGGAAGAACGAATCGCTTCAGTACAACCTCAAAGGCGTCTCAGCCTGGATGTCGCAGTCGAGTGTTGAGACTCAGGATGCAGGGATCCACAGGACCGCGTATTCACTGGAAACGAAGCCTATGAGCCTGTCGTATTTGAACCAGTCCATCGACAAGGGGTTCAACCGAATCGGCAGCCTGCAGGCTGTTGAGAGAACTGCCTTTGGGAACGAATACGGTATCAGTAGGACGACGCTCTCAGGAGCTTTGAGAATGAAAGGGTCCAATCTTTCATTCACTGATACGAATCTTTCGGATGAAACAGCCGGAACAATGGCGAGGAGATCCATCGATTTCAGCAGCCAGAGGCTCAAGGTCCGCGCGAACTTCCTGGACATCTCCTCCGACTTCGCCCGGGTCAACGACTTGGTCGACGCGGACAAAGGAATGCTCACGCAGGAGATTGGTTTCAAGCGGACCGACTATTCCATCAACTTCCAGGCGCTCAAGGACCTGAATATCGATACTTACCTCTATGATTCCGCTAACGCGACCAACAACCGGGACAGGATGCAGAGGAAGTTTGTGGTCAACTACACGCCGACCAAGGGACCGAGGATCACGGCATTCCGTGATGACTATAGTGACACAGCCTCCGATGGTATTGTGACGGCGTATCATCAGGAGAGATTGACCAGTGAGTCTGCTATGAACGTGTTGGGCGGGTTGTTCCTGAAAACGCACAAAGACTCCACAACCTCTCAGAGCGGCTCTGCGGAATCTGTGACCAACAGCCTGTCTACCATCCATGTTGAGACCAACCCGAGGTTCAAGACCATTCTGAGCTTCGATCAGAGCGAGACCCGCAACGGCAAGGCGGTATTCGAAACGACAAACACGTTCGGCATGAAGAGCGCGGTCTCCAAAACGATGTCGCTTTACGGAGCCTACGGTACCACGGACCGCGATTCGGGCCGGTCGGAGAAGAACTACGCATACGGCATTGAATGGGCGATGAGGAGCGATCTGAAGCTCACGATGGGTATCACGGAGAGAACGGGTGGACCTTCGGGGACACAGCGTTCGCATCAGTTTGGGCTGTCCGGGACGCTGGCTAAGAAGTTCCTGTTCCTGAGCGATGTCACGGTCAACTCCAGCGTCAACACCCGGGAACTGCGCGGCGCGCAGACCGGCTGCAACAACACCCTCAACATAAAGGGCACGGCGTGGGGCGGTTGGAAGGTCTCGTTCGACGAGGGCGATGTTCTGAACGAGAAGGAGAGCCGATACTACACGACCAGGACGTTCAAGCTGGAGTCTGACCCGAACCCGAACAAGTGGTATCACTACACCTACGAGGGCCAGAACTTCAAGATGGCGGGCGGCAATCCTGGTGAGCGCGAGAAGCAGGCTTTGGACTTGCGGCTGAACAAGAGTACCAATCTCATATTCTCGTCCTATTTCGGCAAGGACGGCGAGAAGGGCGCGCTTTTGCCTATAGGCGGACAGAGCGCGAAGCTGTCCAAGATTCTGAACGCCAGGGCCACCGTGACTGTTGACTACCAGATCGACACAAACGAAGCCACGTCGCGGCGTGCTCGAACAATCGGGGCAGGCCTTTCCCAGAAGCTGTCCGATAAGTCCAGCTACGACATCTACTACGGGTTCACGAGCCTGCGCGAGGGATCGACCGAGAAGAAGCAGACCGTCTACAGGGTCAAGTTCGATCAGTCGCTCAGCGCGGACCAATCCATATCGCTGTCGGCGATCAAGCGGTCCGACCTCGAGAAGTCCGCTATCAACCCCGCCGAAGGCGACACAGTCGTGCGCGTTGACCTCAATTCGCTCTTCGACTAAGACTCGCAGCGCCTGCTCATCCTCCCTGCGCCAGAGCCACTACGCATCTGCGCCTCTATCTTGAAGGAAGTTTGCTGCCTTTGGTACAAGGTGATAGTAGATGGATTGGCGGCCCGAACTTCGTGGGTCTGTAGGATCCGTCTTGGAGCTAGACCTTGTACGTTGTCACTCCCGAGTATGATAGAAGATGGCTAACCTTACTGGATGCGATTGCGCCGCTGGCAGAGCAGGGTGTGAGCGCAGTTGAAGTGAGCCTGAGGAACCGTGGCTATTTCGACTATCGCGATCTGGCTGCGGTGGACAGGACGCTGTTCGAGCTCGAACGAGCAGGAATCGAGGTTTACTCCGTGGAAGCGCTGTGCGGCCCCGCGTGCGACATTTCCAGCCCCGATGATGCGGTTCACGAGGACGGCGTTGTTGCGCTGATAGATGCCATCGAGTTCGCGGGAGTTTCCGGAGCCAAAGTAGTGACCGTTCGGGCCGGCTCAGGTCCGGCGGAACCAAACGGTCGCAGGCTGGATCGCGCTCGCGGGGTTCTGCGTGAGACTGCCGTGCTGGCGTGTGATGCATCGGTCTTCGTGGCTCTGCGGAACTGCCCTCTCGGGTATATTACCCACGATCCCGAGGAGCTTCTGAAACTGGTTGATGCCGTGGGACACGACAATGTTGGAATCTGCTTTGACTGCGGTTGCGCGCAACAGACCGCTAGTTTTGGGGACGCGGCCAGGCTGCTTCTCCCTTTGGCGATTGCTGCAAGGGTCTACGACACCACGGGTCAGGGGCTGCGCCCGGTCTTTCCGGGAGACGGAGAGATTGCGTGGTCAGAGTTTGCCGCGGTGGTTGGAGCCTGCAATAGAAAACCGGAAGTAGTATTTGCCTGCGGTCCGCCCCAGGATATGGATTGGGAAGCGGCGTGGGGGCAGTTTGAGCGGATGCTGAGCGTGGGTGTGTGAGGAATCTATCGCTGAGTGGTCGGGGCGGAGAGATTCGAACTCTCGACCTCCAGTTCCCAAAACTGGCGCGCTAACCAAGCTGCGCTACGCCCCGGAGACATAATTATAGCACCCCATGGAGTGTTGACACAACTCACGGAGGTACCTGCGTGTCTGATATGATTGTCAGTTTGATGAATTTGCCCGATATCTCGGGAGAGATTGGTCGCCTTAGCGAATCCGGGATCACCATCAGGAAGCCACATCCCTGGGACGTGACGCCTCTGAGGAAGTTCGTTACGGACCAGTTTTCCGATGCGTGGGCCGACGAGACTGACATGGCGTTTTCCAGCCAGCCGCCCACCTGCTACATAGCCACGCACGAAAAGAAGATAATCGGATTTGCCGCGTATGAGTGCACCGCCAGGAACTACTTCGGGCCGACGGGTGTCGATCCCACTTACAGAGGACAGGGTATCGGCAAAGTCCTGCTTGTGAAAGCGCTTCAATCGCTGAGGGAGATGGGTTACGCATACGCTGTAATCGGCTCGGTGGGTCCAACGGAGTTCTATGCAAAGCAGGTCGGGGCAGTAGTGATCCCGGACAGCGTCCCCGGAGTGTATATCGACATTTTGGATCGGTGACGCGCCGTTCTTCGCGGAGAGTTGCATTCGCGCGCGTTGCATCCAAAGCCCATGACCGCTATAATATAGAGGTCCCCCGCGATTATTGTGTGTGGGATACGCGCGAATAGGCTGATTGGCTTGGAGGCTGCATTGTCGAAGAACGGAGACCTCAAGATATTCTCAGGGACGGCTAACCTGCCGCTTGCCGAGAAGGTGGCTGAGTATCTCGATATACCGTTGGGCAAGGTGAAGATACAGCGCTTCAGCGACGGCGAGTGCTACATCAAGTTCGACGAGTCGGTCAGAGGTGTGGATGCCTACTTCATCCAGCCGACGTGCCCGCCGGCCGATGCCAACATAATGGAACTGCTGATCGCGATGGATGCGCTCAAGCGAGCTTCAGCGAGACGCATTACTGCGGTTATTCCTTACTACGCCTACGCCTGCCAGGAGAAGAAGGATGCTCCCAGAGAGGCCATTTCGGCCAAACTTGTCGCTGATATCCTCACCGTGGCCGGGGCAAGGCGCGTGGTTACGATGGACCTTCACGCGGGAGCCATCCAGGGCTTTTTCGACATCCCGGTCGACCACATGACGGCTATTCCGCTTTTTGCCAACTACTTCTCCTGCAAGGGTCTTGAGGATATGGTGTTCGTGTCTGCCGATGAAGGCAGGGCAAAGCATGTTCGACAGGTCTCCAGCAGGGTGGGGGCTCCGTTGGCGGTGGGCTACAAGTATCATCCCGATCACCACGTGTCCAGCGTTACCCATCTTGCGGGCGACGTTAAGGGCAAAACACCGATTATTGTCGAGGATATGATACGCACGGGCGGAAGTATCCGTGAGTGCGCCGAGGCTCTATTGGAGCGAGGCTGCAAACCGGAGATATATGTTGCCGCGACTCACGGCCTGTTCACCAACGACTGCTTCGAGAAGCTCTCCATGCCGGAGATAAAGGAAGTTGTCACCACGGATTCGATACCGATCCGCCCGGACGCTCCGGAGAAATTCAAGGTTCTCTCCGTGGCGCCGATGTTTGCGGAAGCCATTCGAAGAGTACACGAGGACCAGTCCATAACCTCTCTGTTCGCCTAAAACGCGGGCAAGCCAATTATGGCGCGCGGGATTTGCCGGATCGGCTGCTGAGAAGCCGATCCTGACATCGATGGCGCTGTCGACTGGGCGTTAACCAATGCTATCCAAACTGGCCCTCGGGCTGCTCATAGCCACCGGTCTTCTCCTTCTGTTCTTTGTTGGCCTGGGTTCGTATCCGCTTACCGACCCGGATGAGCCGGCGTACGGCCAGATGTCCAGGGAGATGGTTCAGTCAGGCGACTGGCTCTCGCCCCACTACGCGGGTGAACTCTGGTTCGACAAACCCCCTTTGTTCTATTGGCTTTGCGCATCGAGCATCTCGCTGCTCGGCCCGACAGAAGCCGCTTGCCGCTTGCCCTCTGCTCTCATGGCGGTTCTGGTTGTGTTTCTGGTCTTTTGGCTGGCTGCGCACGATTTTGGCCGCAAGGCAGGACTCCTCGCTGGTCTCGTGATGGCCACTTGCATCCAGCAGATTGTTCTCTCGAGGGCGTGCGTCACCGATATGACCTTGGTGGCGTGCATAACCGGCGCTCTTTACGCCTATCGACGGTGGATAGACTCCAAGGCCGGAGCGACTTACGGTTGGGCGCTGTTGTTTGGGGCATGCGCCGGTCTGTCAATGCTCGCCAAGAGCCCTGTGTTCGCATTCCTGCTATGTTTCGCGGTTCTGATGCATCTCTGGGTGACCCGACGCGGAAAGCTTCTTGTGAGCGGTCCTGCGCTCGTTGGGCTATTGCTCATGTTTCTTGTCGGTGTGCCCTGGTTCATTCTGATGTATCGGCTTCACGGCGACCTTTTCGTCCAGGGATTCCTGGTGGCAAACAACCTTACGCGGTTCGTGGAGGCTGAGCACCAATCTGTTACCGGCGGCTGGTATTCCCATTTCCTCAACTTCCCCATACTTCTGGTCTTCTTCTTCCCGTGGAGCGTGTTTCTGCCTCAGGCGTTGTTGCGATACCGCAAGGCCAACGACGGCGCGATGCTCGCCACGGTTTGGATTCTGGTGGTCTTTGTTGTGTTTTCTGTCTCCAAGACCGTTCTCGTGACCTACATATTCCCCCTTTACCCGGCGGCGGCGGTCTTGGTGGGAGTGCTGTGGTCGAACGCGGATGAACTGACCGGTCGGTCACGGCTTGGTATCAGGATAGCTCAGTGGGTAATGGTGGTGATTGCCCTGGCTATTGCTGTCGCCGGCTCTGCCGCGATTGCGAGCAAGTATCCGGAGGCCGGCTGGCCGGCGTATGTTATGGTGGGCCTGATGGCCGCCGGGGCGGTGGGATCGGTCGTGGTCTCATACGTGAGGGGGCTGGGTCTCAGAGCCGCGCCGTGGGTCCTGGGGCTGGGTATGGCGCTGTTTGCCGCTTGGCTGACCGCCGGGGTTATGCCTCGCGTTGGTCCGAGGGTTAGCACCGGGAATATAGTCCGGGCTATCCCTGCGCCGGACAGCGCGAGGATTGTGACCTTTGATCTCGCGCCGGAGAGGTATCGGAGTGTGATCTTCTACCTTGGGCACGAGGCAGAGAACACCTTCGAAGTTGGCTACGCAATGGAAGCGCTCAAGTCAGAATCTCCGGTGTATCTCATCTCCAGAGACTATGCGGCGCTGGAGTTTTCTCGCTCGGGGGCGCGGAAGCTGGCGGCTAAGGGCGGCAATGTGCTGTTTGCCAACGAAGCCGCAGCCCAGTTGAAAGGAAAACGGAAGTGGCCGTAAACAGCCTCAGCTTCGTCTATCCGATGTTCAACGAGAAGGACAATATCGGAGCCACGGTCTCGGAGTCGCTGCGCGTTGGCAAGAGCATTACGCCTGACCTGCAGATCGTCATAGTGGATGACAAGAGCACGGATGGCAGCGGGGCGATGGCTGATGAGCTGGCGGCAAAGCACCCCGAGGTCACTGTGGTGCATCACCAGCGTAACCGAAGGCTTGGCGGATCCCTCAAGAGCGGTTTTGCCGCGGCTACCAAGGAGTGGGTTCTATACATAGACAGCGACCTGCCGATCAAGATGGACGACGCGCGGAACGCCATCCCGCTGACCGATGAAGCCGATGTGGTAATAGGCTGGCGGAAGTCCCGGGCGGAGTCGTGGCGCAGAGAAGTGATGTCCAGGATATACAATCGCATAATCCGCTACGGCTTTGGGCTGCGCGTGGTGGACGTCAACTTCTCATTCAAACTCTTTCGCCGGGAGTTGCTGGACAAGATCATTCTTACCTCCGAGGGTTCGTTCATAGATGCGGAATTCCTGTTGGAAGCAAAACGAGCCGGCGCGAGGATTGCAGAGATCGGTATGGATTATTACCCACGCGTGGCGGGGGAATCGACGTTGGCCAGCGGAAGCGTGGTCACGAAGATACTCTCTGAGATGTGGGTTTATTATCGGGAAGCACATGGTAGATCACCTGAAAACTTTAGTGGTGAACGCAGACGACTTTGGCTTGAGCGAGAGCGTGAACCAGGGAATAAGACAGAGCTTTGAACGCGGGATAGTCCGGAGCGCCAGCATAATGGCTAACGGACCGGCTTTCGAGGACGCGGTTCGCATTGCCGAGGAACTGCCGTTGCTCGGAGTGGGGATACACCTGACCCTCGTCGGAGAATCCGCGCTGACTCAAGCCTTCTCCCGCGGCTTGCCTGGTTCGTACCCACGATTCGTGCTGGCTCGGCTATTAGGCACAATACCCGAGGCGCGAATCAAGGCGGAGATAGAAGCTCAGGTTGAGCGTGTCAAAGAGGCTGGGATTTCGCCGAGTCACCTCGACAGCCACCAGCACATTCACGCTTTGCCGTCGGTTGCGCGGATTGTCTGGCGCTGCGCGAGAAAGTACAAGATCCCGGTTGTGCGGACGCCGATTATCTCGGAACTGACAGGCAGATCGCCTCGGAGTATCAGAGAGGCCCAGTTGGCTGTCCTTTCGGGCCTTAGCAGGAAGCTTCAAGGGCAGCTTTGTGAAAGAAAGATCAAGTCCTGCGACCGGTTCTGGGGCGGGATATGCGCCGGTTCGCTGAACCAGGAGAACCTTAGCCTTATCCTTCCGCAAATGGGTTCCGGCGTCAACGAGCTGATGTGCCATCCGGGGATATCCAATGAAGCATTGAGATCGCGCTATGGTTGGGGATACCACTGGGACGAAGAGTTGGCGGCGCTGACTTCAGGCGAGACGCTGGAGATGGTTCAGCGAGAAGGAATCAGGTTGGCCGGGTTCGAAGATGCGTGGGACGCAAGCTGCGACGGTGTGGAAGCTGAATGGAAGAAACAGTGAGTCGTGGGTTCATAGACCTCCAGGTCAATGGCTATAAAGGCGTTGATTTCTCAAGCGAGGCGCTGACGCTCGACGCTGTTCGCTCAGTGACGCAGATGCTCGCGGATAAGGGCACGCTGGCCTATTGCCCGACGCTCGTGACCAGTCCGCTCAGTGTCTACGAGCACTCTCTCGGGACCCTCGCCGAAGCGATGCAGGCTCCCGGCATCGCGCCCCATCTCCTCGGAATCCACGTTGAAGGCCCGTTCATATCTGATAAACCGGGATCGGTGGGAGCGCATCGACCCGATTGTGTTGTCCCACCATCTACGGGTCTGTTCGACAGAATGCAGGACTGGGCCGGCGGCAGAATCAGGGTCATCACGCTGGCGCCGGAGGTTCCCGGAGCTATTGAGCTGATCGAACACTGTGTTGAGCGGGGGGTAGTGGTCCTTCTGGGGCATCACTACGCGGATGATGACAGCCTCGCGGCGGCAGTATCAGCAGGCGCAAAGTGCAGCACGCATCTGGGTAACGGTATCCCTCTGCAAATCCCCCGGCACAATAACCCGCTGTGGTGGCAACTGGCGTGCGATGATCTCTCAGCCACATTCATCACGGATAGCCATCACCTGCCGCCCACATTCGTGAAGACTGCATTCCGCGCGAAGACGGTAGAGCGGTTTATAGTGATAAGTGATGCGATGGCGTATGCCGGGATGCCGCCAGGCGCCTACGAGTCCTTCGGGACACAGATCGTCATTGAACCCAGCGGACGGGTATTCGTTCCCTCCACGGGTGGCCTGGGCGGCTCATATTCCACTATGATCGAGTGTATGGACTGGCTGGCATCGCTTGGGATTCTGTCTGAAGCCGAACTGTGGCAGGTATCCCGAGACAACCCTCTCAGGCTCCTGGGCCTATCGGAGACAGATGTGGCTAGTGCCGACTGCCGCGAGGCCAGGTTCACAGGCCGGGGCTTCAACGTGGCCTAGCAGCAGGGCTGTGCCAATTGGTGGGGGATTGGGGCTACTGGGAAAAAGGTGGCTCCGGGGCAGGGGCTCGAACCCCGATCGACGGCTCCAAAGGCCGTTGTCCTACCATTGGACGACCCCGGAAAACTAGCTTCATTATAGCCGTTCAGGCTTAGCCGCGTCAATTTGTAAGATTGTGAAGCAACTATGCTGCGGGAACGTCGACTCGCACAGGCCTGACGATGCGCGAGTGTGAGTTCCCGCAGCTATACACAGTAGAAGCCGTACTACCTCTTCGCCGCCACGGTGATTCGCAGGGTTCGGAACGAGTAGTGGTTATCATCCGGGTAGGCGTCCGTGAGGAATCCCGCAGTCTCGCTGCCACCCATGATTATCACCTTCTTCGATCTGGGAATCTCAAAGACCGCGCTGCTCATTCCGGTGAATGGGAACTCCTGGAACTTGGTCTTCACCTTGTAAGCCTCGATCCCCGGATACCGATCTATCATCCCCTGCGGAATCTCTTCATTGGTCGGCCCCTCGGTCGCGCCCCACTGGTCGAAGCGCAGGTGCATTCCCCAGAGGCCGTTCTGCCTGAACCTGACCGGCGCAACGCAGCGCACGAAGTCGTTGCGGCCATAGAAGTCCTCCAGCACTTCACAGTCGCAGGTTACCCAGCCCGGAGGCGTGCAGGCGCTGCCGATCACTGCCACGCGGACAATCGGCTCAGTCTCGCGCACAACAATGCAGTCACCCGCTATGTCGCTGAGAGCGTTGCCCTTCTTGTCGACCCAGTTCGGGAACAGTGCAACCGTCCTCGGCAGGCTCACATTGGATTTGATCATCGTCTTCAGGACTATACGCTGGAACGGCTTCACTGCCACTCGCTGCCGAAGTGATATCTGTGCCCCTTCAAAGCAGACGGACAGCCCTCCGCCGGCGCCCGAATCCGACGTGATGGACTTGAGTTGCCCGATATGCAGGGTCCAGTCTCTTGGCTTGTCCCCCTCCAGGGCAAGTTCCGGGTTGGCGAGCAGGTTCGTAGTCGCGGCGGGGATGTCGTCGTTTGCGTTCCAGTCATCGTCCACCAGTCCCACGAAAGGATCGCTCACCCAGATCTTCTCGCCATCCTGCATGTCTGCAATATCCAGCGCCATTTCCACAAACGCTGCTTCCGGCGGTACCACAGCCGCAGTCTGCAAGAGACTCCACTGGTTGGGCACGAGTCTTCGAACCAATGCGGGCGGTGAGGGCTTGTTGGTTGTGTACAGCTCAATTCCGTGGAATTCACCGCCATAGTATTCCTTCCGCCAGACATCTATGTTCTCGTAGTTGAACGGAAGATCGTATTCGTAGGTCTTGAACGTGATCTCTTCTTTGGGTCTGGGCTTGTCCAACGGGTAGCCCGGCGTTCTCTTGTCTGCCACTTTCTCTTCCTCCAAAATGCCCGATGTGAGTACTCACCAGGACTGCGCCATTACATAGTTGCATTGTCCGCTATAGAAGTGTTAGATTACTTCATCGGGAATCCTGCCGGTATTTGCAGCCTGGTTCGGAAATTCCTTAAAGATTTCACTTGCTGGAGATTCATCCCCGTAATTGGAGGTAACCATGATTCGTTCAATATGCCTGGTTTTTGCCTTGGCCTGTCTTGTGGCGCTGTTATCTACGTCAGGCGCTTTCGCCTCGGAATCGGGATTGGTGGTGCCGGAAGTCGGGGCCTTTCCACTTACCGAGATCGGGCAGAAGGACCTGGTTTCCGACCAGATCTTCATGCGCGCTCTTTGGGGAATGCGTATTGAGAAATGCGCTGCCAGGGCCGACAGCGTCGAGGTTGTCACAACCGGTGCGGTGTTCTCATTCAATTCAACTGACTCTACGCTCCAGTGCAGGCAGCGGATCGGCGCGAAGAGACAGACTCTCAGTGTGCGGTTCCCCGCGGGCCTGCTAAGCGGGCTAAGCGTGGCGGCAAAGGATACTGGCGCGGTTATCCTGAAGTCATCTGCCGGGCTTACGGTCAAAGTGAACTGCGATTCGATGCTGATGCTTCGGACTGCCTCTCCCGCGCTGCTGGATTTCAGCATCCCGTGGAAGCCTGCGGTGGACTATGAATACGGTAGCCATCACCTGCTGATCGATCCATTCGGGGCCGTCGCCATTCTTCCCATTCGTGAGGCCGGGCTGCAGAGTATCCAAACGAAACAGCAGCATTCGTACGAACTGGGCGCCAACGGCGAGTTGTGGGTAAGCATCGGTCCTCCGAGGCCATACAGATGGAAAGATTCGCTGGGCAATCGGCTTATCTGGCAGGGAACCTGGCAGAAACCCGAGTATGCCAACCCCTCGGATGACAAGATCAAGAAATGGGCGCCCTATGGCAACATACTCTGGCTGCAGTCTGAGTATATGATGTGGAAATCCTGGCACGAGGCTTTCGAGCCTCGATTCCCCGACGAACTGGCCCGGGTGGTGAAGACGGCTCACTCCCAGAAGCAGCGCGTGATGGCTTACTTCTCACCATACTACTTCACCGGGGGAATTGGCGGAGAGTATACCAACACCGGCGAGAACATTGGGCAGTACTTCCAGGCTGTGAACGACTTCCGGACCAAGTTCCCGACTCTCGACGGCTTCTACTTCGATGGCGTCTATCCCGGCAGCGTGGAGCAGACATACCGGATATGTCGGGCGATGCGGGCATACCTTGGGCCGAAGCGATTCTTTATGATCCACTGCACCGGCAATGCTCCCGGCGGGCTGGTGTATAACCCGGCAGCGGACACATATTCCGATATGATCCTGCGGGGAGAGGGGCAGGGGTTCATCAGCGACGAATGGCTGCGATACTTTGTTTCCGGTTACAACATAAGCAACTCGGTTGGGGTGGTCTGCAACAACTCCGGGGACTGGATTGCCACGCCTCGCCAGATCGAGATGACCCTCAGGGCCAACTGTCGGCTCGCCTACATGCCATTTGAGTCTGAAGAGTTTCCCACCGGTACAGTCCGTATAGTGAATCTCCCACCGACCGAGGTAGAGGCCAGGATCAGGAAGAACCTGCAGACCTACTACTGGCCCAAGCTCAACAAAGACTATCCTAGATGGCTGGAAAGGGTCAACGCGAGTTCTGATTACGCTGTGCGGCATAATGAGCGAATGCCTCTGGGGGTTCCGAGGCATCCCCTCAACGGCCTCAAGGCGAGTGATCTTCGCGGGGCGAGCAAGGCTAACCTTGTATACCACGCGTTTGGAGTCGACAATGCGGAGTTGGCCACCGAGGTATCGGTCAATGGAGTATCGATTGGTTCGCTTCCAAGCGCGGAGGGCGATAAGTGGACGCTGTCAATGAGACTGCCGTTGTCCGAAGCGGCCCTGCGTACGATTGGGTCGTCGAATAAAGTGGTCATCGCCAACCCCAACCGCGACGCGTTCAAACTCCGACACCTGTACCTGGAGTTTCTGTTCCCCGACGGACGCAGGGCCACTACGCAGGTAGACTGGACAGTCTACGCTTCCACGACCGACTGGCTCTACACCGAAGGCTTCGAAGTCCAACTGGGCGATCCTATCGCAATCGAGCTCCCGGTGAAGGAGTAGACACGAGGAGAAATGGCAGTAGCAATGAACAAGAGAGAACCGATAGTGGTCAAAGGCCGGCAGATCGGTCAGGGTGCTCCGATCTTCCTGACGGCGGAGATCGGGGTTGCGCACCAGGGCAGCTACACCGCCGCGAAGAAGCTAATGCTTGGCGCCAAAGAGGCAGGTTGCGACGGCGCGGACATGTTCGTCGCCAGCGCGTACGACTATTTCTGGGCCGACAGCGGCATATTCGAAGAGGACGATCGCAAAGTCTGGGAGCACGAGTCCCTGACCAGGGAAGAGTGGCGGACTCTGTTCGACTATGCCGATGAGATTGGCCTCATTCTTTATCTCACTCCGCTCGACCTGCCCAGCATTCGGCTCGCCGGCGAGCTTGGGTCTCCAATGGTCAACATCAACTCCGACGATGTGAACAATCCTCTGCATCTGGAGGAGCTGGCGAAACTGGGCGTTCCCGTGACTATGCACGACATCAATGTCACTCTTGCAGAGGTCGAGGGCGCGGTGAAAGTGCTGCGGGACAACGGGTGTTCGCAGATAATCATCCTCCACAGCACCCAGGAAACGGGCGATGATGAGTACGGCTACGCAACCGCCAACCTGCGGGTGATGGATACCTACAAAGCCGCATTCGGGCGGCTGGGCGTGGAGGTTGGCTGCGTCGAGCACACCACCAGCGACTTCCTCATCTACACGGTTGTGGCGAGAGAGCCTGTTCTCATCTCGAAACACATCCTTCTGGCGCACGGCGAGAACGTGCCGGACAATAGCATCTCCGTGGACATCAGCAACCTGGCGAGCATGGTGCGCAAGGTCCGATACTCGGAGATGTCGCTGGGCATAGGATCGAATGTTCTTGTGACTGATGACGAAGGGAATATGTCTGAGTGGGACAGCCTTCGCAGGAAAGTCCTGGTAGCGGTTCGGGATCTGCCGGCTGGGCACAAGGTCCAAAAGGGAGACATCATAGCCAAACGTCCCGGCAACAAGGGTGGCATCCACCCGTGGCACGTGTATGAGCTTACGGGGGCCACTACCACTGCGGCAATCAAGGCCGACACGCCGGTATCGCTGAGTATGTTCAAGGACTTCCAGGCGAGCGCTTATAAGTTCCCAGCTCTGGACGAGGCGAGGTATAGCGCCCGGAGGGAAAGCGCTTAGGGTTTGGATCGGGTCTGGTCTCCAGTTGTGGTTGAGCCCTCCCAGGGGGTTTGGGAGGGCTCGATGGTAGGAGGGGCAAGTCAACTGGAATCCCAGTTATTCGTCTATTCGAAAACTACCTTCTGCTCGGCAATCGCGAAAGCTCCGCTGACGAGATTGTCGAGTTTCTGTCCCTGAGCGGCGCCCAGAAGACCCCTGAACTTCATGTAGGAGTCCATTCCGGCTTGCAGCACCAGGCCGGCCATCGTCTGCTGTTCGGGTTTGAGGAATGCCGCGGCTGCCATTGCATTCTGCTGGCGCAACGCCCACAGCTTCTCGTTTTTAGCCTCTTGACTCAAGCTGGAGTCGTTGATGATGGTCTTGGCTTTTGCGCAATGTGCCGCAAATCCCATAGCCATGGCTCTCTGCTGATCCTGGCTCAGACCGGCCTTAGCCGCCGCCTGAGCAGCCTTGTCGCCTACTTTGTAGACAGGCTTGGCATCGGCGAGCTTGAGATAAGCTGCTCCAAGGTCAAGGGCTTTGTCTATCTGTTCGGGGGTGAAGATTGCCACAATGGCGGGCATGGAGTTGTCCACAAGGGACTTCACAGCCTGGCCCTTCTCAATGTCGGAGAGCGAGGAGTTCTTGATCTGCATGCCACTAGCATACAAGGCGGCTCCTGCCTCTCTGACCTGCTGCTTCTGAGCATCTGAAAGACCGAGCTGAGAGGCCATCATCGTCAGGCCCTGCTCCATCTTGGCCGAATCCTGAGCAGTTGCCGCAACAGCAAGGCTGAGCAGCAGAATCGCGGTGACGGAAAACGCGATGAGTTTGCGCATAGTAACGTGTGCTCCTTTCACTTTCCGAGGAATTCTATCCAATACTGTAGCATTAGACACCGATTGCAGCACAGAAGTTACAGGTATTTACACTATATGTTCGCGCGGCATTCCCGGTAAGGCGTGTGGCCCCAGTCGAGGTCATCCGTCAGTATGAACCCACCGCCCATCCGCAGCCGATTCCCTGCCAGTGTGTAGTCGAGGATGGCTCTGCGAAGGCCGGTGTCGCGCGGGGCTGAGGAGAGATCAGTGGGTTTCTCGCCAAACACCCGGATGAACGTCTGGCTGTCATCGGACGCAACTGGAAACAGGTAGTATTCGCTCAAGAATCTCACTATGTTGGACTGCGCGGGCAGCAATGCCTCCAGTTGCGGATCGAGCAGCCACGAGATGCAGGTGAATGCTGCAAAGTCGTAGCCGGAAAGATGCCGGTGGTAGAACTCCACCGCAGACCGAAACGCCGCTCCGCACTCGTCGAAATCCATCTTGCCGCTCGCCGGTATGTGGACCTCAAGAATGGCGTTGCCCGGCGCAAGAACCTGCCGCCAGTCTTCAGCGACGAGTTCGACTTGGTCGCTGTAGACTGATCCGAGACACGAGACCGGATAGCCTCGGATGACGTCCTCACCGGCTGACAGTTCAGCAGTCCACGCGTCGCTGTCGCAGATGCCGTCGGAGCCGTCGATCTGTCCGTCGCGTCTGACTCTCACTCCCGTTTGGAGCAAAGCCTGCACTTTGCCGGTGGTTTTGTTGCGATATGCTCGCAGGTGCGGGCCGAACTTCTCCGCTCTGAACTGTAGCCTGCCCAGCCAGAAGAGCCTTCCGGTGAAGTGCAGAAGCATCCAGCCGGCTTGCTCCATACCCCACTTCCCGTTCTTGTCGTGATAGTCTCGGAGCCAGATGTCTATATCGGACAGAGTGTGTGAAGTAACCTCCGGCGGGATCCACAGGGAGTCGTGCATTGAGTAGACGTGCCTGACTCCCGTGAGAAGCGCGACGGATGAGAACTGCGCAGCCATATCGCCAAGGCGCTCGGCAGGAAGAGGCCAGTCGGCTATCTCGAAGCCCGGAACCTGCGACGAGTGGAAGATCAGATGATGCCAGAGGCGAAGCAGGGCCAGCAGGTCCTCGTCCGATGCAATCGCTTTCGCGACCCGCGCCAGGGCGTCCAAAGCGTCGGGGCATATTGGCACCAGCGCCTGAATATCAGCTTCAAATGCGTTGTTGAGGTACTCCCGCAAACACTCCGGCGACGCACTTTGTGATTCATCCCAGCCTGCCTGCCAGGTCTGAGGGATGTTCTCTAGCCCAAGGTTGGTGACGAGGACGTCCAGTGATTGTACGCGTGGCATAGGGCCTCCAAGGATATTGTGTTGCAGTATTGTAGGGCATGTTGGAGTTGGCGGTCAATCCCGATGGGTTGTTTGTGAGCCAATACTCATGGGTAACCTACCATATCCTGGAGTCTGCAACAGGCTGCTGCCCTGGCGAGGCAAATACACGACAGGAGGACGAGTGCAATGCCGCGTGCAAAGGACATAATGACTACCGAGGTTGTAATGATTAGTGGCATGGCCACAGCCGCGGAGGCTGTGAAGTTGATGAAAGAGAACAAGGTCCGGAGCCTCATTGTGGAGCGTCGCACGGATGACGATGCCTACGGGCTGATCACCCAGCGGGACCTTGTATACTATGTGGCAGCCAAAGGCCTTGATCCTGACGACGTAAAGGTCTACGAGATCATGTCCAAGCCACTTGTGGTGGTGAACCCCAATCTCGACGTCAAATACGTGGCGCGTCTGCTGGCCAACCACAAGCTCTCACGTGCGCCGGTCATCGGCGACCATAGCCTGCTCGGCGTGGTGTCGTTAAGCGACATAGTGAACAAGGCTATGTAGTTAGCTCTCCGGTGGAGCCTCGCCTACTTGTCCACAACGGGCTGGAGGTCCTTCTGGGTCTTCTCAAGCACCTCGTTGATCTTGGCTGTCAGCTCCTCCTGGGTAGAATCGGGATCCATGACCCAGAACTTACCGGCATTATCGTTCCAGATGTTATCGGCCTCGAAGAACTTGGCTATTCTGGGCGCAACACGTATGTATTTCATGGACTCGATCATCGTTTTGGCTGCATTTGGCGGAAGCTGCTTGTCAGCCAGGACGACCTCTTTCATCGTGTTCATGTTGGCAGGCAAGGCCTGCGGATAGATCTCACGCTGGAATTCAGGCGAGGCGAGTTCCTTGAGCATCTCGAATGCCATCTTCTTGTGTTTGCTGCGATTGGAGATGCAGTAGCCCGACGTGCTGGCCCAGGTGCGCCTCTCTTTATCACTCATCGGGGGAACAAGCGCCAGGTCCCAGTTGGCTCCTGCCTCTGAATACGTACGGACGTCCTGAATGCTGTAGTCCTCCAGCGCGGTCATTGCAGCTCTGCCCGTCGAGAATGCAATCAGCACGTTCATGCCCATTGTCTTTTCCAGGTCCTGGTTCGGGCTCACCTTGATATCGTTGCCATATTTGTCCCTGCCGTTGGTGATATCCCACAGGAACTGCAGGTAGCTCGCGGTCTGAGTGCGGCTCTCTGTGTCTATCACAACCCGCTTGCCGTCCTGGGAAAGGAAGTCGACACCGAATGCGAAGGGGTGGGGCGCATTCAGCAGGCCGTACACCAGTACCTTCTTGGGGTTCTTCGGGTCTCGGAACGTCAGCTTCCTGGCAGCTTCGTAGACGTCCTTGCGCGTCCATTTGTCGTTAGGGTAGGCCACTCCGCCTCGGTCAAAGACGTCCTTGTTGTATGCCAGGAACTGCGTGTTCACACCGAACGGCAGCCCGTAGAGCGCTTTGCCCCTGCGATATGCGGCCACCACCTTGGGGTGCAGTTGGGAAACCAGTTTCTTGGCCACGGGGTCGTTGTCGATGAGCGGCTGAAGATCGGCCAGCAGGCCTTTCCCGGCGAAGACGCCCAAACCCTGGCCAAGCCACAGCACGTCCGGATCGCTATTGCCGGCGAACATCGTCAGCAGCTTCTGATACGGGTCGCCGCCGATCTCGATGTGGCGCACCTTCCAGCCGGGGTGTTTGTCCTCGAAGCGCTTGATGGCGTTCTTGTAGGCATCCCTGGTGTAGATGAGGTCATCCGTGGTCAGCACTACCGTATTGGGGCCGTACTTGCGCGCGCAGCCCGACGTCAGGCATATTACCCCAACGGCAATAGTCAGTAATGCGCATATAGCAAGTTTCTTCATCTCAGCGCTCCTCTATGAACGCCCTCCACGAGCCCAAGTGGGGCTGACTTCCTGGAGCGCGTGTTGGACTCTATCAACATCAGACTTTGAACTGCGAGATCACGTCTATATTCGTCGCACTCAGGCGTCGAATCCGGGAAGCCCCTCTATGGCGATCGCGCGCACCGGGCACGAGTCCAGCCCCTTGAACGGCAGTGGGATCGCCATGAAGAAGAAGATATCCTGTGTGAGTTCGTCAAGGTTCTCCATGACCTCGACAAACGTTATGTCGTGGGCCATAGTCACGCGATGGAAATCCTGGAACTCGGGGATGTTGGTCTCAATATCAACGCTGTCCGAGAAACCGATGCACTTGACGCCCTTGTCGACCAGCCACTGACCCATCTCCGCATTCACGTACGGCCTGATCTCCTTCTCGGGATAGCTGAACGGCGGCAGGTGATACGGCGTGTCAACGATAACGATGTCGCCTTTGCGGACACGTCCCGCTGCGGCCTTGTCCATGTGTTGGGCGGTTATCTTCCCGAACGGCTCGATATCCGTTATCTTGAGCATGACGCAGCGTCCCATGTAAGCGCTGGCCGGGAGGTCCGAAACATCCTTCCAGTCCAGATTGAAGTGCATGGGAGCTTCCACGTGGGTTCCCAGGTGGCTCATAATATCGACATCGCAGTTATAGTCATCGGTGCGGTCGGAGTGGTTTATGCGCACCTCGCATCTTCGCCCCATCTCGCCCGGTACGATCCGCTTAGTAAGATCGACAACTCTATAGCCGGCTAGTTCCTCTATCATCCTGCATCCTCCTGCGCTCGCCGGAGCGGCGCATTGTTTGTTGAACTGATATACGAGTCAGTGATTGTTATGCCTGCGCCCACGCGCGGTCAAGTCTGTCGAACTGGTCCGCGACCGTTTCCTCGACGCTCAATCCAGGGAACGGCTGCACTTCAATGATCAGTGAGCCGCGCTTGTCTTTGTCCAGATAACCAGTTCCAACCAATAGGCCGAGGATCTCTGCCAGTTCCGGTACATCTATGTCTCCACCCTGTATACCTATAGGCGGGTGCTGGTCGCCGTAGAACCGATGATTGGTGTCCCCGGTCACGCAGTTTCCAAGATGGACTCTGTATATGTACGGCGCGCAGGTCTTGATGGCGTGTTCAAACGTCTCTCCCATCATCGGCACGTGGGCCATATCGAGCTCTATGGCGAAGTTGTCGTTGGTCTTTTGCACTTCCTCGACCAGCTCTACGCATTCCTCGCTCGAGCCATAGAGGAACTTCTTGTCGAAGAATCTGTCGAACGGCTCAAGCAGCGCCGTGGCTCCGTATGGTTTCAGTTCGCCCGACATCCACCTGCAGAAATCGGTCATGCTTCGCTTCCACGCTTCGCGTTCCTCCGCGGGGCCGTCTATCCCGGAAGCCACCACGTACCCAATTGCCCCGCAGTCTCCCACAACCTTGGCCTGATCTGCCTGGATCAGCCGAGTGAGCGACTGCTCGGGGGGGTAAGTGCTCCCAAGGGATATCTTGCGTAGAGGAAACAGGTGCATCGCGCAGACGACTTCCTTGCCGCAGTTCCTCAGTGCCGACGCCACCTGGGCGCGCAGATCGTCTCCGTATGGAACGCAGCAATCGAATGTCTCGATGTCGTCTCGATGGGAGAAGTCGATGAGCGTTCTGGCGTGTTCCGCAGGGTCCCATAGGGTATCGGGGTAAAGCAAGTGATGGCTCAGTCCGACACGTGCATATTCCCGGATGTTACATTTCATTCAGAACAGTTCCTTCCGATGGCTAGTCTTTGCGCATTGTGGCCTGCGCCTGGAGTTTCATGCTCCAGTACTGCGACCACACATCCGTCGCGCTGCGGCCTTTGATTACGATGGTGTCGCCGCCGGAGAACGACGGAGAGAACAACTCCCGGCACGAATTCAGGTAGGGACCTTCTCTAAGGGCAACAGCCAGCTCAACCTTGTCTCCTAAGCGGAACGGGCTTACCCTTGGTGGGTTCTGAACTAGCTCGGTTGCCATTCGATGTATCTGTTTGGCTGTTGCGCTTGACGGATAGCAGACCGCGCCGGTCTCGCCAATCGATTGCTTGACTACTACTGAAGCCACTCCAGGGATCAGCGCTTCCGCCTCCGCCACTCCTGCAGAGTCACCGACTACCAACTGGGTCTGCACATTGTAGTCTCCGGCGATAGCTGCCTCCATCCCGATCTCTCCGACAGATACTTCGTTCAGGCGCAGGTCCTTTATGTCGAGTTCATAGGTGTGCGGGAGGAGTCCGCCAGGGGTGTCCGCTTTCGAGTGGAAGCCCAATAGGGCCATGCCCAGGAAACTGGCGTCTAGCCCGCCTGCCCAGTCCATCCGATATGGCGGCTTGCCGCATATAACCCTGGCGCACGCGTCCAACTGAGCCAGGTCGATGTTGCGGCCGTAGTAGTGCTCGTCGTAAACCCAGACCTCTTCCGCGCCACCCGCGTGGAGGCCCTCTACAAGGGCGACCAGATCGGACATAAACATCCGACGGCCGAATTCGTACTCTGCCTTGCCCGGTTCTGCCTGCTCGTAGCTGACTACTCCAGTAGCGCCCTCGATGTCACAGCGAACCATATATGCGTCTGCCATTGCTGTTGCCCTCCGCGTTATGTTTGGACTGTAGTCATATCCGAGTGCCTGCCCGCGAGGAATGCCTTCGCATTGGCCACGCACGCTTCCGCCATCCGGCGGTTGGAAGCATCGGTGTTGCTGGACACGTGTGGTATCAGGACGATACCTGGCAGCGTTCGCAGGTCTTTGTCAGCGCTCACCGGGACATACGGCTCATTTGCGAACACGTCCACCGCCGCGCCGGCCAGCTTGTTTGCCGCGAGCGCATCGTAGAGCGCGTTCTCATCGACAACTCCGCCCCGGGCGGTGTTGATCAAATATGAATCACTTGCCATACACGCCAGTCTTGCCGCATCGATAAGGTTGCGGGTCTGTGGGAGCAGCGGGACGTGGAGGCTGACAAACCTGCCGGATGATAGCGCGTCCTCGATTGAGCTCGTGAACCTGGTCGATACCCCTGCCTGTTCGCCCAACGCCTCAGCGAACTGGATCTGCTCTGCGGTGGCGGCGATGTCACACGCAACTATGTTCATCTTGAACCCGTATGCCGCGATGGAGGCGACTTCTCTCCCGACTCTTCCGAACCCGATTACTGACAGCGTTTTCCCCCGAAGCTCCACACCTCGGTATGGTTCCCACTCGCCGCTCTTCACAGAGGCCGTGTGCGCAGGTGCGCTTCTGGCAAGTGCACACATGAGCGACACCGCGTTCTCCGCGACCGACACATCCAGAACCCCCGGAGTGTTCGTAACCAGAATCCCTTTCGCCTTACATCGGGCCTTATCAACGCCGTCGTGGCCCACGCCGAACCTGGCAACAAAGCCTTTCTTGGGGAGCTTGTCATATAGAATGCCGGAGTACTTCTGGACCCCGAGAACAACGCCGACTGCGCCTGTCTTTTCGACTTTCACTGCCAGGGGCTGTTCATCGTCAGGCGCGGAAGCGAAGAGCACATTGTCATCGCATGCTGCCTCGAAAGTCTCGCGGCCTTTGGCGTATTCGGTCTCCGTTATCAGAATTGTGGCGCGACTCATTACTGCTCGCCCCCGGATACTGCCAGTTGAATATCGCGAGCGCCGTCCAGGAGTGCCTTGCCGTATGTGGTGAGGATTGTAACATCCAGGCTCAGCGCCACGAAGTTGAACCCCTGTGAGACTCGCTCCTGAACCTGCCCGAGGTCCGGCGCGACGACGTGGATCCCGGCGAGTTTGCTGGTCTTGTCGCACGCTGCCAGAACCTTCTGGTATGCCGATTTCATCAGAGGATGGTCAAACTGCCCGAGGACCCCGTAGGAACCCGAAAGGTCGTAAGGCCCCATGAACACTCCGTCCACGCCCTCGACCTCAAGTATGGCCTGCACGTTCTCCACAGAAGCCGCAGTCTCGATCTGCGCAATGATCTTGATGTCCCGGTTTGCGTTTGCGATCATGTCGTTCACGCGTGTACCGTACATGTTCGCTGGGCAGAATCCTATGCCTCTCTGGCCTACCGGTGGATACTTCGCGATGCTGACTGCGCTCGCCGCCTCTTCGGCTGTATTCACCATCGGGATGATAAGGCCCATGAAGCCTGTGTCGAGGGCTCTGCGTATCCAGATGAGGTCGTTGTAGGGGAGGCGGGCGAATGGAGTGGCCCCCTGGCCTTTGATCGCCTGGATCAGGCTGAGTGATTGCCCGAGGTCAACTGGCCCGTGCTCAAAATCTATAGCTACCCAGTCGAACCCCAGCGATGCCATTAGCTCAGCCATCGCGGGATGCCCTATCTGTACCCAACTACCGTACGTGATGTTGCTGCGGGATGCGGAACTCATTGGAACACCTCAATATGGGGTGGTTGCCCACACAAAGGAAAGCGGGCGCGACTTCCGCGCCCGATTCACTGGAACCCATTATAGAGCAACGCTGGCTGTAAGTCCACTTGATTGCAGGCACAATTGCATGCCCGAAGGGAAATCGGTTACAGACAACTCGGGGGAGATTGCCAAGCGGCTAATATCGTTTGCGTTTCTTCTTGCTGGTGTCGTCCCAGATACTTCGTTTGTTTCCAAGCTCAACGTCAGCAACCACGTCTCGAACTCCAGGCCGCTGCTTGATTACCCTGATCAGGATATGCAGCCTTTCCTCTAGGTCGACATCAAAGGACTGACCTCTCAAGACTGTCAGCATACCCGAGAGCCTGACAACACCATTGGACGCGTTCACATTGAGGCGGCTTGAGTCAACAGGCTGCCTTGCTATGTCCCTCATCACGGAACGCACCATCATCGAGTCATTGATAGACACTGCAAACACCCCTCGAGGCTACGCCTACTTCGGATTGGCTGGCTGGTCATCTAGTATATTATACCCGCAATCGGCTCGACAGTGGCGCCTTACTTCGGCCCACACATTTACTATTTGGCCATCAAGTCCCAGAATACCTTCCTGACATACAATAGTTGCCACCAATGCTGTAAACCTATTTCTGTTTCCAGCGTTATGTATATAGGACGAGCCTGTTTTCGGCGGCGTTCCAGCGTGGCTCCAGCTTGACATGGGCATGGCCGACTAGTATACTTACAGAAGGCCTACAGGCAAGTTTGAGAGGGTGAATTACGCTGGGCGTGACAGTTAACAAGAGGCTTACCACCAACATTCCGGACTCGGGGGTGCTTGTTTGAGCAAGCTCTTGGTCAGATCGGGTAATCGGCTGCAAGGCACTGTTGTGTGCAGTGGCAGCAAAAACGGCACTCTTGCTATCATGGCCGCCGCCCTGCTTGGTAAGGGTGAGACCATTTTAACGAATGTTCCCATGATCGGGGACGTTCTTACTATGATGGACATGCTTCGCGCGTTGGGCGTGAAGTGCGAAGCCCGCGGGGGTGGGGAAGTCCTCATAGACGCCACTGAGATCAAAGCCACCGAGGCCCCCTACGAGCTGGTTCGTAAGATGCGGGCCTCATTCTCCGTGCTGGGCCCCGTATTGGCTCGCTGCGGCAGGGCCAAGGTAGCTTTGCCGGGCGGTTGTGACATCGGGTCTCGGCCAGTGGATTTCCACGTCAAGGGCATTCGGGCTTTTGGCGCTCACGTGACTATCGAGCACGGTTTCGTGGAAGCCGAAGTAGACAGACTGGTCGGCACCGAGGTCTACCTGAACTTCCCAAGCGCCGGCGCGACACAGCACCTCATCACCGCCGCTTCTCTGGCGGACGGAGTTACCACCATATACAACGCAGCCGGGGAGCCTGAAGTTATCGAGCTCGCGGCATTCCTGGAGAAGATGGGCGCGAAGGTCTCCGGAGCTGGAACAACGACGGTCCATGTTGAGGGCGTCGGAGAACTCACCGGCGCGCGGCACCACATTGCCTTTGACAGAATAGAAGCCGGGTCGTTTGCGGTTGCAGCCGCGATCACCATGGGCGACGTTTGGATAGAGGGCACCCGCACGGAGGATGCCGAACCGTTCGTCCTGAAGCTGAGAGAGATGGGCGTTCTGGTTGATATGCGAGACACCGCGATGCGGGTCCGCTGCAACGCCAGGCCAATGGCCACCGATATTGTAACAATGCCGCACCCGGGATTCCCGACGGACCTCCAGCAGCCGTTTGCAGCGCTTCTGGCCGTGGCCGATGGGACTTCCGTGATACGAGAGAACGTATACGAGCGGCGCTTCAGATATGTCAGTGAACTGGTCCGAATGGGCGCCGATATTAAGCTCGAAGGGCGAACCGCGATCATCAATGGCGTGGACAAGCTGACGGGCGCTCAGACCACGGCTACCGATCTTCGGGCAGGGGCTGCGCTTGTATGCGCCGCTCTGGCTGCCGAGGGCGAAAGTGAGATAGCCGGTGTGGAACACATCACTCGCGGCTATGAGAATGTGTCCGAGAAGTTTCGGGGTCTGGGAGCCGATGTGACTGTTGTGAACTCCGAAATGGAGCAGGAAAAGGAGTCTATTCTTGTTTAACTGGGTTCCGGAGCTGGGGATTGACCTCGGAACCGCTAACATACTGGTCTACGTAAAGGGCAAAGGCATAGTCCTCTCGGAACCTTCCGTTGTTGCGGTAACCAGCAGCGGCGGCTTGGTGGCGGTGGGATCGGATGCGCGCGACATGATCGGGCGAACTCCGGGCAACATAACCGCTGTTCGGCCGATGCTCGATGGCGTCATCGCGGACTACAGCATTACCCTCCGTATGCTTCAATATCTCATTCAGAAAGTCACCGGTAGCAAGCGATTCTTGAAGCCGGTTGTAGTCATAGCTGTACCTTCGCAGGTAACACCCGTAGAGAAGCGCGCGGTAGTCCAGGCTGCACGAAGCGCAGGCGCTGGCCAGGCATATCCCATCGAGGAACCCTACGCTGCGGCGCTTGGCGCCGGTCTGCCTATCTCGGAGCCGGGCGGCAATATGGTGGTGGATATCGGTGGTGGGACTACCGATATTGCGGTCTTGTCGCTGAACGGTATAGTCTTGTCGCGCTCCGTGCGGGTTGGTGGCGGCAAGATGGACGAGAATATCAAGAACTATGTGAAGTCCAAGTACAACCTCATGATCGGAGACCGCACCGCCGAAGCCATCAAGCTCAAAATTGGCAGCGCTTTCCCGCTGCATGACGAACTCGAGCTTCACGTGAAAGGCAGGGACCTGGTTGCGGGCCTGCCGAAGACCATCGTCATCGACTCCATCGAGGTGCGAGACGCTCTTGCTCCCACAGTCGGTCAGATCGTTGACCGGGTGCGCAACGTCCTGGAGTCAACTCCTCCCGAACTGGCCTCCGACATAATCGAACGTGGGATAGTCCTCACGGGCGGCGTTGCTCTGCTCAGAGGACTGAGCGAGAGGCTGTCTGAAGAGACCCAGGTTCCGGTGTTCGTTGCCGATGACCCGATGTCATGCGTTGCAAAGGGCTGCGGCAGGGCGCTTGACCAGCTCGACGTGATCCGTGATCGATTCATCGAAGTCGGCTTCGACTAGTCCGGCTTGTCTGCTTCGCCGTGTTCTTCCATCAGTTGCTCGATTTCTTCTGCTGAGCCGCCCATCGAGCGCACAAGGCTGACTTTACTATCTCCGCTGCCGCCACAGTGTCGAGTCGATCCATATAGATGGTAACGTCATTGTGGACGCTGGTGACAAGCGCTTTTCCGTATGTTCTCACGCGGAAGCGTTCACGCTCTTTGTCCGAGTCGCGAATCTTCTTCAGCGCGTCGTGTTCCGTCATGCCCTCGAACACCATCATATTGTGCGCTCTGTGCGCCTCCGAGGCATCTATGCGAACGTGAAGAGCGTCGGGCAACAGCAGGCTTGCGCCGCGTCCCAGAATCACCGCGTTGCCCAGCCTTGCGACCTGTCGGATTGCCTTGGTCAGGTGGGCGCGGTAGTAGAATGTGGGCGTTTGGTGATCGCCCAGCATCTCACGCGCCAGCAGTTCGATCTCTGAGACGCTTTTCTCGTCCAGCGCCTCGACCACCTCGCGTGATACGTCCGCGTTGGTAGCCATCACGTCCAGAATCTCCCGCCCCCAGAAAGCCCAGCCAAGATCGTCTGCCACCTTCTGCGCCACTATACGCGCTCCGGACCCCATTGTTCTGGAAATGGTCACAACACTGCACAGGCCGGACTTAGCCTCTGCTGTTTTCTTTTTGGCAAGCTCGACTCTGCGAACCTGCTGGCTTACCAGGTCATCGACGTTGTGCGGCATATCAGTCACCTGCTTTCAGAGTTATTCTCTACGCGTAGGAGAGAATGTACTCAACCAGAGTTCCCGCGCCTGCTCCCGTGCTGCCGATTGGGCAGATTGGGGAGTCTGTCTCGACTGTAGCCCCTGAGAGGTCTATGTGCGCCCACGGGGTGGACTTCACAAAGCTCTTGATGAAGAGTGCGCCTACAATGGCGCCGCCCACATGGCCACCAGTGTTCTTGATGTCGGCGACGTCGCTCTTGATGAAGTCCATATACTGCTCGTGCAAGGGCAGTGGCCACAGCATGTCGCAGCTTGCATCCCCGGCAGCCTTGAGTGCGTCAGTGAGCTTGTTGTCGGTGCTGAAAACTGCCGACATACCTTTGCCAAGCGCAATCACACATGCGCCGGTGAGCGTCGCCAGGTCGATGATCGCGTCGACTCCCAGTGACTCAGCATACGCTACCGTGTCCGCCAAGAGCAGCCTGCCCTCGGCGTCCGTGTTGGCTATCTCCACGCTCTTGCCGGTGAACGACCGGAAGACGTCTCCGGGATGCACGGCTGCGGGACCGATCATATTCTCGGTAAGTGGCAGAAGGCCGATGATGTTGATCCTCGCCTTTGTCTGCGCGGCTGCCCGCATTGCGGCGATGACCGCCGCAGAGCCGTGCATGTCGTCCTTCATACCATACATCTTGTCGCTGGGGATCTTCAGAGAGTACCCGCCGGAGTCGAATGTCACGCCCTTGCCCGCAAGCGCAATGGTCTTGGTTGCTTCGGGGTGGGTGTAGGTCATCCGGACGAACTTCGGCTCCTCGGTAGCTCCCCGGGAGACTGCGGCTATGAGGCCCAAACCTTGCGATTCGATCCATTCCCGGCCTCTCACTTCGCACTCTATCCCATACTGCTTGCACGTGTCCTCGGCGATCTGGGCGACGTAGGTAGGCGTGCAGATGTTGGAGGGCATGTTGCCGAGGTCTCTGGTGAGGATAATAGCCTCAGCCACGATTCGGGCCCTGTTCATCCCCGCAGCGAACTCCTTGGTATCCACGCCTTTGCTTACAAGACACTTGACCGACTCAACATCCTGCCGCTTCAGATTCTCGGTCTTGAACTCCGAGAAGCGATAAGCTCCGAGCATCGAGCCGAGGGTGAGGGCGTGTCCCATATCGGAATCGGAATGCGCAATCAGGTGGTCGGCCAGCCACGCGACGCAGACTGCCTTCGCTCGGACGCACTCCCGGATCGCCGCGCCCGCCGATTTCGCGAGGTTGCAGCGGCTGGAGTCTTTGATCTCTCCCAGTCCTGCGATCACCGCCCACTTTCCGGGAGAGCCGGAGGGTAGGGGAATGAGGGCGGCTGTTCCGGTATCCGCCTGGAACACTCCACACTTCAGGTATTCGCTGATGGCGTGTCCGGACTTCTCATCCAGCTTCTTCGCCTGGCCGCGAAGGTCTCGAGCATCTTTGTAGACAGCCACCACTAACGCATCGGCGCTAGGCAGTTCCTGGGTAATCCTTGAAACGGTGAATTCCATATCAGCCTCCCGGCATTGGTGTTATTTCAACTTGGCAGTCTACCCCTCGGCGAAGCGCATCATCTCTTCTATCTCTTCCCTTGTCATCTGGCCCCAATCGGGCATCTTGACGGCTCCGAGGGCAAGGTGGTCGATTTTGCCAAGCTGGTCTTTGAGAATCTTGAGGGTGCTGGTATCACCCCACCACTGTATGAGCTTGCCGGCGTCCGTAATCTTGCGCATTACCTCCGGCCATTCGGTGATTGGCGGGTTGCCGTCTCCCGGTACCCACTGCACGCCCTTCAGGTTCGGTATACTGAGCAAGGAATCCAGATGAGGCAGCTCGCCTGGCCCGTCCAGGTGATAGAACGGGTTCACGGTCCTGGCGAAACACGCCTCCAGTTCGGGCTTCACGAACTCATCGAACATCTCAGGCCCTATCATGTAACAGAAGTCGCATTGGAACATGAAATAGGTGTCCGGCGACCATAGCGGAGGCCAGTGTGAGAATCCTTTGTTAGTCTTGCCGATGACGCTCTGGAAGTCGTCCCAGTAGGCCCAGAAAGCTTCGTAAAGCTCCCAGACAAGCCGCTTGACCTCCTCAGGGTGATCGTAGAGGTCCATCGGAAGCAGCGAGCTTGGGCGGAACGTAGAGAGCACGTCGAGCCCCTCACCAAGGTCTACTATGGATACCTGAACAGTGTCGCCCCACCTGTCCACCATCTTCTGCATCAGGTCTCTCGCGCGGCAGGTCCATGGGCTGTCGGGATCGTACTTGAAGGAAAGTTCCGAGATGTCTTCGACTTCCGTTGGCTTGAACCATGTGGTTTCCGTAGTGGTTCCGTTGTGTACCTCCGCCCCCAGAAATGCAGCCAGAGTTCCAGCGCCGAGGTTGGGCCACCACGTTGGGTAGGCGTCGCCAAGGTAGTATCGGCTGGAGAGTTCGTAGTCCCACCTGTCGACTATGTCTTCAGCGGGCACGCTGAGATCATAGAACGTGGCGAAAGACAGCAGCGGGAGGTCCGGCTTAGGCCTTCCCGGGTCGCGCCCCGGCAGTGTCGCAGTGATAACCGGCCTTCCCAGTTCCTGCTTCCACCACAGCCCCCAGGTCTCCTGAACTTGCTTCCATCTAGTCTCGTTGAAATCCAACAATGAACTACTCCTTCTCGTAATTGCTCAGTCTTCATGAGAAACTCCCTCTCCCCGGCCTCGCGGGGAGAGGGCTGGGGTGAGGGGCACGCACTATCTTCCGAACACAGTACTCTTCAGTATTGAACCTACACTGCTTCTCAGCGTTTCATATCAACCACAGTAACCCCGGCGCCGCCCTCGGAGGCTTCTCCGATTCTGCTCGAGGCCACCATCGGGTGTGACTTCAGATACTGCGACACTGCCTGCCGCATAACTCCCGTTCCCTTGCCGTGGACGATCCTCACCCGCGGGATGCCGGATGCCGCAGCATCGTCAAGATACTTGTCAAGTTCCAGCAGCGCCGGCTCGACCCGCTTTCCGCGCAGGCTGATCTCGGAGTGGACCTCGCGGGCCTTTTCCAGCGCGATGGCGCTGCCCGGTTTCTCAGCTACAGCAATCGTTCTCTTCTGCCCCTTCGCCTGACGCAAGGCCGACAGGCCGACGGTTATTCGCATCGAGCCTATCATCACCGGAACTTTGCCATCCTCGACCGGCCCTATGATCTCGCCGTCCTGGTTTATACCCATCACCCGCACCAGCGTCCCGGGCGCCAGCGAGGAACCTTCTTCCAGCGGAGTCTCGGGGAGTTCAGGTTCCGCCGCATCGGTCTCTTCACGGGCTTCCTGGATGATCTCCTGCACTTTTGTCCGGAGGTTCTGTGCCGCCTGCGAGTCGCACTGCTGCTTGCTGAGTTCCTCAAGAGTCTCGTCGAGCCTTTTGGCGTATGAATCTATGATCGCCTGCGCGCGTTCGCGTGTTCTGGTCTTGACCTCAGCCTCCGCCGCAGCGATTGCATTGATACGGCTCTGGTATGTCTGTTTCAGGGTCTCGACCTCAGCGAGGGTCTGGCTTGTTTCCTTGCGTTCCGCAGCCACCGCCGAAGTGCTTTCCTCCAGGCGGCGAATTAGCTCGTCGGACTGCTCTTAGCACGACGAGCAGCTTTCCCTGGCCTCTTGAACGATCTCTTTCGATAGCCCCAGTCGCTCCGCAATCGCGAAAGCGTTGCTGCCGCCCGGAATCCCGATCATGAGTTTGTAGGTAGGCCTCAGCGTTTCGAGGTCGAACTCCACCGATGCGTTCTCGATCCCATCACGGGCGTAGGCGTACTCCTTCAGTTCCCCGTAGTGAGTGGTCGCAACTATCTTCGCCCCGCGACGAAGCAGGTGATCGAGGACCGACTTCGCCAATGCCGAGCCCTCGGCTGGGTCGGTTCCCGCGCCTAGTTCATCCAGGAGTACCAGAGAGCGCTGATCTGCGTTCTGGGTAATGCGCACTATGTTGCTCATGTGGGAGGAAAAAGTTGACAGCGATTGCTCTATGCTCTGCTCGTCGCCAATGTCGGCGAACACTTTCTTGAACAGTGCAATCTCCGCCCCCACATTTGCGGGCACGAACAAGCCGCTCGCAGCCATCAGCGCCAACAGGCCTATTGTCTTCAGGGCTACTGTTTTCCCGCCAGTATTGGGGCCGGTTATCAGCAGCGCATTGAAGCCTGAACCCAGGCGATATGAGATCGGTACGGCATTTGCCCCGATCAGAGGGTGACGTGCCGATGATACGTTGAGTTTGCCCTTATCGTTGAGCGCCGGGAGGGTAGCCGACTGCTCCGCCGCGAGTTTTGCCCGCGCGAAGACGCAGTCAAGCTGTGCTGCCAGATCGACGTTGCTGAGAATGATATCGGCCTGCTTCTGCACCTGCACGGACAGCCCCGCCAGCACCTTTTCGACCTCATCCCGTTCTTTGGATGTCAGCTCTCGCCGCCTGTTGCCGAGGTCGACCAGGGCGGCCGGCTCAATGAAAAGGGTCGCGCCGGACGAGCTGGTGTCATGCACAATGCCGGGCACCTGGCCCCGGAAGTCTGCCTTTATGGGGATGCAATACCGGTCGCTGCGCATTGTTATGACCGGTTCCTGGATCGCGGTCTTGTACTGCTTGGAACCCAGCATCGACTCCAGCTTGGTGACGATCCTCGACTGAGTAGTGCGAAGCTCGGACCTTGCGGCAGCCAGGGCGTGGCTTGCAGCGTCGAGGACTTCTCCGGATGCCGAAATGGCCTTCATTACAGCCAACTGCAAGGGTTCACTGGTCTGGATGTCACCCGCAATAGTTCTGAGAAGCGGGTATTCCGACTGCGGTCTGTGGAAGAACTTGCGCAGGCGGTCGATGGACTGTAGCGTTGCTGCAATCTGGTACAACTCACTGGGCTGCAGGATTGAGCCAACCGATGCCCGGTTAACAACCTGTCGGATATCAGTGATTCCGCCGAAAGGCGCGCCGCCTTCCCTGTCCAGCAGAGCCAGCGCCTCATCGGTCTGCTGAAGCAGTCGGCGCGCGAAATCGATGTCGGAAACAGGGGTTATCTGAGCGCAAAACTCCCGCCCAACGCCGGTGGCAGCGCGCTGCTGAAGCAGCGCGATCACTTTCGGAAACTCCAAGACTCGTAAAGCGTGGGTATCCATAACGAAATGTAGTATAGCAGTCTCCACGCACGCACGCAAACTACAACTCCCTCTCCTCGCAAGGAGAGGCGCTGCCCGAAAGCGGCCCATAGCGGAGCGGGGCTGCGAAAAGGGCTGGGGTGAGGTTCTTTCAAGGTAACAAGCTCCGCTGATGTTACGTCCGGAGAACCGCCCATAACCCTCCTGTGCGCCGGAGGAGAACGAAAGCAGGAACTCACCCGCAAACCCTAGAAGATTATCCAGTCAGCGGATTCTATCGGAGAGTGTGTAACCAACCATGGGTGATGCGAGAATCAAAGTCAGAGTGACCCCGCGCACTTCGCGCAATGAAGTCACTGGTATTCAGGATGGTGTCCTGCATGTTCGAGTTACCGCGGCTCCGGTCGACGGCGCGGCCAACGCGGCGATCACCAAACTCATCGCTGACCACATAGGAGTAGCCAAGGGCCGAATCTCTCTGGTTAGTGGTGCGAAGGGCAGGGAGAAGACATTCGCTGTGGACGGGCTCACCCCCGATGAACTGCAATTGAGGCTGACAAGCAAGGAGCAGAGCAGTTGAGGCACGCGGTTTGATTGGTCGGATCAGCCGATCTTCACAACCAGGCAGGTGAGGTCGTCTACCACTTGGTCGGGGCGTTTGAAGTCATACAGCTCGGACATAACCTGTTCCACCATATCCTTGGCTGTGCTGTTATGCATTCGGGCAACAGCCGTTGCCAGTCTGTCCGGAGTAAAGTACTCACCGGTGTCGCTTCGTGAGTCGGTGATGCCGTCGGAGTACAGGAGGAAGATGTCTCCCGGATCGAATGAAACCGTTTGCGATTCGTACACCTCCTCTATTCTGCACCCCAGAGGCACATTGATTCCCTTGAGGAACTCGCAGTCTCCCGAAGCCGCCTTGAAGTGGATAGTCGCCATGTGCCCGCAGTCCACAAAGCTGAACCGGGATGCGTCAAGGTCGAACCGGCAGTAGACCATCGTTACAAAGCTTTCGAGATTGGCCAGGTCGGAGGACAACTGCTTGTGCACCTGGCCCACAATATCTTCGACTGCGGGCAGATGACCGGTTGTGCTGTTCTGGGGCAAAAGCGCCAACGCGCGTATGATGTGGTTCTTCGCCGCCGCGCCCATCAGCGCCGCGGGCACGCCTTTACCCATTACATCCGCCACAACCAGGTCAAAACATCGGTCGCTGTGGGGGAAGAAGTCGTAGAAATCGCCGTCAACTTCCCACGATGGCACCGACACCGCGTAGGCGGATACGCCCTTTACATTCCCCGGCATGCCTGCTGTAAGGAGTGTCTTCTGGATGTTTCTGCCGGTTTCAGCATCGTGTTGTCTCGCCAGCGCAATCTCCTCTTCCGCAATCTTGCGCTCGGTGATGTCTTGGAGCAGCAGAATATACCCGCCCGCAACAGATGGTGAGGCGCTCAGGGGAGTGAAGGTCGTATGCACCCACGCGATTCCATTGCGATCTCCGGAGTAGACCCCACTCTGGCGCATCTTTTCAAAATCGGCCTTTCTCTCAGTGTGGAACAGTTCACCCCTTCGCGCTCGCTCCTTTGTTGAATCCAACAGCATCGGATCGCTGAAGAGCCTGAACGACTGTACTACCTTCTGATCGTGCCAGCCAAGTATGTCCTGAGCCGCGCGGTTGCTGGTGAGGACTATGCCTTCTTCGTTGAGCACAACTATCCCGATTGGCGAGTTGTCGAAAAGCGCACGGAACAGGGCCTCTCGTGCCTCCAATCTTTCTCCCGCTTGCCTGCGCATTTCCTCGGTCGCAATGGCAGAACCGATCAGGTGCATCAACTCCATCTCAGTCTCGTTTGGCTGGAAATCGTTGTCGAAGGCTGCGCAGAGTGTCCCATATACGGACCCGGCGAGGCGCACAGCCTGCCCCACATAGGTCTCGATGCCGGCAGCTCCGATGAACGGGTCTGAGAGCGCGTACCGCGACTGAGGAATATGACTGATCACAGTTGGGTACTCGTCGGAACTGCGCGCGACCTCCAGGCATACTCGACCCTCACTGGGAGAACGCTGTCCGGGAACGACGGGCGCGTTCCAGGCTGCGCCCACCACGAACTCGTCGCCCTCAAGCCTGTTGTAGACTGTACAGAGTGCTCCGAGCATATTGCCGCACAGTTCCGTGAGGCTGGCTATGTTGGCTTCCGGGTCCGGCCCGAATCCCACAAAGCATCGGTTTGTGGCGCGAAGAGTGTCAATAGTGTGACGGGTTTCGGCGCGGCCGTCCTCGAGAGACTGCAGCATTCTGTTGATGCTTCCGCCCAAAGCGCCGAGTTCGTCACGTTCGTCCACGGTGGTTCGTTGAGAGAGATCATCGAACGTGGTTATGGTGGATACTTCGGAGGACAGTCGCTTGAGTCGGGAGAATACCTTGACGTCCAGCACAAGCATCGCTATCGCGCACACAATGACCACGACGATCAGGATGGCTCCGTTTGCGCTCAGGAGGGACGCCAGGGCCTTGCGAGAGACAGTTCTGTGGTAGGTTGCCCTCAGCAGCAAAGCTCGCTTGTCGCTGAGATCTGAGAGCATTGCGTATCCTGCCATTTGGTCTCGGTCGACGGCGTCGGTGGTGGTGGCATTGTGCTGGAGGCGAATGATGGCGAGTTTGCAGTCGTCTGACAACCTGTCTCGGTCCATCGTGTAGAACTCAACCGGGTTGCCATTCAGCTCTGCAATGTCCGAACCCAGCGATCCCTTGATCCAGCGCCCAAAGACAAGAAGCCCATTCGGAGCCTTAGTGTCCTCACTGTCTCGGATTGGTTGAGCGGAGACGATCATCGCGCCTTGAGGCAACACAACAAGACCGCTTCTGGCCCTCAATTGGTACTTGCCTCTGCCCAATAGTCCGTAAGACTCCAGGGACTTCAGGGTGCCGGCGTCCAGGCTGTGTTGCGTCCGGTCCATGGGCGGGAAGATGATCCCCCGATGCATCTGGCCGGTCCGGTTGACGAACAAGACAAGGTCCACGTGAAGATAAGCAAATGTCGGAGTGTTGAGGTTTCTCCGTTCAAAGCCAGGATTCTTGCCCTTGATGTAGTTGTAGGATTCATCCCATACAGCCCAGTCGACCGTTGGAAGATCAAGTTCCCTCGTCTCGTGGTGCAGTGCCCGAACAGAACGCTCCACCGAAGCTGTTGCCGCCGCCTCCTCAAATCTCACGACCCCGCGCCACACAAACAGCAAAGAACCGGCGGCCATCAGAACCAGGATTGCGACACAAAACAGGACCATAAGCTTGCGGGCGTCATTTCGGAGGGTTCGGTTCATTGCCGGCTAACCGCCTGCCACAGGGGATACCGGCCCCATATATGGGCTGCGTCGGCTATGGCGGCCAGATTCCCCTGCGAGACAGACCAGCCCACGTCACCGCTGGAGTCAGACAGAATGAGCCCTCCATTTACCCCGGCCTTCGCGATTGCGGTCTTCACTTCCGATTCAACCTCGGCGCAGTCCCAAGTCCGCATCTTTGCGGTGTCGATCCCGCCGACCAGCGCAACCTGCCCCCGACTGGCAGCTCTGACTTCGTCCGCATTCTCGTCCTTATTCGGAACTATTGCCTTCGCCCCGCATTGGATGGCCTGGTCTACGATGGGAAGGCTGTCGGAGGGGTATGTGCTTAGCACGATGGGGCCGTTCATCCTGCTCAAGTAGCTGCACAACACTGGGAATCCCAACCTCAAGTAGACATCCCTGGCCAGATTCGGCGAAGAAGCCGCTGGATCGGAGCAGATGATATAGGATACTCCCGCATTGAACAGCGCATTGCTCCACTCTACACAAAGCTCTTCGTTAATGGCGATGAGACGCTCATAGAGCCTCGGTTGTTCTTCGATCAGCATGGCATATTGCGCTTCGCCCATCTGCAACAAGGGGAGACTGAATGGAGAAACGACGGTGGCTGCTATCGCGGTGTCATCGCCTAACTGCCTGCGGAGTCTGCGCGTTACATCCAGGCAACGCAGCATCGGCTTGCAGTCGCGAATCTTGGGTTGTTCGAGGTTGTTTATGTCCTCAGGCCTGCGGACAACGGGGACTTCAACCGAGGGTGCAGTCGTATCCGAAAACGATACCTCGCCGCCCCACGCTTCAATCTGTAGGGCCGTATAGAACGAGGAGAACACCGCATCTTGTCGAAACTGCCTGAGCAGTCTGATCTGGGCGCTGACCACAAGCTCGGCCCGCTCATAGTAGTCCGCAATGGACACATCCGATATCTTAGCCCCATAGAACGTAAAGGGCATCGCCAGCGGAACCCGGTCCGGCGTCCCAGCGCTCAGTGCTATCGAAATGCGTTGTTGGCTTGTCACAATCACCCCTAGGTCATCCACGCCACACTGGCAGGCTACAATTACTCCTTACCCAGCTACCTCCGCAAATCCTGCATTAACTCAGGATTGCTGTTCGTGATGCCTTTGGTGAGCGAGCGTAGGGTGGTTACAGCGGCGTGTTTAGTGGATTGTGTCCACCATCTCGCGCCAGATCACGTTTCTGATAGCGGCTGCCGCAGTCTTGGTGGCTTCCCCGGGGGTTGTAGACATCAGCTTGGCGTCGGCCGGGCTGAACTGCAGCAGAACCTGGTTGCGCGCGATAACTGCCCCGGCTTCCTGGTCGGCTCTCACTTCAAACATGGAGAGTCCAGCATCCAGGGCCTTGTTTATGCGGGTTGCCGCTGCCTGGGCTGAGGCTTCGCTTGGTTGGTCGTCGCGTGCGGCCGGAACAAAAATCACCTTGTCTCCCAGAACCACCTGGAAACCGGAGGATGGCTCACCTGCAAGCGGCTTCACCTCAGCCTTCGCACCATTGGTAACGAGCCGGCGCTTTATCGGGATGCGCAGGTCTGTGAGCAGGTCTCGGGTATTGCGAACGCGCTCAGCATCCACGGGGTGGGATCTGTATATGCCGTAGTTCACAAGCTCCACTCTTCTCGCCAGGCGCTCCAAAAATGTCAGCAGACCCACGGCGTTGTACGGAGTCTCCTTCATGTAGAGTATCGCGGCGTGGTCGGAGTCCCGTTCGGCGTCCATACTGTAGCCGTTGAGCTTAGCTATCTGGTAGAGGTTCACGCCCAGCAGGACGTTGCTGACGTCCGAGCCTCGCGCGCCGCTAAGCATGGCCGCAAGTATTGCTATTGCGGCTGCGTTGCCCAAACCTTCCTGTTTCTTTATCAGGTATACCATGTGGTGGTGGGATGCGTGTGCAACTTCGTGGGCGAGTACCGCAGCCAGCTCATGGTCTGACTGAACGAACTTCAAAAGACCGGTGTGAACATATATATGCCCGCCGGGGGTGCTGAAAGCGTTTACGTCCTCATTTTCGATCACGTCGAACGTATACTCGAACGGTGTTACTTTGTCTGTTCCGTAGGTCGCAGTTACCTGCTTTTCATTGGCGATCTTGACGAGCTGCTCGCCAATGTCCCGGACCCTCTTTATCATCGCTGCGTCGTCTACGAACTTATTGTCCTTCGCTACAGCCGCCTGCGCTTCTTTTCCGAGCTCTACCTCGTTAGGCCCTATAGGAGGATCCTTGGCGAACGCAACACCAGTTGCCACCAAGGCAAGCAGGAAAGCCAACGCCAGACATCTCCAGAACTTCTTTGCTGAAAAAACCAAAAATACACTACGCATGATACAAATGCCCTCTATCCTTTGACGTGCGCACGCGGTAAAGGTTTCCCTTGGCCAATTGTACTAGACGCATCCAGTCAGGGCAAATGGCCGTGCGCGGGGCGATTTGGTGGGAGAACACGCGCTTTGGTGTGTGGTCACGGCGGGGACCTTGGACTGCTTTGGCCGCGATCTGAGCCTGACACCACGCGCGCTTGCGGTCGTGTTGACATCCTGAGAGGGCCTGTGGTATATTATTACTGCGCCGGAGGGCACAGTCCCCTGGCGCTTTAGTTTGTTCCTTGAGTATTGTATAGTGTAGGTTGAAGTAAGTGCGGGCGTTTTGTTT
>CAZTAO010000025.1:0-59567 GCA_964611645.1 uncultured bacterium | reverse complement strand
TGTCGGGAAGCGCGGATAACACCCTTCGCGTGTGGGACCTGGAGACGGGCGAGTGTCTGACTATGCTGGAGGGGCATACGGACTATATCTCTGCGGTTTCGATCACCCCTGATGGCCGCTGCGTGATGTCGGGAAGCGATGACAAGACCCTTCGAGTGTGGAACATAGAAACGGGCGAGTGTATTGAGGTCTATGGGAGGGAGGGTTGGGTGGGAAGCATAGCGGTGCATGGCGCAAGGCTGGCTACTTGCGGTGGTAGCGCCCGGGTGGATATTCTCGCTATCGAAAACTACTCTCCCGGCAGACCAGTCATCACCCCGGCACGCCTCTGGCTTTTCGTCAGCCACACTTGGGACGCCAACCTCACCGCCCTCTGTCCCTGGTGCGGGAAGCGATTCATCGTGCAGGACGCCTGGATCGGCCTTGAGATCGCCTGCCCGTTCTCCGGCTGTGGCAAGCCGCTCAAGCTCAACCCGTTTGTCTGTGATTCTGTCGAGGTCCAGAGCACTATCCGGAACACATTGTCTGCAGCGTTCAAGCCCACGGATGCGCAGCGAGCTCGCGCTGAGCGCGCGGCGCAGTTAAGCATGGACTACCAGCGCGCCATCGCGGAGTGGAAAGCGCTATCTTGGTGGCAGCGAACTCGGACTCCCAAACCAGAACCGCCGGAAGGCATTTGAGGGTGCCCACTCCTCGCCTGCGGCAAGCCGCTCAAGCTCAACCCGTTTGTCTGCGATAACAGCGGGTGGCTGAAGTGAGACACTAGATACTGAAAGCAGGTGTTTCCTATAAACAAATCGAACTACTCAGAGTTGACATTATACAAGGTGGAGGTATGGAGTATTGGCTACAGGTAGCGGGAAGACCATAGTTGTCACCGGTGATGTAACGGCCGATTGGAACATAGCGCATATTCGCAAGGGAAAGGCCGGTGGGCAGGCTTGGAACGCGGAGGATAGTGCGCGGTCCTGCGTTCAGGCAGGAGGCGCTGCACTGCTGGGGAATCTTATCAGAGAGGTGGCGGATGGCCTCGACAAAGCACACCAGGTCCACCGCATACCGATGCCCACAGGAATGATTCGACCGGGAGGGCGATCTTGCTTCAGGGCCTGCTCAAGCGGACCGCGCCGGACCTGTTCTCGGGCAAGAAGCTCAACATCGACCCCGGCGTTCTCCACGCATTCCTGACGGCATCGGAATACAAGCATGGCGTGAGGTCGATGGAGTCGATCATAGCGAGCAGCCTGCTTGCCGGGAAGACCTACTACGAACGCTCGTGCCTGCCGTCAGAATCGCAACTTAGCATCCACGTCAACGCAGTGGAGTTCCTGGCGCTAGTGCAGGAGCCGGTACTTAAGGACGAACTGCTTGAGACTCTGGCCGCTGGGGTGCATCGGATATATCAGGGCGGGTCTACATCATGGGATACGGAAGTCGCCAAGCAGACCTACGAGCAGCTCAGTGATGACCTTAAGCTGGAAAACCAGCGGAACGTGAAGGGTACCCTTTGAGATATATCTGGGAACCGGAATCAGGCGAGGTGAGTTGTGCGGGCTGCAGTGGGAAGACATAGATTTCGAGCACAGCACTGTAGCCATACGCAGATCGATCGAACAGATAGGTACTGATGCTCAGCCTAAGGATCCCAAGACCGGAAAGGCACGTGTCATACCGATGCCTCCGTCTCTTGTCGAACTGCTGCAGAGGGAGCAAGCGGTATCCAAAGCCAAATGGGTCTGCGTCAATACAAGCGGCACAATGCTGAAGCCCAACTATCTTGGTCACTGTTGGACGAGAATGAAGAAGAGGGCCGGCGTAACAATCACGATGCACGAACTGCGTCACACTTACGCTACTGAACTGATCAATCGCGGCGTGCCGGGAAAAGCTGTTCAACAACTCCTTGGACACTCCAGCATGAGCACGACAATGAACATATATGCCCACGTTCTGCAGACGAGTTTGGATAAAGCAGCCGAGGTTGTTGAGAGTGCTTTCTTCGGGCCATGTGTCACAAATGTGTCACAACAGGAGGAAAGTGAAGAAATCTGAGGCTAAAACGTGGCGGAGAGGCCGGGATTCGAACCCGGGATGCGTCTTATAAACGCATAATCGCTTAGCAGGCGGCCGCTTTCGACCACTCAGCCACCTCTCCACAGCTCAACAATTCTACCACGACCTCTGCCTCTTTGACAACACTTCTCCCGCATGCTAGACTTCCGAGAGTAATATTCACTTCCCGGAGACTTCAAAATGACCTGCAGCAGTTCCGCTCCCGCCGACCTTGCCCTGTTCTGGCAGAATACCGTTGATGAGATCCGCTCGACTCCACTCGATGCTCAGATCACCGACAGCGACTACCACTGCGCGGGGGTCATGGACTTCCGTTATGATGTCAGTTGGCAGGGCCTGGGCGGATGGCGGGTTGGCGGATGGTTGTATAAGCCGGTCACATCCCGCGCAAAAGTGCCAGCCATCGTGTACTATCCGGGATATGGTGTGAACGTCTGGGACCGCTCGGACATCGCCCGCCGAGGGTATGTCGCATTCGCACTTTCCCCTCGCGGCAGCCAGTTGAGCGACCTTTCCTACAACGAAGCCGTGCCCAGCCAGTTAACCTACGGAATCACATCCCCAAAAGAATACGCATTCCGTGGGATGTACTGCGATGCGGTGCAGGCTGTGGATTTCGTGCGGTCGTTGCCAGAGGTCGATCCGGACCAGGTGTATGCCTGTGGGGCGTCGTGCGGTGGGGCCATGGCAGTGGCTGCGGCGGCAATCGGCAAAGGGGTTCGCGGGGTATCGGCGGAAGTCCCCTTTATGTCGAGCATCCCTCGTGCAATAGAGGAAGCCCACACCTACCCATATTCAGACCTTGCCAACTATCTCGCCGCCCACCCCGACCAGCTCGAAACCGCGTTGAAAACCCTGTCCTATTTCGACACTGTCTCCCTGGCTTCGATGGTGGAGGTTCCGACAATCATCAGCTACGGCGAAACGGACATACACTGCCCGGAATCGACTATCAAGCCGCTCTTCGACGCCCTGCACTGCGTCAAGGCGATGGTAGGCTACCCCAACCGTGACCACGTCCGCGCCTCCGACTTCTTTGAACTCTCCCTGGCGTGGTTTGCGACGCATTGCTGATGAACTCCATCCCCTCGCAGGAGAGGTTGGGGTGAGCGGCAGCGTGCACCTGGATCGCCAAAGGCCAGAGGTTGGTGGTCGATGGCTGCAGCTACGGCGCGGACGAGCCGGGGCTGGTGGAGCTTAAGGATGGCCGGGTGATGATGCTCATCCGAACCGACCTCAAGCAGATCTACCGCTGCTACTCCTCGGACAAGGGCGAGAGCTGGTCCAAACCGGAACCGATGGGCCTCCCCGCTCCAAGCTGCAACGCTACCTGCGTCCGAATCCCATCCACCAAAGACCTCCTCCTGATCTGGAACAACCACCCCACCGAGCGCAACCCCCTCACCTGCGCCATCTCCCAAGACGAAGGCCAAACCTGGAAGCACATAAAGAACCTGGAAGACACCCCCAAAGGCAGCTACTCCTACACCAGCATAGCCTTCACAGGCAAAACCGCAGTCCTCTCATACTACGAATCCGGGTGTATGCTGAAAGTGGCGGTTGTGGATGTGGCGTGGTTTTGTGAGTGAATGACAGCTTGGGCTTGAGTGACGGCTTGGATCTGACTAGCGCTGTCCGTGGATACCCTATGCCGGAGACCGGCCCCCCGCTACTATGGGTACTATCCGAAGTCCTCTACTCGACGCAGTAAGTAGTTACCCTCACTACATGGGGTGACGGCCCGACGAATGGGTAGTCCTGCCCGTGTTCCTGTGTGTTGGCCGAGGGCATAATGGTAAGCGACGGAGCGAGAAGAACTCCTGAGGGACTAAGCAACAGCAGATGGCATCTGTTTCAGAACAACGCAGAACCCCCGCGAGTCTGGGGACAGCAGGAGGAAGAGAAATGACCATGGTGGAGAAAATGTTAGCAGTGCTGACGCGTTCGTGGCCCCAATGCATGTATCTGGTCGCCTTGATACTGCTGGCGGTGCCGCCGTTGTTTATGGCGGCAGACGGCGGTGCCGTCTCGGATAAATACACGTATGCCGCGTGGGCGAACGAGACGTCGAACACTGGATCGGCCGCTCAGCCTTCCCAGCATCTGGGGCTGTTCGGATACTGTGCGCAATTTCAGGACGCAAACCAGACTGCATATCAAGCAGGTATGCGACTCTATGGCCCTGGCACTGGAACGTCCATCCGCGTCGGCGCAGCGAATGACGGTATAGACCACTGTGACAGTCCTCCAACCACAAAGGTCGGTCCCAGCGGTCGCAAGACGACCGACGTTAGTCGTGATCCCGCGCTGAGGAAGTGCTTGCAGCGTATCAAGGGCTGTATGCCGCAGCTAGCTGCAGCAATAGATAGAGTAGACAATGGCGGCTTCTGGCAATGCGTAGACGCCGAAGACTACTGTGCTGACGTCACTTGGAAATTGCTCGCTGATCCCAGTTACGCAAATGCTGTACCTGTCGCGTTGTGCAAACCTCAGACAATGAAGATGGCTCCTGTTGTCACATTCAGCACAAGTCCCGAAGCGGGAACCTGGGCTTACAGATACGGCAGTCCGGATGAATGGGCCACATTCTGTCAGACAGTGCTTCACGAGCTAATCCATGTGTCGCACGGATTCTGGAGGAGTACCTACTGCGACGCTTACATCGAGACGTGGCGTGACGCGTCTTACTTTGAGAGGCAGGCCGAGTGCATGTGGCCCGCCCTCGATCGCTGGTCTATGCCTCGAGTCAGTCCGAACGTGAAACCGTTAGTTGTGTTGAGCAAGACAACCTCCGCCGCGAGGCATTGGTAGGAGCCTAGTTGCTTGCTGCCGGAGCCGGGGGCCTCAGCCCCGCAGGGTTTGCCGGCTCTGCGAGTCGGGCTTCCGCAGCACAAAAGCGCGCTGCTTTCAGCCAACGGCTGCCGGCATCCAAAGCAACGGAGGATGTACCCGGTCGTCGCGCGTCACTTCGCAGGCTCCACGTATACCCCCCGCATGTTCCAGCCGTCATAGGGGATGGTGACGTAGCCTGCGGAGTCGCTCTTTGCGGTTTCGCGGTGGCCGGTGATCATGTCCCTGAGAAGGATTCGCGAGTTGGGCGCGCCTGCCAGGGCCTTCACTTGTCCCTTTGCCTCCGGGTCCTGAGCCTGGAAAACCCTGCGGGTCTTGCCGCTGTAGAGCACATCGGTGCGCGCAGCGGAGTTGTAGGTGACCACAGCCTTCCGCCCGCCGGGCCGGTCGAATACCAGCGCAAAGACGCCCTCCGGTGTGAGCGTCATCGGTTTCTGGCCGACATAGCGCATCACCCCGTCAACAACCGCGGCCTCAAACCGCTGCGTTCCGAGGCTGGTGTCCGACGGATAGAAATGAATGTAGACGACCCGCCCCTTGCCGAACGCGCGCTCCGTCACCAGCGGATGGCTATCCATAGAGACCAGCACATTGCCGCCCGCGCTTTCGCATATCCCCCGGCCAAACTCGATCCTCTGCCCTATGAAACCACTCAGAGCGGCCTTGAACTTGGGGCAGTGCGCTTCCACCACCCCGGAACGGATATCGCTGCCGCCTATCGTAGCAAGCCCCAAGAGACGCTCCTGGCCGCCAGGCTGTAGGTACGCGTGACCATCAGGAGGCGCTTCGGCGTATGGAGCGCTGAACCTCGTGGGCACGAAACTGTGCGTGATGAGCGTCCGGCCTTTCCCCGACCGCACCCACGCGCCAACCTTTCCGGCAAACCCCCGAGGCATCACGAACGGGGACAGAAGGATGGTATTGTATCGGTCGAGGTTGTACGCGTCGTCCATAGGGAACGCCGCGCCGTCGTGCAGGTAGTTCAGGGAGATCAGGTCTTGCGCGAGGTTGAAAGGTTGCGACGAGCGGCTTATGTCGAACGGGTCCACGTTGTAAGCCACACTCCGCACCCCAATCGCAAGAACACCGGTCCGGGGCTTGCGCGCTTTGTCATTTCGGCACCGGAGAAACCCGCACCAGGCCGACCGAAAAGCGGTGTACGCCTGATGCGCATTCTCCCTCGGATCGATCATCTTGCTCCAGGAAGCCCCCCAGTACTGGTCGTGCTTGGCCTTGAAATCGACCGACGCCGACTGCGCGTATGTGATGAGGTAGTTCGCCATATTGTCCCAGTAGTTCGGTCGCGAGCCCTCGAAGAAGCCATTGCCTGCAGCTGCGGACTCACCGTGCAGCACGATCTCCTTCCGGTTGGTTTGGGCGGTATTTCCGTAATAGGTGCAATTGTAGTAGTTTGGGATTACTACTCCCGCGCTGCCCCACCATTCCGCGTTGAAGCCTCTGATGAAAGCGCACTTCAGCAGCCAGTAGAGGTCGGTCCCGTTGTCGTGGCACTCCGGGTTGCATATCGGCTGGCCAAAACAGCCATACTTTGTGGCCGACACGCGATGCGCTTCGTTGATGTACTTCACCCACTCATAGTGAAAAAGCATGCTGAACAGCCGTCGGGAGTTGAGGTCTTGCGGGGTAGGTTTGTCCGTGCGCCTGGGCGGGTTGTAGTCGTACCACGAAGCCAGTCCGACATTCTCCGGCTTCATTCGATAGCCGTGGTAGGAGGCGAAATACTCCCAGAACCGCGCTATCCTGTGCTTGCGGCCCTCGACTATCTCCAGGTCACCGTCCTGCCCTGTAAGGTCTTCGCGCCATCGCCTGATGGCGGGTTCAGAGTAGCCCCATATCGGACCGCCCCACCACTGCCAGGTATAGTCCACGCTCCGCCACGCCTGCGCTCCCACCTTTGCAGAAGCCTCAATCCGTTTGCGGAGTTCCGCCAGGACAACCGGGGCGGTCATATCCTCCGAATGGTGAACGAGGCCGCCGGTTTGGGCGGGATTCTTGCCTTCTGGGTTGAGCACAAACGCACCCTTTTCGGTGAGAAACTCCACGCCTGGGTTGTTGTGCCCCTCGGTGAGGACAATCCCTCCCTTCTTCCGCACGTGCTGAGCAAAGCATTTCCCAGACTCTCCGGACAAGTAAGCCACCTCCGGCCCGACATACTTGTACTGGACGATGAGATTGTCCGCGATCTCCTTAGCCATTTTCAGGGCGGTCTCCGGATCGCGGGAATCCAGCCCCGGGAAGTCCCCGACGCCTTTCGCCCAGCAGTTGTGAATGCAGGTTTCTATGCGATAGCCCGGAACTGGTGGAGGTATGGTTCTGGGCATCCAATTTGGGTGCAGGTACGGCTTCGGGACGATCTGCGCCGCGCCGACGTCACCCGATGCCGTGCCCACGCCCGCGGCACAAACGCAAACGGCCGCAGCCAGCGTGAGCAGTAGAATGAATGATCTGCGCAATGCCGTTCTCACTTCCCATTACGGACTTCTGGCTGTTGTCCAAACCCGTCGAATTCGACGGGTTTGCCCTCAGATGTCCACTCCCTCCGCCTGCTCGCGCTATCCCCAGTACTTCCGATCCAGGCTCCGGTATTGGACTGCTTCTCCCAGGTGGGCTACTGATATGTCTTGGGCGGAGTCGAGGTCGGCTATGGTGCGGGAGAGTTTTAGGATTCGGTCGAAGGCTCTGGCGGATAGCCTGAGTTGCTCCACCGCCTGCCGCAGCATTGCTTCGGCGGGCGCGTCCAGCTTCACGAATTGCTTGATCTGTTTGGAGGTCATCTGGGCGTTGCAGTGGATCTTGGTGCCTTTGAACCGGTTGCGCTGGATGTCTCTGGCCGTTTTGGTGCGGAAGCGGATCGCCTGGGAAGCTTCGCCCGGGGTCTTGTTCATCAGCTCATCCTGCTTCAGCCGGGGGACTTCGAGGTGGATGTCTATTCTATCGAGCAGCGGCCCGGATATGCGCTGCTGGTACTTGTGAATCAGGCTCGGAGAACAGGTGCAGGACTTGAGGTGATCGTTGAAAAACCCGCACGGGCAGGGGTTCATCGCCGCCACCAGCATGAAGTTGGCCGGGAATGTGAGCGATGCCTGAGCGCGGGCGATGGTCACTTGGCCATCCTCCAGCGGCTGCCGCATAATCTCCAGAACTTCCCTCTTGAACTCCGGGAACTCATCCAAGAACAACACCCCCAGGTGCGCCAGGCTCACTTCCCCCGGCCTCGGGTAGGTGCCGCCGCCCGACAGACCGGCGTTGGAGATGGTGTGGTGAGGCGAGCGGAAAGCCCTGCGGGTCACCAGCGCCTCGTTGGGCCCAAGCAATCCGCAGATGCTGTAGAGCTTGGTAACCTCCAGCGCTTCCTCTTTGCTCAGAGGAGGCAATATGGTCGGGAGCCGCCTTGCAAGCATGGTCTTGCCGCTGCCGGGAGGGCCTATCATCAGCAGGTTATGTCCACCCGCCGAAGCAACCTCCAGCGCCCGCTTGGCCATCTCCTGCCCCTTCACATCCGAGAAATCCACCTCGTATGTAGGGGTTTCCAGAGCCTCGAACTCAGACTGGTCGAAGATAGCCGGGTACATAGATTCGGGGTTGTTGACGAGGTTGACCACCTCCATGAGGTTGGTCACGGGGTAAACTTCGATCTCGCCAACAATCGCGGCTTCCTTTACATTATGTGATGGAACTATGAGCCGCTTCACTCCCCGGTTACGCGCGCCCAGGGCCATCGGCAGCACACCGCTCACGCTCTTCACCGAACCATCCAGGCTCAGTTCCCCCACCACCACGCAGTCTTCGATGAACCCGGGAGCGACCTGCCCGGTGGCGGCCAGTATCCCCAGGGCTATCGGCAGGTCGAACGAGGGGCCTTCTTTGCGGACATCTGCGGGAGCGAGGTTGATTGTGATGCGTCGGGAGGGGAACTCCAGCCCGCTGTTCTTGATAGCCGCGCGGACCCGTTCCTTGGATTCCTGCACTGCGGCATCCGGCAGGCCCACTATGGTAAACGCGGGCAGAGCGGAGGCAAGATCGATCTCGACATCCACCGGGAAAGAGTCGATGCCATTAAGCGCGCTTGAGCTAACTCTTGAAAGCAATATTCATTCTCCCGATGACGTCAGTCAATTCTCATTATATCGGGGTGGAATTGGGGACGCAAGTTTTGAGACGGGTGATGGGTTGGCTCTCCGTGATTCCAACGTCATGCTGAACTTGATTCAGCATCCACGCCGCTAAGGAATGGACCCTGAATCAAGTTCAGGGTGACGTGCAACAACCACTATTGGCGGCTGACAGTCAAGTCGCAACTCGCAACTAGAGCGTCAGCTCCCCTGAAGCCCTGCCTACCAGGACCGAGAACGCGACCGCTCCGATTGCCAGCACTATTGCGGTCATCACAAAGATGGCCGGGATCCCGTAGGCGCTGCTGCCTATCCAGCCGGATGCCAGCGGAGCCGCGCACGCGCCCACAACCCCCGCCGATGTCTGCATCCCGAACGCTCGCCCTCTAAAGACCTCCGGTACCTTGCGGCAGGTCAGCGCGGCAGTGCACGCCTGGACCGCTGCAATGCAGACCCCTGTCAGCAGATAGACGCCCGCAAACCACCACACGTTTCTGGTGAATATCAACATGAAGCACACCACTGCTCCACCCACCAGGCCCAACTTGATCACCCGCTCGTGGCCGATGCGCTCGCCTGTCCTGCTCCAGAGGTGGGCCGTCAGTAGCAGGGCAACTGCGGGAAATGCATATACGGCACCGGCAAGCATGTCGGAGCTGCCTGGGGCGATCTCACGCACGTGCAGCACCACAAACGGGCTGATAGCCATAATAAGGAAGCCCTGCATCATAGTCCCGAACATCAGCGCAGCCAGCAGCGGAGACTTGATGGCGAACGTGAAGTCCTGAATCAGGCTGGTGTGGCGCTCATCGCGGGTCTTGTTGGGCTCCTGCACGAAGATCAGCACCAGCAGCACCGATACAAGGATCGCTATGCCCGAAGCCCTCATCGACCCCCGATACAGGAACACCATAGCAAGGAACCCACCGATAGCCGGCCCGGCCACCTGCCCCGCTGCCTGACAGGATTGCGCCGTAGCCACATACTTGGCTACCCGGTCGGTGGGAGTGTTGGTGGCAATAAGGGCAACGCTGCCGGGGATGAAGCCTGTGAGCGCGCCATTCATGAAGCGAAGCAGGGCAAGCTGCCAGGGGGCCGTGCAGTAGCTCATGGAGAAGTAGATTGCGCAGAGGAAGATGCCCGCGCGGATGGTCATTACCTTCCTGCCGTAGCTGTCCCCCAGCTTCCCCCACAGCGGCGCGCAGATTATCGCTGCCACGGATTGGATGGAGAAAATAAAGCCGGTCCACTGGATCACCTTGCCCTTCGCGCCGATCTCCTCAAGAAACTTCGGCAGGAACGGCACGATCTGGTTCCAGCTCATCGAAGCCAGGAAGATGGTGCAGGCAAGCACTATGATGTTGCGCTTATACAGGGGCATAGCAGGTGGCTACCTCTCACTTAGTCTACCATGCCCACCCGCCAGAAGGCCAAGCTTGAAGTCAGGAGGCATGATATAATAGACGAGCCAGCGGGCAGCGAAAAGCTCGCCCTTGGGTGTGGAGGTAGTGTTGGACTCTATAATACAGCATCTTTTCGGATGGGTCACCGGGACCATCGACAGTTTTGGCTATTATGCGGTGGCAGTGCTGATGGCAATCGAGAGCGCCAATATTCCAGTGCCCAGCGAGCTCATAATGCCCTACGGCGGATTCCTGGTGGTCAAGATGCCGGGGCAGTACAGTGTGTTTGGGATGGGGATGGCCGGTGCCATCGGGTGCGTGGTCGGGTCGGTTGCGTCTTACTGGCTCGGGGTATACGGCGGCAGGCCGTTTGTAGAGAAATACGGCAAGTATATATTGGTACACAAGAGGGACCTCGCCAGGGCGGACAAGTGGTTCTCCAAGTATGGCGACTGGGCGGTGTTCATCAGCAGGCTCCTGCCGATTGTCCGCACATTCATCTCATTGCCAGCCGGGATAAGCAAGGTCAACTTCCCCAGGTTCGTGATCTACACATTCGTGGGGAGTTTCCCGTGGTGCTATGCTCTTGCATACTTCGGCATGCGGCTGGGCGAGCACTGGGATGCCATCAAGACGTACTTCCACGGCGCGGACGTCTTCATCGGCGTGATAATCGTGTTGGGAATGGCCCTATACATCTATCACCACATCAGGGGCATAAAGGAAGAGGCGGAAGAGCAACCCGCGAGTTAGTTCTGAACAAACACCCGGAAATGCACCGCCAGCACTATGCTGATGTCGGCTGCCAGGTGAGTGATCAGCGGCAGGGCCATTCCGCCGGTGGTTGATCTGAGAATCCGCCATAGCCACCCCGCGAACGCGCAGGCGGCGAACACCGGGATCGTCCAGATAGGGCTGGCAAACGCCAGCAGGACCAGCGTGTGGTAACCGGCGAAGAAGAGGTCGTTGGCGCGGAGGCTCCGGGTATCATCTCTGAGATACCCTCGCCAGAAGCACTCCTCGATGGCTGAGTTCACAATACAGAAGCAGACCGCGAAGTATGGCCATATTTGCCTGGTAATCCCGAACGCCTGGAGCCTGGCGAGTGTTTGCCCTGCAGGCATGATATACGGCCAGATGAGGTAGAACACCAACCCACCCGCGGCAAACACGACCACAGACAGCCAGATCAAAGGCGAAATGCCTCTGGCCTCGTTATGCTCCCCGCGGCATCTGCCAGAAAGCATCGCCGCCAGCATACCAAGATGGTAGCCCCCAATAGCCGCCCAAGCGCTGCCGAACCCATACATACCGATGAGCACGGCAACGTAAGGTATTGCTGGGGATATGCGTTTGATGGTTTGGTTCATTGAGTCGAGGATAACATATCCTCGACCATCACGGCAACACATCCTGCAAGCCAGCTCAGACCCCATCTATCTCGAAAGTTTGCGCTCGGACTGCTGTGGTGGTATAATATTCTGCCGCAGTAGTCCGACTCGAATGGGTTGGTGACTGTCTGGCACACTGAACGCAATCCCAGGCGGCCGGGTACATGGGCCGCGCCACAATTCGGAGGACTAGATTGGCTAAGGCAGGAAAACTCAGTAAGACCGCGAGAGCGTCTACCCATTTCGCAAGACCGGACCAGAAGGGTGCCGCAGCAATTGAGAACGACCTCACCAAGGGGAAAGTTTTCGTCGAGACCAAGAAACTGCTCACCGAGGCCGGGATAGGCTTCCAGAACCTAAGTTCGAGCCACCCCATCGTGGTGAACAAGGGCGCATTCAGCCAGGCTTGGCAGGTTATCAAGGCTGCGCTGGTTGACGGCGAAGCCTCCAGATACGCCATCGAGAAGGAAGATCAAGGCCAGGTGGTCCTGGTTGAGAAGTCACCCAAGGACCCCGCGAAGATGGTCCTGCGTGAGAGCACCTTCACCTGGCACGAAGCCGGTTAGTCAGACCGTACAAATGTGATTGAGACATGCCCGTTCCGTTGGTTTGGAGCGGGTTTGTCTTTTTGGAGCGGAGTGAGGTGACGCGAGATGCTGGATTACTCCCAGATCAGGTCACACTGCATGGCCAAACCCGGAACCACCGAAGAGACCCCCTTCGACGAGGTTACGGTCACGTTCAAGGTCAAGGGCAAGATGTTCGTGCTGATTAGTCCGGAGGGCGCACCCTTGCGGATGAACCTCAAGTGCGACCCCGAGACAGCCGAAGCCCTCAGGGAGTTGTACGAAGCCGTCGGACCCGGTTACCACATGAACAAGACCCACTGGAACACCGTCACCATCGATGGCTCCATCCACGACGATGAGATCCTGCGCATGATAGACTATTCATATCAACTCGTGGCGGAAGGTCTGCCGAGGTCCGCGAGGGCTGAGATCGGCCTGCAAGAGAAGCCCCGATGAACGAACGATTCGAGAAGAAGACAACCTACCAGTTCTGCGGGTTGCGCAACCTGATGGTGCAGTTGGAGATAGTGCAGTCGACCGCCATCATGGACGATCTGGTCCACGCACATGCGAAGATTGCGCCGGTGAGCTGCACCAGACAGAACGAATGCAGGAAGATGGGACTTCGCTGCGTTGTATACGACCGCGATGGCCAGGACCCCTGCCCGGAAGTGTGGAAGGGTGAGTGGTAAAGCCCGTGGCTTGACTTCGGCAGGCAGTCCGACTAGAATCGTATTGAACGTACATAAGTCTGAACACGGGGAAAGGCGAGGCGGTCTTTCCCCGTTTGATTTGAGGGGAAACTTGAGGATGTCGATATGGATGCCCAGAGTGGCGAAGTATGTGGTGCTGGCCGCTCTGGCTTTGGCGGTTTGCGCTTGTCCGGCGTTGGCGCAGTACTCTATCCCAATTGAGGCAGTTCCCGGTGCAGAGTCTTCCGGGGTCTGGATCAACGGGCGTGTGGCTCTCAAGCTGCAGGGAGCGACGGGTACGGCGTCCTTCGCGAGGGCCAGGGCAACCGCGGAAAAGCTTGGCATGGCGTTGCAGATGGGCGTTGACGCCGGCAGCCTTTCGGCTGCGGGTGACAAGAAACAGGCCGCTGTTTTCGCCGCGGGCTACAAGATATGCACCGTTACCCGGTTGGATATGAAACGCAACCGCAGTGAAGCGCTGGCTTTGGCTCAGACGTGGGCGCGCAACATCAGACGCCTGCTGCTTCTGCCTCCTATTTCACTTCAGCCCCTGCAGCTTGTTGTACCCGTCAGCGAGACCCGGCGGTTGTCGGTGGGTGGAGTGGCGACAGGGCCGATATCGGTGAAAGTCGCCGATCCCACCGTGGTTTCCGCTTCGCCGGACGATGTGGGCCGGATGGTCCTCATTCAGGGTCTCAGAACAGGAAGCACGAGCATCGACGTAACGGTGAGCGGAGAGACCGAGACTTCGTTTGTCGATGTGCGGAAGTATGCCGGACGTATCCCCAGCCTCGGCGAAGTGCAGGTCACGGGCAACCCGTGCACTCCCTGCACCATTGCGGAGGCTGTCCGAACAGAGCTTCTGCAGAAATCGTTCGCGGAGCCAGGGGCCCGGGTTGTGATATCCGAGATGACCGGCGCGGACAAGCCGCTCGACCTTTCCGGGACTCGAACAGTCCGCGCGCTCGTGGACATTCTCGGCGGCAACTACATCACCTACAGCGCCGAAGCCCTGGTGAGTGTGCGGAATGTGCCGGTACCTGTCGAGAAGCCGGATGTGCTCTTCTACAGCAACGCGCCGGAGCGGGTGACCAAGTATCAGAATCTTTATATCGGCCAGGTGCGCGAGGGGACTGTCGCCCGGCTTCTTTACCACCATCAGAACTGGATGGGGAAGAAGATGCGGTTCGTGGTGGAATTGCTCAATACCGGCATGACCTCATCGACATTCAGGCTGATGCAGAGCGAAGGCTCGCCCATGGTCGATACCTACGCCGTGGGATATGCCGCGGGATCGACATTCATGAAGAACAATCTTGGCAGCGTCGGCTACATCCAGACCATCCCGCCGAATACCAGGCTGGTGCTGATGTCCAGTGTGATGGACCACAACCGCACCGCCAGCGGGATATTGCAGATCAGGCAGCTTTCCGGAGACTGTATTCTGCGAGTTATGTCGCTTCAGCCCGAGCAGGACGCTTATCAGCCTGGCGTATTTGCCCCGGCTCCCAACCCGGCGGTGTTCCAGTTGTCGGACCACGTCTACCCGACCCCGGTTCGAGACATCGAGGCCAAGTATGAGGTAGGCAAGCGGTGGGCGTTTGTGCCCATCGGCAGATACTCCATCCCTAAGGAGAACGGCGTCAGCAAACTCGCGGGCAACTACGGCGTGTCGTATTACATAAACGTAGAGACCAGCAACCCTACCGAGGCTACCCGCAAAGTGTCGGTCATCTTCGAGGCGACCGCCGGTATAGCATTCGGGGCATTCATGATAGACGGGCAGTTCATCTCGCTCAAGTATGCCCAGCCACACTCCGAGACTTCCCTGATAACCTTTGAGCTAAGGCCGGGGCAGTCGAGAACACTGAGAATCGTAACTCTGCCGCTGGCCGGCTCCAACTACCCCGCGCAGCTAGTGGTGAGGTCTTAGGGCATGTTTGCGCCCGCGGGAGTCGCAAGACAGAGTCGACTCAACGCTTTGGCCCATCGTATCGGGGTCAGCGGGCGGTTGATGTGGTTCGATGCTGAAGCCAACCTCGCCGAACTGAGCTTACGCGAGGGAGTCCGCGAAGCTCTGGAGTGCTGCGCCAACGCGAATATCGACACCGTAATCGTTGACGTGAAACCCCTTTCCGGATTCGTGCTGTATGACAGCAGCGTTGCCCCTCGAATGCCCGGCTACCCCGAGGGATATGATCTCCTCGCCACGGTCCTGGATGCAGCCAAAGAGTTCGGAGTTGCTGTCTACGCAGCGGTGAACGTATTTTCCGAAGGCACCGCCAAGAGGCCGGGGGGACCGGCGTTCGCGCATCCCGAGCGGCAGTGTGTTCAGCTTCAACCGGACGGCCTGAAGCTGGTCTCCGAACTCACAAATGAGCACATGGCAGTCTTCGTGAACCCCGCCAACCCCGATGCTGTGCAGTACGAGTTGGCAATCCTCCACGAGATCACTTCGCGATATCCTGTCCAGGGCGTAGTCCTCGACCGTATGCGCTACCCCAACAAGTTCTGCGATTTTGGCGAGCAGACCCGCGAGGCTCTGGAGCAGATGCTTGGGGCAAAGATGGACAACTGGCCGGAAGATGTCTGCGCTCGGCAGGGCTCGGAACTGATTCCCGGCAGATTTTTCGGGCAGTGGCTTACCTACCGGGCAGGCGCGATCCGGGGATTCCTGGAGAAGGCGCGCGCGGTGGTGAAGTCGGCCAACCCCGAGGCGGCGCTGGGGACGTACGTCGGTTCCTGGTACCCCTACTACTGGGATGTCGGGGTGAACTGGGGCAGCCCAAAGCATATCGCTAAGTACGAATGGTGGCCCGAAGGCTACGGGAAAACCGGATACGCTGAGCTTGCTGACTTCCTGTGCCCCGGATGCTACTACCCGAATCCCACCCGTGCCGAAGCGGAAGCGAACGGGGTGGAAGAGTGGCGGAGCGTGGAGGCGGGCCTGGAGGAGGCGTCATTCGCAATCGAAGACGCCTGCGTCAGCTATGGCAGCATTTACCTGCGTGATTATATAGGCAGACCCGAACAACTGGAGCGCGCAATCGGACTATGCCTTGAGAATTCCCAGGGTTGCATGCTCTTTGACCTGGTCCACGCCCGGGAAAACAACCAGTGGCCGATCCTCGCCGGATGCTTCTCCGGGCTTTCAGGCGTGCCTCACGAGGACAAGCGGATCACTGAGCTGGTGTCGGTTGCGGCTTACCCATCGCGGAAAACTTCATAAACAGGTCTATAAGCCTCAGGTAGTCCACTTTGCCTTCGATCTTCGCTACTTCTGCTTTGTTTGAGGCTTTGCCGTTCTCCACGACCCGGCGGACCCGGACCGCATACAGGCCTTCGCCCGCGCTCTTGCCGTATACCCGGACAGTCCCATTTGCGGCATCCTTGGTGGCAAACACTTTGGCCCAACTGCCCGCGGGCAGCTTTTTGGAGTAGAAATTGGCTACGGAGGCCTCGGTATCCTTGGGTTTGGATGCGCTGAGGGTAAGCACGTCAATGCGAGTGACGTTCTGGAATATGCCCGCGATGGTCTCCGCGTCCAGCGCCTCGGATCCTCCGGGCATACCCATTGCCAGCATCGGGAGCATAGCGTTCAAAGTGGGAATGATGTCAGGACCCGCCAGGCCAAGCTCCAGCGTAGCTTCCGCGCCGGGATAAAGCGGGACTTCCACTTTCGGTTTCGCTTCCTCCGCGAATGCGGACACGCTCAGAAGAACCAATGCTGCCAGCAGCATGATGGCAAGAGACTTCATTACAATATACCTCCCGGCAAATGCGCCGTGGCTGAATTGACCGTCTATATACTACACTGCCCACGACGCTACACGCAACACAGACGAAAACACGACACTCTCCTTGCCCGAATGCTATAATATCCGCGCGATATCAACGTCTTAGCCCGGTGTAGCCTGGTCTCGTCTGGGATTATAGAGCGAGATCGGCCCAGTTCCGGCAGACAGAACGGAGGCGGGGTTTGACCTATACTGTTAGAGGAGCGCGACCCGAGGAGATTGCGGAGGCATGCCACGTAATGCGGGAAGCGTTTCCGGTGGTTGGCGGTAACGCCCTGCCGGGGTTCTTTGAGTATTTCCAGACCAATGACCCCAACTACAAACCCGAGCAGTTGCGCGTGGCTATCAAAGATGGCAGAATCGCCGCGACGGTCAGAGTCATGATGCGCAATGCCTGGGATGGCGACGGCTACGTGCCCATGGGCGGCATAGCCAATGTGGCGGTGCACCCCGATTTCCGCAGGCAAGGGCTATCTGTACCGCTTCTGCAGGATGCGGTGGACTTTATGCGGGAGCAGGGCTGCGCATTCTCCACACTCTACAGCGGTCACCACGGATTGTACGAGAAAGTCGGTTACAATTTTCGAGTCAGGAAGATCCTGAATGGCACCGTTCCCGGGTCTGCTGCGTCAATAGAGTGTAGCAATGATGTAGCACGCGCCTCCCGAATATACTCCCAGCAGCGAGCCAAGCTCCCGGGAGCCTTCGCCAGAGACGAGACTTACTGGCGGATGTGGGTGAATGAATACAAGCTGCTGATGAGCAACCTGGTGTATACTGATGACGGCTCCGCCTACGCGTTCTATCGGGCGGACGAGGCCGACTCATCCGTGCAGATACTTGAAGCAGCATACGAAGGCGATGGGGCGCACCTCACCAGGCTCATCCGAACTGCCTTTGCGGGCAGGAAGCTGAGCTTGCCGCACATTGACCCGGGCGACCCGGCATACGGGCCGATCAGCGATGCGCTGGCCAGTGTTGCGGTGGAGGAAGTCCACTCCCTGATGGTCTCCGCGCTGTGCTCCGATAAGCTGCCTGACACCTGGCACGAAACCATGGTCGACTTCTTCTGAGCCCGGAACCGGACTCTGAGCTTCGCGCTCAATTGACGTAGGCTCATAGGAAGTATAAACTGTACTTGTGAGTATAGCGCATAACGCGCGCCGGATGGGCTGGCGAAGGCCTTCCGGATTGCTGAAAGTCCTTCGACCGGGCTGGACTGGCCTGGCGATTTGTACATGTGAGGGTTCTAATGGGTTCTTATCCCAAGGGCGTGATCGGGTTGCTGGGCGTGGCATTGTTCCTGCTCGGGTTGACCCTGCGAATGGGCCTGTCCACACGCGATGCAGACATCGCATATCTGGATTCCTACGATTCCTCAGCGGGGGCCAACCGGATCGCCTCTACCGATCTGAGCAGCGCCGGAGTTGACCTGCGCCCCGTCGAGACGTTTTACACTGTCCTCAAAGACCTCAGGGAGCAGTATGTTGAGCGTATCAAGCCCGAGGACGAGGGCAAACTCGCCAGCGGGGCTGTGAAGTCCATGCTCGCGGGCTTGGGAGACACGGACACAAAGTACGTTCAGCCGGATGAATACAAGGCCATACTGGACGCCCGCAAGGGCAAGTTCCACGGGCTGGGCCTGATCACTGCGATTGAAAAACTGACAGTCGACGGGGTAAAAGACGAGCACCTTATAGTGGTGAGTGTCCTCCCGGGCGGCTCCGGCGAGTCAGCCGGCATCCTTCCTGGAGACGAGATCTCTGCAATCAATGACCGGGATGTTCTGCCTTACGACCCATTCATCAGGGCCGGCAAGGTGGTCGCGAAGGCTCGCGCCGAGAAACTGCAGGGTGCCGCGCTTCGCAAACGCCTCGAGGCTGAACAGAAGCGCATAGAGCGCGGTGTTCCAATCGATGACGCCGAGCGCATGGTGTCCATGCTGGATGGCGAAGCGATGGATGTGACTCTCAAGCGGCCCGGCCAGGCGAAGCCTGTCAAGATGAAAGTAACCCCGAAAGAGTTCCAGGTCGAGTCGCTGAAGTCCTCGGTCCTGGATAACGGGATCGGTATGATCAAGATGGAGACAATCGACCGCGAGGCTCCATCCAAGTTCGAAGAGGCCCTGAGCGAACTGACCTCCAAAGGGTGCAAGAGCCTGGTGCTGGACCTGCGCGGCCTCTCCGGCGGCGACCTGAAGTATGTCACCGAGGTGGCTGCCGACCTGGAACCGGGCAAGACTTTCGCCATCCTGCGCAAGTCCCGTGGACGCACTCAGTCGGTGCGGCTGGAGCCTGACCCCGGCGGGAAGGCGTGGTCCAAGCCCGTTGTGGTCCTGGTGGATCACGGCACTTCGAAGCTAGCCGAGGTGATGGCAGCGTCGCTGAAAGACAACCTTGGCGCGAAGATCGTCGGTGACAAGACATTTGGCGACTTTTCGGATGTTACTCTGATGGAGCTGGGTGACGGCTCGGCAGTCGCGATGCGCACCGGCCTTTACCTGACTGTCAAGAGCAAGAACCTGGACGGGATCGGCGTTGTCCCGGATCAGCAGATAGCGCGCGGCAAGGGTGATGCCCAACTGGACGCCGCAATCAAACTGCTTTCTTCCACCGTGAGCGGGGGTTAGGGAATACATGAAACGATTCAGAATATACAGACTGGTACCGACGGTCTTCTTCCTGTTGGCCACATTTGTGATCGGCTTCCTGGCTCAGGATGTGATGGCGAGCAAGGGCGACTTCGACAAATGGGTCGCGAGCCTTGAGCTGCTGCCGCAGAGGATGTCCAGACTAGATATGGGAGAGGCCTCGGGAACCGTCGAGAATACTCCGCTGCCGGTGATGGAGACTTATTCGGCTGTTCTCGAGCGACTCAAGTCTGACTATTACGGCAAAGTCATCGACCCCAAGCAGCAGCGCGAACTCACCTACGACGCTATCCGGGGTATGCTTTCCGGGCTCGGAGACCCCTTCACCCGTTTCGTGGACCCGGATGAGTATAAGAAGATGCACGAGGAGAACGAAGGCAACTTCCGTGGCATAGGAGCACTGCTGGACACAAACAAAGACGGCTTGGTCTACATCAAGGAGCCGCTTCCCGACGCTCCCGCCATCCGGGCGGGTGTGAAGAGCAACGACGTCATCCTGGCGGTCAACGGCAAGTCCGTGAAGCATATCGACATAGACAAAGTCGTCAAGCTTATCCGGGGACCCGAGGGAACCGTGGTAAAGCTGACTCTCCAGCGCGCGGGGGTCAAGAAGCCCCTGGTGATAGCCATCACCAGGCAGATAGTACAGTTCCAGATGGTGAAATGGCGAATGCAGGATGAGAAGAACAAGATCGGTTACATCCGCCTCTACCAGTTCAACGAGCAGAGCGACGTTCAGTTCGACAAAGCCTTGGGCGCGCTCGAAGACAAGGGAATGAAGGGGCTGATCTTTGACCTGCGCGGCAACCCGGGCGGACTGCTAAATATCGCCGTGGAGATCGGGAGCCGGTTTATCGAGAGTGGGCCGGTTGTGATCATACAGGAACGCGGCGGGCAAAGAAATCCGCTGAACGTGCAGCCAAGCAAGCACAACCATAAGCGCTACCCGCTGGTGGTCCTGGTGGACAAGAGCAGCGCAAGCGCATCCGAGATTGTCTCCGGAGCTATCAGGGATCTTGGCATCGGCACTCTTGTTGGCACCACCACATTCGGCAAAGGCCGAGTCCAGACAGTGATGCCTCTGCAGGACGGCTCCGCAGTGCTTGTTACCACCGCCAAATACCTCACACCCAACGGCACCGACATACACAAGAAGGGTATAGACCCGGATGTGAAGGTCGAGGCTTCGGATAACTTCGATCCCAACGACCCCGCAACCGACATTCAGCTCAAGAAGGGCGTTGAGGTGATCAAGGGAAAGTTGGGCACAGTAACGCCGGCGGTGAGTGGTGGCAAGATCTAGAAACAGTTCGGGCGCAAGCAGCTCGAGCAGGAGTGGTTCGAGCAAGACTCGCGCTGCCGCAGGCCGAAGGAAGCCGCCCCGGACTAGCCCGTGCCTGGTGGTTGTGGCCGTATTGCTTGGTGTCGGGTTGGGCGTGACATTAGCCCTGTACGGCTGCGGGCGAATTCTCACCGACACTGGGGCAAGCAATGGAGGATCCGGCAGCGCGACGCGATCTCGTGGGTCCGCGTCCGAGTATGGCAGCCCGGCGGCCGGTGGTTCCCAATCCAACCCGGCGGAACAGACAACATCTGTAGAGACCGGCCAGACACCGGCAACCCCCGAGCAGGCGCCCGAAGCCCAGAACCCGGAACAGCCACCCACTGCTTTGCCTCGCGCGGAGCCTGGGTCCGTAAAGCCGCCGCTGGATAGCCAACCCCCTGCGCTTGTCAGGGGCAACCCCCGAGGTTCGGAAGTCGCTCTGACTTTCGACGCAGGCGCAAGCGCTGTTCCTACCCCGGTCATTCTCAATGCACTGGACGACGCAGGCGTGAAAGTCACATTCTTCCTCACGGGCAAGTGGTGCGAGAAGAACCCTGAGATGGCGAGGCGCATTCTGGCTGCGGGGCACGAGATAGCCAACCACACCTATGACCACAAAGAACTGCCGAGCCTCACGGACGCTCAGATGGTGGACGAACTCCAGCGGGCCGACGAGGCGGTATATGCAGCCACCGGGCAGCACACCATTGGCTGGTTCAGGCCGCCCTTTGGCGCGCGAAACAAGCACGTGCTGCAGGTAGCCGCCCAGGCAGGATACCGGAGCGCGTACTGGACCCTGGACAGTTGGGACTCAGTCAAGAGAGACATCACAAGCGCCGAGATTGAGAGCCGGGTGGTCGGCAAGCTGGCCGCAGGGGACATTGTGTTGATGCACTGTGGCAGCGAACCCACCAGCAAGGCCCTGCCGGACATCCTCAAAGCCGTCAAAGCTAAGGGATATCGGGTGGTCAAGGTTTCGGAGTTGGGCGAGTAGCGGAGAACGGAAAACGCGTCATGCCGGACCCGATCCGGCATCTCGTCCTGAGCATAGCAGACCCTGAATCAAGTTCAGGGTGACGTTGTATCCCCCTCTTATCCACCAGCCCCCAGGAAAAGCCGCCAGATCGCATTTGACAAGTGCGTTTGGGAGTGGTAGCTTACAGGGTACAGAAGTGTGCAAGAAGTGCTGAGAACCGGCAGTATCGAGATCGCATCAAAATCCATCTTGAGGTGAGGTCTATGAAACGCAAGGGATTCACGCTGATTGAACTGTTGGTGGTTATCACCATTATCGTGATACTCGCCGCCATACTATTCCCCGTCTTCGCCAAGGCCAAGGAGCGCGCCCGCCAGGCCACCTGCATCAGCAACCTGAAGCAGATCGGCATGGCTGTGCTGATGTATGCGGACCACTACGATGACACCTACCCACCCCTTTGGTACTACACTCCCAGGCTCATCGGCTCGACAGGTGAGTTCACCACCACAGACGGCTTCAGGACGTGGATGGACCTGGTTTACACGTATACCAAGGATGTGAACGTCTTCAAGTGCCCGGACTGCATGTGGAACACAGCGCCTCCGGGAGGTGTCGGCCTTGCAGGATTCGCCACTGCATACGGCATCAACGACTATGGCCTCAACGCCAACCCGCCGCAGCGCTTCGGCTTGTGCGGATATGGCTCGTCCGAGTATCCATTGGCGGGCATCATCAAGAGCGTGTCGACATCCGAGATCAGCAAGGCGGCGGACACCGTCATGATTGCTGACGTTGCTGGACCAGGCGAAGAGGTGTATCCCGCCGGAGTTAGCATCATCGTGAGCACTGTTGGGGCAGGCGGCAGAATCGCGCCTATCGACCTGGATTACAACGAACGTTTCCAGTACGCTTCGTCACGCCACGACCGCGGGTCCAACATAGTCTACTGCGACGGTCACGTTAAGTGGATGGATCAGGAAGCGGCGCTTGCCAAGCTCATCTACAGGGCTGTCAAGATGTAATAGAAGCAGACCCGATAGTCTGCGGGTATAGCTCGAAGTGAAAGTAAAGGCGTCTGCCGCGTATGCGCGACAGACGCCTTCTTGTTCTTGAAGTGAGGCATTGTGGGCCTCGTAAGCCTAGAGACTGCTACGCGTGCCAGTCTACGTTGGTTACTTCTTTCGCGTGGGCCTCTATGAAGGCTTTTCTTGGTTCTACCTCATCGCCCAGGAGGATGGTGAACATTTCGTCCGCGGCTATAGCATCCTCAACGGTCACCTGAGCCAGACTGCGCAGTTCGGAGTTCATCGTAGTGTCGGCCAGGTCTACCGCATTCATCTCACCCAATCCCTTGAACCGGGTAACCGTCACGTCTCGCTTGTTTCCCACCGTCTTTAGAATGGCGTCGCGTTCGGCGTCGTCCTTGGCGTAGAAGATGTTGTCCTTACCAGCCTTGATACGGTAGAACGGGGGCTGTGCTATGTAGATATGGCCTTCTTCCACGATGGGTTTCATGTATCGGAAGAAGAACGTCAGCAGCAGGGTGCGTATGTGGCTGCCATCGACGTCCGCATCGGTCATTATTATGATCTTGTCGTATCGGAGTCGGGTCTTGTCGAACGTAGGCGCGGCAGTCTCCCTGCCGCCCTTCTTTCCGTTGCCGTTTCCGCTCGGCGCCGCGTACTCATCGATCTCTTCACCAAAGTCCAGTTCGCCGTTCTCGCTATCGCTGTCCATCGATGAGTGGGTGATACCGGTGCCGATTGCCGCAACCAGAGACTTGATCTCCTCGTTTTCCAGCGCACGGTCCATTCGAGCCTTTTCGACGTTGAGAATCTTTCCTCGCAGAGGAAGAATCGCCTGATGGCGTCTGTCTCTGCCCAGCTTGGCGTTGCCTCCAGCGCTTTGGCCCTCCACAATGAACATCTCGCACTTGCTGGGGTCGCGCTCGATGCAGTCGGCCAGCTTGCCCGGCAGTGAGGCATTATCCATCGCGTTCTGCCGCTTGACCATGTCCGCGGCCTTACGGGCCGCTTCCCTGGCTCTGTGAGCGGTGACGGCTTTGTCGATAACTCGCCTGGCGGCGGTCGGGTTTTCCTCGAGGAATTCCCCGAACTTCTCGCCCACGATCGAGTTGACTATGCCTTCGACCTCGCCGTTGCCCAGCTTGGTCTTGGTCTGGCCCTCAAACTGCGGACGCACTAGCTTGACGCTGATAATCGCGGCCATACCCTCGCGCACATCATCGCCTGCCAGGTTGGGGTCTTTCTCCTTGAGAACATTCAGCTTGCGGGCGTAGGTGTTGATGACACGGGTGAGGGCGGTCTTGAAGCCGGAAAGGTGGGTCCCGCCTTCCTGGGTGTGGATGTTGTTCGCGAATGTAAGGATGTTTTCCTGGTAGGTGTCGTTATACTGCAGCGCTACTTCCACCGCGGTGTCTTCGCGCTCGCCGGAGAAGTAGACGACCTTGTGCATCGGGCTCTTGTTCCGGTTCAGGTGCTCCACAAACTCCGCGATGCCGTTGTTATACTGGAACTGCCGGAACCGTTCTTCTTCGGTCTCCGCCTGCTCGTTGGTGAACGTGATCAAGAGGCCCTTGTTAAGATAGGCCAGCTCGCGAAGTCGGCTGACAAAGATGTCAGGGTGGTAGACTATCTCGGTGAATATCTCCTCATCGGCCACGTAGCTAACGGTTGTGCCTGTGCCTTCCGCGCTGCCGATAACCTTAAGCGCGTGGATCGGCATGCCTCGCTCATATCTCTGGAAATAGCACTGATCTTCGCGGCACACTTTTACTTCCAGCCACTCGGAGAGCGCGTTTACGGCTGATACACCAACGCCGTGCAGTCCGCCGGAGACCTTGTATCCGCCGCCGCCGAACTTGCCTCCCGCGTGGAGCATAGTCATGGCAACTTCAACGCCGGATACCCCGGCCTCACTGTGGATGTCTGTGGGGATACCGCGGCCGTTGTCTACAACCGTGATCACGTTGTCCGCGCCAAGGGTGACATCGATCTGCGTGCAGTAGCCTGCAAGGTGCTCGTCGATACTGTTGTCGACTACCTCTGAGAAGAGATGGTGGAGACCTCGGGAGCCGGTGTCGCCGATATACATAGCCGGCCGCATCCGGACAGCTTCCAGGCCCTTAAGTATCTGTAAGTTATCCGCCTCATACTTGAGTCCGGACTCTTCATCAGGGTTAGTGATCTCTTCCGGGAAAACGTTATCGTCTGCCAATGGGGTTGACTCCTTTGCGCGCGGCCAGTCGTGTGTGCCCGGTTGCAGCGGTTTCTGGCCTGCCGCAGCCTTACTGAACACTCCTATTGTAGCGGTTTTCGAGGCTGAAAGTCAAGTTTTGCAGCCTCGTACTCAGGCCGGGGCGATCAGGAAGGATTACGCGGCACACATGCCTAAGTTGACACTGATATGAAAGCAAAAAAGTGTTACCTGTTGGACATGGATGGAGTCCTGCTCAGGGGGAGTAAGCCTATTCCCGGTGCGCAGGAGTTCATTGAAAAACTCATCGATAGCGAGGCTCGCTTCGCTATTCTGACTAACAACCCGATGTTCACCCCTCGCGACCTCCATCGCAGGTTGATGAACGTGGGGCTGCGGGTGCCGGCGGATCATCTGTTCACTTCGGCGATGGCCACCGCGCAGTTCCTGCACAACCAGATGCCGGACGGGTCGGCGTTTGTGATCGGCGAGACAGGCCTCACCACACCGTTGCACGATCTTGGGTATGTTCTCACGGACAAGGACCCCGACTACGTGGTCCTCGGTGAGACCACAAACTACAGCTTTGAACAAATCACCACTGCGGCGCGACTTGTCGCTGCCGGAGCGAGGTTCATTGCCACCAACCCCGACAACAACGGCCCGGGAGACAAGGGTCTGGAGCCTGCGTGTGGAGCGCTGGCGGCTCTGATCGAGAAGGCCTCGGGCGTGAAGCCCTACTTTGTGGGCAAGCCCAACCCCCTGATGATGCGGTCGGCGCTGAGGTTTATGGGCGCGCACTCGGAGGAGTCGGTGATGGTTGGCGACCGGATGGACACCGACGTAGTCGCGGGAATGGAAAGCGGTCTGGAAACGATACTGGTCCTCACCGGAGTCACAACATCCGAGGAAGTCTGCCGCTGGCCCTACCGTCCAACCCACATTCTCAATTCCGTGGCTGATATTGTGGTGGAATAGCGAGTTCCTGGTGCCTAGTTCCGAGTTGGAGTGAAGGGAATGTCTGTGACGGACGGTGATTCTACGGTGCCTCGAGCAGTCACTACCCGCATCGTCCTGCTGGCGTTGCTGGTTGTGTTCGCGGGGTTGTCTGTCGCCTATTCGACCCTGCTTCCACTGAAGTTCGGGCCGGATGAGCCTGCGCACTTTATCTACATCCGCTCACTTGCGACCCAGTTTCGGGTCCCGCCCATCGCGCATACCATTACTTCAACTGAAGACTCCACCGAGAGCCACGAAGCCCACCAGCCGCCGCTCTTCTACCTAGCGATGGCTATCCCGCACGCCGCGCTGAATGCCGCCGGGGTTCCATCGGATGCCATCTGGCGGGCGCTGCGGTTCCTCAACATCGCCTTTGGGGTGCTGTGGATATGGACGGTCTTCCGCCTGGCGCTGGTTCTGTTCAGGGATGAACGAAAAGCGTTGTGGGCGGCCGCGTTTGTCGCTGTGATCCCGAGCGCAACCTACATGTCGGGTGTGCTGAGCAACGACATCCTGGAGTCTCTGCTGTTCACGTGGGCGCTTGTCCTGCTGCTCCCGGTTTTCCGGGGAGAGAGCGTCGGGGTGCGCGGGGCTGTGTGGAGGGGAGTGGTTATCGGGCTGGCGGTGCTTGCCAAGGCCCAGGGATTGGCGCTGATCGCTATGGAGTTGGTGGCGTTCGCACTGGTGGCCAGGCGCACACACCGCGCCAGGATCACCGAGCAGCTACGGGAATCCGGGGTGGCGATGACAGTCTGCCTTTTGGTCTGCGGGTGGTGGTTTATCAGGTGCAAGCTCGAACTCGGCACGGCATTTCCCCACTCCCTCTACGACCCCGCCGCCAAGCCGGGAATGCTGACGTGGGAGGCGGTCCTTGCTTACCCAACGCTCGCCGCATACTTGGTTGGCCGAACAGTGCTCGCAGCCACCAAGCTCGCTATGGGGTTCTTCTGGGCTCCCTATTGGCTGGTAGAAAATGTCCTGCCGTGGCGACCATATATGAACGCAATCTACACCTCGCACGTAATAGTGCTGTTGGGTATGGTAATCGCCTTTGTGCGGGATCGTGGCGAGTGGCGGCGGGATCTCGGCTATCTCATACTGGCTCCGATCCTGGTGTATGTGTCCTACGTTCAATATCTGATGGTGGTTGACCAGGGCACGCAGATGCAGGGGCGGTTATTTTTGCCGGTTGCGGGTATATTCGGACTGTGCGTGGTTGTGGCGGCCGGGGCGTTCAGGGCTGAGAGTGTCAGGAGTATGCTGATGGGCGCTCTGTGTGCAGGCTTGCTTGGCTTCAACGTCTGGCTTCTGGTAACGGCGGCAACACATTACGTTCCGGTGCGTTGACACGGGGGTATCTACTTGCTCAAAGTCACAAACCTGGTGAAGTATTACAAGAAGAGGCTGGCGGTCGACGGGGTGTCGTTCGAAGTCAACAACGGCGAGATCGTCGGTCTGCTTGGCCCAAATGGCGCCGGCAAAACCACAATCCTGCGGTGCGTGACAGGGATCATCCAGTCCACGCAGGGCGGCATAGTGGTTGACGGTATAGACATCAAGGTCAACGAGGAAGAGGCCAAGCGTCGGATAGCCTTTGTCCCGGAGGTGCCCACGCCCTACGATATGCTCACCGTGTGGGAGCACCTGCGCTTCGTGGCCATGGGGTACAACACTCTCTCCACATTCGACTCCCGCGTGGATGAGCTGATGACCCGCTTTGACCTGATCGACAGGCGCGATGACCTGGTCCTCAGCCTCTCCAAGGGGATGAAGCAGAAGCTGGCGATTGCGTGCGCCTTTGTTCATGATGCGCAGGTGATCCTGCTGGACGAACCCCTCATCGGGATCGACCCCAGCGGCGCTCACGAACTCAAGGAACTGCTCATAGGCGCGCGCAACAGCGGGAAGTCGATCCTCATCAGCACCCACATGCTCGACACCGCCGAGAGGCTCTGCGACCGCATCATCATCCTGCTCGAAGGTTCGATTGCGGCGGAAGGCAACCTGGCCGAACTCCACGAGCAGGCCATGCTCGGGGCAAACTCAAGCCTGGAAGACGTGTTCCTCAGGCTGACACAGGAGAGCGATGAAAACGCTTCTGTTTCTAGAGCGTAGGCTGGCGTCCAACGCCATCTGGAGTGTTCTGACAAACGCGAAACGGCTGATACCGGTGGCCATACTCTTCACCGCGTTCGCCGTAACGCTTGCCCAGAGCATCGCTTTCTCTATCTACCCGGACAGGCTGGGAACACCACAATTGACCATGCTTCGGGACATCCCAATCGATACCATCGAGGCATGGCTTTCGATGATCCTGGTTGGCGGGTGCGTGCTGGTGTTGTACAACTCGTTCAACTCCGGCCTGCTTATTTTCTCTCCAAGCCAGGTCGATTTCCTCTTTCCCCTCCCCATCCCCCGGCGCACAGTTCTGCTGTTCAAGCTGGCCAAGGACTACCTCAAGTATGCAGCCTACATATTCGGGATCGGAGTTATGATAGCGCCCATAATCATACAGGCGTTGTCGGTCCTGGGCGTGAGCTTCTTTCCTTACGGGTGGGTAAGCATAGCGGCCCTGGTCGGGCTGATACTGGCAGTGATCAACACGGCTCACGTCATCAACCTGGTCTTTTCGTCGGGTTACCAGAAGCTGGCCCAGGCTGGGATGCTGATCAAGACAGTGCTCCTTGGGGTACTCCTGGTCACCATCGCGCTCGGTATGATCGCATTCATGACCACTGGTGACGTCGGCGCGGGGGTGGCTTACGCCAACGGCTTCCCGCTGTTCAGGTGGCTGTTTGTCCCTGCCCGTTGGTGCGCATCTCTGATGCTCGCGCCCCTCATCGGGGTCACAGACGAGAACTGGATCCGCCTGGGCCTGATATGGTTCGCAACGGTCGCGATGTTCGCGGTGCTGGTTTCCAGGCGGGAAAACATCTACGAACCCGCCCTGCAGCCCAGCGCGGCATATTACGCCAGGAGAATGGCGGCCATGACCGGCGACCGCGAGTCCATAAGAGTGGACTCCCTTCGCGAGAAGCAGACGAAGCGAGCCGGCTTGACCATTCGGCCTTTTGGGACCGGGTGGAGCGCGATGCTGTGGAAGAACGTGCAGGTGAGGGTCCGCGTTCGTGGATGGCGGATGCTGCTGGAGCTTGCCGCGCCGTGGCTGCTGGCCTACGCGGTGGCGGCGACTCAGCAAAGCCCCGAGCTGATCAGGTACACTCCGCTCTTCATCCCATACATGGCGGGAATGTTGGCGATGACCATTCAGCCGGAAGTCCGTTCGGAGATCAAACACGCCAGCATCACGAAGTGTATGCCCATCACGCCGTGGAAAGTGGCCATGGCCCACGTACTGGAGTCGCTGGCATACGTAATCTTGTTCGCGGTATTCGTGAGTCTGGCCGCGATTGTGCTGCTGCCAGGTGTGGACAGGGAGCTTCTCGTGGCGTGCGCGGTGTTCACACCATTCTTCGCATTCGCCCTGATCCCACCTCTTTATATAGCGGCACTGTTCTACCCGAACGCCCGCGACTTCGTCCAAAACTTCCTGAGTGTGATTGTGGGGTTGCTGTTCGCCACAATCGCGGTCACCCCCACCTTTGCCCTGCTGCTCTTCAGCTACGTGTCGCTGCAACTGGACATGTGGTCGATCACGACGCTGCTGTGCTTGGTGAACATGGTCATTGGTCTGGCCGGCGCGATAGTCGCGGGGTCCGTCTACGAGGCATTCGACCCGGGAGTGGAGTAGGGCGTAACCGTTCGTCTCGCCGGTTGTCTTCATCGGTCTTTGGCATCACTCCACCCTGCACACGGCAGGGTTTTCTTGCGTCTTTGGCGAATAGCATGGAGCGTGTCCCAGACATGGAAACGAGGTTAGCAGTTTGAGAGCAGTTGGGTTATGGGTTGCACTGATTGTGGTGGCGTGCGGCGGCGCGGTTGGGGGAGTTGGTTTCGACTCCGCTCAACCAACGAAGCCGGCGCCTGTTTACGATGGGAGACCGGGGGCAAAGGTCGGCGATACGCGCGTCAACCCCAAAGACGGCGCGCAGATGATGTGGGTTCCCGCAGGGGAGTTTCTAATGGGTTCAGATAGTGGCTATCCAGACGAGAAACCCGCGCACAGGGTGTATCTGGAAGGCTACTGGATCTACCAGTGCGAAGTAACGGTGGCCCAGTATCGGAAATTCTGCGAGGAAACCGGCAGGGCTATGCCATATCGGCCGTTCTGGGGGTGGGTTGATGACTACCCCGTGGTGAATGTCTTCTGGCAGGACGCGGTCGACTACGCGAAGTGGGCCGGGGCAAGGTTGCCTACCGAGGCAGAGTGGGAAAAAGCCGCGCGGGGGGCTGACGGCCGAATATACCCCTGGGGCAACAAGTGGGACCCCTCAAAGTGCAACAACTTCCTGGCAGGCCCGAACAGGGCGCAGTCCGTGACGAGCTATCCTCGCGGGGCCAGCCCCTACGGATGCCTGGATATGGCCGGAAACGTGTGGGAATGGTGCCAGGACTGGTATGGCAAAGACTACTACACCACCGCGCCGACCAGGAACCCGACCGGGCCGCTCACGGGTGTCCAGAGAGTCATGCGGGGCGGTTGCTGGATCAGCGGCAGCGACGTAACCCGCAGCTCATTCCGCTTCATCTACCCCGACGGGTTCAGCAGCAGCATAAGCTACAGCCTGGGATTCCGGCTGGCGAGGTAGCTGATTCGAAGAAGACTCAAGGAAACCGTTGACATTTGGCCATTATCGGCGTCTAATACTAGTGTATGGCAGTTCACCACGGAGTATCCGGCGACGGAGGTGGAATGATGTTGGGCTTGGGGAAGTTGGTTTGGGCCAGGCGAGTGGCTATGTGGGCAGTGATTTTGCTGGCTCTGTCCATTGGCGGAGCGGCTGCGGCTGATGAATCGACGGAGCAACGGGCGGCGAGGTTGATCAACGGCGTACTAACCTACTCCGGAGAGGACTTGCAGACACAGATCGAACAAGTCGCCAAACTCCACGAGGCCGCGATACCAGCCATCGAGGCGGCAATGGCTCGGGCTGATGACGAGCAGAGGCTGCGATTGACGCGCGTGCTTGGCGGGATCGGAGGGGATGCATCTACCGACCTGCTGGTCAAGGCTTTGGCCCAGACAGCGTTTCCACACTCCGCGTCCGATGCAATTTTCAGGCTGGAGAACCGCCCCATCAGGAGGCCCCTCACCTCCGAGGAGCTTGGGGCTCTAACCGACGCGATAGCGAAGAAGAACATCGCGGGAGCGGGGCTCGCCTCCAGAGTCCTCGGCAAGTGCATGCGGGTTCCAGTCGAGGTTCGCCTGGAGCCGATGGTCGCCCGCTTCAAGCGGGAGTTGACGTCACCCACGAAGTTGGCCCCCATGTTAGGATCGTATCTCTCACCGACAGCCTATGTCCGCAACCAGTTCCTGCTCGCATTCTCCTACATCGGCAAGCCCGCGATCCCGATTCTGCAGCGGGAGCGGCAAGCAGCCAGCAAGGACGTTGGGAATTGGTGGGTGATAGCCTTGGGCTTTGTCGGGGACGCGTCGGTGGCGGACGACCTCAAGAGCATAATCGACGCTGAGCCCGACAAGTACATACGCATGCTGGCGGTAAAGGCCTATGGAGAATCCGCGCAGGAGTATGCGGTCCCGCTGCTGGAGTCCCTGCTGACGGATACTACTCAGAGCGACTACACGGACTGCACTGGGAGAAAGTACCAGATCATCCGGGGCGCGGCCCAGAGCGCGCTGTTCACGCTCAAGCAGAATAGAGCCGGCGAGGAACTGGCCAAACTGCTCACACCGTACATGGGCGGCGTCGCGGGTGGCAAGATCCAGACCATCGAGTCCAGGCAGCTTCTGGGCTTCGATCCAAATGTCGCGCTGCCACAATTCGAGGCCTATGAGAAGGACCCCAACGCCTCCGTTCGGAGACTGGCTTACTCTTTCGAGTGGCAATATACAATCGGGGGGCCTCCGGGTGAGTGGCACCGGCGGACTACAGTGGAGAGAATGGCGAAGGCTCTGAGCGATCCTGCGCTTGAGGTGAGAACGGAGGTCAGACAACTCCTGGCCACTCTAGACAGTGAGGATTTCACCGACTACGCCAAAGATGCCATCCGAAGGCTCCTGAAGGATAAACCGAATCCGGATGGTGGGGTTATCCTGCTGACAGGTGTGGCGCAGATACGAGACCAGAAGCCGTACTTGCGTGGACTGATAGCCCAGCAACACCCGGCCTCCTTGCAGGCGCGTCTTGCTCTTGCGAGAATGGGGGACAAGGAGCAGATCGCTGAGTGCATACGGCTCGCGAAAGCGGAACCCGACCTTGTCCGCCGTGCTTCTGTCCTGCCACACCAACTGGCCTATACCAGGCAGCCGGAAGTGATTCCCGTGCTGAACGAATACCTGCTGTCGGACAAGCGGCTGCCATCAGTGAAGGACGGAGTCCCCGGCATCCGCTGCTGCGAGTACGCCTTGTGGGTCCTTGCGCGCACCCTTGAAGGTTTCCCCGTTGCGGACAAGGGGACAGTGGGCTACTCTCAGGAACAGATTGACACCGCCAGGCAGTGGATGAAGACGCAGACGAAGTTTGAGTTCAAGGAGAGGCTGTCGGTCCGACCAAGGTTGTAGCGCGGCGCACGGCCTCAGTAATCAACCATCTTCCGAGCCGCAATGCCCTGTTCATAGGGGTGTTTGATGGCGCGCATTTCGGTGACGTAGTCGGCTGCCTCTATGATCTCCCGGGCGGCATTTCTGCCTGTCAGGACTAATTCCACGTTGTTCGTGTGCGTGCAGTGTCCCGAGGTGCCCTCGGAGAACAATGCTGCCTGGCGTGCCATCCGGCCTGCCGCGGTCGCAAGGAAGATCAGTGGCGGAACTCGTTCCCCGAAGTGATCGACCACAGCGAGCATACTCAGGTCCGTATTCGAAACCTGGGTGTTGCAGGGCCGCAACACCATTGAGGCGTGCCGGCAGACGATCACAAACTCCAACCAGCAGGCAATAGCAGCCACACCATAGAAGATCGCTCCCGCAGAACTGAACCCTCTTCTGCCACCGATCGCTATTGACAATGGCATGTCAGGGTGTTACGCTATCAGAGTAGAGTTGTGACGGTCAGCGAGTCGGGCTTTCCGCAGTGGCGGGCATTGCCCGGCCAATTCTGTGTACTGGGAGTTTCATCTGGTGTTGATGACCAGGTCTTTGTTAACAGACCGGCCGACCTGGACTTTGTCGCTTGAGGAGGGCAGACCTGAACTGACCATCTCAGGTGCGGTTTGCGCTCCCAACCTCGAGGGAATGGCCGAAGAGCTGGAGAGGCTGTGCGATGAGGTCGACCAGTGTGTTTGTCTTAACCTCGAGCAAGTAGACTTCATAGATATCCCCGCTCTTCAGCTTCTCGCACGCTCCGCCTGCGTTTTCAGGCAGAGGAAGCGACGCCTCCGCCTTAAGAACCTCAATCCTCCTCTTAGAACCAAACTGGACAGGTTTCACCTCCTCGACATCTTCTGCCACGAACGAATATGTCAGCGCAATTGCGACCAGAGCAAGTCGGCGCAGCTTGATGGGCAGATGGAGGTCGATGTCTTCACGTTGCCCATGGAACTGGCATTTTCACGGGAAGCGAGGCAGCGCATCGACACCATCGCCGAGCGTCTGGGGTACTGCAGAACCGACCGAAACGACATAGTGCTGGCCGTCGGCGAGGCCGCGACCAACGCGATCAAGTATGGGGCAGAGGCAGACGCCGGGGACTCATTCACCGTGAGCTGTGTGGCGGACGCCGAGAGGCTGTGCCTGAGCATAAGCGACAATGGACCGGGCTTCTGCCTGGAATCGCTCCCAGAGTGTGAGGACTACCTGTTCGTGGACCACGGCCGAGGCATATTCTTCATGAGAAGCGTAATGGACTCGGTAGCCTTCGATTTCGACTCCGGCACCACCGTAAGAATGGTCAAACTGGCGACCAAGAGCGACCAAGAGAGACTAGAAGTCTCTCGCCCATCACAGTGGGCTGGCATAGCTATCTAGCTACAGTATGCCCCTCCGAGGCCAGGCAAGCGAGACATATCGCGCAAGGTATCTTCGAACAAATGACACGGAAACTTCGTCAAGAGCTGGAGTGTGTTGCGGAGCGTTCGATGACTACAACCGCTGCATCATCCACCAGAACACCGCGGCCGAACTCGACGGCTTTTTCGAAGATGGCGGTGAGTACACGTTCTGGACTGAAAGATCCGCGTGTCTCCAGAGTGGCCTGGATGCCTTCAGTGCCGTACATGGAACTCCCGAATCGCGATTCGCTGATGCCGTCTGTGTACAGCACTAGCTTGTCGCCGGCTGCCAGTTGCGATATGAAGGGCGTGCACTCGAACTTCGGCAATATACCCATAGGAAGCTGAGCAGCCCACAGCAACTCCACATTGCCATCTGCCCTCAGCACCATGGCCGGCGGGTGGCCCGCGCTGGCGTAAACGAACTGTCCCGTTGTCGGGTCTAGCACAGCCAGGCCAACCGTCACGAACCTCTGGCCAAATCCGTTCTCCGAGAATATGACTTCGCCCGCGTGCGCAAGCGCTTTGCACGGGTCACTAAGCTCATATGCAAATGCGCGAATGGTGCTGCGCGTGGTGACCGCCAGTGACGCGGCATCCACGCCTTTTCCCGCAACGTCACCTATAAGAATCGCCAGGCTGCCGTTCCCTGTCTCGAATACATCGTAGAAATCGCCACCGACAATCTTGCCCTCGGCCCCGGCCACGAACCGAGCCGCCAGCCGGAAACCCGGAACCGAAGGCAACTCAGACGGGAGCAGAGCCTGCTGCAATTGAATGTGCTGATCGGCCAGTGTCTGCATGGCGTCCGCGGCATCCTTCTTTGCCTTGAGTTCGGATTCATACAACCGAGAAAGTTGCTCGTAGTTCTCCTGTATCAGGCGCCTCTGTCGGTGGAGTTCCAGTTGGATCGCCACTCGCGCCTGCACCTCTCTCAACTGGAATGGTTTTGTCACGTAGTCGACGCCACCCACCTCGAACGCTTTGACCTTGTCCGTGGTTTCGTTCAGAGAACTGAGGAACATCACTGGGATTGCCGCCAACTGCTCGTCGGCTTTCAGGCGCTCGCAGACCTCATACCCATCCATCTCCGGCATCATGATGTCAAGTAGGATCAGGTCAGGAGGGTCGTGCCTGGCTGTCTGGAGGGCAAACTTCCCGCTGGAAACAGACCTGACTTTGTACCCCAAACCTTTGAGCATCCCCGTCAAGAGGCGCAGGTTTGCCGGAGTATCATCAACCAAAAGAATATTTGGCACGGGTTGCGGAGTGTTCGGTTTTTCCATTATGTCTATCCCCTGGTCAGATGCTGCTCATCGCTCTGGACTGGCCCCCCACATGGCAGGCTGAGAGGGCGGGGCGAAGGGAACCTTCGGCCTACCAGTTTGGAATTGCCTCCCGACAGAACAGCCCCTACTGTGCCTTCTCCACGGTCACCGCAGCCACCCTCAGCGCGGCGTTCTTTGGCAGAACCAGGCCTGTGAGGTCGGTGGCCGAATCCACGACCAGCTTGTAGTGGAACAGCCGGCAGGTCTTGGACGCGTCGTCACCCTCCGCGCCTCTGCGATGGCCTGCAAACAGCCCGACCACTTCGCCTTCCTTGGGAGCGGAACCCCAATCCGATACTTCAACGCTCGCATCCACAGAGTTGTCGCCGTAGAGCAGGCTGAACACGCCTTGGGTCGGGCCATCAATGGAAGCCGCAAGCACGTGGATTGCGACATACTTGCCCTTGGGAATATCAAGGCGCTGGCCGTTGCCGCGCACCGCCCCAGCCAAGAATGGTTCCTTCACATTGCAGAGGAAGCTGATACGACCATCCGGTCTGGGCTCTGATACCAGGTTGTATTCGCTCGGGGCAAGCGCGGTCACACCCTGAGCAGACTCCGGCGGCACCCACTCTCCGGGGAAACTCATGCCCTTGCCGTCGAAATCGCCAGAAGTGGGCTCGGCCTCGGGGCTGGACATTGGCACATCCGCCATGGCCCCAAAGTCCAGGAACACCAACTTCCCTCCGGTCACTTCGACCACATTCAGAAGCTGGTCATTACCACGTGTGAGGGGCAAGGTGGAGAGCCAGGTATCGTTGGAGTAGACATCCCACACAACCACATACTTGCCGTCATAGGTCGGAGGCGTGAACACAGCCGACACCACCCCAGGCATCCCGGCAGGAAGGTCGATCTTGAGCGGGGTCTTTGTCCCTTCCCACAACAGTTCCGAGCCGTCCAGATGATACAGATGGTAGCCGACAAATGTCTGCTTGGCCTTCCAGTCGGTCTTGCCGGTATTGCGAAGCACTATCTTGACCGCCGCATCCTTACCCGCCTGCACCTTCGCGGGCAGGTTGGAGATGACCAGCCTGGCGGTGTTGTCCGAAGCGACTATCTGTGGAGTGAATTCAGATGACCCTTCAGGTCTGGCAGTGCTTCCTGCGCTTAGGTCGACGGTCGTAGTCGCTGCCGGTCCCAGCCATCTGTTTCCATCATTGATGTTTAGAAACAGATGGGATGACAGCTTTTGGCCTATCTCGGATTCGGGCAACGATGGAATGGCTATCTGGAACCTCACTTGAACCACTTCGCCCGGCTTGCAGTCCTTGACCAACAAGACTTCCGTTGCAGCTAGAGACGTGCGCTTGGTTGTGTAGCCACCGCCGGGCGTGCCCGAATAAAGCCACATCCCCAGTTTCGCGACACCCTTCACCCACGTATCCGCCGTGTCATTGCGCACGGTGACGCTAGCCGGGTACGCCTTGCCGGTTGCCATTATCGTCGGAATGGAGCACTGAAGGTAGCTGGCGCCTTTCGGTTCCGGTTTGCCCACGGTCAGCGGATACCAGAACGGCTGCGCACCCTGCGTGGACAGCCACTTGCCGTCCCTCAGTCGAACCATCTCGAACCGCACAACGTAGTCGCCTTCCGCCAGCGCGGCGTCCTGCATATCGACCGTTGCGATGCCGACGTTCACATTCACGCTTGCGCCGGGCGCCACATCCCTGGCGATGGGCATCCTGACCTTGCTCTCGCCGAAATACCGGTTGTCCTTGTACCACCTGTAGCCCAGCGCCAGGCCATCTGAAGCAGCCCAGGCCTTAGTGCCGACGTTGGTAAGTGCGAACTCCGCAAGCGCGATGTTCCCAGGCTCCACGACATCCGGAGCATCTGCGCGCGAGTATACTACATCATACTCCCTCGAAGCGCGGAACTTACCCACGTTGTCTCTGGTCTTGTCGATGTAGAGCTTGCCATATTGCCGGCTCTCGGCCAGCTCGGTTCCATTGGCATAAGAGTTCCAGGAATCGAGGATTATCCAGTGAGGCCCGATCCGCAGGGCGTTCTGCCAGGCGTTATCGTATCGGTTTCCACCCATCCGCGCGTTGATCTCGGCGGACTCGGCTGCCACCAAGCCAGTATTGTCGAAGCCGGGGCTGACTATTCCAGTTCGGATTCGCATATCACCGAAAGACTTGCCGCCGTTAGCGCCCGCTCGTTGGAACCTGCCATCGCAGCCTTCGGCGTCATACGGCCCCAGCCATACTATGGGCTTGCCAAGCGATGCTTGCAGCAGTTTCCCGCACTCATCCAACGCTGCCTGCGGCACCGCCGCAGTCAGGAACACCGGATATGCCACGTGGCCGGGGTTGGGGGGGCCGGTCTGAGCGATAGCCCGGAGTTCCGGCGGCACAATACTGTAGAACGATTCCAGAAGATCAGCCAGAGCGGCTGACTTGTTCTCATTCTGGGCCAATGACCCCACGTCCACGCACGGGGCTGCCTGCGGAGCCGACTGCCCTTCGACCGCCATCTCCCTGATCGCCGCTACCATCTGCCGCAGCCCTGCGTCGGACTTGATCACCGTCAGCGCAACGTCGACCCGAGCAGACGACATGTCCGCAAGCATCTCTTTGTGCCACTGAACGCGGTCTGAGCTGTACCACGGGCCTGCGTTGAACGGCGGGAAGTCGGCGAGTCGGCTGCCTTGGCTGAGGCAATCCGTGAATGCAGCCTGCCGCTTGTGGTCGCACTGACTACCCATGTCGTATATCGCAAACACCTGCTTGTGCGGTGCAAACTTGATCTCCGGGGCCGGACCTTCGATGTTCGGGAACGCGAAGGACGCCGAGGTGTTCTTGTGCCACTCTTTCTCGGCAAGGGTCCCGTCTATCAGAGGCACTCTCGCGATATAGCGAATGGAAAGTATCTTGTCCACACCGCTCGTGGCGGCGACGAACGAATACGGGCCAAATACAATGCTGGACCACTTGGTGGGGCTGAGTATATCAGCCTCGGTGGTCACGCCGGGAGCCAATGAAACGAAGTCGCCTGGTTTGTCTCCGTGCCTTCTGGCGACTATGTTGTACCCCATTTTCTCGTTGGAGAGAGGCGGTTTGGTGTTGAGGATGCTCCAGGGCAGAGCCATTTCGACGCTGTAGCCGATGTCGGAGTCGTCGTTGTTGTTGATGGTTCCCTGCAGATTGACACCATACTTGAATGTGGTGACTTTCACCCGCTCAAGGTTCCCGGCGTCGGTTCCGGCCTTGAACTCCGCGCCTCCGCCCGCGGTAACCGTCATGGAGAAGCAGCGAGGGGTCAGACTTGTGCCTCGGGCGCCGTCGGACTCAATGTACACCGTCACCGAATCATCGCCCGCAGTGTCTGCATTGGGGAGGACGTGTGTGCTCTCTACATCCGAACAGCTCACCTGGGCGGCAAAGAAAAAGTAGTTCTCATCCCAGGTGCTGTAGCACTGGACCTTGTCTGCCTCCTGCGCAAAGACCGATACTGAAGCAACAAGAAGCAGAATTGCAAGAACCGGCAGGAATGCCCGTCTCACCCACATATAGTTGAACCTCTTCCGTTTTGATGTTAGAGGCTGGAAGTCGGAAGTCAGAGGCTGGAAGCCCGGAGCTTGTCCACAAATCTGCCCATGCGTTTCAGCGCTTCCTCGATTCGGTCGAGGGAAGCGGCGTAGCAGCACCTTATGTGCCCTTCGCCGCAGTCGCCAAAAGCGCCGCCCGGAACCACCGCCACCTTCTCTTCAAACAACAACCGCTCGCAGAACTCATCCGACGTCAGCCCGGTGCCCTTGATGGACGGGAACACGTAAAACGCCCCGCCCGGCATCAGACAGTCAAGTCCTATATCATTCATACCCTTAACTATGACGTGACGTCGCTCTTTATATTGGCCGACCATTTCTTCGCATTCCGAATCCGCGTTCTCGATAGCCTCAAGCGCGGCGTATTGCGCGACTGTCGGCGAGCTCAACATAGTATATTGATGTATTTTCATCATCAGCTCAATTATCTCGGGATCGCCCGCCGCATACGCCATCCGCCAACCAGTCATGGCATAGGCCTTGGAGAAACCATTGAGGTAGATGGTACGCTTGTAAGCGCCCGGCAGCCCCGCGACGCAGACGTGCTTGCTGTCGTACGTAAGGCGGTCGTAAATCTCATCTGTGATGATGTAGAGGTCGTTATCGCACGCGACTTGCACAATCCCCGCCAGGTCTTCCCTGGTTGAGATCGCTCCCGTTGGGTTGCTGGGATAGCTCAGAAGGATTGCTTTGGTCTTCGGGGTCACTGCGGCGGCGACCTGCTCCGGTGTGGCCCTGAAACCAGACGCGGCGTCCGTGGCTATGGGAACCGGCACTCCGCCCGGGAACAGAACGCAAGGCCTGTAGGAAACATAGCACGGCTCCGGGACTATCACTTCATCGCCGGGGTTTAGTATGGCGCGCATTGCCAGGTCCATGCCCTCGCTCACGCCGGTGGTAACCAGGATCTGGTTCTGTGGATTGTACTCCAGCCCCTCGCGTTTGAGCAGGTACCGGGCTATAGCCTTTCTAAGCTCGATGGTGCCGTAGTTGGATGTGTAGCTGGTGATGCCGCGCTCAAGCGAGCGTATTGCGGCCTCGCGCACCCGCCACGGCGTGGTGAAGTCGGGTTCTCCGACCCCCAGCGACACAACGTCCTTCATCGTGGATACGACATCAAAGAACCGTCGTATTCCTGACGCAGGTATAGATTCTACTATCTCAGAAAGCGGCTTCATATAGTCTCCGTAGGTACAGACTCGTGAGTAGTGCTATCAGGGCGCAACGGCCAGCCTGTCGTCCTGGTCGGGGAACTCAAACAGAACCCCGTGCTCTTTATACTTGCGCATCATGAAATTGGTGCGGGTGGACAAGACGCCGTCTATCGGAGCCAGCGAACCAGCCACGAAAAACGCCACCTCTCGCATCGTGCTCCCCTCTACAACAACGCGCAAGTCGTAGTCTCCGCTTACAAGATACACCGAATGGACCTCGGGGAATCTGCATATACGGGAGGCCACTTCGTCGTAACCCACGCCTTTTGACGGCGAGACCTTGACGTCGATGAAAGCAAATACCTTCCCGCTTCCCGCCTTCTCCCAGTCAACTACCGCCCTGTAGGCGCGAATAGCTCCGGTCTCTTCCAGTCTCTCGACCGCCAGCCGGGCTTCTTCCACACTGGTACCCATCATCAGCGCCAGCTTCTCGTGGGAAATCCGAGGGTCACTCTCAAGCAATCTCAGAATCTGCTCGTCCATTTTATTTTCCTCTTCTATTCCCCCTCCGCGCAAGGAGGGGATCAGGGGGCGGTTCTTCTCGCCCACCAATCTTGCACAATCCTACGCCAGGAGAACCTCACCCCAGCCCTCTCCCGCGGGGAGAGGGAGCTATTTTATCTTGGATCCGGCCTGAACATCCTTATCTGGCTGCAGAAGCACGGCCTGGCCATCCAGATCGGCGGCGAGGAGCATTCCGTTGGAGACTATCCCCCGAATCTTAGCCGGTTCCAGGTTCGCCAGCAACACTACCTTGCGACCGACCAGCGTCTCCGGTTCGTACGCCTGCGCAATGCCGGCCACAATCCCGCGCTCCTCGTCCCCGAGGTTCACTTGCAGCTTCAGGAGCTTGGTAGCTCCCTCTATCCGCTCCGCGCTGATGACCTCCGCCACCCTGAGTTGCATCTTGCTGAAGTATTCGTAGGAAATCTTCTCGACTTCCTCCGGCACTGCGGCAGCTTCGGTCTTCTCTTCCATCTTGGGTTTACTCTCCTCGGATTTGGCTTTGGTTTCTAGTCTTGGGAATATCGGGTCCGGGCCGGATATGGGTGTGCCTGGTTTCAGGACGCCATCGCGCACGGCATCCTGCCATCGCAGCGAGGCAAACTCATCGGCCATCCCAAGCTGCCTGGCCATCTCCAAAGCGGTGGCCGGCATAAACGGCGACACCGTGATCGCCGCAGCCAATGCTGCTTCCAGGGCTGAGTATATCACCCCGCCCAGCTTCGCGGTCTCACCGTTCTTCTGGAGTTCCCAGGGTTTCTGGTCGTTGACGTACTTATTCGCCGCGCCGATCATCTGCCAGATGGCGTCCAGCGCGACGGTGAACTCATACTTGTCGCAGGCCTGTTCCGCCGAAGCAGAGGCCTTGGCAATAATGTCTTTCATCCCGCCAGCATAACCCTGCGGGTCGGGAATCTTGCCGTCAAAGTACTTGTTGATCATGCTCAAGGTCCGGTTGAGCAGGTTGCCAAGGTCATTGGCCAGGTCGGAATTGAACCTGTTCCTGAACGACGCGATAGAAAAGTCGCCGTCCTGCCCGAATGTCACTTCACGGGCCAGGAAGTACCGCACAGCATCCAGCGCAACCTCGGGCCTTGCCCCGGATTCCGTCGCAAGATCCTCCGCCAGCTTCGCCGGGGAGATCGCATTGCCCTTGGACTTGGATATCTTCTCGCCGTTGATAGTCCAGAACCCGTGCCCAAACAGGACTTTCGGCAGCGGGAGGTCCAGCGCCATCAGCATCGCCGGCCAGAAGGTGCAGTGGAACCGGACAAAGATGTCCTTTCCCATAAGCTGTAGGTCGGCGGGCCAGAGGCTCTTGAACCGCTCTTCGTCGCTAAGGTAGCCGATAGCGGATATGTAGTTGATCAGGGCATCGAACCAGACATAAATCACCTTGGACTCATCGCCCGGCACCGGAATGCCCCATCCTTGGTTCGACCGCGTTATCGAAACGTCCCGAAGCCCCTGCCTGATGAAGCTCACAACCTCGTTCTTGCGGAACTCGGGCTGGAGGAAGTCCGGGTGGCAGTTGATATACTGCAGCAGCTTCTCCGTGTAGGCGGAAAGCTTGAAGTAGTAGTTCTCCTCCTGCACCCATTCCACGGGCCGGCCGCACTCTTTGTTCGGGCACGCATTCTCGTGCAGATCCTGCCCGGACCAGAATGTTTCACACGGAACGCAGTACCAGCCCTCGTAGGAACCTTTGTATATATCGCCCTGGCTCAGAAGCCGCTCGAATATGCTCTGGACAACCCTGACGTGCCTCGGCTCGGTGGTGCGGATGAAGTCGTCATACTTGATACCAAGGCTGTTCCACACCCCCTTGAACTGCTCCGCCAACTGGTCGACGTACTCGCTCGGTGGAATGCCTTTGTCTTTGGCGGCAGCCGCGACTTTGGGCGCGTTCTCGTCCGTGCCCGTGAGGAAGAAGCGGTCTTCGCCCTTGAGCGCGTGGTACCGAGCGATGGTATCGCACATAATGGTAGTGTAGGCGTTGCCAATGTGTGGAACGTCGTTCACATAATAAATGGGGGTTGTCACATAGAATGCCTTGTCGGACATGTCAGCGCCCTTTCGGTTCTGTGTTGAACCAGATTAGTGGTTGGTGCAGGTTGAGCAGTGGCCTGCGGCGCAGCTTGCGCAGCCACCGTCCCCGTGCGAGTGCGAGCCGTCGGAGCCGGATGATCGTGCGGCGAACGTAGACATAAGCCGCTTTACCTTACCCGATTTGCACGAAGGGCAATCAACCTGGTCCAGCTTGGACGCAGGCACCAGCAGCTCGAACTTGTTCCCACACGGTTTGCACACGAACTCATAGATCGGCATAGCGCTAGCTCCCGTCGCCCCCGGTGTCCTGGCTCCCGCTCTCCGGGTTCTCACCACCCGGACGAGGCCCGCGTCTGCGGCCACGGCCATATCTGCCTCGCCGGTTCCTCGAACTCTTGGGCTTCTCTGCTCCGTCAGTTCCGGCAGGCGCGGCGGATTCCGGCTTGGGCTGAGGCTCCTGCGCGGGAGGCGGAGGAGGCGCGGCCTGTGCGGGGCGCCTGGAAGTCGGTTTGTTCCCCGGCTCTCGGAATCTGACACCTCTCAGAGAGGAATCGGACTTAGCCGCACTATCTCGCTCGGCCTTTGGCTCCGGACGTGGTCGCTCGGCTCTAGGCTCCTGGCGAGGTCGCTCGGCCTTGAAAACAACAGGCTGGTCCAGAGGCTCGACGGAAGTCTCCTCGAGGTAATCATCTCGGACAGCAAGCGCAACGCAGTTCTTCTCATTCATGCAACAGGCCGTGCCATGTCTCCGGCAAAGGCCTCCAAGGCGCAGCTTCCTGGCATTCACCTGGAAGTGCGCGCCCTGCTCATCTTCAACGGTCAGCATGTCGGAGACTATGTTCACATCTAGTATCCTGCAGCGACCGTGCTCGCACTCGATAACTGCGCCCGCCAGGGGCAGGGTCTTCTGCGCATCCCGGTAGAACTCGTGCTCGTACCGCAGGCAGCACATCAGCTTGCCGCACACCCCTGAAAACTTCGCGGGATTGAGGAAAAGGCTCTGGTCTTTGGCCATCTTCATGGAGATGGGCTCGAATGTCTTCAGGTAAGAAGCGCAGCACAGAGACCGGCCGCAGCTTCCATATCCGCCCACCAACTTAGCTTCGTCCCTTACGCCTATCTGGTGAAGCTGGACCTTGCACTTGAGCATGGTCGAGAGGTCTTTGACCAGGTCGCGGAAATCAACTCTTGCTTCCGCAGAGAAAGAAAACGTGGCCGTGGCACCATCGAACGAGTATTCAGCGTCCAACAGCTTCATCGGCAGTTTGTGTTCGTGCACCTTGCCCTCGCACATCGCCATCGCCTGCTTCTCTTTTTCCTTGTTCGACGCGTCGCGCTCGACATCGGCCTGAGTCGCGACTCGAACTATCCTCTTCAGCGGTGCGACAAGCTCCTCTTCGGCGACCATTCTCGGCGCCTGGACCACCTCGCCGAACTCGACGCCTCGCGCGGTCTCAACAAGGACAAACTCGCCCTCTTTGAGCGTCAGGTCTCCGGGATCGAAGAAGTAGACCTTACCGACTCTCCTGAAAGTAACGCCAACAACCTGTGGCAAAGGATTGCTCCGTGTCTAATATTGCGCCAGCCGGCTGTGTCCCAGCAGGCGCAGAATACCCTCATATATGCTTCTACGCACACTGAATTCTAACACAACCAGCCTCCCGCAGCAAACCACGCGCACGGTTTCCGGTTTGCCTCCCCATTCCACACCAACTAGAGGACTGACCCCGTCCCGCGTGGAAGTGTACATACAGAGAAACAAAACGGGGTAACACGCTTGGTAACGTTTCTGCTGCTCAGCGGATCGATAATCCTGGTTGTTCTTTTCGGCCTCTGCTACAACCTGGCAGCGGTGAAGAAGTGCAACCTGAATATGGTGAACGTGTGGATGTATTTTGGCGCGACAGCAACCACTGCGGTTGTCGCGCTTATCGAGGGTCGGCTACCCACCAACTCTCAAGCCATCCACCTCGGCATACTCACCGGCGTCGGCATGTTCATAGCGACTTTGAGCTTCTTCTACCATATCCGCACCGGAAAGCTCTCAGCTTCCTGGACCGTGATCAACCTGTCGGTTGCATTTCCGGTCCTGGCGGGCCTTCTCATCTGGGGCGAGCACCCCAGCGTCAAACAGATTATTGGGTTGGTTCTCATTGCGGTAAGCCTGCTGCTGTTTGGCCGAAGAGCCGCGATAGAGGGAGGTGAGACGAAATGAGCCTGCTGCTGCTCTTCCTTTCGTTCCTCTTCTCCGGGCTCACTGCCATCACAAATGCCGCGCTTGCCAAGTTGGGGTTGTCGGCGTTCATCACCATCTTCGTGCTGAGCTACTATGCCACCGCTTTTGCCATCGGCCTTGTCATGACCATCGTCCGCAAGGAACGCGGGAACCGTACAGACGCTCTCATTGGCCTGACGATGGGAAGCAGCAACGCAATCGCCATGCTGATGTTCCTGCACGTCCTCAAGACCACTGACGCGTTCTTCGCATTCCCGGTCAGAAGCATCTCCTGCCTGGTGCTCACCTCCCTTGTCTCGATGATTATCTGGAGGGAGCGGCTGTCCAGAAGCCAGTGGGTGGGGGCTGTGCTCGCCGTGGTAGCCATTGTGCTGCTTACAACCTAAAGGCAGACTTTGTCGGTGTTTCCCCATCGTCCTTCTTTTTTTCTAATTGGAGGGTTGTGTTGTCTTGCGTGGTGTCGTATAATAAGCCACACGCTCCACAGTCCCGCTGATTCCAATATACGAGGTGATTGAAATGCGACTCGCGATTCTTGTGCTTGCGGTTGTATTGCTCTCCGCTCCCGTGTTTGCCCAGGACAACTCCGACACCGGAGCTGCGCTCCAGCAGATCGTCTCAGGCAAACTCTTTCCTCTGACACTCATGCTCAAAGACCTTACGCCGGAATGGACCTCCGCCAGAATATCAGGCACTCCCGACGCAGGAGGCAGTAGCGGAGACGCGTTTCTCGCGCTGATGGCCGGGGCTATGGGTGGTTCTCAACACTACTACACCAAAGGCGAGTCTGTTAAGATTGCCTCGGAAACCTACCTCGTGACCTATCGCCCCACCATCAAGCAACTCGACATGTCGGCGCTGCGGGGCTCCGAACCTCCAAAGCCCGATGCCCTCACACCCGAGACCAAGCTGTCTCTGGCCCTGGTGAACGTGAGGCTGATCGGCCAATTGTCCGAGATGGCGCCGTTTGACCTGGACGCGGAAATCACCTCCACAAGGATGCTCGACGTGAAGGAAGCGGAAGCCGACTCAATGTCGAATCTCAAGCAGGTCGGCCTGGCCATGTTGCAGTATGTTCAGGACTACGATGAGGTCTATCCGCCGATGAAGAGTCAGGAGAAGGTCCGAAAGGTCCTCGAGCCTTACGTCAAGAACACCGCGGTCTTCATCCATCCGGGTTCAAAGCTGCCTTACCAGTTCAACCCGAATCTGTCCGGCAAGACCCTGGCCAAGATAGCTGATCCGGCTGCCACGGTGGCAGCGTTTGAGCCGGTGCCTGATGGCAGCAACGTGCGAGCTGTCTGCTTTGTGGACGGCCATGTGAAACGAATCCCGGAAGCCGAATGGACCAAACTCAAGGCCAAGCAGAAGATTCCGTAGCAGACACCTTGGTGTGTCTAGTTCCCGTCTGTCTAGTGCGGTCACACCTGTAGCGAAATCAAAACGAGGATAACCATGGACGAGACAACTGCCCCGCAAGGCAGCGAGAACGCTTCTGTCCCTGCGAATGGGAAGCCTGCCGGGCCTGATGCCTGCAAGGGTCGAGGGCCGATATGTGCGCTGGCGCTGGTTCTCGTCGCCGCTTCGCTGTTCGCCTACTCGGTCATGCGCAAACCCGCCAGGACGATGAGTGTGGCGGCGCTGCTGCCGGCGGACGTGGCCATGGCGATGACGCTCGATTTCACCCGGAGCCCCGCCAAGTCCTCGGGTTACGCGGTCTTGATGAGCATTATGAAAGACCTCGGCGTTGAGAAGCCCGAGGAGGAGTTGTTCAAGTCAGTCAAACAGGAAACCCAACTGGATGTAGACAGGGAGGTCTTGCCACTGTTGAGTGGAAAGGCCGGATTGGCCGTTCTAGCCGAGATGAATGGGACAGCTCCCGAAATGGCGCTTATTGTTGAGGCCAGGAACCCCAGAAACGCAGCCAAGCTGTTTGATCTCGTGATGAAGCATCTCGGCGAACAGGGGATGCGAACTGTAGATGCCGATTACAGCGGCGTGAAGTACAAGATTGTCGACACCAACGGCCCTGCGGCGTTCGGGTTTGGGGTGGTGGATGGCAGCCTGGCGGTGGGGTACCCCGCGTCCTCCTTCAAGCTGATTGTTGATTGCAGCAAAGGTGGGCCGTCCATCGCCAAAGACCCCAATTTCAGCCGCCTGTCCAGACCCGACAGATCGACGGTCATGTCCGTGTACGTCTCCGGCCCAGGCTACTACAAACTCATGAGGCCCCAACTGAAATCCGTTCCAGGAAACGAAGAGCCGGGCTTCGCGGAATCGATGAAACATAACCTGGAGAACTACATTGCGGCAGTGGGGGAGGTATCTCTCACGGGCCGGGGGTTGTCCTGCAAAGTGCGCGGAATCACAAGAGATCCTATCCCCGGAGGAACGCAGGTGCCGCTGGCTGAACTGGCCGGGATGATACCCAGGAATGCGGCATTCGCGATGTCCGCCAAGAACCTGACCAAGACATGGGCAGACCTGCGCAAGCAGTTCGAGGCCAACCCGTCCTACAAGAAGCAGTTCGATACCACTATGAAAGAGGCGAACCAGACAATCGGTGTAGATTTGTTTGCAGACATTCTTGAGAAGTTGACCGATATAGTGGTATACTATATCCCCGCGAAGAAGATTACGCGGGCGGAGTTCCCTGGCACCTTGCACATGGTAGCGGGAGTCGGCAACCCGGATGAAATGCGCGGCACGGTGGCAAAAGTGCTGGCGGCCCCGAAAGTGAAGGCAGTCGGCATCAGGCAGACATTCGTGGCTGGACAACAGGTATCGGTCTTCGTCGGACAACCAAACCAACCCGGCATCGCCTTTGGGCAGGCAAAGAACAAGCTGGTCTTTGCTGCCGGGAACCAGCCCGAGGCAGCTTACGTATTTGCGCTTGCGGCAGCCAGCGGCAAAGGCAAAACGCTTTCCTCCGCACCGGGGTTCAGAATGGTCCAGGAATTCCTGCCTACTAAGGGCGAGTTCCTGGTGTATGGCGACCTCGCTGCCATTGTGAATATTTTCAGGCCCGATATGGATCCGGCCGCCCAGAAGAAAGCGGATTCCGTGCTGACCAAGCTGAACGTATTTGGCGGCGCGGGAAGCTCCAAGGACAACGATTACGAATACGGTTATGTAATGCCATTCAGTAAGTAAGTGGACGCGGAATAGTCGAAACCAGAGCCAACAGGAAATCTGTATTTAGGGGAGAGTAACGAAGTGGCAAGAAGAAGTATGCTCGCAGTTTTCGCGATAGTGGCGATTGTTGTCGCCTGCTCAATCCCATCGTTTGCCCAGACGGTGAAGCTCCAGTACAAGTTCAGCGCCGGAAGCGTTGCCAAGTACGCGATGTCATCAGGGCGTGATGCAGCCGCGTATAACCAGGACACCGGTGGCGACCTGCGCACCTCGAGCAAGGCGAGCACGATTGTCGTATCGCAGACGGTCAACAGCGTCGATGCGAACGGAGTGGCGAATGTCAGCGTGGCATTCGATCAGTTCGCTGTTTCCGGCGATAAGGAACTCGGCGAGGCAACCTTGCCGCTTCCCGTGAAACTTCTGATCAAGCCCAATGGGAGTTCTTTGCTCTATCAGGACTCGGTAGGCCAACTGGGTACCGATGAGCCTGTGGCTGCATCATCCCCGGTTTCCATCGCTCTGCCGGACGAGCCGATCTCCGTGGGCCAGAGTTGGACAACGGACGTGGCCCTGCTGGGCGACAAGGGAACAGCGAAGCTGGTTTCGACGTTGGTTGGCCCCGACATGTTCGGTGATAAGCGAGCCTGGCGGATATATCAGGAGTTCACTGCTGGAATAGAGGCCGATAGTACTGCCGTCGTTCCAGTTAACGGCTTCAGAATTAGAGGCCGAAACTACATTCTCATCTCCGCCGACGACTGCAGCCTTCTGAAGATTTCGAGCACCGTTACCACGGTAACAGTCGGCCAGAACGACGCCGGGAAGCCGAAGGTTGAGAAGGTTGAGCGCACGTACACGATGCTGACCAAGATATAGGTTCTCACCCAGTTGGGTCTTGAGTGACTCGATTGACAAGCATGAGGCCTGGTGATAGTCTAGAGTGCGGTTGCTTCGGCAGCCGCATTTCTTTTTTTGGGTATGGAGAACGCGATTGGCAAAGACTGCGAAAACCGCACAGTATATGCTTCGGCGCAACCTGCCGCTCTGGAAAGTAGAAGCCACAATCCTCGAGACTATCGAGTTCTGCAGACTCGCCGAGATCGGCGAGATCATCTGGAAGGTCGACGCTGAAGAGTTCAATCACGGGTTCACGCCGCTGGAAATGGTGCGGGAGTATGTGAGATGGCTCCATCGGGCGCATGAACTGCAGGATGAAGCCGGCATAGTCTTCTCCATCAACCCATGGCTCACGATGAACCACATAGGCCGTCGTCGCTACCCCGATGGGCCGCCGGAAGGATTCTGGTGGCGAGTTGACCCACTCGGCGAGACCGCTTCTGAGATGGCCTGCCCCCTCAGCCCAGGTTGGCGAAGTTGGGTGGTGGGAAACTACAGGCTCCATGCCACCACAAGTCCGGATAAGCTGTGGCTGGAAGACGACTTCAAGACATTCGCCACCAGCGCTTGCCGAATGGGATGCTACTGCGACGCCCACCTGAGACTCTTCTCCGAGCGAATCGGCAAACCGATAGCTCGCGAGGAGCTTGCGGCCAGAATGGTTGCCCCGGGCGAGCCGGACCCCATCCGTGCGCAATGGCTGGACTTCCAGGGGGAGATACTTGTGGGGGTATGCGCCGAAATAGAGAAGTCGGTGCACGCGGAGTCTCCGCAGACCAGGCTTGGGTTGATGCAGAGTTGGTCGACTGACGGCAGATGGTGGGACAAGGCGATCCGCACCCTAGCGGGTCAAAACAAGCCCCTGACTCGAACTAGCCTCGCAGCCTACGAGGAGAGCCGAGCGATTGCATTCCTGCCGGATGGGTTCGACTTCTTCAAGGAAATGGCGTGCATCCCAGCAGAGGCGGAGAACTGCCCCGAGCTGGAGAACAGCCTCTACACCTGCTACTCCAAGTCCACTTCAATGACCCGCCTGCAGATTGCGCTGTCCCAGATAGTGGGCAACCGCAGCATCACAATGAACTTGTTCGACATGCTTGGCACCCCCATAGATGAAGACCAAAGACTTGGCAAGATGCTCAAAGCTACGAAGCCGGCTATCGATGCTATCGCTTCTATTGCGGGTCCTGGCGGTAAACCCCGAGGGGTATCAATCCCGTATAATAAGAGATATGGAGATTTCGTCCAACTGGCTCCTGACGAGGGTTGCGAGGGTTTCACGTTTGACGGCGAAGGATGGATGCTGCCTCTGCAAGGAAGCGGCATCCCAGTGTTCCTCAATGGTGGGTCCGGCGTGTACGCGCTCACCGGCCAGTCAGTGCGTTCGCTCTCAGACGCTCAGATAGGCGAGATTCTCGGCAGGGGCGCTCTGCTGGACGGCCACTGCGCAAGCACCCTGAGCGAGATGGGATATGGCCACCTGCTCGGAGTAAAGACCGGCAAGCGTGTGGACAGAGGCGACCTGACCATCAGCGCTGAGCGCGATAACCTGGCTGGAGAGAGGTCCCCGGGTGATCCGATATATATGTCCGCCAGGCACACAGTCAACCCATTCCTCGGCTACATATACGAGTTGGAGCCTGCGAACAGGGCCGTGGCTGCCTCGGTGTTTGTCGACACGAATCACGAGGCCGTGATGCCGGGGATGACGTTGTTTGAAAACTCGCTCGGCGGACGAGTGGCGGTCTACCCGTTCGACCTCTGGAAAGGCCCGACGGTCGGCTTTATGAACTGGCAGCGGCGAACGCAGCTTCAGAACGTTGTGAAGTGGCTTGGCAGGGACAGTGTCGACCTGTTCGCGGATGGCGGCGCGTGGATGATGCCGGTTCGGCGTGACTACAACGGATATACGTTCATCGCCGTCCTCAACTTCGAGACCGACCCCTGGGACGAGCTGAAGCTGACATTCGCGTGGCCGACAGACGGACCCAAATTCGAGGTTGTATGCGCTGACGGCAAGTTTGGCACAGTCGAGCCTTCTCAGCTCAGCAGAGACGGCGCAAACATGGTGGCGCGTCTGCCGATAGCAGTCGGGGCGCTGGATTTTGTTGCGATCAGAGTTACACCGAGCTAGGAGATCAGCGATGGCCGTGAAGAGCAGCAAACGAGAGCGGATTCTGGACTACATTCGCGGTGGTGATCCGGACAAGATGCCCGTGATGATCGGGCCGAGCTTCGAGCTTCCCGCGGCGTATCTGCGAAAGGATCCCAGCCAAGTGACCTGGGCAGAGGCTCTTGCGGTAGCCGAGGAAACAGGCACCCACAACATTTCGTGCGTGAGCAGCCCTTACCCGTTCAACGCTGTTCCCTTCTGCGATGACATCGAAATGACCGACGAGACGGAGGAAATATCACCTGATCTGCAGAGGATAACCCACCGGATCAGTACCCCGGAGGGTATCTTAACTGCTGTCGTTGAGATTCCGAAACACACCGGCGCGTACCATCGAGAGTTCTACGTCAAAGGTCCGGAAGACCTGCCAGCGTTCTCCTACTTCATTCGCAGGACCACCCGCGAAGCCGTGAAGAACCCTGCTGTGAGGAAGAGTGTTGACGAGGAGATGAAATCCGGTATTTTGTCGGTCAATGGCGCGTTCCCGACCAACGAGTGGGTGTTCTGCCCGGCGGTGGAGCTGACATCTTCCCACTACATGGACCAGGCGACGGCCATCTACTTGATGTATGACTATCCCGGCCTGTTCGAGGAGTTGATGGCGGCGCATTGGGAGATGACCAAGGTCTGGCTGGAAATAGGCGCGGCGAACAAGATAGATGTGTATGGTTACGCGGTCAACGGCCTGGAATGGCTGTCAGTCGACCTGTACGAGCAGTATATGATCCCACAGGCCAAGCTGATCAACGACTTCGCCGAGGCCCGGGGCGCGATTTCCTGGATCCACACATGTGGCAAGCTCAAGAAGCTGGCAGAGATGGGCGTGTACCAACGGATGAATGTGAAGATGATGGAAAGCCTCTCCACCCCGTCGACCGGCGACATCACCAACATGGCGGAGACCCGCGCCAACATCGGCCACGACATTACAACCCGAGGCGGGATCAACGTCGAGTTTCTATATGACAGCGATCTCGAGGCGCTCAGAAACCAGACGGAGTACGTTATCGAGTCCACCAGAGGCTATCGCCACATGATCGGCGACACCAACGACTCCTACCCACCCTACCCGTGGGAGAACATGAAGACGGTTATAGACACAGTCAGGTCCAAGGGAATTCTCTACGAGTAGCCCTAGGTTGCGACTATCCCGTCCTACTTCTCCTCAGCGGGAGCAGCTTGGTCAACCGGCTTTGAACCCGTGGCTATCACCACGGGCGTGCCGGACGCTCTGTAGAACAGCGCCATAACGATCTCCAGCGCGATCCTCAGAACCATCACATAGAACAGATACAGCAATGGCGAGAAGAACAGCATCAGGAAGCCGCGCCCCTCGGTAATCGCGAAGCCGTTGGCAACCTGCACGAATACGCAGGGAATGGCCACAATCACCCCGATCAGGTAGAGCACCTTGACGATCAGCGGCGTTATCAACTCTTTGAAGGAGAAATCCCGCAACATATCTAGCACTTTGCCAATATCTCTAATCATTATCAGCCTCCTCACTTCGCCGGACCACCGGCGCGCGAAGTCACCAGTAAAGCCAACCGGTCAACCCGGACAGGCTAGTATTTCTTCGGATCGACCAGGCAATCGAGCTTCCAGCCGTCGCCACGGTTGGCCATGACGACGTATATGCCGATAAGCTTGTTATTGCCGATGTGGCTGTAGACCGGCACCCACGCTGTCTGGCCGGACACTTTGAGATCGCCATAACCAACTTCGTCATACGCCCGCATGCCATAAAGAGCCTTCCACAGGACTATGTGCGCTCCGGCGGTGTCTCCACGCTTGAACGCCAGCCCGTTCGGGGTCACATACTGCTCGGCCCCGATGAGATCATCCTGGCTCAGCCTTCCGATACAAGCTTTGAGCACGCCTGTCGGCCTTGCCGCGGCCTCGGGAGCTTGCAGGGCTATAGTCCCTGGGGCCAGAGCGCCATCGTGGCTCTCAGGCTGCGCTCCGACTTCCGGGGCTGCGGGTGGAGCCTGCGCCGGCTCAGGTCCAGGGGGCAGAGCGGCAGCCCCCGCATCAGGCGGGACGCCGGCAGTCGGTGGAAGTCCCGTCACTGGGCCAGGGACCGGGCTGCTCGGCGAGGTTGGCTGAACACTCTGGCCAATCCCGGCCCAAGCCATCACTTGGCCGTATACCCGCGTAACCCCGTTCCAGGCTGTGTCGTTCGTATAAACCCACGCTCCGAGGCAGATAACAACCACAAGCGCGATAGCCCACAGCCAGCAGCCAAGCCTGCTACTCTTCTTCTCTTCAGTCATATCAGTCACCTCCGTTCTACGCTCGGACAGCCTGCTCTCCTCGCGATGCGCACAATACCAGCCACGCAGCGTTGCCAGGCCAACTCGACGACCCGACTCGCGGGCCGCCCGTGAAAAACGGACATCTACCGCTCACTATAATACCCAAGTAAAGGGCGTGTCAAATAACCACCACAAATGCGCAAAGCGCCGCACCCGACTGTCGAGGTCGAATGCGGCGCAGAATTAGCTGATCTGGAATACTGGAACCCCCCTGCCCCCCTTATCAGGCAGGGCAATCGCTTTAGAAACTTTGGAGGGCTTTTGGGGGCAAATTCGCAACTTTGCGTGGTCCGATGATGGTTCTGGTGGAACCGGTTTTCGGCAGTCCACGCCTAGTTGGCATGTCCAACACTGTCTCTCCATGTGCAATTCGGGTGCTATAAGTTGTATCGAATCTCTAAAGCGATTGCCCTGCTTATCAGGGGGGTGAATGTCTCCCTCCCTGACAAGGGAGGGCGGGGTGGGTTTTCGTCTAATCCGCCCTCAGCACGTCCGGGTTCCATACGCCGTGAGGCAGGCGCGGTGCGTAGTGGGAGTGCAGCAGCTTCTTGGCCTTGTCGCTGTGGGGCTCGCCCAGGTACTCCTTGTAGATTCTGCTCACATCGGGGTTCTCGTAGGATCGCCTTAGCGTCTTGCCGGCATCGATAGAGCGCAGGGCCTCAGCTCGTTTCTTCAGGTTCTCGATATCCAGAGGCGTCCCCTGGCCCGCTCGGGCATAGGGCTGGCCGCCTCCGCCGATGCACCCACCAGGGCAGCCCATTATCTCGATGAAGTGGAAGTTCCCTTCATCCTTACGCACCATCTCCAGCAGCCTGTGAGCGTTCCCAAGGCCGTGAGACACACCGATATTGACCGTAGTGTCACCGATCTTCACAGACCACGTCTTTATTCCCTGGGCAACGCTGCGAACCTCTTCAACAACAATGTCGGCCAGCGTCTCACCTGTCAGCATCCAGTAAGCTGTTCGGTATACCGATTCCGCCAATCCTCCGGTTGCACCGAAAATAGCGCCTGCGCCGGTGGAGATGCCTAGCACCGGGTCGAAGTCCTCCGCCGGCAGGTTGGCGAAATCAAGGGACGCATTCTTGATCATCCACACTAGTTCCCGCGTGGTGATAACCCGATCTACCGACGGCACAAGCTGGTCACCAATCTCCAACCGCTGTTCCGGCCTTGCAGCCTCGAACTTCTTCGCAGTACAGCACATGGCGGCCACGCTGAATATCTTCTCAGCCGGAATGCCTGTCCGCTCCGAGTAGTAGGTCTTGATCATCGAACCCAGCATGCTCATTGGAGACTTCGCTGTCGATATGTTGGGAATCAGGTCCGGGTAGAAGTGCTCCGCAAACTTCATCCACGCGCTGGAACAGCTTGTGATCAAAGGCAGCGGCCCACCGTGCTTCAGGCGCTCGACGAACTCCGCCGTCTCCTCCATTATGGTCAAGTCGGCGCCCATCTGGGTGTCAAAGACCAAGTCAAAGCCCAGTCTTCGAGCGGCCGCAACAGCCTGGCCGGTCATCGGAATCCCCGGTGGCTGATTGAAGCCCTCCCCTATCGATGCCCGGACGCTGGGAGCCATCTGCACGATCACGTGCATTTCGGGATTGTCGATGGCTTCCATCACATCCCTGGTGTAGTCTTTCTCAAGGAATGCCGCTACCGGGCAGACGTTGATGCACTGACCGCACGCGACACAAACGCTCTCCGTGAACGGAGCATTGAACGCGGGAGCAACAACCGTCTTGAAGCCACGATTGATGTAGCCGAGCGCGGACACTCCCTGCACCTCAGCGCACATACGCACGCATCTCCCGCACAAGATGCACTTATCCGGATCCCTGATGACGGACGTCGACGAAAGATCCTTCTCGTAGTGTTTCTTCTCGCCTTCGTAGTGGCGCTCGCGGACCCCGGACGAATACGCAAGATACTGAAGCTCGCAGTTGCCGTCCCGCTCGCAGGTCTGGCAGTCCTCCGGGTGGTTATCCAGCAGCAACTCGACAATGGTCCGGCGGATGTCCCGAAGCTCGTGCGTATTGGTGCGAACCACCATCCCGTCACGCGCCGGATAGCTGCACGACGCCACGGGGTTGCGCATTCCATCTACTTCCACCAGACACACCCGGCACGAGCCCTCCAGGTGAAGGCGCGGGTGGTAGCAAAGCCTGGGGATGTGTATCGCCAGCTTCTCGGCCGCCTGCATAACAGTCGTGCCGGAGGGCACAGTCACATCATGCCCATCTATGTTCAGACTCACATTTCCGTCAGACATACGAACCCTCCTGCACGCTCTTGCCAGTTCCATACTACGACAGACGTTACGCGCCGCCCTTGGCCACATACGCGGCTACCATGTCGCCAACTTCGCTCGTGGAGTAACCCATCTTCCCGGCACCCATGCTCTTGAGCTTGGTGCCTGTGGCGTAGGCTATCGCGGCATCCACCGCCGCAGCCGCATCGGCCTCGCCGATGGTCTCCAGCAGCATCTGCAGAGCGCCAATCGCGGCCAGCGGGTTGATCACGTTCATCCCGGTATACTTAGGGGCGGACCCACCGATAGGCTCGAACATCGAAACGCCCTCGGGGTTGATGTTTCCGCCGGCGGCTATGCCCATGCCACCCTGAGTCATTGCGCCCAGGTCGGTGATTATGTCGCCGAACATGTTGTCGGTCACGATAACGTCGAACCACTCAGGGTTCTTGACCATCCACATGGTCGTCGCGTCCACGTGAGCGTAGTCGGTCTGGATGTCAGGATACTCCTTCGCGACCTCGTAGAATGCTCTCTCCCACAGGTCCCAAGCGAATGTAAGGACGTTAGTCTTGCCGCAGAGGGTGAGCTTTCTGCCTTTGTTGCGCTTGCGGCAGTATTCGAATGCGTAGCGAATACATCGCTCGACTCCCTTGCGGGTGTTGATGGATTCCTGTATCGAGACCTCGTCCGGGGTTCCCTTCTTGAGGACTCCGCCTGCTCCGGTGTAGAGTCCCTCGGTGTTCTCTCGAACGACCACGTAATCGATCTCGGCCGGGCCTTTGTCCTTGAGCGGGGTTTCCACTCCCGGATACAGCTTCACCGGGCGCAGGTTGATGTACTGGTCCAGGTCAAACCGCAACTTCAGAAGTATGCCCTTCTCCAGAATACCCGGTTTGACGTCCGGGTGCCCGATTGCGCCCAGGAAGATGGCATCGTACTGCTTCAGGTCCTCGGCTGCATCTTCCGGGAGCACTTCGCCAGTCCGGATGTATCTGTCCCCGCCATAATCGTAGCTCTTGAGTTCATAGGTGAAGCCGAACTTCGCTGCCGCGGCCTTCAGTACCTTGAGGCCCTCATTCACTACTTCAGGCCCGGTGCCATCGCCCGGGATAACTGCTATCTTGTACATTTGGTGTCCCCTTTTGCCGGTTTTTGGTGCGTTATGGTGACTACAGTCAGTATTGCCTACACAATTGTATCAGAAACTAGGCCCGCCCTGCCTCAAACGCTTTCAGGTTTACTTCCAAAGCCTTTCGTGGAACAAGCGCCTCTATGGCCGCGCGCCACACTTCCACGGGAATACCCATGTGCCTGGAGAGAGCGCCCATCATCACGACGTTGGCGGTCCGAACATTCCCCAGGTTCCTGGCAGTCTCCAGAGCCGGTATCATCTCAAGCTTGCTGAACGCCTTTGAAAGCGCGCCGTCCAGGTCATCCGGCCACTTCTGCTGACCGCTGGAGACAGTCACAGGTCGAATCTCCTGATCGTTGACCATGGCCACGCCATTCGGCAGCAGCAGGTGTGCGTATCGAACGGCCTCAACCTTCTCAAAAGCCACCAGAAAATCCGTCTGGCCAAGCGGTATCAGCGGGGAGTAGACTTTCGGCCCCATTCTCACTTCGCTGACAACGCTTCCGCCGCGCTGAGCCATTCCGTGTACTTCGCTCTTCTTCACATCCATGCCCGAAAGCAGCGCCACTTGGCAGAGAATCTCACTTGCCAGCAGGGTGCCCTGACCGCCGACTCCAACCAGCGATATGTTGACTATCTGTCCTATCACAGGGTCACCTCCTTGATTGCGTCGAACCGGCAGAGCTGTCTGCACATCCCGCACCCGACGCACAGCACCGGGTTGATCCGGGCTTTGAACCTGTCCGGGCGTTTCTCGTCGGGTTCCCCTTGCTCGATGGCCGGGCAGCCGATCTTCAGGCAAGCCCCACAGGCCTTGCACTCAGAGGCAACTATTTCATACTGCACCAGCACTTTGCAGCGCGCATGCAGCACGCAGACCCTCTTGCTCACCACGACCGACGGCTCATCGGCCTCGAGTTCCTCTTTGATGAGCTTGTAGGTCTCCTCCAGGTCGTAGGGATCGACCACCACAACACGCCTGACCCCCAACCCGCGGGCGATGTCCTCGATATTGGTCTCAACAGTCTGCTTGCCCATCAGAGTCTTGCCAGTGCCGGGATTGTCCTGGTGGCCGGTCATGGCGGTGGTGCGGTTGTCTAGGACGATGGTTGTGCTCTTGCCCTGGTTGTAGACTATGTTGAGCAGCCCCGTGATGCCGGAGTGGAAGAATGTGCTGTCTCCCAGGACCGCAGCTACAGGCCTGGTCTCACCGGCCTTCTCCATTCCGTGCGCGTTTCCGATGCTCGCGCCCATACACACGATTGTGTCCATCGCGGAGAGCGGAGCAAATGCTCCAAGGCTATAGCAGCCGATATCCCCGGTAACAATCGCCTTGAGCCTGTTCAGGGCGAAGAACACTCCGCGATGGGAGCAGCCCGGACACAGGACCGGCGGTCGGCTCGGCATCCCCTCAATCGGTTTGGCCGGCTCGGGCAGGCACAGGTCGGCTACCTCGCAGGACAGAGCATAGACCCTGTCCGGGTTGAGTTCGCCGATGCGAAGGTCGGTCTTGGGCTTTTCCAGCTTGATCCCCATCGCGAGGATCTGTTCCTCAAGATACGGCTCGCCCTCCTCGACAACATACAGCTTATCGACCGAGGCAGCGAAGTCGCGGATCAGCTTCTCGGGAAGCGGGAAAGTCATACCAAGCTTCAGGATCGAGGCATTCTGCAGGGCTTCGCGGACATAAGCGTAGGAAATGCCGGACGTGATGACCCCAACCTTTCCTCCGCGCTCCACTCTCTGCAACGGAGTGCTCTCCGAATAGGCGGACAACTGCCCCAGCCTGTCTTCGAGGGCAACTCTCATCTTGCGGGCGAACATAGGCACCGGCACCGTCTTCACGATGTCTTTCTCATACTTCAGCCCGGTCGGTTCGGCCCGAGTGAAATCGCCGAGGTCGACTATGCCGGAGGAGTGCGAGATTCGAGTGGTGGTTCTCACCACGACCGGAGTCTTGAACTCCTCGGAGATAGCAATGGCGACCTGCACCATGTCGTAGCATTCCTGGCTGTCGGATGGTTCAAGCATCGGGATCTTGGCGAACTTGGCGAGGATGCGGTTGTCCTGTTCGTTCTGGGAGGAGTGCATTCCCGGATCATCCGCGGATACCACGACCATCCCACCGTTGGCGCCCATATAGGCAAAGGTCATCAAGGGATCAAGGGCGACATTGAGGCCGACGTGCTTCATGGCGGTCAGGCACCGCGCGCCCGCAAACGACGCCCCGATCACCACCTCCATGCCGACTTTCTCGTTCACCGCCCACTCGCAGTATATCTCGGGGAACTTGGCTACATTCTGGAGTATCTCAGTGCTGGGAGTGCCGGGATATGCGCTGGCGACCTGTATTCCGCAGGCGTAGGCTCCGTGCGCGATGGCTTCGTTACCCGACAGCACTTTTCTGGTTGGTTTTGCTGTGTCCAATTCATCTCCTGTGGCGCAATTGGGCGCTGGTTTTCCGCGCAAGAGTCCCTCAATCAGTAATCCGGATTGTGGAGTGCTGGGGACACCCAATTGCGAGGCGTATTCCGCCGCCAATATTGTACATTCAGATGGGCGTTCTAGGCAAGCCACAGGCGTAACAGTTCAGTCTTGGTGAGTACGATTTAGTTGCGTGTGGTGAGGATAGTC
>CAZTAO010000024.1:15996-60922 GCA_964611645.1 uncultured bacterium | reverse complement strand
AGACAATGGAGCACAGACCCCAAAATTGAAATTACACACTAGAATTGACACGACCCCAGAATCGAGACAGTACATCTCAGTGGGAAGCAGGACCCCGGGCAGAGCAGCGTATACACGGGGCACGTGATCGTGCTTCGATACGGCCTGCGAGCCACTCATCACCAGCCCAGCTAGTTCAGGCAGAACTGAACCCCGTCCTGATGTCCTATCGCGACTAGAGATCACTCACCGACGAGTCTGTATACCCTCACTCCGTTGGGCTCGATGGTCTCTCTGAAGCTGCCGTGGGAGACGTTGAGCGTTTTGGCAGGCATTCCGGGAGTCTCGACGCTCACCGACTTGGTTGTGCAGGCAGGAGGGAGCTTAAACGTGCAGTCTATATCTTTCTCGAACGGATTGACCGCCAGCACGTATACTTTCCCCTCGGCCTCTCGCGTGATGGCGCTGACCTGAGTGTCGCTCGTAGTGACTTGCAGCGAATCCGGCAGGTCCGTTCCCAGGAAGATATTCTGAATTCCGGACAGATGCCGGCCCGCCTGAGTCATCACCTGCCACTGGGCTTCGCCGTCATCGTTCATCCAGTTTGCGACGAAATAGAACAGCCCCCGGGAACCGTGGATCACGGCCTGGTATGACATGCACAGCACTTCCTGGTAAGTCGGCGGCCTTGGATCGAACTCCTTGGCGTTCACCTTGGAGCAGCAGGATACCACCATCCATACCGGACGAGACTCCAGCACAGCCGACTGCACGCTATCCGTAAGCGTCGTCACACTCCAGATCGGGCTTTCCAGGTACGACTCCCTGGAGTCGCCGAAGTTGGGGTACTTGTCAGAGCCAATTATGTCGGTGCTCGGAAGGTGCCTTTCAAACGGCTGTCCGGCATACAACACCTGGTAGACCGGGTGCTGTGGGTCGTTCGCCTTTATCCAGTCATACCTCTTCTTCAGTTGCGAAATGAACCAATCGGACATCTCATCATTCAGATACCACGCAAGCAGCGCGGGATGCGACTTGTAGGTGTTCACCACTTCCTGCAACGAGCCAAAGCCGGGAGTCGCCTTCTCATACTGGAAAGGCTGAGCGCCGTCCAGGAACACTGACACAGAAAGCACTATCTTGATGCCCTGCTTGTCAGCTTCATCGAGGTATGTCTGGACGAGCTTCCCGACGGGTCCGACTGTTGAGTACTGGAGAACGCAGTTGAAACCCATCGACTTGAACCGGGACAGCCATTCTGCTTCTTTCCTGTTAGAGCCTCTCCATGTGTAAAATCCCATCGGGAAGAAGGGCTTGCCATCGACGATGCATCGGTTTTCAGAGTCTATGTAGACTTGCGGTAACGCCTTTGAGTCTGCCTCAATGGTAAAAGGCAGCTCCACGGAATCCACCACCTCGGAAGTAACAGTGGATTTGAGCTTCAGAACCACTGTGTACGATCCCGGCTTCGCCGATGGGAGTTCCATCTCAACCAGGTAGCGCCGCCCGCTCCGAACGGTCGGTAGTGACGCCCTTGCCTCGACCGCAGAGCCCTCGTTCAGCGTCTGCGCATCCAGTGAGAAACTGGCTTCGGGCTGATTGGGGTTCACCGTAGCCTCAACAGACACGGCAACTCTCCTCGCGCCGCCGGATGGGATTGAGCTGCGGTAGTTGGGATACTTCATAATGGCGCGAAGCCTGGACGCGGCGGGGACAATCACTGACACATCATCGTAGTAGACTAAGCCTTTGCATCGTGGACTGAGATGCACGCCGAACCTCGCCTGAGTCGTGCCCTCCGGCGACGGATTGGCGGTTGCCGTCAAGAGAGTCCAGTCATATACGCCTGAAAACGGCCTGGTAATGTATGCAATGTCGAGCTTCGTGCCGTGGGCATCCAGATACTGGAGCGACACATACGCCCCTGTCTTGTCCTTGCCTTCGAGGGCATCCGTCTTGACCCACACTTTGATCTCGGGCACAAGTCCGGGACTGAAAGAGAAAGTATTGTAGACTGTCTGATATTTGCTGCCGCCGTCATTGGTGAGCTTGAGACTCCTGCTTCCGCTGTGGGCCACGGTATCGGAAACCGACACGTCAAGGCCGCCGTAGGCCTTCCACGAATCCATACCTGACTCGAATCCGTTGTTGGTGATCAGGTTGGCTCCGAGCTTCACCGCAGACGCGGCGCTGGAAATACACGAACACGGCAGGAATACAAGCGCCAGCCCGCCCACCAGCAACACAGGCAGGCAAAGTCGCCGCGTGAACCGCCTGGATTTGGCAAGGGAACAGATCAGCGTAAAGATGGACCTCATCACTTTCCTCCGTTAGGCCGCTTGACGGGCCTCCAACCGCACATCGCTGGTGCGGGATATTATCTATTGGTTACCGTCCTATAGATCAGGCACACCAAAACGGCAGTCCACGGGCATACGACGTGCCCCGCAGTCGCCCCACAAGATACTCTGACGATACTAACACACTATGGTTCCCATGTCTCTGCGCACTCAAGCGTATTCACCGTGAGACAGAGATGGCTGTGCCCGAGCGGCCATCGCGAGCTTCGGAGACCGCGTTCCAGTTGACAAAGCAGCCGTGATCATGGATAATTTCGCTGTGAATTGCGTCTATGTCTCTATCTGAGCAACGCCTTTCCACCACATCCCCCGTGCCCTGGTGAGCTGAGAAACGGCAAGCAGCAGTGATGCGTAAGTACCATCCGGGCAATCCTGATTCATATCGCTGGACGGTTAGTTCCGATGCTTTTTAACTCGTTTGCTTTTGCCGTGTTCTTCCCCGTCGTGACGGCGGCATTCTTCTTGCTGCCCCACAAGTGGCGATGGCTTATGCTTCTTGCGGCGAGCTGCATATTCTACATGTTCTTTATCCCCGCGTATCTGCTCATCCTCCTGTTTACGATCTCAGTGGACTACTTCGCCGGAATCCTGATTGAGCGCTCCGAGGGTGCGGCCAGAAAGCGGTTTCTGCTGTTGAGCATAATCGCGAATGTCGCTGCTCTCGGTTTCTTCAAGTACTTCAACTTTGTAAACGGCAACCTCATCCAATTGGCTCATTTCCTCGACTGGAACTACCCCATTCACAATCTCGGCATCATCCTTCCTATCGGGCTCTCATTCCACACATTCCAGAGCATGAGCTACACCATCGAGGTGTATCGTGGCAAATACCCGGCGGAGAAGCATTACGGAATCCTGGCGTTGTATGTGATGTTCTACCCTCAGTTGGTCGCGGGACCTATCGAGCGTCCTCAGAATCTGCTTCCACAATTTCGCCAGGAGAAGCACTTCGATTACGACCGCGCAAAGAGTGGCCTCAAGCTGATGGCGTGGGGATTCTTCAAGAAGATGGTGATAGCTGACAGGCTTGCTCCCTATGTAAACACTGCCTACGGCGCTCCTCACGACCAGTACGGACTGACCATGCTTGTGGCAACCCTGTTCTTTGCTGTCCAGATCTACTGCGACTTCTCCGGCTACTCGGATATCGCCATCGGAGCCGCAAGGGTCATGGGCTTCAAACTGATGACCAACTTCAACGTCCCCTATATGTCCAAAACCATCAAGGAATTCTGGAGCCGTTGGCACATTTCACTGAGCACGTGGTTCAAGGACTATTTGTATTTTCCACTTGGCGGGAACAGAGTCTCACGAGGCAGAAACTATCTCAATATCCTGATCGTGTTTCTTGTCAGCGGCATCTGGCATGGGGCCAACTGGACATTTGTTGTCTGGGGCGCTCTTCACGGACTCTATCAGGTAGCCACCATAATGGCTCTTTCTTTGTCCAATCGCTTCACCGGTCTACAGCGGCTGAACCGGTTCCCTCGCGTGACTCGCGGCGCTCAGGTGCTTCTGACATTCTCACTTGTCACATTTGCATGGATATTCTTCCGTGCGGACTCCATATCGACCGCTCTGTACATCATCAAGGTCATAGCAACGAACACCAGGCTTAACCTCACTCAGATTCAGAGCGCGGCCCTCGTGTTCACCAACGACAACAGCTCCCTGGCCGCCTTCCTTACGGCGATGGCACTCATCGCTTTCTTTGTCTGCGCCGAACTCTGGGGGAAGAAGCTGCTGCAACGAACGCGCGATTACCAGTCGTTGAAACCTGTCCGCAAGATGGCCTGGGCAGCGCTGATCTTGCTGGTTCTCTTCATGGGCCAGTTCTCCGGCAACAACAGCTTCATCTACTTCCAGTTCTAGGAGCAATCGCTTGCAGAGGAAAAACACAAAAGAGGTAGTTGGTTTCTTTCTCCTGGTGGCAGTCTCGTATGCTCTGCTGCTTGGGGCCAAGCTATACTTGTCGCCAAACTTCTGCCCAGCGACCCAGGGCATCAACGGTATGCTGCGGAAGTCACACGTAGACTACTTGTTTGTTGGCTCATCTCGCACCCGACAGAGCTATGACGCGAAACTCATAGAGCGAACGACCGGCAAGTCCGCTTACGTCCTGGCATACAACGGAATGCAGCCGCATTCAACACTTGAATTGCTCAAATATCTGGTTGGAAGCCATCGAGCGCCAACAACGGCCGTTGTTGTCGAAGCATACCCGTACGGAGCAATCCGGGAACCGCACATACAGGACACGAGGTTGTTCTACAACTCTCCGTTCAGCCTCAAGAAGAGCCTGCTGAGCAGTTCAGAGACGGCGAACATCACCCCAAGTGAAAAGTATTCTCTGATCGCTACCGATGGAAACGAGGTCCTCCTCACATATCCCATAGTTCGCTCCATTGTTGACAGAATGTCATACAACGGCAGCTATGCCAACCATGTGGTTCGGGGTATGTCTCCGTCTGCCTTCGCGCAGATCACGGAGCCCAAACCAATGCTTCGTTTCAGTGGTGAGATGAATGCTCTTCAGGTGTCTGCTCTACGAGAGTTGTTTGTTCTGTCCCGCCGCGCACGCTTCTCGGTGATAATGGTCGAACCACCTGTCCCCCCGCAGATACTCAATGGGCGAGTCTACCGCAAAGGCCGGGATCAGCTCATGGCCCTTGCAAAAGCCAACAACATCCCCTACATAACTGTTGGAGGCCCTGATTTCGATAACGCCGACAACATGTTGTTCGCAGACCCGATGCACCTTTCAACAAAGGGCAGGAGCCAATTCTCCAGGTATATCTCCTCCGTTCTCAAGACGCTGGATCAGTAGAGTTCGTCCTGCCGACAGATCCCAGATGATCCACGCTGAGTCGCTTGTACAGTTCACCGTGAACTTGTTTCAGGGTCTGCTCTCGTCTGCAAACACGGGCTCGCCGAGACGTGCCATCGGCCCAATCAAGTTTGGCGTGACGGCACGTATAGACACGTAACAGTTACGAATTGCGACTATCTGCATGAAATGGGGTATAATGTAGACCTATTGGCGTCTGTGAGTAGTAGTGGTTGTTCGGGCACGGTATAGGTACAACGCGCAGAACCGGCCAGCCTAATGCAAGCGTCCGGCATCGACACAAGAGGACCGATACCTTATGCATAGAGAACTCAGCTATCTGAGGTTCAATCGCGACACTGTGGCGCGAATGATCGCAGATGCGCTCATGATTACAATCTGCTCCGCGTTTGCCCTGATGATTTGGATGCTGTGGCAAGTGCTCGCGGAGGGAATGCATGCCGACCAGCTTCCCAAAGGTGTGATAGCAGCCGCTGGTCGCAACCTTATAGTCCTCCTGGTTATCAGCTTCGTCGTATTCACCCTCAGCGGCTTCTACACCAGAGGCAGATTCTACAAGAGCCGCTACAAGATAATTGTTATCACCCAGGCCATTACGGTCAGCTATATAGCATTGGGCTTCATCGGCTACATGGTTCCCGAGATACTCAATGCACCACGCAGCACCATCTTCATCGGTTGGTTCGCCACTTGCGTTACCCTGGTGGGCGCCAGATTCTGGTCGAACTTCTGGAAGCTGATGGCAAAGACGGAGAGCCTCAAGCCGGACCCAGACTCCACGGTGCGCAATGTTCTGGTGATTGGCGGAGCCGGCTACATCGGTTCGGCGCTCCTGCCCAAACTGCTGGCCAAAGGCTACAATGTCCGCTTGCTGGACACCCTGCTTTTCGGCAAAGACCCTATCGCTCCCATCCTGGGCCATCCACGCCTTGAGGTAATCCGGGCCGACTTCCGGTTCATTGACAAGGTTGTTGAGGCCGTGCGCGGAATGGATGCTGTAATCCATCTAGGAGCCATTGTCGGCGACCCTGCGTGTTCCATTGACGAGGGGCTGACTGTTGAGGTGAACCTGACGGCGACCCGCGTGATCGCGGACGTGGCAAGAGGCAGCGGGGTCAAACGGTTCATATTCGCCAGCACGTGCTCGGTGTATGGCGCGAGCGACCAGATACTCAATGAGGAATCGGCCCTGAATCCGGTGTCTATGTATGCCCGGAGCAAGATAGGTTCCGAGCGGGTGCTGCTGGAGATGACGACCGACCAGTTCGCTCCTACCATTCTTCGATTCGCGACGATATATGGGCTTTCCGGCAGAACTCGGTTCGACCTCGTAGTAAATCTGCTGACCGCAAAGGCTGTCGTGGAGAGCGCCATAACGGTGGTAGACGGAGATCAGTGGAGGCCGTTCGTGCACGTCGATGATGCCGCAAACGGTATTATGTGCATCCTTGAGTCGCCGTTCGAGTTGGTCAAGAACGAAGTGTTCAACGTGGGCTGTGACACACAGAACTACACAATCTCCCAGGTCGGAGACATGATCAACAAGCTGGTGCCTAACGCTCGCGTGGTCAGCAGTGGCTCAGGCAACGACCGCCGCAACTACCGCGTCAGTTTCGACAGGATTCAGAGCAAACTGGGGTTTGCGCCGCAGTGGAGCATCGAGCAGGGGATTGAACAGGTTATCCTGGCGCTGAGAAGCGGATCCATAAAGGACTACCGGGACCCGATCTACAGCAACGTGAAGTATCTGACTGAAGAGGGTCTAGCTACCATTGTTCGCCGACACTATGGTTGGGAACAAGAGTACGTGGAGAAGTCCGAAACTACAATGGAATCTACGTAGCAATGGTTTCCTAGATCACCAGAGACGGGAAGTAGCCTCCAGAACTGCATCGCTCACTTGCTCTTGCCACTTCTGCAAAACTTGCTCCGAAACCATCAACTTCATTGCCTGATCCTGGCGACTTACGTCACCCCGAATAATCGGCAACACAGCCCGGAGCTTGTCGTCACCAGTCCAGTCCTCTATCCTATTTGGCATGTACAAAACTCCATCACCCGACTGATTCAATTGTACAATGCGTGAATGGCGATTTGCAAGGGATTTCTTTGCTGGTAGCAGTTCGGTATTGGTGAGTACCATATTCGCCAGATAGTGCGCGCCCCTCACTCCAGCCCCTATCGCAGACCCGCTTCGCTAGGGTCTGCTTCCGGGCAGCGCCTCTCCCCGCAGGGCCGGGGAGAGGGAGTTCTCACGAAGACTGAGCATTACCTTTGCTGAATCACAGAGACCTACCAGGGGTGTCTGAGGTCGTTCTTGTAGCCCCACCCTGCCGGCTTGTTGATCGTCCGAATAATGCTCTGGGCCGCGGAGATTCTGGCGTCCAGATTCTTGTCTAACTGCATCACAGGCACCAGGTGCGGAATGTTTGCTTTGTCCATCCCATAGGAGAGCCCCAAACCCGCCTCGAACTTATCGTCGGTGCTGCCGGTCTTCAGATACTTCCAAAGGGCTTTCTGAGGCTCAACTCGAGCCTTGCCCCGCGCGTGAACGTATAGAGCAGACGCGACATACACGCCGCCGTGTTCCGGGCGCCTGTTGTAGGCCGACTGGAGCGCAGCCAGGGACTTGGGCCTGATCTGGCCGAAGAACCGGAAAGCATAGGCCGCATTGTCTATGCCGGTCTTGTTGCTGGTCAGCAGCAGGTCGCTCAGCAGAGACTCGAACTTTTCACTCCCCGAGTTTGCTGCGGCCCACCTGGCCAACGACTTGATGCCCAGGTTCGCTGATCCGCAATCCAGCAGGTAGTGTTCCTTTGGACCCGTATCCTTGAGTTTCCCAAGGGTTTCCACGGCCGTGGCCCGATCCGTGGCAGTTGTGTCAAAGTAGACTTCCCGAATCTTCTGCACGTAGCCGTCGCGGACCGGCGCGTCCTTCCATTCAAGCTGCGCAAGCACTCGCCATACACCAATACGGTATCCAGGCTCGGCGGTAGGCTCGTCCAAAATGAAGCTGTCATACAAGCCCTGGGTATAGCCGTTCCATATCAGCGCCTCGGCGGCGTGAACCCGGACAAACATCTTGCCTTCCTTGACACCTTTCTGGAGCACTGCCAGGCTCTGCTTCACCAACTCGTCGTTCGATGGCATCTTTGCCGTGGGTCTGGCGAAGACCCCGGAACAAAGTGAGCACACCAGAACCGACAAAACCACAAGAACCAATACTCTAGACCGCTGCATTGCGAACCTCCTCTAGCTCGTTGTGAACCAACGCCGCGATAGTGGCACCGGTCCAAGACACAAGATCGCGCTTTTGACGTGAAACTCTAGCCGTGTCATGGTAGTATATATAACACGGCGGGTGCAACCCGCCCAATGAACTATCAGGTGTAAAGCCAACATGATCCCTATTACTGACCGTGATCTGCTTCTCGCCGCCGAACTGGACTCGATGCCGCGCCACTTCAGCGCGTCCCCCCAATCCAAAGACTGCGTGAAGCTTACCAGCGACTGGCAGATACTGCCGGCCACCAATAACGACGTAGCGCAGTGCGGCGTGGAATCTCTTCGCCGGTTCCTAAGCAAATACTGCGACCTTGATATATCCGTCGCCACGGACACCCAGCCGACGGAGAATGCGATCGAGGTGTCGTGGAAAGACGGCGAGGCTGAGAGCTACGCCATCCATATCTCTCCCTCAAGCGTGCGAATTGTGGGAGATTCACCCGCCGGAGCGCTCTACGGGACCCACAGGCTCCAGTGGATGATGGGGGAGAATGGCGGGCCGTTCCTGCCGCTGGGCGACCACGGCTTCTACCCGGCCATTGACGAACGCATCACGGCCACCCCATTCCACCAGGGCTTCGACGACGCCGGCGACCCGCTCACCTACACCGATGAGTACCTCGACCTGATGGCCCATTATGGGTTCAATGGCCTGCATTTCTACTTCGATCTGTTTGACTACGTTCTGGAATCCGAGGATTACCCCGAACTGATCAGCCCGGAGGCTGCGGGACGCTTGGACAGGCTTGCATCACTTTCTCAACGCGCGGCTCGTTTCAATATCGGCATCTATCTCCACCCAAACGCGGTCGCGCTGAAACTGGACGATCCGGTGTTCGTCAGCCACCCGGAAATGCGCGGGGCGGTCACGTGGGGGCCGGAACACGTATGCCTCTGCTCAAGTGAGCCCGGAACGACAAAGCTCTACGCCGCCGTAATGAACGAGATGATCCGAATGGCGCCGGGTATCAGGGGGATCATTGCCATAGTCGGCGGGGAATGCCTGATGCACTGCTATACCCGCCCGCATCCAAGGCCGAAGTCCGGAACCAACTGCCCCGTGTGCTCGGGAAGAGCGCCATCGGAGGTTGTCGGCGGACTGATCAACGGCATTGCAGAAGGAATATGGGCCGAGAACCCTGGAGTTTCGTTTGCTATGTGGCCCTACAGCGCGCATCTGTGGAGCGAGTCTCCGGAGCAAAAGGAGCTTATCCAACTCCTGAATCCCCGGGTCGGCTTCATGACGCCGCGGGAGAAGGATGCCTGGATTCGCAAAGACGGAGTCGACCTGAGCGTGTTCGACTACTCCATCAGCACCATCGGGCCTTCTCAGGCCTATATGGTTCAGCGAGAAGCCTGCAAGAAACGCGGGATACCGTTCTACGTCAAGAATGAGAGTTCGGTTACGCTTGAGCTGTATAATCTTCCCTACATCCCCGTGATGGATCTGTGGCAGCAGAGATGGCAGGGAATATGCAGAGATGATATCAGCGGAGTGCTCGCCAACTGGCGTTTCACAGGCCTGACAGGCACTCTCAGCGAGGAGCTCGGGTTCAGGGAGACGTGGCAGTCAGAAGACGACTGCAATGCGCTGGAAGTGATGGCGAAGAGACTGGCGGGACAATCCGGGCATCACGACCTGTTGGCGGCGTGGGACCTGTTCAGCACGGCGTTCACAGACATCGTCCTGGCCGTCGGAACCAGCGGCTTCCCGTATATGAAAGGCCCGATGTATCTTGGCCCGGCTCACCCGCTTGTGATGTTCGGCGAGGAAGCAGAGAGGCTTCCCGAGCGCTTCAACCCGGTCGACCCCTTGTTCGTCGAGCTTTACAAAGAGGACGAACTCTGGAAAGCTCCGCGCAGACGTCTGTTCTTCGATGACTACCGCTGGACCCTGCCGTTGGGCATAGAGAGTATGCTCCACAGCTACACACTGGCCGACGCGCACTGGACCCAGGGTGTGGAACGCTTCAACCAGGCTATCACCAAAGCGGACGAATCCTTGCGCCCGGTTCTGATGAAGGAGCGGGACGTCGCCCTGATGGTAAGCTGCTGCCTCAGAACCACGCTCAACCTTGCGAGGTTCCAGGTCCAGAGAGACAGGGTCACCCGGCAGCCGGTGCACAATTCCGAGTTGGAGGAAATTCGCAACCGGTTGGTGGAGATAGTAGAGGAAGACCTCAGAAACGCTGAGCTGGGCTACGAACTCGCCAGGAGCAATTACCTGTTTGGCTACGGTTTCGTCTACGGCAAGGCATTCGACGCGCAGATGATACGCGACAAGATCGATTTCACAAAGAACGTTCTCCTGCCGGACATCGAGCAGTTCTTCTATATAGTTGCCAGCCACGCGTTCGCCAGGACTTATGGAGAGGGAGGAATAGTGCAGTGAAGCCTCAAGTAGTATTTGGATTTGATATGGAGACCGATGTCGGCAGTTGGACGCCGTTCTATGAAGGATTGCAGCGGGGCACCCCGAAGATGCTGGAACTGCTTGCCGCCGAAGATGCGAAATCAACGTTCTTCTTCGTGGGCGACGCAGTGCGGAAGCATCCTGAGATAGTCACAATGGTGGACAAGGCGGGGCACGAAGTCGGCTCCCACTCACTCTATCATGAGACTATGGGCGATGAGCTTTTCGATATACCCGGTATCAAGCCGATTCTGCCGGAGGAGTGTTACCACAGGCTCGAAGTCTCAACTGATATTGTGCAGCAAGCTCTCGGTCGCAAGGTAACGTCTTTCCGCGCGCCCAGGCTGTGGGGCAGCACGGCAATGCTCAACGCGCTTGAGGACCTCGGCTACACCGGAGACGCGTCGTATCCGATGTACTACTACAGCGACCGCCTCGCCCCATACCACCCCAGCCGAACCGACTGGACCAAAGAGGGCGACATGAAGATCCTGGAAATCCCCAACTTCGCCGATATGACCATCGAAAGCAAAGATGAGTACGGCCGGGATAGAGACCAGTGGCCCCTCTTTAGGACAGCGGGCGCGGAAGCCTTGATCAAGCACGTAGACAACATGATAGGGTTCTTCGCAGAGCGCGATCTCCCAGCAGTATTCTGTTTCTATATGCACCCGTGGGAGTTCCACGAAATGCCTCAAGGGATAATCACCTACGGCGAGGGATCGGTGATTCCCGACCCGTTCATCGTGAAGAACTGCGGCGAGGTGGCTCTACAAGAGCTTCGCAAGCTCATACGAATGTTCAAAGAGAGGAACGCAGAGTTCCTGACAGTCAACGAGATGGCCGAAAGATACGCGAAGTAGCCCTCTCCACGCACGGAGAGGGTTGGGTGAGGTTCTTCTGACGTAGGATTGTGCAGAATTGGCAGGTGAAAAGAACCGCCCCCTAACCCCCTCCTGGCGCGGAGGGGGAATGTAGCCCCCTCTCCCACCGCAGTGGGAGAGGGTTGGGGTGAGGGAACTCCTAGCGTAGCAATCGTGGACATCTGTTACGCGAAAGGAACCGCCCCCTAACCCCCTCCCGGCGCGGAGGGGGAACCAACATACGACACATAAACACAAGGAGTGAAAACTGGAATGGGATATCTACCACAGAATGAATCTCAGGCGAGGATCCAAGCCCTGAGAAAGATCATGGCCGGCAAGAATCTGGACATCGCGCTGGTGTATTACGATGAGTTCAACATCGGCAACGGCTGGTACCTTACCGGCTGGTGCCCGCAGTTCGAGAGTGGAGCGGTGCTGGTCCCAGCCAAGGGTGAACCGATGCTTCTGGGCGGTCCTGAAAGTGAGCCGTTTGCGAAGATGGACAGTGCCATCACCGAGACCCGCAACTTCCCCGTCTTCATGGTGCCGGACGAGGAATACCCCAATGCAACCATTATCGATTTCCCCAAGCTCTTCGCCGAACTGAACTCAACGCTGGGCAAGGTCAAGCGTGTGGGCATGGTCGGCGGCGGCAGGATGCCTCAAGAGTGCTACTCGCAGATCGAGAGCGGCTTCACTGGCGTGGAGTTGGTCGACATCACCGACGAGTTCATTCGGCTCAGGTATCAGAAGTCTCCGTTTGAGTTGGAGCAGATTCGCAAGGCATTCACGCTCGCCGACACCTGCTACGACGCGATGCGGGCGAAGATAGCGCCTGGCGTCTCAGAGATACAGGTAGCCGCCGAGGGCGAGTATGCCGCCAGAAGCCGGGGCGCGAGTGGATTTGGGTTTGGCGCGATAGTCGGCAGCGGCAAGAGAAGCAATGCGGTTGTGCCGACATCGTCCCAGAAGAAGCTGGAAGCGGGCGAACTGGTTATGATCGGCCTTGCACCCAAGATATCGGGCTACGCGGGCGTGTTCGGCGACGCTCTGCCGGTTTCCGGCGAGTACACCGCCGACCAGAAGGAATGTATCAAGATCCTCCGGGAGGCTCTGCGACTGACCAAGGGGATGCTGGTTCCCGGCAACACCGGAAGCCAGGTAGACGCTCCGGCCCGAGCGCTGTTCAAGAAGCACGACGTGCTGAAGTACCTGGTCTGCCCGTTTGCGCACACCATTGGTCTGCACGAAGCCGAGGCGCCGTTCTTCGGCCCTAACAGCGACGATGTGATCAAGCCGGGAATGGCAATCTGTATAGACGTCAGCTTCTTCGGCCACCCGACCTGGTACGGCACGAGGATCGAGACCGGCTACGAGATCACCGAGAAAGGCCCAGTCCCCTTCAGCCCGAAGATGGACAAGCTGCTGACTGCCGATCTGTAGTTAGTAAGTTCATTTCGTGAATTAGGTTCATTTCGACTCCGCTCAATGAACGGCATACGCTGGTCGAGCGGAGTCGAGACCCTATTCGAACTCTGTGACTGCCAACACGGAAGGCCAATGCGATGCCGGTAGATGTCCTCTGCATAGGCCACGCCTGCTATGACGTGACTATGTACCTATCCGAATACCCTGCCGAGAACTCCAAGGCCGAGACTTACGACAGCCTGGAGTGTGGCGGTGGACCTGCTGCAAACGCTGCATGTCTGCTGGCGATATATGGCGTCAGGACGGCTTTCGCTGGGCTTGTGGGGGATGACCTATACGGCCATGCCATTCACGGTGAGTTGCGTAAAGCGGGAGTTAACACGAGCCTTCTGGAGATGCGAGCAGACCACCCCACCCCGCTGTCCGTGCTGCTCGTCAACAACGATAACGCCAGCCGCACCATCATAAACCGTAAGGCGGAATCAGCCCCGTACCACCCTGACCCGAACCGACTCGCCAACCTTGAGCCGGAGTTCCTGCTCTTCGACGGCCACGAGCTCGAAGCCTCGCTGGATGCGCTTGAGGCGTTCCCCAATGCAACTACAGTTCTGGATGCGGGGTCGCTGCGACCCGGCACTGAGACCCTGGCTCCGAAGGTCGACTACCTGCTGGCGTCGGAACGGTTCGCTTGCCAGGTGGCGGGGATTCCATCGATACGGAACGAGAACGAACAAGCGGTCGCACTCAATGCCCTGCGGCGGTTGAACAAGGCCTGCGTAGTGATCACGCTCGGAGAACGCGGGCTGGTCTACGAAGCCGGGGAGCAGATGGGAGTGTTGCCTGCCTACAAGGTCAACACAGTGGACACAGCCGGAGCAGGCGACGTGTTCCACGGAGCATTCGTCTGCGGGCTGGTCAGTGATCTCGAATTGACGGACTGCCTGAGGCTGGCTTCCGCTGCGGCGGCGTTATCTGTGACTTCGCGGGGAGCGCGCACTTCTATTCCTGCAATAGAGCAGTTACAAGAGTTCGTGGCTACTTCTCCCGCAGTGCGAGAACTGTAAACACCGACTTCCAGCACGGCGCGAACTCATCGATCCAAAACGCGCGCCTCAGCTTCCGCTCTCCATATTCCCTCGCCTCCTCCCCGTAGCCGTTGGATGCCCGAACTACCTCGAAGCCGAAATCTCGCTCCAGCACGCGTTTGAGGATCTTGGGCGAGTAGTGGAAGAGGTGGTGCCAGCAATCGTAGTGCTTGCCTCTGGTACGCTTGAGGTGCAGCTTTCCGATGAGAGTCTTGATCCGGGCGTTGGCCCCGTCGATGTTCGGGCAGGCTATAAAGAGGCCCCCACCCGGCCGCAGCACTTCAGAGATCTTAGCGATGTAATCTCTGGGGTTCTTCGGGTGCTCCAGCACATGGTGGAGGTAGACGCAGTCAAAGGAGCCAGGCTCGATATCGGCAGTGAGGAAGTCGCCACCTATCACCTGGATATCTATGCGCTCCGCCAGCGGAAGCAGTTCCCGTGTGTCCACCTCGTGCGCGGTGACCTGCCAACCTCGCGAGTGCGCAATTTCCACTTCGAGACCATCGCCGGAGCCAATTGAGAGCAGCTTGCCCTTAGGCACGTGCTCCTCGATGCCTGACAGGTAGTGGTTGTGGATCATCCTGCGCCAGGTATCGTCCGCCATTCCCCTCTGCGCGATTTCCTCTTCGGTGGGGATGTAGCGGCTGTAGAGGTCCGAGAGGTAGGCGTCTGAGTATTGAGGGTTCAGGAACTTAACGCCGCAATCCCGGCAGGCATCGATGGTCTTGCCGGTGAACTCGTGGTCGAATATGTAGATGCGGGAGGACAAGCATAGCGGACACTGCCGCAGCGCAGGGTCATACTGCTGCGAATCCAGTTCCGAGATGGATCGATGATTCGAATCTGTCCCTATTGCCCTTGCCCCCTTGCGCCTAACTGCCGCTGGTCAGCGGAATGGTTACCATTGATCGCACTATCACCCTGGTCTCGACCGCGCCGGCCTGAATGATGCTGTCATTTCCCAGGGCAAGCGCAGTCAGCATCACGGTGCTTGAGCCTTTGAACACGGATGCAGGTATTGTGCAGGAGTTGGCGGTGGGCGCGAGCAACGTGCCGCGATCCAGCATATTCTTGATCTCCTCGGCCGTGTAAGGCTCCATATTCGCGCATTCAGGCGGGTTAGGGGTCTTGCTGGAAGACCACACAACAGTCTCCTTGCCCCCTCCTCCAACAGCGATTATCAGGTAGCCCAGAGCGTTGGGAACTGCGTCCCACTCCACCTTTATTGGCTGCTCGAAGTCTATCTTCGCGGGCAGAGGCTTCAGGCTGAACGGCTGCAGGAAGTCCTGGTCGGAAGCCAGATTGGCCGACGCGATCCCTGCGAACGTGGTGTTCAGGCGATACATGCCCTGCGCCGACTCCGACTTGGCGTTCTCAGCTTCATCGCCTTGCGGCCAGTAGAAGTAGGACTTCCTCGGAAGCCCGGCATTCTTGCCGACATAGCACCCGGCGATCTGCCCCGCGCCAAAGCCATCTATGGGCTGGCCCTGCGCGACTGCGTCGCTCGAACCCCAATACTGCTTGATGATCTGCTTATCGGCGGGGTTCTTCGGTGGCTTGGGGACTTCGGGCGCGGTTCCCGGGATCATCCGGACCATCTTCCCCAGCTTCAGAGCGTCAGGAACATACACCGACGCCCGAGAACCCGCAGACGGCGCGCGGTTTGCGAATAGGTCAAAAGAGACATACTTGGAAGCGGGCGCCTGGCCGGTGTCGGTCTTGGCCCCCTGAGTAGGAGCCAACCCCGGAAACGCCACGCGCGCGGTGATAATCGATATGATGAAAAATGTCTTGAACAAAGCCTGCCCCCTTCCGCTTACTACTAGAACATGATACCACAGGAGGGCCATTCCCGTGTCTGCGGAATCCTGTAGTCCGGGCGAGACTTGGATAGGACATATACGACAAATGGGACATATAGAACGCAGAGGGGTAGTACCGTCATCTGCGTCCTATTCCGTCCTACAACGCTCGCAGAAACGCAACTGCCTTGATCACATCGCCCACGGGGTCGTCGCCGGCTTCTCTTTCTATGGTGAATGCGCCTTTGTAGCCTGCGGCTCGCAGGCGACCGACGTAGTGCGCCCAGGGGACGTCGCCTTCTCCCAACGGAGCCTCTCGCCACTTGCCGGGGTCCGTCCAGCCGTCTTTGGCGTGGGTGTGGACTATGTATGGCATCAACGCATCGAGGGCTTCGTCTAGATCGTAACCTGCCATAACCAGGTTCGCGGGGTCCAGGTTTACCTTTACTGCCCTGGTGTCCAGCGACTCAATGAGATCGCGCAACACCGGGCCGGGTTCGGGGCCGGTTTCCGTGGCGAATGAGATGCCTTTGTCTTCGGCGTACTTGCCGACATCGTTCAGGGCAGCCTTGAGAACGTCCCAAGTCTGATCGGGGACGATGGGCACTACCCCTATATGCGTTGTGATTATGCTTGCGCCGAGCGCGACTGCCAGATCGACCTGCGCGCGGGTCATCGGGACCAGGGTCTTGTTGCGCTCGGGATCGACAAACCCGTGCCCGAAATCGCTGCATGTAGCCGAAAGCTTCAGCCCAAGGCCTTCGTAGAATGACTTGAACTCCCTGCATTTGGCCGCGTCCATCTTCTCGGGCGTGTATTCCCCACCGGTCGTGCCGAACTGAAACGAAGCCAACCCCAACTCCGCCGCCTTGCGAATCCCATCCAAGAGCGGCAGCTTGAGATTGTCCGCGAAAACACCTATCTGAAGTCCGTTTGAACTCATATCCCACTCCTCCGAGCCTGTCATTGCGACTAGTCTACCAGACGGCAAGCACGCTGGCAAGTGGTCGAACACGTAATGGCAAACGCGGACATTGGTTTGACGCCTGACCTCAGCGGGGCTATAATCAGCTTGGGTGGGTGCGCCTTGCTGCGCAGCCGCTGTAACAAATCCCCATCAAGGAGTGTCCCATTTTGCGAACAAGATCAGGCTATCTGGCCATATTGCTTCTTCTCCTGGCCGCATTGGCTATCTACTCTCCCGCCTCGGCGAATGTGCTGGTCAACGGTGATTTCGAGAAGTCCAGCGGGTCGCAGGTCCCGGGCTGGCAGGTGAAGGGTAAGGTGGAGGCCCGCAAGACTGGCGGCAAGGCTTGGCAGCGGTTCCAGGCCCGCTTCAACAGCGGCGACCAGACCGAGGTGCAGGTGTTCTTTGAAGTGAAGCAGGGATCCACCGGAAGCCTGTGGATCGACAACTTCAAGCCCAGCGGCGGGCTCACTGTCGCTAACCCCAGCTTTGAAGAGGCGGGCGCGGACGGCAAGCTGGCCGGCTGGAGCGTGGCCGAAGCTACCACCAGCCTGGACACAGCTATGAAGAGCGACGGCTCGCGCAGCCTCAAGATCAGCCACAAAAACGAGGCCGTGCCAACCACTAGCGTAATGCAAAGGCTGACCGTGGAACCCAACAAGCAGTATAGGATCGATATGGACATTGCTCTGTCCGATGACTTCGGCGGCGAGGGCAGGATGCTGATCTTCAGCGCCGCCGGCTCCTACAGCATGCAGGAGAACCTGGAAGAGCTGATGGTATCTGAGCTAACTGCTATGAGAGACAGATGCGGCGAGGCTATGCTGGAAATACTTCCTGCCCAGGGCGAGCCGGTCAGCCTCCAGCAGATGGTAAAGACCACTCCCAACCAGAACCTCTCCCTTTCGCTCGACGTCCAGAGGCGAGGGTTCGCGGGAAGCGTCAAGATTACTGCTTCCGATACGGGCACCGGCGCTGTTCTGAAGTCCGTCACTCTCGACGCCAAGAGAGATCAGTGGGAGACGGTAGCCCTGCCGCTCGTGAGCAAGTCCGGCAAGGTGAGCCTGAGCATTGTGGCCGACGGCTCGGGGAAAGTCCGACTGGACAATGTTGATCTTGGCCTGCCGCAAGTGATGCCGGACCTGCAGAAGGTCAACTGGCTGCCGTCCACCGAAAACTACAAGCTCCCGGCCAAGCTCGGAGCCACAGTAGAAGGCTTGCCCGATGGCGCGCTGAGCGGAGCGATGGAACTGGTAACTAAAGACCTGGCGAAGCTCGGAGTGGAGTTTGGCGTCGGCTCTGGTGTGACTGTGAAAGTCGGACCGAAATATGTGGTGAAAGGCAAAGGGTCGGAGTCCTATATGATGGGGATCGACCGCAAGGGGATTCGCATCAGCGCGGGGACGCAGTCCGGGGCATTCTATGGACTGATGACCCTGCTGCAACTAATATCCAGCCAGGACGGCCAGGCTTACGCCACTGCCTGCGAAGTCACCGACTACCCCGACTTCCCAGTGCGAGGAATGATGTATGCAGACGCCGAACAGATTGCGCGGTGGAAGTGCAACCTGCTGTTCTACAGTTCCGGCTACCCCGATACCCCGAAAGACAGGGCCGACCTGGGTGCGACCATTGCGGAGGCCACCGAGTTCAATCTCAAGCTCGCGCCGTTCATGCTTGGGCTGCATGGCGGGTACTATGTCGAGGGGAAGAACCCCAATCTGGCAGTGGGAATCTGGCAGAAGGATGAGCCAATCACTCTCTCAGGGACCTCAGACACTCCGCTCAAGAACCCCTGGGTCATCCGCACCGGCCTGACCGATGTCACCTTGAAGAGCGCGGATGGCTCGACCATATATGAGATCGGCAAGGACTACACGGTCATAGACGGTGATATGCATTACAACTACGACCAGGCGAGCCCCAAACCCTTCGCGGTGGCAAGAACAGCCGCATCCCGCATACCCGATGGCGCCTCTGTGCTGGCCTCTTACGACTATGTCAGCCACTACCGCGACGCAATGCCGGGCCGCAAGGAAACCCACATCCCCTACTGCTTCGAGGAACCGCAGGTAAAGCAGTTGATGACGGACTACGTGAAAACCCTGGTATCGGAGTTCAAGCTCGAATACATCAACGTGGCCCACGACCTTGAGGAGTTCGGTCCAGCCTTCCACATGATCGCCACCGACAGCCGCACTATCAAAGCCGGCAAGACCCCGGTGGGCGAACTGGTGGGATCGGTGAACCTCTGCGCATCAGCCGCCAAGCAGGGCAGCGAGAAGGTCGAATCCGTGCTGTGGGCCGGGAATGTGAACCCATTCAGCAAGGAAGCCGCGCCCGGAATATCCAAGGACCTCATCGTCAACGTCTGGGGCTACGACGCTATGTTCCCCAACGGCCCCGGCAAGGAAGCCATCGAGTTCTGGACCAAATACGACCACCAGACAATGGGACTTGCTTGGTACAACTTGCGCAACGTCCGAGGATGGGCGCAGATAATAGACAAAGCCCGCAAGAAGGGTTACCCGTGCATCGGCCTGGTCGGTTCCGCTTGGGCTGATTTGCCATACGAAATCTCCTCCGGCGGCCTGATGGAAACCGCCCGCGTATCCTGGCGAGTCCCCCGAAAAGGCGAAAAAGGCTGGGTAGAAGTGCCGGAGATGGCGGACTTGGGAAGTAGATAATCGCGTCTATGCTGCGGGAACGACGATCACGCACAGCCTGATGCATCTCACAGTGCGAGTTCCCGCAGCTACCCACGGCTATACAAGAGGGGCTGCGGGAACTCAACAGCGTGCGGACTTGGAAGCTCAGTGCGAAATGCCGTTCCCGCAGCATAGTATGCCTGCCGAACCTTTTGCCACAGTCCAAGCATCTACTATCATGATGAAACCGAAAGAGGACATTCAGAACCTGGCGATCAGAGCGCGTGATGGCGATGGGGTAGCGCTGGCGGACCTTGTCGAGCTTCTGAGGATGAAGCTATTTGCCGTGGCATATCGTGAGACCGGCAACTACCACGACGCACAGGACGTGGCGGCCTCGTCAATTCTTCAGATATGCCTGCACATCAGCGAGTTGCGCGAGCCTTCAACCGTTCAAAGCTGGATGTATGCCATCACTCGCAATGAGTCCGCGCGGGTATACAGAGGGCGGAAGCACGAGAACGATGCCCTTGATACCGACTGCATTCCTCACGTTTCGGATGGAGCAAAGTCTGCTCTGCGGATGGACATTGAACGCGCGCTGAGGCTGGTTCCTCGCGACCTTGCACGTGCAGTCGCCCTGCACTACCTCGCCGGTCTGTCCGTCCGAAACATCGCCGACCGGCTCGGCCGTCCTGAGGGGACCATCAAGCGATGGCTCCACGAGGGCAGACTCGAGTTAGCCACGCAAATGGAGGAATACGCGCCCATGGAAACCAAGCGGACTGCGACAATTGTCCACACGGAGCTTGATGAAGGACTCCTGGGAAGTGTGATTGCGTCTCTCAAAGCAGCCGGTTTCTCGACCGTGAATGTGCTAACGGACCTGGATTCCGTGTCCGGACTGGTAGAAGAGGGAGAAGGCGAGCACAGAGAATTCCATGTCCCCAAGTGTCTGACCGGCAGCCGTCTGGTGGTGCTGGACGAGTGGATAGGTGGACGGTCCGCCTTTGAACTCTATAGCACTCTCAAGGCGTCCGCAGAGGCTCCGGACATGGGTTTCTGCCTGCTTCTATCCAAACCGGCGCAAAGCACCCTCTTCGCCGCCTGGGCAGCCGGCTTCGATCTTTGCTTCTCAAAGGAACTCATGGGAAACAGCTTCCTTGACTGCGTGAGTAAGTGGGTTGAGATGGGAGTGTCCGGTCGGTGAGGATCGGCGTGCGTTGCTTCGGCAGAAGCCAATCGTGCACGGGCCTTGCAGATACGATGCTTCGGCGCGTGAATCCTGCCGAAGCATACTGAAAAAGAAGCCCCCAGGAGAGACTCCTGGGGGCTTCTTGGCATTCTATACTAGACCCTGAATCAAGTTCAGGGTGACGTGTAGGCACGCTTACTCCGGCGTTTCCTCGGTCTCTTCTTCTTCTAGCTCGAGTTCCTCATCGCCGACTTCGTCAAGTTCGACTTCGTCTGCGTCGGTTCCCCTGTTCAGAGTGGACTTGCCGATTGGATCGGGGCCGGTTGGGGCGTCTGCTTTGGGGACCCTGGCGAAGCTGGCTACTGAGTCTCCGGAACTGAGGTTTATCAGCCGGACTCCCTGAGTGCTGCGACCGATTGATCTTATCTCCGAGACCCGGATTTTGATCATTATTCCGTGCCAGGTGATAATGACCAGCCGGTCGGTGTCGTCGACAACCGCTGTGTCCACGATCCTGCCGGTCTTCTCCGTGATGTTCATCGTCTTGATGCCCTTGCCACCCCGGCTCTGCTTCCGGTAAAGGTCCAGAGCAGTCCGCTTGCCGTAACCATGCTCGGTTATCACAAGCAGTTCGCCCTTTTCGCTGGCAAGCGCCATTCCCACTACCTTGTCCGTCGCGCCAAGCCTGATGCCTCGCACGCCGCCCGATGCCCGGCCCGCGCTGCGCAGGTCGTCCTCGTGGAAACGGATCGACATGCCGTTGTGCGTAACAAGTATGACCTCGTCGTTGCCGTCGGACATCGCCACCCACTTCAGCGAGTCACCCTCTTCTATATCGAAAGCTCGCAGGCCGTTGGCTCGCATGTTGTGGAACGCGGCCAGGTCGGACTTCTTGACCTCTCCCCGCTCCGTCGCCATAACCATGAAGCCCTGCTGATCTTTCTCCCTCACAGCCACAGTCGCAGTGATCTTGTCACCCGGCTCTATGGAGATGAGGTTGATGACCGCAGTCCCCATCGCAGTGCGCGAGGTCTGCGGGATCTCGTACGCCTTCAGGCGATACACCCTGCCCCTGTCCGTAAAGAACAGGATATAGTGGTGCGTTGTCGCCACGAAGAGGTGCTGGAGTTTGTCCATTTCCTTCGTCGACGCGCCTATGATGCCCCTGCCACCGCGTTTCTGCGAGCGATAGGTGTCTATCGGCACCCGCTTTATGTAGCCATCGCGGGTGATGGTGATGATAGTTTCTTCCTCGGGGATCATATCTTCTTCCCCGATGTCGGTCGCTTCCATCGGCAGGATACGGGTCCTTCTGTTATCGCCGAACTTCTGCTTCAGATACCGCAGGTCATCCTTGATGAGGCCAAGTATCTTGCTTCTGTCAGCAAGGAGGTCCTCAAGGTACGCGATCCGCTTCAGCAGTCCCTTGTACTCTTCCTCGATCTTGTCGCGCTCCAGGGCAGTAAGCTGGCGGAGCTGCATGTTGAGAATGGCTTCCGCCTGAATCTGCGACAGACCGAACCGGCGCATCATTTCGTTGCGCGCCTGCTCGGCGTTCTGGGAGGCCCTGATGATCCTGATTATCTCATCGAGGAAATCAACAGCAATACGCAGGCCTTCGAGCACGTGCGCTCTGCGAAGCGCGGCGCGCAGTTCGAAGCGTGTTTTCCGTTCCAGAACAACGGTGCGGTGATCGATGTAGTGCCGCATTACCTGCGCCAGGTTCAGCACTCTCGGCGCGCCATCCACCAGAGCAAGCATTATTACACCGAAGGTCTTGCGAAGATCGGTATGCTTGTAGAGGAAGTTCAACACTCTCTTGGGCTGAGCGTCGCGGCTGAGTTCTATCTGAACGCGGATGCCGTTGCGGTCGGAATAGTCCGGGATGCCCGTGATCCCGTCGACTTTCTTCTCCTTGGCAAGGCGCGCGATTTTCTCGATGAGAGTGGCCTTGTTGACCTGGTAGGGGAGTTCGGTTACAACTATAGCGGCCTTGCCGTTCTCGATATACTCGATGTTGGTCTGGGCCTGCATAATGATCTGTCCGCGCCCGGTCTCGTAGGCGGAGCGGATTCCCTTGGTGCCGAGAATCAGGCCGGCGGTCGGGAAATCCGGACCTTTCACGAACTGCATCAGGTCTTCGATCGTGGCTTCAGGATTGTCGATCAGGTGCACTATGCCATCACATATCTCCGCGAGATTCTGTGGTGGGATGTTGGTGGCCATACCGACCGCGATACCGGAACTGCCGTTGGCGAGGAGATTGGGGAACTTGCCGGGCAGGACCAGAGGCTCCATGCGGGTCTGGTCGTAGTTGTCCTGCCAGTCGACAGTATCCTTCTCCATATCCTCTAGCATCTCGACCGCGAAGGGCGACATGCGCATTTCGGTGTATCTCATAGCCGCTGGCGGGTCTCCGTCGATTGAACCCATGTTTCCCTGGGCGTCAATGTTCGGGTAGCGGCTGTTGAAGTCCTGCGCCATCCTGACCATGGTCGGATAGATAACGGCCTCGCCGTGTGGATGGTAGTTGCCTGAGGTGTCGCCCGCGATCTTGGCTGACTTTCTGTGCTGTGCGGACGGTCCCAAGTGGAGATCGTTCATCGCCACCAGGATACGCCGCTGCACCGGCTTCAGCCCATCACGAACGTCCGGCAGGGCACGAGAGATGATTACGCTCATCGCGTAATCCATGTATGATTTCTTGAGTTCGTCCTCGATATTTAGCGAGAAGACCTGACGAGATATACTGTCCAAACCAGAGGTCCTTCCTGGAGCAGAGATGGCGTAACTTACTCATCATTATACCTCTTTGCAGCCTCGATTGGCAAACCGCCAAAGCCCCTGTCTCCGGCTTCGCGCAGTTTTACCGAATGGTCGGCTTTGTGCTAAACTTGCATTGGTCGCGCTTCGCGGTCTATATGGTCGAGCGCGCTTCGTCTAGGTGTAAGTATGGGGCTGTATCTTTACAATACGCGTCTTCGGGGGGTAGTGGCTACACTGTGCGTCCTGGCGGTGGTTGTCGGCTGTGGCAATGAGAAGCCTGCGTCACCAACCTCCGGGCCAGTTGAGCCTAAGCCGCCCGGCAAAGCCGCGCCGGCGCCAACGCCCGCCCAGGCGAAGCCAACCCCGACACCCACACCGCGCTCAGTGCCTATGATGCAGTTTGACCAGAAAGGTATCACGCTCAAGTGGATGGATAACGGCAAACTGAGAATGATAGCCACTGCTACAGAGCTGCGCGGGAACGAAGTCACAAAACAGGGTACACTCCTAAATGTCAGCGCGGACCTGTATGAAGACGGCAAGCTGACCGCCAGGATCACAGCGCCGACTGCAATCGCCGATACCGATAAGCGCACGGTAACCGCCACCGGCGGCGTCCTGGTGAAGTCGCTGGTGCGAAAGAGCACGCTCACAGCCAAGAGGGTTCGCTGGTTCTCCAACAAGAACAAGATAGTGGGCGATGGCGGAGTGACGGTCAACTCCACCGTGGGAATAGTGCAGGCCAGAGCGTTTCTGGCAGACACTTCGCTCAAGAATCTAGTAATGAAAGACCGGATTGAGGGTTTTGAATGAGTAGAACGATCCTGATAGCGATGGTTGCCGCCCTGCTGGCGTTGGCGATGGTTTCGGCGTCGACCGCGGCGACCTATAAGTCGATCGACAACAAAGTAGTGATAACCGCTCCGGTGATAGAGTTCACCTCCAGCGGGGTAGTAGCCAAAGGTGGAGCGCACATACAGTACGCCGACCCCAAGACCCAGTCGCAGATTGTGGCCGATGCGAAGGAAGTCTCCCTGACGCTTCTCCAGAAGGCCGGCGCAAACCAGGCCGACTCCGTCCCCATCAAACAGGCTGACATGAAGGGCAACGTCCACCTGGTATCCAACGGCGTGGACGAGAACGGGGTCAAGTGGACGGCGGATGCCAAGTGTGACAAAGCCGTCTACACCGGTGCGGACCAACTCGCAAAACTCACCGGTAACGTGCAGATCAACTACACCAACCCCGCGCTCTTTGATGGGCCGTGTGTGGTTAGTGGAGACAAGGCAACAGTCAATACCAAGAAGGCCCTGGCGGAAGATGAGTTCAGATTCAGAATCGAGAGCGCGCCGGGCGTGAGCAAGGTGGAAGTCACACCAACACCTAAGAAGGCCGAGACCACACCGAAAACTGAGCCGGAGAATGCCAAGTGAGGCTGGAAGTCCGTAACCTGGTGAAGATATACAAGGGCAGGCGCGTTGTGGACGACGTCACGCTGTCAATGGAGACCGGCGAGACTGTGGGCCTGCTGGGGCCGAACGGCGCGGGCAAGACGACCACGTTCTATATGGTTGTCGGCCTGGTGCATCCGGACTTCGGCCAGGTGCTTCTGGATGGCAAGGACATCACCAGCATGCCAATGTACGCTCGCGCAAGGCACGGACTGGGCTATCTGGCGCAGGAACCGTCGGTCTTCCGAAAGCTGACCGTGCAGGAGAACATACTGCTGGTCCAGGAGATGCACGGAATCGGCAGAACGCAGCGAATGAAGCGCGCAGAGACTCTGATGGAGGAGTTCGGCCTCACCAAGCTTCGGCACAGCAAGGGAATGGTGCTGTCGGGTGGTGAGCGGCGCAGAGTCGAGATAGCGAGAGCGCTGGCCACCGACCCCGCGTTCATGCTCCTCGATGAGCCTTTCACCGGGGTAGACCCGATTGCCATCTCCGAGATCCAGGATATAGTCGTCCGTCTGAGGGACAAGGGCATTGGCATTGTAATTACCGACCACAACGTGCGCGAGACCCTGGCCATCACCGACCGCGCATACATAATGTCTGAAGGCGAGATCAAGACCTCCGGGGCCTCAAGCACGCTGCCCAGCGACCCCATCGCTCGCCAGTTCTATCTGGGCGACAGGTTCGAGATGTGAGGATACGTTGAGACTGCTGGACAGACAGATTGTGCGCGAACTTATAGGGCCGTTCCTGTTCGGAGTGACCGCGTTCAGCTCCGTGTTTTTCGCGGGAACATACCTGCTCAACCTGACCCGATGGCTAATGGACGGAATGCCCATTCTCATCGTCGCGCAGTTGGTCCTGCTGTATCTGCCGCCTATAATCGTCTACACCCTGCCTATGTCCACCCTGCTCGCGGTTCTTCTGGGGATGACGCGATTGTCCGGCGACAGCGAGGTAGTGGCGCTCTTTGCAGGTGGTGTCAGCCTCTACAGGATCGCGCTTCCGATCACCATATTCGGGGCGCTGGTGAGTATGTTCACCCTTGTTCTTACAGAGTACGTTGCGCCGTGGTCGAGCGCCAGGAACAACTATCTCCAGGCGGTTGTCCTCAAGAAGACGCTCCCGACCGACCAGCCTTTCTCCATCTACGACAATGGGACAAACTCCCAGATACGCGTCGCGGGAGGAGTCGACCCCGTGACCGGCGATCTCAGAAGAGTCACCATCGTGCAGTTCGTTGGAGACAAGCCATCGATGATGCTCTACGGCAAACGCGCGCAGTGGTCGGGCCTGACGGACAAGAAGAAACCCTACGAATGGAAACTCTACGATGGGTTTGTGCAGGTGCTTGGCAACGAGCACGGCACAGCTTCCGAGTCGCGTGAAGCCATACTTGAATTCCACGAAACCAACGCCCACCCATTCGAGATGCAGAAGAAGCCGGAAGACATACTGATATCCCAGAAGATTACGGACCTGAGAAATGCGGACCAGCTTAGCTTCCGGCAGCTCATCACGCTGGTGTCGGAGCTAAAGAGAAACCCCGACAGAAAGCCGGAAGAGGTACGGCAGGTTGAGGTGGCGAAGTGGAACAAGCTCGCGGTGCCGCTGTCGAGCCTGATTTTTGCAATGCTGGCCGCGCCAATGGGCATCCGCAGGCAGCGGAGCTCCTCGTCGGTCGGCCTTGGGCTTAGTGTGTTCCTGATCTTCATGTATTGGATGGTCTGGAACTACTCCACTTCACTGGCAATCGCGGGGAATATCGACCCGATCATAGGCGCATTCATGGCGGACGTGTTGGGCGTGGCAGCGGCCATACTTCTTCTGAGGAGGGCTGCGAAGTGACCTACACCATACTCTTCGTCGTTATGCTTATCCTGGTTTCGGGGTTCATCGCCTACTTCGGCGATATCCTCGGCAGGCGTATGGGCAAGAAGCGCCTCACGCTCTTCGGCCTCCGCCCCAAGTACACAGCCATAGTCATCACCACAATCACCGGTATGATCATCTCCACCCTCGCCCTCTTTACCCTGATAACAGTCAACTCCCAGTTCCGCCGCGTCTTCACCCAAGGCGAACGCATCGTCCACCTCAACGACAGCCTCACCAAGTCCAACACCGAGCTCGAGCGAAACATCCGAACACTCTCCGCCGAAGGCATTGAGATGAAGGCCGAACTGGCGCGTGTGCAGGTTGAGTTCAAAGCGGCAAAGGCAAAGGCCGATGCCGCGCGTCGAGAAGCCGCCATTGCCAGAGCAGCCAGAGACACCGCCCAGAAGCAAGTAGCTCAACTCCGCGAGTCTATAGCGGCCAGCAAGATCAGCCTCGGATTCATCCAACTGAGGAACGCTGCCCAGGTCCAGCGACTGGCCCGCCTGAACAAGATCCTCGCGGAAGCCAAACAACGCCTGGCAGATGCCAACGAGCGTTTGGTGGACGCGCAGGGTCGTGCCCTGGACATCCAGAAGCTGGTCGACGCGAACGAAAAGACTATGATAGAACAACAGGCGCGGATCGTCACGCTCGGCAAGCAGAACCTGGACTTCGAGAGGCAAATGCGAAGCCAGAAGGTAACATTCAGGCAAGGGGATGAGATTGCGCGAGCTGTGATATCGCCAAGGGAGTCGTCTTTCATCATACGGGCAAGCCTCTACTCTCTTCTGACTAAGGCAGGGGCGAGGGCCGAGACACAGGGAGCAAGCCCGGGCAAGAACGGCCGTGCTGTGAACCTAGTCTATCGCCAGCTTGACAGTGGTGAACTGCGCATCACCAACACGGACGAGAAGGAGTGCCTGGACGCAGCACAAGACCTCATCGGACGCAGCGCCTATCGTGGGGTACCGGTCCTTGTGCAGGTGTTGTGCGCCAGCAACTCCGTGGAGGGCGAGCAGGTCCCTGTTGAGATGAAGTTCTATACAAACGGCCTGGTCTTCAGCAAGGGCCAGCGAATATCTATCGGCGTGGCTGACGGAAAAGGCTCTGAAGGGCGCGTGCTCCTTTGGCTGACCGGTTTCCTCCAAGACCCGAGCCACGGAGTGACCGCATCCGCCCTCAACGCAGGCGTGGTCCCGATAGCCAATCCCGGGGCGCTGCCTCAGGTGGGGGTCAACGCAGCTCAGCAGGTTGATGCGCTCATCGCGGTAACCGAGGAGATACGCAACGTCCAGGGGCAGGCGAAGGTCGAGGTGTATGCGGCCAATGACATATACGCAGCCGATTCCCTCAACATGAACAACATGCGCTTCAAGATCGTCCCACTGAAGTCGGAATAGGGCAAAGCTATGGCAAAGACCCTGGTTCTGGCAATCGACCCGGGAAGCGCGAAGTGCGGGGTGGCGCTGGTATCAGGGACGCCGGGACATGAAGAGTTCCAGACGGTCTACAGGGCTGTGGTCGAGCGGGAAGCGCTCTCCGAGACCATCACCCGCCTCACCAGCCAACACGCGCCCGATGTTGTGGTCATAGGAAATGGCACGCGGCACGAGGATGTTCTTGAAGAGCTGAAGCTCGCCACATCAGCGCCCATACGCGTAGTCGATGAGTACGCGACCACCCTCGCGGCCAGAAAGCTCTACTTCGAGGAAAATCCACCAAGTGGCATGCGCAGGCTTATCCCCAGATCGATGCAGACGCCCCAAGTCCCCTACGACGACTACGTAGCCATCCTGCTCGCCCGAAGGTATCTTAAAGCGCTGTAGCCGCGTGGTGAGCGCGGCCAATCCCCAAAGCGAGGCGGCCGCAGTCAACGCCAGCGGCTACAACGCCTGGTCCTACATCCTCAACATCTTCTCATCGAGAACAATGGACTGGTCGCGGCGTCTGCCTACGCTGGCCATGCAGACCGGAGCTTCGATCAGCTCTTCCAGCCTCTTCAGGTAAGCCTTGGCATTGTCCGGCAACTGCTCGTACGACGTCACGCCCGTGAGGTCCTCGTGCCATCCCGGCATCTCTTCGTACACCGGAACAGCAGCATCCAGGCGCGCCCAGTAGTTGGGGAAATCGCGCACTGTTTCACCGTTTATCTCGTAGTGGGTGCATATCTTCAGGGTGTCGATTCCCGATAGCACATCCAGCAGAGTTACGGCGACGCAGGTCACGCCGTTTATGCGGCATGAGTATCTTGTAGCCACCGAATCGAACCAGCCGCATCTGCGGGGCCGACCGGTCGTTGTTCCATATTCCTTGCCGCGCTCGCGGATGCGTTCGCCTATCTCGTCCTCAAGCTCAGTCGGGCAAGCGCCCGATCCCACCCGCGTGGTATATGCTTTGGCAATACCGATGACCCGGTCTATCATGGTCGGGCCTACGCCTGTGCCTATGCAGGCTCCGCCTGAAACGCTGTGAGAACTGGTGGCAAACGGGTAGCTGCCGTGATCGATGTCCAGCAGAGAACCGTGTGCGCCTTCAAACAGCAGATTGGCCCCTGACTTCGCGGCGTCAAAAAGAATGCCCGACGTCTCGCACACCAGCGGCGCAATGACCTTGGCGGCAGCGGAATACTCTTCGTAGATGGCGTCGAAATCAAGAGGATCGCCGCCGTAGACTCGCTCGATGATCAGATTCTTCTGGGCCAAGGACCCGCGCAGTCGCTCTTTGAAGCGCTCGGTGTCGATCAGTTCGTCGATCCTGATGCCCGTGCGCGACATTTTGTCCGCGTAACATGGCCCTATGCCCCTGCCGGTTGTGCCGATCTTGGCGCCGGCTTTGCACTGCTCTTCAAGCTGATCCAGGACCTTGTGCCAGGGCATTATGACGTGGGCGTTGCCGCTGAGCTTGATACGGCCGGCATCGATGCCCTTCGCCTTGAGGCCCTCTATCTCGTCCACCAGCACAACCGGGTCCACCACAACACCGTCGGTGATGACGGCAGTAACGCCCGGGTTGAGAACTCCAACCGGGACGATATGGAACTTGTATATTTTCTCGCCGTGGACAACCGTGTGCCCGGCGTTATTACCACCATTGAACCTGACAACATAGTCAGCGCCCGGGGCCAGGAAATCCACCACTTTACCCTTGGCTTCATCCCCCCACTGCAGGCCGACAACCACTACTTTCGACATTTCGAGAACTCCTTTTTGCCGCCCAAATAAGCGGAGACAACCTCACAAGGTTATCAAAATGGGAGGGTTCTGTCAAACTTGAAGGTGTCTGTCTGGCACTCGTGAGTACCCTAATCGCCGGGGTAGTGCGTACCCCTCACCCCAGCCCTCTCCCCGAGAGACCGGGGAGAGGGAGTAACTCGACTTGCGGGCTATTCAAATGCCGCCACGGCTTCGCGCATTGCGGCCATTACTTTCACATCGAACGGGCACCTGCGCTCGCAGTTCCGACACTCGATGCACGCGGAGGCTTTGACAGTGAGAGCATCGTATTCCCGCGCGAGGATGTCCGTCATTCCCAGCCTCGAGGATGCCAGGAGCCGATTGACCTGCGGGATATCTATGCGGGAAGCGCACGGCAGGCAGTGGTTGCAGTAGGTGCACCTGCCGGAGGGTTCCTGCCCGTCGGACTTCAGCAGATCGTCGAACCTCTTGTCTTCGTCCGAGGCCCTCAGGTAGGCCAACGCGGCGTCCAACTCGGCTACACTCCGCACTCCCACGGCAATCGTCGCCACACCCGGTTGCGCCAGGGTATAGCTGATGCACTTTGTCGGCGTGACACTCTCACGCTCCTTGAAAAACGCCCCACCCGCGTAAGGCTTCATCGCGATCAGCCCGGTTCCCCTGCCCTGCAACCAGTGAAACAACTCGCTCCTGCCGGGTTCACAGTCCCACAACACGTGGACCGGGTGCATTATCACGTCCACAAGCCCAGATTCCACCGCGTATTTCGCAGCTTCCGGCTTGTGCCCGCTCATCCCGATGTGTTTGGCTTTGCCATGGTTTCGCAGCCTCAACGCCAGGTCGACGAACCCGCCCGGTGCGCTGTCCGCTTGCCACTCGCTGATCTCGTCCACATGGATGATGTGCAGGACATCCACGTAGTCAATGCCAAGTCTTGCCAGCAGATCGTTGAACAGCTCCTCGGATTCCCTGAGATCGCGGGAGCGGCGATATTGGCCGTCTGTCTGGGCAAGGCCGAGGTGGCCGGCGAGAAAGAACTTGTCACGCCTGTCTTTGAGGGCTGCCCCGAGGTTGTCCCGAAGCTCCGGACTCCAGGCGATGAGGTCAAGGAAATTGACACCTGTCTCCACTGCCCGGTCGATAACCGCCTTAACCTCGTCACCGATCAGCGCGTGCATGTGCTCGGTCCCAATGCCAATCACGCCAAGGTCCATATCTGTTCCGGCGAGTCGTCTGTATTCCATACTATCCTCCGCTGCGGACTTCCATCTCGCACTTGCGGCAGTTGAAGCGCAGTTCCAGCTTGGCGCGGTTCTCGTCGACCAGATAGAGCGGCTCGGCGTCGGCGCCTTTGCGGCTTCCGGCACATAGCCCAAGCTCAAATCGTACACAATACCGGTTTCGCATCAGCGGCCTGCCACTCATATCCAGTCCGGTCTCCGCCGCCGGCTCGATCCGCTCGACGCCGTGCCTCCGGTAGAAGGCCTCAGCCTGTGAATTGAGGACGTTGGCGCGGTAGTCCAGGTCTTTCACAGGGTAAGGCACATCGTTCTTGAGGACGCCGCCACGATGCGTGGGGCGTTTACGCCCCCGCTCGATAGCCAGGTTATCGACAGCGCCGCGCCGCAGGGCGTTGAGATCGGACATGGGTATGAACAGCGGCTCGGACAGCCCGATCTCAACCTCGCTGCAAGCGAAGTCGGAGTCTCCGGTCTTGGACAACTGCTTGCGGATGTTTTCCAAGGCCTGCTCAGGCTTGTTCGCAGGGGTCTTGGCAATGGGCATCTCGAAGCTGGCTTGCACGCCGTCTTCATCAGTCGCGCGAAGAGCAAGGCCGACTGCAGTCTCGGTGAGTCGGAACTGCACCCCTATCTTGCGACGCGGGATGCTCTTCTCCAACTGGCTCAGGAACTGCTGGTCATGGTTGCGGTAGATGACGGTCCCCTCGCGAATGCCCGCGGGCTTGTCTGGCAGAAACGTGCCGACATTGGCCTTGTTTATCACCGTACCACGAAGCCTGCCAACTGCGTCGAAGAAACATATCCCGTCGCCCGCTGTAAGCTTCACCGGAACGTCCAGCACCACCCCACCCGCGCTGACTGACTTCACGACGCCAACGCGCTCGCCGACCATCTTCGGGCTATCGATGGAGCCCACCTTGTTGCGCTTGCCGGTGACAAAGTAGCTGGTGAAGCCTCTGTTAAGGGTCTTGGAGGGATCGGGGACGAATCCGGGCACACTTACACCCGAAGAACTCCTGCAAAGCCCTCGCTGGCTGATCTGAGCATCCAACAAGCTCCGGTGGTGGGCCACTGCATTGCTCACGTAAGCCTTGTCCTTGAGACGCCCTTCGATCTTGAAAGAGCGCACACCCGCGTCCAGCAGATCTCCCAGGTGGTCCGACAGGTTGAGGTCTCGCAGAGACAACGGGTGTTTGCCGATCAGGATGGGTTTGCCTGCGGCGTCGAACACGTCATACTGCCTGCGGCAAGGTTGGGCGCATTGGCCCCGGTTGCCGCTTCTGCCGCCCATGGCATAGCTCAGGTAGCATTGGCCGCTGTAGCACGCGCACAGAGCGCCGTGGATGAAGCACTCAAGCTCTATCTTCGGAGCAGCCTGGTGAATCGCTCGTATCTGCTGCAGGTCCAACTCACGAGCCAATATAGCCCGCTCAAAGCCCACCTGCTCAAGGAACGCGACCCTCTCTGGGCTGTCGTTATGCATCTGGGTGCTGGCGATGAGTGGGAGCGGCGGGATACCCGATTCCAACAGGCCCGCGTCCTGGATGATAACGGCATCGACACCCGCGTCGTAAAGCTCGTCCATGGTTCGGACGGCATCGGGAAGCTCATCGTTGCGCAGGATGGTATTGACTGCCGCATACACTCGCGCTCGGAACTTGTGCGCGTGGTGAACGAGAGCCGTGATGTCTTCGAGGCTGTTGCCGGCAGCTTCACGCGCGCCGAACTTGGGCGCGCCAATGTACACAGCGTCGGCGCCGCAGTCGATGGCTGCGACGCCGCACTCATAGTCTTTTGCCGGCGCTAGAAGCTCCGTCTGATTCTGGGCAAGGAGCGACAAGAACTACCTCCTTGCCACCTATTTTGCCTCCGCGGACTTCTGATGGTCGGCATCGCGGAGCACGTGGCGCTTCACTTTGCCGCTGATGGTTCGCGGAAGCTCGGTGACAAACTCTATTGCTCTGGGGTACTTGTAGGGAGCGGTTATGGCGCGGACGTGCTCCTGCAATTCCACAACCAGTTCCTCGCCGGCAACGAAGCCCTCTGCCAGCACTATGTGGGCCTTTACTATCTGCCCACGGGCGTCATCGGGGATTCCCGTGATGGCACATTCCAACACCGCCACATGCTCCAGCAGCGCGCTCTCAACCTCGAAAGGCCCGATGCGGTAGCCGGAACTCTTGATGACGTCGTCCGCCCGGCTGACATACCAGTAATAGCCGTCTTTGTCATATCTGGCGATATCTCCGGTGTGGTAGGTGCCGTCGTGCCAGACGCGCTCTGTGCCTTCGTCGTCGCGGTAGTATCCGCCGAGCATACCAACCGGGGTGTGCTTATCGGTGCGGATGATTACTTCGCCCTCTTCGTCCGGAGCGCAGGGCTGTCCGTGCTCATTCACGAGCACGATGTCATACCCTGGGGATATCTTGCCCATCGATCCGGCCTTAGGCTCGAACCAGGGGTAGTTGGCAATCGCCACGGTGGTCTCGGTCTGCCCGAATCCTTCATAAATCTTGTGGCCCGTGAGGTCCAACCATTTGTTGAACACATCCGGGTTGAGAGGTTCGCCTGCCGTTGCGCAATATTCCAGCGCGCTCAGGTCGTGCTCTCGGACGTTCTCTCGCACCAGCACCCGGAAGACCGTGGGCGGGGCGCAGAACGTGGTGATATTGTACTTATCGATGACTTCCAGCATCTGCTTGGGGTGGAATCGGTCAAAGTCATAGGCCATAACCGCGCTGCCGGCGATCCACTGCCCGTAGATCTTGCCCCAGGAAGCCTTCGCCCAGCCTGTGTCCGCCACAGTGAAGTGCAGACCGTTGTTGCGAACGTTCTGCCAGTACTTCGCGGTCAGGATGTGGCCCAGCGGATAGGTAAAGTCCTGCCAGACCATCTTGGGCATTCCAGTGGTGCCACTGGTGAAGTATAAAAGCGAAACGTCGTGGTTGGAGACCAGGTCGGCTCCTGTCGGCCTCGGGAAGCTGCCCGAAGCGCTTTCCAGAGCGGCCTGCAGGTCGGTCCAACCTGTGCGCTGCCCACCAACGATCATCTTGCACGCAAGCTGCGGCGAGCCAGCCTGCGCCTCGTCTATATGACTAAGCACGCGCTCGTCATTCAAGGCAACAATGCACTTCACGCTCGCGGCGTTGTTGCGGTAGACCAGGTCCTTGGAGGTCAGAAGGTGCGAACCGGGGATACATATCGCGCCGATTTTATGCAAGGCGACGACACAGAACCAATAGTGATAATTGCGGTTGAGTATGAGCATCACAGCGTCGCCTTTGCCTATGCCCATCGACTTGAACACGTTGGCGGCCCTGTTGGAGTACTCTTTGATGTCGGCGAATGTGAATGTGCGGTCATTGCCAACAGTGTCGCACCAGACCAGCGCGCGCTTGTTGGGTTCTTCGTCCGCGATGGCGTCGACTACATCGTAGCCGAAGTTGAAGTTTTCCGGCACAATAATACGGAATTTCTCGCGAAACTCCTCGTATGAACTGAACTCGGTCTGACTCAGGAATTTGCCAAGAAGCATTTTCATCACCTGTAATACGCCGGTGTCGAGGGCGCAATTGCACAGCCTGGCTGCGTCTTCAGAATAAGACTGGTCCTCGTGGAATATGAGGATTGAATGAAGTGTACAGCAGCAGCCTGGACGTGTCAAGCACGCCCAGGCAGACTGCGTACATCTTGAACCCACACCTGGCTGGGCCGGGTGTCAGTCTAGTGTCAACTACTTGAGTTCGATGGTTGCGCCTTCGGCTTCGAGCTCGGCCTTCATCTTCTCGGCTTCGTCCTTGCTGGCGCCTTCCTTGATAGCCTTGGGAGCGGTGTCGACCAACTCCTTAGCTTCCTTGAGACCAAGGCTGGTCAACTGGCGGACCACCTTGATCACGTTGAGCTTCTTCTCGCCGGCTGCAACCAGAACGACGTCGAAGCTTGTCTTCTCTTCCACTTCCTCAACGGGAGCGGCTGCAGCAGCGGCAGCCGGAGCGGCCATTGACATCGCGCTGACGCCGAACTCCTCCTGCAGAGCTTTTACAAAATCATTGAGCTCGAGGACGGTCATGCTCTTGACCATCTCAACTAATTCTTGAACGTTTGCCATTTCGGATTCCCTCTCATGTGCTGTACTAGCTATAGAATTGTCTTGTTAGTCTACTTCAACGCAGATACACTGCGCATTTCAGGCGGCGGCCTTCTGGTCGGCTATGGCCTGGCAAGTCATCGCGAGTTGTCCGGTCAGGGACTTCAACGTGCCCACCAGGTTGGTTATCGGACTCTGTAGTCCGCCAACCACCATCGCTATAAGCTGGTCGCGCGGAGGAACCTTGGACAGGGCCTCAACTTGAGCCGGGCTCAGGATATGTCCGTCAACCATACCGGACTTGATCTTGATGCCCTTCTGGCCCTTGGTAAACTCCATCAGCGCCTTGGTAGCCGCAACCGGATCTCCTACACTGTAGGCAACCGCGGTCGATCCCACAAGCGGCTCAGTCAACTGCTTGGCCGACTCGCTTGATGCAGCGCGTCTGAGCAGGGTGTTCTTAGCGACTCTGTATCCGCCGCCGATCTCCCTCAACTTACCGCGAACCTTAGACAGGCTCTTGACATCCAGTCCCTGGAAGTCAGTGAATACTATCAGGCCGCTCTGAAGGATCTCTTCGAGTTCGGCGACCTCTTCGACTTTGTCGGGTCTAGGCGTTCTCTGCCACATTGGCAATTTGTCTCACCTCCTTTCCTTCGTGCTATACAAAACAAAACGGGACCGCCCGCAGACGGTCCCGTTCGTTAGCATCCTCATCGCAATTCCGCTAACGGAACTGCTCAACTAACTTGGTCACCTCGGCCGGCGCTCGCGCATCAAACCCATTTGGGTACCGGCTGTCTGCGGCAGAACATATTCAGTTGTACCGGACTAGAACTACTTTACTGCTTGTCGTCCGGCTTCGTAGGTGTCAACATCAACACCAGGCCCCATCGTTGAACTGATGGTGATCCTCTGCAAATACCTGCCCTTGGCGGACGACGGTTTCGCTTTCACCAGCGCGCCGATGAGGGTATTGAAGTTCTCAACCAACTGATCTAGCTCGAACGAGGTCTTCCCAACCGGAGCATGCACGATACCGGCCTTCTCCACGCGGTACTCGACTCTCGATGCGGACTTGATCTCTTTGACAACGCGAGCGATGTCCGGAGCCACTGTTCCAGCCTTCTTGCTGGGCATCTTGGCTCGCAGAACGGCTCCGAGCCTTCCCACCAACGCCATAACGTCGGGGGTTGCCAGGATAACGTCAAAATCTGACCATCCGCCCTGGATGTCCTTGACCAGATCTTCTCCACCAACCCTGTCAGCGCCGGCTTCTTCCGCTTGCGCGATCCCGTCGCCCTGGGTTATGACAGCAACCTTGCGCACTTTGCCTGTCCCGTAGGGCAGGTTAGTATTGCCTCTGACCATCTGGTCGCCATGCCTGGGATCAACTCCAAGCCTGATGGCGACGTCTATTGTCTCGTTGAACTTTGCGCTGGCTGTCTTCTTGATCAGCTCGAGCGCGTCCTTCGGGCTCATCGGTTCGGGCGTACCCACGGTCTTGGCAGCCTCCACGTATCTCTTACCTCTTGTCGGCATACTACTCCTCCGTTATAAGAGTTCGCAGGTTCCGTTCTGGGAATAATGGCTTTCGCCTGCCGCCTGCGATATAACTCGCCGCCTTGTACTTCGCGGCGTAGTTCGCTGGTCTAGTCTACTATCTCGATACCAGCGGAGCGCGCTGTGCCCTCGAGGGTGCGCATTGCGGCTTCCACGCTGTTGGCGTTGAGGTCGGGCATCTTCTGCTCGGCCAACTGCCTGAGCTGCTCCCTGGTAACCTTACCCACCTTCTGGCGGTTAGGCTGTCCAGAGGCTCGGTCTATCCCTGCCGCAGTCTTTAGAAGCTCGGCCGCAGGCGGAACCTTGGTCACATATGTGAACGACCGGTCTTCGTAGATGGTGATCTCGACCGGGATAATGCTGCCAACTTGCGCGGCAGTCTTTTCGTTGTAGGACTTGATGAACTCCATCATGTTGATCCCATACTGACTCAACGCGGGACCAACCGGCGGAGCCGGCGTAGCCTTGCCTGCTTTCAACTGCAGCTTCACGATGCCGGCGATTTTCTTTGCCATTTAGGTTCTTCCTCCCGAAATCATAACTCCAGGGAGTGCATCCCAAAGGCCTGCGCTCCCTGGAGTCCACACAAGTGACTTAGATTCTCTCCACCTGGGAAAAGCTCAACTCAACAGGAGTGTCCCGTCCAAAAATGGAGATCAGGACCCTGAGCTTCTCTTTCGGCGCATGGACTTCCTCTACCTTGCCGGTGAAGTCGGTGAACGGTCCGCTGGTCACGCGGATGATCTCGTCCTTCGACCACTTCACTTTCGGCTTTCTGTCTGGCGACTCGATAGCTTCGAGAATCGCCTCGATCTCTGAGTTTTGAAGCGGGACGGGCCGATTGCCCGAGCTAACAAAACCGGTAACACCCGTGGTACTCTTAACCAAGTGCCACGTGGTGTCGTCTAGCACCATCTCTATCAGCACGTATCCCGGGAAGACTTTGCGCGGCACTTCCTGTCTCTTGCCGGCGCGTGTTCTCATCTCCATCTCGGTGGGGACAAGGATGCGCCATATACGATCCTTGAGACCCATCGAGTCGGCTCTGCGCTCAATGTTCGTCTTCACTTTGTTCTCGTGCCCCGAGTAGGTGTGCACGGCGTACCACTGTTTCTCAGCCATAAATACTTATACCAATCTGCTCACGGGTCCCCACAGGGGCTCACCCAAGCAAGCTGATTTCATGCCCAGAGTTACTGACTGCCGGCCAGCTTGGACGTAACCTCGCTCAGGATGAAGTCTATTCCGCCAATCCAGCATGAAACGACCAGAATCGCGAAAATAACCACAATTGTGAACTGCCGGAGTTCTTTGGCCGTGGGCCACGAGGACTTATACCGCGTCTCAACGTAGCTCTCTTTCAAGAACCGTCCCAGACGCTTCCATATCCCCTCGCCCTTCGGCTTGGATACTGGTTTTGCTGCAGGCGTACTTGCCATGAGTGGTCAAACTCCCATAGATGGAATTGGCAGGGGTGACAGGGTTCGAACCCGCGACCTACGGTTTTGGAGACCGCCGCTCTACCAGCTGAGCTACACCCCTGCGTGGAAACCGGTGGTATCTAGTAACCAGATATTATACCACAAAGCCCGGCACGTGCCAAACCACACCCAGTTACTTGGTCTCCCGGTGGACTGTGTGCTTGCGGTCCCACTTGCAGAACTTCTTCAGTTCCAAGCGCGCCTGTGTGTTGCGCTTGTTCTTGAAAGTGCTATAGTTCTTCCGCTTGCACTCTTCACAAGCCAGATTGACAACAACGCGGATCTCTCCGCCGCCCTTTTTCGCCATTACATAACTCCAAGTGTTGGCGCGGGTGCCGGGCAGACATCACCCAACACCCAGCACCTATAACCTATAGGCTAATCGATTACTTCTGAAACAACTCCGGCGCCGACCGTTCGGCCACCTTCTCGGATGGCAAAGTTCAAGCCCTGCTCCAACGCGATCGGCTGGATCAGCTCGGCGGTGATAGCCACGTTGTCACCAGGCATGATCATCTCGACACCCTCAGGCATATCGAGCTTGCCGGTAACGTCCGTCGTTCGGAAGTAGAACTGCGGTCGATACCCGGTGAAGAACGGTGTGTGACGACCGCCCTCTTCCTTGGTCAACACGTAGATCTCAGCCTTGAACTTAGTGTGCGGCTTGATGCTGCCCGGCTGCGCGATGACCTGACCGCGCTCGATGTCCTTGCGGTCAACGCCTCGCAGCAACAGACCAACATTGTCTCCAGCCTGGCACTCATCCATCATCTTCCGGAACATCTCGATACCGGTCACAACCGTCTTCCGGGTGTCCTTGATACCGATAATCTCAACTTCAGTGCTCAGCTTCAACTTGCCACGCTCGGCGCGGCCCGTCGCAACGGTGCCACGACCTGTGATCGTGAATACATCCTCAACCGGCATCAGGAACGGGCGGTCAACCGCACGGTCAGGAGTCGGGATGTAGGTGTCGATGGCGTGCAGCAGATCCCAGATCGACTTCACGCTCTCGTCATCTGGCTTGCCCTGGCTCAGAGCCTCAAGCGCCTTCAGGCTGCTTCCGGTGATCACCGGCACGTCGTCGCCCGGATACTTATACTTGGTGAGCAGTTCACGAACCTCAAGCTCAACCAGCTCGAGCAGTTCGGGATCGTCCACCATGTCCGCCTTGTTCAGGTAGACCACGATGTAAGGCACGTTTACCTGGCGGGCCAGGAGGATGTGCTCTCGGGTCTGGGGCATGGGGCCGTCAGCCGCGCTCACAACCAACACCGCGCCGTCCATCTGGGCAGCGCCAGTGATCATGTTCTTGATGTAGTCAGCGTGACCAGGGCAGTCCACGTGAGCATAGTGACGAGTCTCCGTCTCATACTCAGCGTGGTAGATGTTGATCGTAACGCCGCGCTCTCGCTCTTCCGGTGCACAGTCGATCTGATCGTAAGGCGTGTACTTCGCCAAACCCTTGGTCGCCAAAGCAGCCGTTATGGCCGCAGTCAGCGTGGTCTTGCCATGGTCAACGTGACCGATAGTGCCGATATTAACGTGCGGCTTGTTCCTCTCGAATTTCTGCTTAGCCATTATAGAGCCCTCCTGGAATCATCTGCTGTGCAGAGAAACTCTGCATATTATCCCCCAAAAGCCGATGGGCTACTGGGTAGTCAGCCCGGTATTGCCGGGCCTTGTACAGCAACTGGAGCCCACGATGGGAGTCGGACCCATGACCTCCTCTTTACCAAAGAGGTGCGCTACCACTGCGCTACGTGGGCATATCAAAGTCCGGCCAACCAAGCTTACTTGCCAGATAATTCGCTTCGCAAATTACCAGGGCCAGCTCAGCCGCCGGACTGATGATCGGTGGTGGGGAGAGTTGGATTTGAACCAACGTAGGCGTTCGCCGGCAGATTTACAGTCTGCTCCCATTGGCCACTCGGGCATCTCCCCAAAAAGAAACCTAAACTACTACACCACTACTTGTAAGTGGAGCCGACGGTGGGACTCGAACCCGCGACCTGAGGTTTACAAAACCCCTGCTCTACCAACTGAGCTACGTCGGCCCGATCAAAGCGATCTTTGGGGCATATCCGGACCTTCGCAAAACGCAGTCGCGACCCCCAAACGTCTGTATTATTATAGCCTCGCAGGCGATTTGTGTCAACAGCGGCTCACTGAGCACACACATACAGAGATACTGCGCCCGAATCTACCTCCCCACCATCCTCCTTACAATCCTCCCCAACCACTTCTCCTTGAGATCAATGGCCGCTTCGTCGCAGACTTCCTGGCAGCAGTAGCACATTATGCACTTGGCGAGGTCTATTGTGGGGGGCTTGCCGGGCTGTATGGCTTTGGCGGGGCAGATTTTGGAGCACTTGCCGCAGCCAACACAGTGGTGGGTGTTCACCCTCGGGAATGCGAACAACTGCCTGCGCATGGGTTGGCGGAGGAGTTTGGGGACCATTCGCCAGGGGTTGCGGTAGTCCGGGAAGTTGAAGCCGGACACGCGGATATCGTCCAGGCTGCATCCGACAATCTCTATCTCGCTCAAAATCGCACAGCCCAGCCCCTGCTCGTGGGCGAGGCGGACCGTATCCACTGACATCGGGGCGCGGCCGCTCACAGCAAGCGCCACCGCATCCAACGCTACGGCATCAGACGAAGCCAGTACCAGCCCAACTTGCTTAGGAGTTCCGCGGTTGGGGCCGTCTCCGTCCATTGCGATCACCGCGTCCATCACGTTTACTTTGGGTCGAACAACGGCGAATATGTCCACCATCATCTGGGCGAACGCCGCAGGGTCTTCACCTGCCTGGGCGTGGTAGAAGCCCTTTCTTGCGCCGGGGACGCATCCGAATACGTTCTTGATCGCGCCGGAAAGGGTTGTGAGGCCGTGGGTTTTCAGCTTGGGGATGTTGACTACAAGATCGGCGGATTGAACGGCTTCGGCGATGGGGACCGTGCGAAGGACCTTGCCGTCGGGGTTCGGAACATCGACCACGTTCTCTTCGAACCTAGCGATCTCAGCAGGGATCGCCTCACAAGCTTCCAGCATACCCGACTCGCGCAGCAGTCTGCGGTATCCACTTGCGCTCTCCCCGGCAAATGGCGGGCTATCCCCCACCCTCACAACGCACCCGGCCTCACGCGCCAACTCGCCAACCGCGCGAACCACGTCTGGGTGAGTTGTCACGGCATCTTCCGGTCTCCGGGCGGACAGGAGGTTTGGTTTGAGCAAGACTTTCCGGCCTGGCGTGAACTCGCTGCCGAGTCCACTCAGGTCGATCGCCTGGCGAACGGCGGCACGCACACCATCCAACTCATAATCATCACATCGAACTATCGAAACAACGCTCTTCACGCTTACCAGCATAACCGAGGCGGACGTGCGATGGCAAACGTACGGACCTCACCCCGACCCTCTCCAAGTTTGGAGAGGGAGGCAGCTCCCCTTCCCCAAACTTGGGGAAGGGGTTGGGGTTGGGGACCGAAATTGTGCACTATCGGGCAAGGGGATATAATGTAGCTGCGTCTAGTGATACTGTATGTCGGTTGTTCTCTGGAGGTTGGCGATGAAGACGATTGTTTCGATGGTTGTTGCTTTCGTGCTGTTGTTTGGCGTGGCGTGCCGGGCTGATGTCAATGAGCCAATGAGGAATCTGGCTAAGGAAATGGTCGACAGGATCCAGAAGGCGGGCCTGAAGGATGTCGGTGTGCCTGAGTTCACCAATGGCTCCGGCAGCCTTGGCGGCAAGACCGGTAGCGCTGGCCGTTACTTCGCAGAGCAGATGGAAGAGTATCTCACCGAGAGCAGCCAGGGCTTTGAGGTGGTTGAGCGAAACGATCTCAACAAGGTCCTCAAAGAGGCCAAGATTCAGGCGTCCGGCATCACCAACTCAGCCAGCAGCCAGGCCATTCTCGGAAAGGTCAAAGGCATCGACTCCCTCATTCTTGGTAACATCACCAGGATAGGCTCGAAGGCCAAGATTTCCTGTAAACTCATTCAACTTCCCAGCGCGAGTAACAAGGGGATGAAGTCCACAGAGATTACCCTCGACGCCGATATGCTCTCTCTCTTCGGCGACACTGTGATCGTGCCTGCAAACACTTCACCCACCCAGCAGGTAGTGGTGGCGCAAGCGCTCAACACCAACATCAACATTGCCACCAGTGTGAAGTCATCGGACTACGGCGTCCGAGTGTGGGTGAATGGCAAGCAGAAGCCTCTCTACAAGAAGGACGGCGCGCTGTGGGTCCCGTTCAAGAATGGGGAAGAGTATGAGTTAGAGATATACAACAACTCCGGCAAACGAGTGGGAGTGGCTTTGCATATCGACGGCCTGAATACCATCGCTCAGAAGCGAGAACTGCCATCGCAGGGGCGGTTGTGGGTGCTGGACGCTAACCAATATGGCATGATCAAAGGCTGGCAGATGGATGACAATGTTGCGAAGAAGTTCCTGGTGACCGTATCGGGCGAGTCGGTGGCAGCCAGACAGTCCTACACCGACAACATCGGGCTTATCACTGCAACATTCTTCCCTGACGCCTCCAAGCCTATCATCGAAGACGGCGACGAAGGCTCCCGGGGAATAGTCAAAGAGATGGGAACCGGCGAGGGTGATGAGATATCCAGCCGAGTGAAGACAGTGCAGTTCGAGGCCGGGCCTGTGCCGCTGGCTATCATCAGCCTGCACTACGACTCTGATGAACTCGTGAGGAAGTATCAGAAGGTGCAGTAGACTGCGTCTGAACAGGATTCTCAGGATTCAGCGATGGGCAGGATTCACTTGCCCGCCAATCCTGTCCATCATTCAATCGCTTAATCGTGTCCAAGACAAAGGGCCGGGATTTTGAGATCCCGGCCCTTGCTTTCTCTATTCTCTGGTTCCCTCCAGGTAGGATACCTGGAGGGATGGTTTGCTTTCTCTGGCCGCTACTCTTCAGACTTCTTGGAATAGTCCATCTTGGAAAGGTAGTCGTACATTCTGTACCTGCGGTCTACGTCCTGCTGGGCGAGCTTCATCAGTTCCGCCGCAGCCTCCGGGTTGCTGGCTTTGAGCGAGCGGTAGCGGTTCTCGCCATACGCGTAGTCCGCAAATGAGATCGTCGCCGGCTTGTTCTCGAACTTCAGCGGGTTCTCACCTTTCTCTGCCAGTTCCGGGTTATAGCGGTATAGCAGCCAATGTCCGGAGTCGATGGCTTTCTTCTGCGCTTCCACGCCGAATGTCGTATTGATACCCTGCGCAATGCAGTGCGCATAGCAGATCACGATGGACGGCCCGTCGTAGGCCTCAGCCTCTACCAAAGCCTTCACCAAGTGGTTCGGGTTGGCCAGAGAGACACAGGCAACGTACACCGTCCCATAGGTCATCGCCATCATTCCCAGGTCTTTCTTGGGGGTGGACTTTCCGCCCGCCGCAAACCTGGCGACCGCGCCTCGCGGAGTCGACTTGGACATCTGCCCACCTGTGTTGGAGTAGACTTCAGTGTCCAGCACCAGCAGGTTTACGTTCTTGCCGCTGGCAATAACGTGGTCCAGCCCGCCGTAACCGATGTCGTAGGCCCAGCCATCTCCGCCGATGATCCACACGGACTTCTTCACCAGATAGTCAGCCACGCTCTCAAGCTGCTTGCAGATCGAGCATCCACAGTCTGTGCAAAGAGATGCCTTGAGCTTGGCGACTCTGTCTCGCTGCGCTTCAATGGCTTCCTGAGTGGACTGATCCGCCGATTTGATGGCCTCGGCAAGTTCGCCGTCCACCATCTTCTCAGCCACAGCCTGATCAAGCAGCTCCAGCGCATACTGGTTCATCTTGTCGATGGTCAGTCTGAAGCCCATGCCGAACTCGGCGTTGTCTTCGAAGAGGCTGTTCGCCCACGCCGGGCCTCTGCCGTCCTCGCGCTTGGTGTACGGGGTGGTGGGCAGGTTGCCGCCATAGATCGACGAACATCCTGTCGCGTTGGCGATAACGGCTCTGTCACCGAAGAGCTGGGAAACCAGCTTCACATACTGGGTCTCGCCGCATCCCGCGCAGCACCCGGAGAACTCGAACAAGGCCTTCACGAACTGGCTGCCCTGAACGCTGTCCGTCTTGTACAGCGATGGGGCGGTCTCAGGGATGCTCAGGAAGAACTCCCAATTGCTCCGTTCCTGCTCGCGCACCGGCTCCTGCGGGACCATGTTGATGGCTTTGCGTCCGGTAGGCTGGCCACTCGCGTCTTTCTCGACGCCGGGGCAGTTGACCACGCAGAGGCCGCATCCTGTGCAGTCCTCAGGGGCAACTTGGACGGTGAACTTCTTGCCCTTGAGTTTCGCCTTGCCATCCACGCTCTTGAATGTGGACGGAGCCGCCTCGAGGGTGTTGGCGTCGTAGGCTTTGATCCTGATG
>CAZTAO010000024.1:0-15986 GCA_964611645.1 uncultured bacterium | reverse complement strand
ATGCGGGCAAAGCAGGGAGCACCTGCCGCACTGTATGCAAGTCTCAGGCAGCCACTCGGGAATGTCTACCGCAATGTTGCGCTTTTCAAATGCGGCGGTGCCGGTCGGGAAGCGGCCGTCAATGGGCATCTTGCTGACCGGGATATCGTCGCCGCGCATGGCCATGATCTCGCCGGTGACTTCCTGCACAAACTGAGGCGCATCTGCGGCAACGGACGGCGGCATACAGGTCTTGCTTGTTACGGTCTGGGGATACTTCACCTCGTGAATGTTCTCCAGGCCGGCGTCGACAGCCTTATTGTTCATGGCGACTACTTTCTCGCCCTTGCTGCCGTAGCTCTTCTTGATCGCGTACTTGATAGCCTCAACGGACTTCTCAATCGGGATTATGTTGCTGATTTTGAAGAACGCGGTCTGCATGATCACGTTTATCCTCGCGCCCAGCCCGATCTCCATGCCCAGCGAGATGGCATCGATCACATAGAACTTAGCCTTCTTGTCGATAAGCTGCTTCTGGACTTCGCAGGGCAGAGTATCCCATATCTCGTCCGCTTTCTTGTCGGTAGTAAGAAGGAACGTGCCGCCCACTTCGAGATTCTTGAGCATGTCGTATTTCTCAAGGAAGCTGGGGTTGTGGCAAGCGATGAAGTTCGCGCTGTCGATCAGGAACGGCCTGCGGATGGGGTGTTTGCCAAAGCGCAGGTGGGAAACCGTGATCGAACCGGCCTTCTTGGAGTCGTACACGAAGTAGCCCTGAGCGTAGTTGTCGGTCAGGTCGCCGATAATCTTGATGGAGTTCTTGTTGGCGCCAACGGTGCCATCAGAACCGAGTCCGAAGAACATGGCCTTGTAAAGGTCCTCGCCGCAGATGGTGAAGCTTGGGTCGTAGGGAATCGATGTGAATGTAACATCATCCTCAATACCCACCACGAAGTGGTTCTTGGGCTTGTCCGCGCCCAGGTTCTCGAAGACGGCCTTGACCATCGCGGGAGTGAACTCCTTGCTTCCCAGACCGTAGCGCCCGCCGATGATCTCGGGAATGCACTTGGTCTGGCAGCAGCAACAAGCCATGGCCTCAGCGTAAGCGCCAACCACGTCCATGTAGAGCGGTTCGCCGATGGACCCAGGCTCCTTGGTCCTGTCGAGGACGGCTATCTTCTTCACGCTCTGAGGGATAGCGGCGATGAAGTCCTTGATGCTAAACGGTCTGAACAGTCGGACTTTCAGCACGCCGAGTTTCTCACCCTGGGAATTGAGATAGTCCACTGTCTCGTGGATAGTGTCGCAGCCGGAACCCATCGCAATGATGATCTTCTCAGCATCCGGCGCGCCCACGTAGTCGAACAGTTTGTATTTTCGGCCAACCACCGCGGCAAACTTGTCCATAGTCTGCTGGACAATCCCGGAAGCCGCGGAGTAGAAATTGTTGACTGTCTCGCGGCCCTGGAAATACACGTCCGGGTTCTGAGCAGTTCCACCCATCGTAGGATGGTCAGGGCTGAGGGCTCGCTTGCGGTGGGCTATGACCAAGTCGTCATCAATGACTGCGCGCATATCGTCGAACGACAGTTCATCGACTTTCTGGAGCTCGTGGCTGGTGCGGAAGCCGTCGAAGAAGTGCAGGAACGGCACTCGGCTTTCGAGGCTGGCTTGCTGTGCGATCAGCGCGAAGTCCATAGCTTCCTGGACATTGCTGGAGCAGAACATAGCGTAGCCGGTCTGCCGACATGCCATAACATCGCTGTGATCGCCAAAGATCGAAAGGGCCTGACACGCCAGGCTTCGGGCGGAGACGTGGAACACTGTGGGTGTAAGCTCGCCCGCGATCTTGTACATGTTGGGAATCATCAGGAGAAGTCCCTGGGAAGCGGTGAACGTGGTGGTCAAAGCGCCGGTGGTCAAGGCGCCGTGCACTGCGCCGGACGCCCCGCCCTCGCTCTGCATCTCGGTAACCGTGGGGACGGTGCCCCAAATATTCTTCTCACCTCTCGCTGTCTTCTCATCAGCAAACTCGCCCATGTTCGAGCTCGGGGTAATCGGGTATATCGCGATTACTTCGTTAGTCGCATGGGCTACGTGGGCAACGGCTGAGTTGCCATCGTGGTTAGCGATCTTTCGTGCCATAGTCTGTCCTATTCTCCTCAATTCGATGCCTCGCCTTGCGGCGTGGTAATACGTATATGCGCCTTGGAATCCGCAAGCTGCCCCAGACGCTGACAGGCAGCCGACCTACATCTCTCTACGCCATTTCATAGCCTGGATCAGGGTGGCCTGATCGGCGTAGTCCATATCTCCACCAACCGGCATACCGTGCGCAATCCTGGTGACACTGACTCCCAAAGGTTTCAGAATGCCCGCCAGGTACATTGCTGTGGTATCGCCCTCGATGGTGGGGTTTGTGGCCAGTATGACTTCCCTGCCTGCTCCTTCGCCGATTCTTGCAAGCAGTTCACGGATGCGGAGCATGTCCGGCTCAACGCCGTCCATCGGAGAGATAACCCCGCCCAACACGTGATATACCCCTCTGAACTCGTTGGTCTTTTCCATCGCCACCACGTCGCGCGGCTCCGCAACGACGCAGATCACAGACGGGTCGCGTTTGGGGTCGGAACACACGTTGCAGAGATCGGAATCCGTGTAGTTGAAGCAGTTCGGGCAGAGCTTGATCTCGCGCTTCACAGCCAGCAAAGCCTCCGCAAACGCGCGGGCTTCGTCTTCCGAAACCCTGAGAATGTGGAAAGCCAACCGCTGCGCGGACTTCGGCCCGATGCCCGGCAGTTTCTCGAATTCAGATACCAGTCTTGCGAGAGGTTTTGCGTAATGCATTAGCAGCCAGCCGAGGTCGACACAAAGAATAGACGGGCGCGTGCGCCCGCCGTTGAGCGGTTACCGTATTGGTAGATTGGTGCGGCCTCTAACCGCCTACATTATAGCAGAAAACCGGCAACGCAGTGAAGTCTAGCTAGTTGGCGTCGGTAATTCCAGGCCAGTCGTGAGGCGCGAGGGATATCTTGCGCTTGATGCGGGCAAGGGCGTTGTCTACCGACTTGGTCTTGCAGTTGAGGTCAACCGCAATTTCTCGGTACGACTTGCCCATCTGGTAGCCCGACAGCACTTCCCACTCGAACTCCGAAAGCAAACGCCTCAGCATTATCTGCAGTCGGCTAGTGTCTTCCTGCTTGAGAACCAGTTCCTCGGGGTCGATTGTATCATCCGCCATGAGGATGTCAGCGAGGTTCCACTCGGACTCGCAGTCCTCTGACGGATACTCGAGTGACACGGAACTGTTGAGGGGAGTTTGTTTCCGACGGGTGGCCGTCTTGATGGCGGTGATTACGTGGCGTTCTATGCAGATTCTGGCGAAAGAGAGAAAGGAAATGTCTTTCTCGGGTCGATAGTCGACTATGGCCTGCCAGAGCCCGATCATACCGATCTGTAGAAGGTCTTCCTTCTCAGCGCCCATCAGGAAGTACGATCGCACCTTCGTCCTGACAAGGCTTCTATACTTATATAGGAGGAACTCAGACGCGAGGTCATCGCCCGACTGAGCGACTCTGACCACGTCCTGATCGCCTAATCCCGCATATTCGGACTGTATAGTATACCGTTCGTCGAGGATAATCTCGTCCACCCCACCACCTCAGATACGGTTGGTTGTTAGTAGCGCACTGCCTACCCGGCCACACAGACATAGCCACGCACAGCGCGGCCTAGTCTTCTTCTTGCTGTACCAGTTCCACGGCCAGTTTCGTGACCAGAACCGCCAGAACACCAAGACCAAGAGCAGTCAACGGCGTCAGCTTGATCGAAAACGACGCTATCCGCTTCTTGCCGAGTTTGATGCTGACGGCGTTCGCCTTGCCGCGCTCGAGCGCTTTCTGAACATCGTCCAAGACATCCGTCAAGGAATCGAGCGCGTCTATGATCGGCGTCGCGGCTGTTTCTATGCCTTTGTTCACGTTGTCGGCCATGGTCGGTAAAGCCTCAAGCTTGTTGCTATCTGCAATGGATTATATAACACGCGCGCGAAAATGGCAACCAAAATGAGGCTAATTGCGCGAAAACACCAGAAAATGTCATAGAACCACTGCATCTGCTGACGCAGGAATACCTTCGCGGGGCGGCGAAGTAGACATAATTGGGTAGATATATGTTCGGACATGTTGGAATAGAGGTAGTCAGTTGCTCGATTTGGTTAGGCAAGCGCTGCTCGACCCGGGGTTGGTGCAGTCGTTTTCAGGCGTAAGGACGGGCTTCGGCCAAGGCCCTGATATCTCCGGGGAACACGAGGCTCTGGCAAGCCTCTACGGCTTCTGTTATGCGCGATCCACTATATGTGCGGATCGCTGCACATTCGTTGTGGGCAGGGACCCCCGCCCCACAGGAGCCAACCTGGCGCGGGCCCTGGTAAAGGGCTTTCTCGCCGGGGCGGACTCTATCAACAGATCGCTCGAGATAGTCGACCTGGGGATAATTACCACTCCCCTGGCCCAGACTGCGGTCCGGTCGCTGGACGCCGACGGCGGGGTCATAGTGACCGCCAGCCACAACCCGATTACACACAACGGCTTCAAGTTCCTGTCCGGGTGCAATAACCCGGGCGAGCACTCCGCTCCGGCAGGTGCGCTGCTCTCCGCCGAAGACATGGCGGCCGTTATCACGTCAGTTGCGGCGGCTTCTGAGTCGTTGGGCGACTCTTCCACCAAGTGGATAGAGGGAGTGAGCGACCTCCGGCTATCGCGCGAACTCTCAACGATACGCAATGAGCTTTGCCGAGTCAAGGCAGAACGGGCTTACCTCGACAGCATAGGGCATGACTGGGGCATCACCCCGCACTGCCTGAAACCTCTCACGCTAGGGCCTGTGCTGCTTGACCCCAACGGAGGCTCCGGCTGCGGGATCGACGCCCGCGTGCTGGAGCACTTTGGCGTGAGGGTCATTGAAATCAACGCCGAAGTCGGCTATCCCGAACATGCAATCGACACGGACGGTGTGGACCCCGCCAGCGGCAGGCACACTCTGCTTCGGGTCTCCAGAGCGGTAGCACGTGAGCGGGCGCACTTCGGGGTAGCATTCGACTACGACGCCGACAGGGGCAACCTGGTGCTGCCGGGTAGAGATGACTCGGCAGTCCTCCACCCCCAGACCGTGTCGACATTCAACATTGCGGTTACCCTGGCCAGAAGGGCCTCCAGAAGGAAGTCCCAGCGGATGCTGGCGGTGGTGATGTCGGACGCAACCTCGCTTGCCAGTCAGCGGGTGGCTAAAGCTTTCGCCGCGGAGGTGTTCCTGGTGGAAACCGGTGAGATCAACGTAGTCACCAAGATGCACGAGCTTCGCCAGGCAGGCTACGACGTGCCCGTGGGCGTCGAAGGGGCCAACGGTGGCACGATATTCGAGACCAGCACCTGTCGCGACGGTCTCCAGGCCGCTCTGTCTGCAGCGTTGGCGGAGTCGGAGAACGGGCTGGCGGAGGCTTGGAGCCGAGCATTCGGCAGCAAAGAACCCGCCAAACTTGAGAACGGTCAGTTGCCCTCACTACAGGTACTGCTCTCTCTTGTCCCGACTAACCGCAACATAATCACAAAGCTTACGTGCCCGCCGATCTCCCACGGGGAAATAAAGGAACGGGTGGAGCGCGGGTTCGCTGAGCGTCTGTGGCCAATGCTTCAGTCCAGATTCGAGCGATATGAGTTCCAGAACTTCGAGGGGACTCGCGTGGTGGAGAAGCGCAATGGCGATGAGAGCGGTGGGTGGCGCGTACTGCTGGAATCCGGTGATCGGCGGGCGTTCGTCTTCCTCAGAGGCTCTCGCACCGAAGCCGGTGTGTGGCGGATGATAGTAGACGCAGATGACGCCGCGGATTTCCCGGATGTGCAAGCCGCAGCCCAGGAGATCACCGAGATTGCGTCTGGCAACCGACAATGAGTGAACCAGTTATTGTGGTTGGCGGAGGACCCGCGGGCATTCTGGCTGCGGGGACAGCCGCACAGTCAGGAGCACGCGTAACGCTCCTGGAAAAAGGCCCCCGACTCGGCAGAAAACTTGCCATCAGCGGCAAGGGCCGGTGCAACCTCACGAATATCGCGGACATCGACGCCTTCATCAGGGCGTTTGCTCCCAACGGCAAGTTCCTCTACGGAATCTTCTCGCGTTGGTTCAGTGATGATCTGATAGCGTTTCTCTCTGAGTTGGGTGTTGGGACAAAGGTCGAACGTGGGGGACGAGTTTTCCCCGAGTCGGACAGAGCGCAGGACGTAGTTGAAGCTCTCACCAACTGGGTGGAGAAACAGGGCGTGAGCGTTCGACTGGGAACTCCGGCGAAGGGGCTTAGAGTATCCGATGGGCGAATCGCAGGTGTGGAAGTGTTCGGCGGCACGATGAAAGCCGGCGCGGTGATATTGGCTTGCGGCGGAGCATCCTATCCCGTCACTGGCTCGACCGGTGATGGATTCGCATTCGCCGGGGAGTTGGGGCATACTGTGGCGCCGATCTGTCCAGCGCTCGCCCCCATCGTGTCGGACGCCCAGTGGATACCGGACTTACAGGGCATTTCGCTGAAGAGCGTCTCAGCCACGGTAATCGCCAGAAAACGCGGTACGCGCGAAGATAACGCGCACTGTTCCGAATTCGGTGAGATGCTGTTCACGCACTTCGGGTTGTCCGGCCCGATCATACTCACACTGAGCCGAGAGGTCGGAAAACTGCTGGAATCGGGGGAGGTCGACATATCCATCGACCTCAAGCCTGCCCTGGACCACGAACAGCTCGATGCGCGCCTGGTCCGCGAACTGAGCCAGCCCAAGCTGCTCAAAAACGTGATGCGTTCGGTGTTGCCGTCCGGGATGATCCAGGCAGTTCTCGATCTTGCCTGCGTGGATGGCGAGAAGACGGCGCACTCCGTGACCTCTGAGGATCGCGGAGCCTTGGTCGGGACGCTCAAGGACTTCCGCGTGCCTGTGTGCAGGCTTCGCCCCATCGATGAAGCCATCGTCACTGCGGGGGGGGTTGCGTGCAAAGAGATTGACCCTCGCACTATGATGTCGCGCATCGTCGAAGGGTTGTATTTTGCGGGCGAGATGATAGATATTGACGCTGTGACCGGCGGGTTCAACCTGCAGGCCGCATTCAGCACTGGCTGGCTTGCCGGGCAGTCGGCTGCACAGAGACTGGCTGGAAGCAACTCTGCGGCGTCCGATGTGAAGCCGGCGGAATAACGTGCTATCATGTTGAGGTTCAATGCAATTGGAGGAGTCTGACTATGCGATCGCTCAAACCTGGTGACAGGGTAACAATAGTACAGAGAGAGTGCACTGCCGAAGACGCGAAGACAGGGCTGTATTACGAGTATTTCGCCGGGCTGACCGGATCCGTTGACCGCACCTATCCTGATGGAAGTGTATGTGTCATCGTCGATCTGGAGTCGCTACCAACGAGTATCCGCGACCGACACCTGAAGGTCCAGAAGCAGGAACGCGACCGATGGCTCCACGGGCTTTCGGATGAAGTCCGCAACCGCCTCACCGGAGAGCAGAAGCAACTCAAGATGAGTTACAACATCCTTGCAAGCTCCGCTGACCTGACTCCCCTGGCGGAAGAAAAGGCAGCAAAGCCTGCCAAGGCGGCGGAACCGGTCGTCGAAGATGATGTACCTACACCGCATCGACTGACAGAGGCCGAACTGGAAGCGCAGGAAGAGCAGTTCTTGAAGTTGAAGCAGGAAGGCGAATAGATCGCGCAGTGATGCAGATGATTGCGGAATGTGTGAGTTGGATCATTGCTGGGAAAGAATGGGGATGGTAGCGGAGGTCGGATTTGAACCGACGACGCCCCGGGTATGAGCCGGGTCCTCTAACCAGCTGAGGTACTCCGCCATCGCTGGTATTATAATAGCATGTGGGCGCGAGAGCGTCAAATCCAGCCTGAAGTGCGGACCTGTTCAAGTTGGGATTGCACGGTGGGGCATAAGATGCTATACTATTGAGTCAGTTTCAGTATTGAGATATACCCGCTCAAGTGCAAGAACGGCGAACAGCGCCGGTTTGAAGCACTTGCAGAGGGATAAGGCGATCCAACGGAGGTTGTAACCCAGTTGCCAAATATCAAGTCAGTCAAGAAAGACGTAAAGAAGTCCCGCGAGCTGCGAGCGCGAAACCTGAGCGTTAAGTCAGCTATAAAGACATTCGTCAAGAAGACGAAGGCTGCCATTGACGCTGGAGAGACGGAAGCCGTCGCTCTGTTGGGCCAGACAGTCAGCACCATAGACAAGGCAGCCAAGCACGGCATTATCCACAAGAACGCAGCGGCCAGGCGAAAGTCCAGGCTGATGCGACGGATGAACGCTAAGCAGGCCTGACCTGGGTTGAGCCTTGCTCAGCAAATAACAGCACAAGTACGCGGGAGGCGGGTAATCTGCCTCTCGTGTTTGTGTGTCAGTACGACTCGTTCCCTACATTACACGTGGTGCCGGCAGGTGACCCCAATTGGCCGCTAATCCCCTACTATCCGATGCGTTGATCAACTTGGGCCTTGAATCCGGAGACACTGTTCTCGCCATTAAAGGCGAGGACGTCTCTGAGTCTCTGGGAGACCCCGACGAGATCGTCTCTGAGATCATCCGCATTCTGGGGCCAATGGGAACTATCGTGGTGCCGGGTTTCGGTTTTCATCCGAGCCAAGGTGCTATCTCCATCCCCCCGTTTGCAGAAGCGCTTCTGCACGTGCCCGGAGCGTCCCTCAGCGACCACCCCACCCACCCTATCGCCGCCGTAGGCAGACTCGCGTCGATCGTCACCGAGAACCACGGCTCCAACAGCGCGTTCGGGCGAAACACTCCTCTCTTCAAGCTGTTTCAGGCCGGGGCAAAGGTGCTCCAAGTTGGGTGCGACTTCTCCGAGAATCCTATGGTGTTCGTCGCTGAAGAGATGGCTTGCCTACCATATATAAGCCGCGCCAGACCGATGTCGTTCACCCTATCCTCGGGCAAGACCGTGACTCGGTGGATCAGACAACCGGGTTGTCACCGAGGGTTTGGGAGCTTGGCCGATCCGCTCAGGGAGTGCGAGTCGTATTCGGAGACCGCAGTCGGCGACACGCCGTTGAGGCTGATGGACGCAAGGAGCGTAGTCAACGCTGCCCGCGACGCCGTTTCAATGGGCGCTGACGCGCTTCTTTGCCTTGAACCAGACTGCGAGCTATGCGCCGAAGCCCGCGCAATCATCGACGCAAATGCCGCGGACGAATCGGACAAGCGGGTTATTGAACAGGCGGAGGAAGACGAGCGAATGACTCGGGACCTGGAGCGAAGACTCGACGGCGGACTCGCGAAATTCGTCGACTCATCGGATGCCGGTTTTTCATCTAACTGACTCGTCGCTTCTGTTCGGTATCCCCCGACTTTACGCACCCCGGAATTCCAATTCACGGCCGCGTAACATATGACGGAACGGTCCGGAGGTAGCCGTCGTATATATATATGAAAGTAGACATGGTCTTCCATTCCTTTCACCTCCTTTGATCTAGCCCCGGCTGCCCGGCCGGGGCCTTGATTTTTGCAGACATACAGTGCGTGTTCAACGAACTCGCGACTTGTTTACGGGATTGTCCCCTGGAAGTCCCCCGTTTTTCTCACTGCCGGAACAAAAGCACAGTTTCTACAGTCAGAAAATCAAGAAATAATTGTAAGTCTCTTTCTTCTCCGGTCTTTGTGTAGTATAATGCTCTTACTCACGCCTCGCACAACCGTGATGATAGGCTTTCGGATGGAGGTGGGCCTATGTGGTGGTTGCCGCAAGTTGCCGCTTGCGGATGTTCTATGTTGTTAGGTGTCTTACCGCACTAACTATGTCAGGTTCGTACCCGGAAAACTCGACAAAGCGCACCACGCCCCGACCGTTTTGGACTAAGGTCCACTTACGCGCGGAGGCAGAACCAGTAGAATCAAACGGAGGGATGGAAGAATGAGTAGACACAAGTACTTGTTCGCTGTAGTCATAATAGCGTTAGCATCCTGCCTCGTATCGGCAGTCAACGCTCAGACTTTCAGCGACATGGGGGCTGGACTGACCGGCGCCAAAGTCACCACAGCAGTTTGGGGTGACTATAACGGCGACGGTTATCTGGACCTTCTAGTGATGGGGCAGAACGTGAGCGGCGTGCCCACCACAAGACTCTACAGAAGCAATGCAGGCGCTTCATTCACGAGCGTGGCTGCGGGCTTCGCTAATGTCAACGCCGGGCCGAACGCTGCTGCCTGGGGCGACTATGACAGAGACGGAGACCTCGACCTCGTTCTCTCCGGCTACAATGGCACAACCGGTATATGTAATATCTACCGCAATGATGCCGGGGCATTTACCAACATAGCCGCGGGCATCACCGGAATCCAGTTCTCCGCAGTTGCTTGGGGCGACTACGACAGAGACGGAGACCTTGACTTGGCCATCGCTGGCCGCACCAGCACCGCCACTCAGATCACTCGGGTATACCGAAACGATGCCGGGGTGTTTACTGACATAGCTGCTGGACTCCAGGGTCTAGAGTATGCCAACCTTGCGTGGGCAGACTATGACAACGACGGCGACGTGGACCTGCTCGTAACCGGTTCCACCGGCAGTGCATCTTTCACTCGACTCTATAGAAACGATGCCGGAACGTTCGTGAACAGCGGCATAGCTTTCGCTTTCATTCAGTCTGCATCGATCGCCTGGGGCGACTACAACAGCGATGGCAGGCTGGACGTTGCGTTGTCCGGCTACAACAATGGCGGGACATACTATGCAAGAATATACCGCAACGACGGTGGCGGGACGTTCACAAGCCTCGGCGACCTCTCCAGGAAACTCGCTTGGGGCTGCCTGGCTTGGGGTGACTATGACAACGACGGCGACCTGGACCTTGCCACTACGGGCTTGGATGCCTCACTCGTCGGCTACACGCTTATCTACCGCAATGATGCAGGCACTTTCGTGGACGCAAGCGCGGGTCTTCCCGCTGCCCAGTCCAGCACTGTTGCCTGGGGTGACATAGACAATGACGGTCGGCTTGACCTGGCAATAGCCGGTATGGCCGGCACAAACGCCTTCGCCAGGATCTACCGGAACACCGGCGGACCCGCGAACACTCTACCGACTTCCCCGACCGGTCTGGTATCTGCCTATGACGGCGGAGCCGTTGACCTCAGTTGGGCTGCCGGCGGCGACGCTGAGACTCCTGCTGGCGGACTCAACTATAACGTGGTTGTTGCCACGCCAACGGGCGCTCTCAAGATCGCCCCTCACGCTCTCGCGTCGGGCTTCAGACTCATTCCGGGCTTGGGCAATGCTCAGGCAAGACTAAACCTGCATTTGGGCAGTCTGACCGATGGCACCTACTATTGGGCAGTCCAGAGCATTGACACTGCGTGGGCAGGAGCTGCTCCTACTTCCTATGAAGCATTCACCATCGACACGGTACCGCCGTTCAACTGCAGCATCATCATTGACGGCGACGCTGCTTTTGCCGGCTCCAAGACGGTCACACTTACTCTTCATTCAGAGGACCTGTTGACCACCATGGAGATGCGGTTCAGCAACGACAACACCAATTGGTCTGCGTGGGAAGCATACGCAACCAGCAAGAGCTGGGATATAACCGATACCGACGGCACCCAGACAGTATACGCTGAGTTCCGCGATCTTCATCACAATGTTGCTCCGGGAGTCAGCGACACTATCTACCTTGATAAGGTTGCTCCCACCGGAACCGTTGTTATCAACAGCGGCGACACCTACGTCGGAACGAAGAGCGTTGCTCTGACGCTGGACTCCACCGACCCGCTTGGCGGCGGCGGTCAGGCCAGTGGACTTACTCAGATGCGCTTCAGCAACGACAGCTCTACATGGTCCGATTGGGAAGCTTATGGGACGAGCAAGAGCTGGGATATGACCGATGCCGACGGAACCCAGACTGTATACGTCCAGTATAAGGACCTGGTAGGCAACATCGCTACCTACAGCGACACCATCTACCTTGACAAGACTGCCCCTACTGGCACGGTTGTCATCAACGCCGGCGATGGCTACACGGCGACCAAGGGTGTCACGCTGACCATAGACGGCACCGACGCTTCCAGTGGCATCAACCAGATGAGTTTCAGCAATGACAACTCCACTTGGTCTGCTTGGGAAGCCTATGGCACGACCAAGGCGTGGGATCTCGACCCTGATACCGACGGAACCAAGACTGTCTACGTCAGGTTCAACGACAATATGGGCAACGTGTCCGACGGATTCTCCGACGACATCTATCTCGACAAGATAGCTCCGACCGGAACTCTGACGATCAACACCGGCGACGCCGCTTGCAGCAGCAGAACGGTTTCGCTGAGTTGGACGGCATCGGACAATGCTAGTGGCCTGAAGAAAATCGGCTTCAGCAATGACGACGCCACATACACCTGGTATACCTACTATGCCGGGACAAAGAACTGGTCGATGTCTATCGGCGAAGGCACAAAGACCGTATACTGCAAGCTAGAGGACAATGTTGGAAATATCTCCGACAGCTTCTTTGATACGATTACACTTGACCAGAGCGGACCCACCGGCACTGTCGTCATCAAGAACGGTGATCCGTATACGAACAGTGTGGGTGTTACACTGACGCTTAGCGCGACTGACACCTACTCGACCGTCACGGAAATGCGCTTCAGCAATGATGATGCCACTTGGAGCGCTTGGGCAACCTATGCCACTTCGAGGGTGTGGACAATGGCGAACGTCGAGGGGACACAGACCGTGTACGTTCAGTTCAAGGACAGTCTGGCCAACGTTTCTGCCTCGTTCGCTGACACGATCATCCTCGACAAGACTGTTCCGACGGGCCGCAGCATGATGATCAACGGTGGGGCTACGTACACAAAGTCAGTTAATGTCACACTGACTCTCTCTGCTACGGATGCTCTGTCTGGTGTGGTATCGATGCGCTTCAGGAACTCCGCCGCGACTTGGAGCTCTTGGGAGCCGTACTCGACCTCCAAGGCTTGGGTGCTGCCAAACGTAGATGGAACCGCGCAAGTGTCTGTCCATTTCATGGACGGCGCTGGCAACTATCTTGGCGTAACGCGCTCCATCATCCTCGACACATTCCGTCCGACTGTGGCAATAGGCGCACCGTCGGCGGTAACGACGGGCGTTGCTCCTGTATCCTACGCGGTGACTTTCAGCGACACCAACGGCTTGGCCGGCGTAACCTTGACTGCTGCGGACGTGACACTCAACAGAACCGGTACTGCCAACGGCACCGTTGCAGTAACCGGCTCGGGCAGCACCCGAACCGTTACTATCAGCAATCCTGTCGGCGCTGGCACCCTCGGAATCTCGATTGCCGGTGGAACCGCTACTGATGTGGCGGGAAACACTGCATTGGCTGCCGGACCGAGCGCGACGTTCGCTGTCTATGCTCCGCCGGTCGACGTAAGCCTGGATCCGACAGTCGGCCCGCTGACCTTTGATGCCCCGATGACGTTCACAACCGTTGTGTCCGATCCGAACGGCTACACGAACATCAGAGAGTCACGCCTCCTGATCAACGACTCAACCTCAACAACCAACGCCATCTACGTCAAGTATATGCCGGCCAGCAATACCATTTGGCTGCGCAACGACGCTCACACAGCATGGCTTGGCGGCAGGGCGCCCGGTTCTGCATTCGACATCAGCAACAGCCAGTGCACAGTTCACTGCGCAGCGACTACTGCCAACGGCGTCGGTAATGACCTGACCGTGGCTTGGTCCATAACGGTAAACACCACCGCCAAGTTACTGCTTGGCCTGGTGGCATCCTCTGACAACGACGGCAACGCCGACGGTTGGGATACTTTCGGGATATACTATACGAACTTCGTTCCGACCAACGACAGCCTGGTCCCGAGCTCAGGCACTCTGCCTACAGGGCTTGAAATGCCGTTTGTGGCCACGTATTCGGACGGGAACGGCGCTGCGGACATCGCGACCGCATTCCTGCTGATAACGGACACAGGTCTGCAGGCCAACGGCATCAGCGTCTACTACAACGCTCCTCAAAACAAGATATATCTGAGGAACGACGCAGGGACGACATGGAGCACCGGTTACGCTCCGGGGACTCCGGGTGTTGTGCTTGAGAACTCCCAGGGTAAGCTCTACGTTGAGCACACGACGGTCACCACACTAGGCAACCAGATGGTGATTTCGTGGGCGCTGGAGTTGAAGGCCTCAATGGCCGGCAAAAACCTGTTTGGTCAGATGCAGGTATACGACAAGGTCAACAAAGGGGCTGCCACGACTCGGGGAATCTACTATGCCAACGTCACCCCGGTCAACTTCAGCCTCACTCCCAACGCAGGCACCCTAACGAGCGGTTCACCTATCACGATGACCAGTGTCTATCGTGACGCTAACGGTTGGGACAACCTGTCAACGATGTTCCTGCTGCTCACTGAGAACGGCGGCCAGCAGAACACCATGAGCCTCTACTACAACAAGATGACCAACAAGCTCTATCTCAGGGATGACCTGGGTACGACATGGCTTGGTGGTTACGCTCCTGGTACTCCTATGGTGGTGTCGAACTCTCAGGGTTCCCTCGACTTAGGGGCTACGACAGTCTCTATGAGCGGAACCGACATAACCATCGGATGGAGCATCACGCTGAATCCCGCATTCACAGCCAAGAATCTCGTGGGTCAGATGACTGCTTATGACGTGACGAATGCGAGCCGACTGGACGTGAAGGGCACTTACTACACCAACATCAAGGCCGTGAACGTGAGTGTCACTCCCAGGACAGGATCCGTTTCGACGGGTGTTCCGACGGACTACACCTGCATCTACCGCGACGCTAATGGCGCTTCGACCATCAGGCAGACAAACTTCCTGATCAACACTGCCTATAGCTTCGTGAACGGCGTCCATCTCCGGTATGACGGAAACACAGGCAAGATATACCTGCGCAATGACGCCAACTCAGCGTGGATCGGTGGTAACCTTGCTGGTGATTCTGTGGTACTCGAGAATAGCCAGTGCAGCGTCTACCTTGCGGCGACCACGGTTACAGCTGTGGGATCCGACCTGACCATAAAGTGGAACATCGAGTTGAAGCCTTCGATGGCGGCCAAGACCCTCAAAGAGTATATGTATATCGTTGAGGGGAACAATTCGCCGGTAGGATACAACACGATGGGAACCATAACAACCCCGTAACACCAGAGCCGAAAGGCAAATGACTCTCAGCCGCAGCGCCAACTGGCGCTGCGGCTTTTTTGTGTGTGGACGCCATGGCCCCAATTACACCAAACGATCCACGGAGTCTGAGAATGCTGGCGCAGGACGGGGCTGATCGTGACGGCTTCCCCACCCGCAGCAGGAATATCCGTAAGCGTCAAACCAGGGACACGTCGGTAGGGGGATGGCGTCAGGCTGAGGTGGCGTCTTTGAGTGGAAGCGATTTCTGGACTTGGAGGGCCGATTGGACGGTTTCGTTCCAGGGCAGTAGTGAGTCGATGGCGGCTGCGTCTGTTGGGTCGATTTCGGGCAGCCGCTCGAAGAGGTATTGTATATAGGCTGAGGGGTTCAGGCCGTTCTCTTTCGCGGTCTCGACTATGCTGTAGATGATGGCGCTGGTCTTGGCACCGCGTGGGGTATTGGCGAAAAGCCAGTTCTTTCGGCCAATCACGAACGGCTTGACGGAGCGCTCGGCGCGGTTATTGTCGATCTCCAGCCGCCCATCTTCCAGGAATTGGATGAGCTTTGTCCACTGGTTCCGGCAATAGCCGATGGCCTGCCCGATCTTGCTCTTGGGCAGCGCTTGCGATCTAGTCTCGTCCAACCAGGTCTTGAACCCATCCACCACCGGTTTGCTACGCTCAAGTCGAGCCGCCTTGCGTTCCTCCCGAGAGCCGTCACGCAAATCTCGCTCTATCTCAAAGAGCTTGTTGATGTGCTTGAGTCCGATATTGGCCAGATTCT
>CAZTAO010000023.1:8939-69654 GCA_964611645.1 uncultured bacterium | reverse complement strand
GCAAATGCTAGAGAGCTACCAGCATGTGCTGTAACACATCATTGACAAGTGTACATGAGGGAGCCGAGGTTGAACTAACCGGCCTGCATGTAGGATAATATAGCATCCCGGACAGAGGGTTGGCGCGCAATGGAACTGGTCAAACAGATGAACGAAGTCACTGCGGAACTGCTGCATGCGCAGATGGAGGTCAATTCGCTCACCGAGAAGGTGATGCATCTTGAGACCATCTGCGAAGATGCGAAGCTGCGAGAGCAGCATTCCCGCGAACTTGTGATGGAGCTTCTGGAGCGGCAGAAGGAGCTCAATGTCATGCTCAACCGCGCCAGCATGATGCTCAACCGCGCCCAGGAAGTGATCCTCTCCCTCTCTGCTGAGTTCACCGAACTGGCCGAAGCCCAGCCTGCGCACAAGAAGAAAGAGTGGAACGAGAAGCTCTCCAGGATCAATGAACTGTTCCGACAGACCGGCGTGCCGGACGCCGAACTCGGCGCCCCCGAGGACCAACCGGCGTTGGAAGATGGCATGGCGCCGCTCCCGGAGATTCCGGAGCCAGTGGAGGGCCGTTTCGCCGAGATCCCCGAAGAAGAGGAACCAGCCGAGGAGACCATTGAGGAGACTCCGGAACCTGCAGATGCCGCATCCGCCTCAGCCAGTTCCGCTCAGGCTCTGCTCTTCCCGCCCAGGAAGAAATCCTGGCGAAGATGATCCACCGCGCTCTTACCATCACATTCCTCGGCACCGGGACTTCGCACGGTGTGCCCATGATCGGGTGCGACTGCGATGTATGCCGAAGCGAAAATCCCAGGAACAAACGCACCCGCTGCTCCGCGCTTGTGGAGTGCGGCGTCAAGCGCATACTCATCGACACCAGCCCTGAACTGCGACTGCAGGCTATCCGAGAGGGGATAGACCGCATTGACGCCATCATCTACACCCACGCCCACGTTGATCACCTGTTTGGATTGGACGACTGCCGCAGGTTCAATGAGGTCTCGGGCATGCCGATACCAATCTATGGGTCGGAGAGCACGCTCAACTCCCTCCGGCGGGTATTCGACTACGCTTTTCGACCAGGGGTTCAGGTGGGCGGCGGGTTGCCCGTGCTGGAGTTACACGAGATATCAGGGCCATTCGAGGCAGCAGGCGTGGAGATAATGCCGATCCACATCCACCACGGACGCCTGCCCATTCTAGGGTTCCGCATCGGCGATATGGCTTATGTGACCGACTGCAGCAGCATTCCTGAACCATCAATGGAGCAGCTTCAGGGGCTGGAACTGATGGTGCTCGGAGTCCTTCGCCCCAAGCCTCACCCGACCCACTTCTCCCTCAGCGAGGGGCTGGAGGTTGTGGGGAAGCTGAAGCCAAGGCGCGCCCTGTTCACCCACATCGCCCATCGCCTGGACCACGAGCAGACCAACCGCCTGCTCCCGGAAGGGGTTGAGTTGGCTTACGATGGGATGAAGGTGAAGGCGGGGCGATGCACTGAATTCGAAGAGCAGAGAAGCTGAGGGCAGACGAACACCTCTGCCGCTATGTCAATGCTCTCATGCATCCTTCGACAGGCTCAGGATGATGGTATGGGCACATTGCGCACTGCCTGGACTTCTCCGCTACTCTGCTGCTCTGCTACTCTGCTTCTCTGCTTCTCTGCTTCTCTGCTTCTCTGCCGGCTACGGAGTTGCAGGTTTGGCGGTTTTGGCTTTCGCGGCGCCGGTGGCAATTCGTTCGCACGGCAGTATTACAGTCAGCATCCCACCCATCGGCCCGAACATCGACTCGGTGTCTCCACCGCTCGATGCCTGGGAGCGTATGACCACGACGCCTATCGGCTTTCCGTCAGCGCTGAATGCCGGACACCCCACCCCGCACGAGCCTTCTACTACATAGTAGCTAATAGGTTTGGTAATGACCGCCATCACTTTGTCTATGCTGGCGTATGTGCCAAAACCCGCTACCTGCCCTAGTTTGGAGAAGCTCACAACCTGATCCAAGAGCTTCGCTGGAACGCCGGCGCTCAGATCGACAAACTTGAACGGTGTGGCCACCGGGCTCTTGGGGCGCACAAACGCCAGGTCCAGATCCTTGTCTCGCAGCACAACGTCCACCGGAATGTCCGTTCCCTGGGGTTGGCGGATCTTGGCATCGATGATCTTTGAGCTCATCTTCATATCGTCCGACTGCATGAACCGCTCCTGGAGAGCGGTCGGATCGATGCTTGAAAGGGAAGCGACGGCAAGCCCTGAGGGGTCTATGATGGTAGCCACCGCAGTGGTCTTAGACTCGCGCTTGTTGGTCTGCCCCGAATAGCTCGAGGACATCTCAATCACCAGAGACAGCGTCACCACTGCCGACTGGTACTCATCAACTATCGCCCGGGCCTTATCCAGGTCCACCTGGGCCACGGCGGAACCGCACATTCCTGCAACTAACGCTAGAACAAACAGCGATACCACGAATCTCCTGACCATCTTCTTGCCTCAACCCTTCCGCCGTTTTTCGGCTGCGCGACTACTTAGACCAGATCGGGCGCATCGCGAGGAACACAGTCCGCGTGCCCCTGAGCACTTTTACAACCACAAGGTCCGGTTTCTTGTCCGCCACACGCTTCAGCACGCTCTTGGCCTCGGATGTGTCTGATACTGGAACGTGGTTGATCGACAGAATAACGTCGCCATACTTCATCCGCCCCAGCGAAGCCCAACCGCCCTCGCTCACGGAATCCACGAATACACCCTTTTGATCTCTGGTGGTTCTCCCCTCTGAGTAGTCCGAGAACGCAAGATTCCGGATCGTGAACTCGAAACTGTCGTCGGTGTACTTCGGCAGGTCGGCCTGAGGGGTCGGCTGAGCAGCCAGCACCACTTCGGTCTGGATTTGCTTGCCGTCGCGAATGAGGTTCAGCTTCACTTTATCACCGATGCCGTACTGCCGAACCATGGACCCCAGTATCTCCTCATCGCCCGGCTGCTCCGCAGAGATGTCCTGGGAGTCCAGTTGTGTAAGGATGTCACCAGTCTTCAGGCCCGCTGTCTGTGCGGAAGTGCCGGGGTAGACACGAGTAATGCGAACCCCCGTGATATCCGGCAGCTTCATGGCATCTTTCAGGTCCCGAGTCATCACCTGGACCTCCACAGGCAGCCACGCCTTGCTCATCTCCTCGCCGCTTGAGGACTGCTCGGCCTTGCCAACCTTTACCACACCGGCGTACAGGCGGTTCTTGCGCTCAAAGAGGACCGTAACCGTAACCGGAGACGTCTTGCCCTTCAGCATCGCCACAGTCAGTTTCTTGAGAGCGGCGGTATCAGCGACCGGCTTGGAGTCTACCTTTACTATCACATCGCCCTCATCCAAAGCGGGCTTTGCAGAGCCTGCCGGGCCGCTGGGCAGCACGCTTCGGACAATCACTCCCTGCCCCGCGCCGAGCCGCAATGTGTCCTTTACTCTCTGGCTGACTGAAGAACCACACATCCCCCAACCATCAATCACTGCCTGAGGAACGTGGGCTTTGGGCCTGCGGCCGGTGGTGACGTTCAGAACAGACTGCTTGCCCGACCTCAGAACACCAAAGCGTACGAGCTGCCCCACAGGCAGCGCGGCGAGCAGTTGGTTCAGAGGAGGAACTTCTTCCTTGAACCTGGCGTAAACACGCTTCCCCGCCACGCTCGTGATAACATCTCCTGCCCTCATACCGGCCTTTGCCGCCGGGGATTTCGGCTCAACGAAGCTCACCAGCGCACCGCCCATCGAACTGCTGTCGATACTGGGCTGCAGATCGGCGCCTATCCACCCCCGGATAATCTCCCCACGCTTGATCAACTGGGAGGCAACGCTCTTGGCCAGGTTACCGGGGATCGCTCCGGCCAGGCCGTAGGATATCTCGTTGATCCCGACTATCTTCCCCTCGTCGTCGACCAGCGGGCCACCGGAGTTGCCGGGCTCTATGAGAGCATCGTGACCAATCCACCGAACAAGAGAGCCAACATCCTCGCCGTCCATGATCATCTCCTCGTCCGAGAACATTTCCGGAAGGACCATGCGGGTGTTGCTGATGATGCCCATTGTGACCGACTGCGATATAGCAAGTGGGCACCCCATCGCGAATATCCGGTCGCCGACTTTCATACTGTCGGAGTCGCCGAACACCGCAACAGGATAAGCAGCTTTACGCCCCTTGCCGCCGGGCGTCAGCTTGAGTACGGCTATGTCAGCCAGCGGATCGGAACCAACCAGCTTGGCGGGGACCACGCTGAGGTCAGCCATAGTGCAAGATATCCGCCGAGCTTCCTGGACTACGTGGAAGTTCGTGACAACGTAGCCCTCGGGCGATATTATCGCGCCACTGCCCGACACCTGGTACTTGCCCTCCCGGCCTTGCCGGTACTCACCGATGACCACCTGGATGCGCACCAGCGATTTGCGGACATTGTCTACTCTGGCCGGTATCTGCGAGTCCAGTCCAGCGGCTGACGCCCCGTTTCCGCACAGAACCACACAAACAGCGAACGCAGCAAGCAAGGCGCGAGAATATGAGCCAAGTTTCATTACGGCCTCCATTGAAAACACTCGGACTTCCCCATACCATAACCACTGTCTATACTTCAGCGAAAGAACTCTCTTGACCTTCCCACAACGCTCAGAAGTTAATCCTGTGCGGTCGCATGGCGACACCCTCGACCAACCCCAGAGCCAGGAAGTTCGTGAGCAGGCTGCTTCCGCCGTAGCTGAACATGGGCAGAGGGACACCAGCTACAGGCACCAAGCCCAAGGTCATGCCTATATTCACGAATATGTGGAACAGCAGCATACCAAAGACCCCGGCCGTGATCCCCCGGCCTATCGGGTCCTCAGTTACGGCCATAATGCTCAATACGCGCCACAACAGCCAGAGGTACAACAGCAGCAGACCCATCGCCCCCACAAAGCCGAATTCCTCCCCCACCACCGTGAATATGAAATCGGTATGCTGTTCTGGTATGAAGCTGAGTTCCCTCTGAGTCCCCCTCATAAACCCCCTGCCCCCGAGTTGGCCGGAGCCGATGGCGATTCGGGATTGCATAACGTGGTAGCCTGTGCCAAGCTGATCGAATGAAGGGTTCACGAACGTGATCACACGGTTCTTCTGGTAGTCCTTGAGCACCCCCGGCACATTCCACACTATCAGAGCCAAGATGGCGCCACTGCCTACCAAAATGAGGATGTTCTTGGCGTTGGTCCCCATTGCAAACGCGATCACCACCCATATCGCAAAGAGCACAAGGCTGGTGCCTAGATCGGGCTGCTTGAAGACCAGAAAGGTTGGGATGGCCATATAGATGAGGGAGTGCAGGAATGTCTTGGAGTCTCGCGTTTGGTCGTGACGTCTGGCGAAGAACACCGCGAGGGCAACGATCATCACCACTTTCGCCAGTTCCGACGGCTGGATTCTCATTCCGCCATATCCAAGCCATCGCTGTGCGCCTTTGGAGGAATGGCCCACAGCCAACACCAACACCAGCAGGAACAACATAATGCCGTAGAGCTTGCCGGCGTGGTTGCGATAGAAAGAGGTGTCAATTCTGGCGACCAGAGCACCCAACACCAGCCCAATCACTGCCCAGATGCACTGTCGCTCTATATACCCACCACCGGCCTTGCCACCCTTGCTCGCGCTGTAGATCATAAGACAGCCGTACACAAGGATGCTCAAAGCGCAGATGAGTAATGAGTAGTCGAGATTTCTGAAAGAACGCCGGTCCAAGAAGCTGCTCCACGAAGGCGGTTGCGGCAGGTTAGCGCAAGTACGCACAATCAATTATAATAGGTATGGTCAAGTATTGGGAATAGTAGTCGTAATAGTTCAGTCTTGGTGAGCGATATATCGGAAGCTTCATCTCTTCCCCTCACCCCAACCCTATCGCAGCCCCGCTCCGCTAGGGTCTGCTTCCGGGCAGCGCCTCTCCCCGGAGGCCGGGGAGAGGGGGTTTCTCACCCACTCTGAACAATTGTTGGTAGTCTGCGCGGTGGCGTGCAGCCTACTGCCGCAGACTGTGGATTGTCCTCTATTCGAGCCACAGCCACTGGAGGTTCTATGAGACTTAGCGTATGGCGCACAGTGCCAACAGCCATTGGCCATCGGCTATCGACAATTGGCGTCGCGTCGATCCTTGCGCTCGCTATTCTATCGGCATCCGCTGCCATGTGTGCGGGCAGGGGTTGTACGGTCACCAAGATGGGCAACGGGCTGACCGTTGTCCTCTCCGAGGACCATGCGGCAGAGCTGGCGGCGGTGGATATATGGGTAAAGGCCGGAACCTGCAGGGAGACTCCCGAGATCAGCGGCGTCTCTCATATGATCGAGCACCTGGTCTTCGCCGGCTCCCAGAAGCGGCCCAATGGGGCTGTGGATATCGAGATGGAGAGCCTCGGGGCGACCCTCAACGGCCACACATCACGTGACTGGACCCACTTTGGAGGCACCATCGCATCCCGCTATCTCGACAAGGCGATAGAGGTCCTGGCCGACTCCGTAAGCAGCCCTCTATTCCGAGAGCAGGAGATTGCGAAAGAAAAGCTCGTGATTCTGGACGAGATCGCCGCCAAGTCGACAAAGCCGTTTGGCGTGGCTCTAGACATTCTGGGGCAGGACATCTACGGCAAGTTCCCCTATGCCCTCCCGCTTGAAGGCACGTCTTCCAGCATACGGGGCATGACCCGAAAGACCATTCAGGATTTCTACACGAAGTACTACACGCCGTCGAATATGGCGGTGGTGGTGGTGGGCGATTTCGATTCCAGCCAGGTCGTCAACTCCATAGGCAAGTATTTCCAGGGCAAGCAAATCGATGTACCCATCCCTGACCTCGAATCTCCGAAGCCGCCGGCCGCGCAGGTCAGGAAGACCGTCACCGCCAACATCCCCGCGCCCACCCTCGCCATAGGCTATCTTGGCCCAGGAGTTGCTGATTTCAAGGAAGTCTGCGCAACCGACATACTTCTCACCCACCTCGGCCTGGGCTACAGGAGTTGGCTTTCCGAGGAGTTGGTCAAGAACAAGAAACTGGCGTCGGACGTGACATCCGATTTCCTCACTCAGAAGTACCCAAGTTGCATGGCGATCTTCGCAATGGTGAAGCCGGGAAGCGAATCCGATGCCGTAGCCGCCATTCTGGCTCGCGTCGAGGCTCTCCGCGAGAACGGGCTGTCGCCCGGGGAACTGGGGGTCGCTCAGAGGTCGCTGCTGGGCGACTATGCGTTCGAGAACGAAACCTACGAAGGCCGCGCGGGTTCATACGGGTTCTACTGGACAATCGCGGACCCGACGCTTGCCGACCAGTATGTGGATATAGTAGTCTCAGTAACCAACGACGACCTGAAATCGGTTGCGAAGAAGTACCTCGACCCCAACAAGGCTGTAATCCTCAGCATCGAACCAGAGAAGGAGCCCGTCAAATGAGGCTTGTCCTGGCTATCATTCTAGTCACAACTATCGCCTGCGGCTGCTGCATCGCCGCGCCAACCCGGACCGACATCCAGAAACGCACCCTGGAGAACGGTCTGCGGATTGTCGTGAAGGAAGAGCCTGGCAGCGGGCTGGTCGCCATCGCGGCGATGGTGGGCACGGGCGCGGCCCAGGAGTCCATCCAGACAGCCGGCATCGGTAACTTTGTCTCCCAGCTTCTCCTCGCCAGCACCAGGAACAGCCGCGCGGAAGACATAGCGAACATAGCTGAGGCGGTCGGCGGCAACGTGGATTCTCAATGGAACCTGGACTTCGCAACCGTTCGGGCTGTGACCACCGCTCCGATGTTCAACAAGGCTTTCTCCCTGGTGTCGGAGTGCGTTACCGAGGCTAAGTTCGAGGACGAGTTCGTGGAGAAAGTAAGGGCGGGGATTCTCGCCGGGTTGGGTGCCACCCAGACCGACATTGCCGAGCGCTCATACAATCAGACCCGCGCACAGCTATATGAAGACAACGGCTACAAGCGGCCTACTCTCGGGTTTGAGCGGGTAGTTCGCAAGGCCACCACCGCCGACTTGAAGAACTTCTTCGACGCCTACTACGTTCCCAACAACATAGTGATCTCGGTAGTTGGGGATGTGACCACTGATCAGGTCCTGCAAAGGGCCAACATGGCGTTCGCTGGAATGGAGGCCCGCAAGCTGCCTCTTCAGCGCTCGATTCCCGACGAGTCGCTGGACAGAGACAAGACATTCATCACCGAAGGCGACATCCGGGTCGCGTATCTCACAATGGGATGGCTAGCGCCAGGGGTCAAGGCGGCCGACTACCCCGCGATGCTCGTCGCAGCCAACGCGCTGGGCGGAGGCAAGGGTTCGCTGATGTTCAGGGAGATTCGCCAGCAGCAGGGCATCGGTTACGAGTTGGGGGTTATGTACCCCAAGCTTGTGAACCAGAGCCACGTGGTCGCATACGTGCTCACGGACCCATACAAGCTATCGGTCCCGGAGATGAGCGCAACGGCGGTGCTGGATAAGTCCAAGACTGAGATACTGGCTCTGGTGAACCAGATGAAGTCGGCCCCTCTATCTGACACCGACTTCCTCCGCGCCAAAGGCTTCACAATCGGCGCCTACGCGCTTTCACATCAGCACCTGATGGACAGGGCATACGAGCTCGGCTGGCAGGAAGCGTCAGGCTACGGTTACGAGAAATACCGGTCATTCCCAGACGACCTGGATAAGGTAACCGCCGCAGACGTTCAGAGGGTAGCCCGCAAGTACTTCACCAACTACGCCCTGGTGCTGATACTGCCCAAAACCGGGCCGGGGCTGGCGGGAGCGAGTAGCCTGTAACGGAGAGGTCATCCCCAGGTGTTTCGGGATTTGAGCCGCAGCGGAAATCCCGAAACTAAGCTGGCGTAAGTGAGAGAAAGAGGAGTCTCGGGATTTCCGGAGCGGTTGGATGGCTGGTTTTCCTATAGCGAGGCTTGTAGTCGCTCCTCAAATCCCGAAACACCTGGCCCTGACTTCGCGCAGCGGCTCCGCCTCATTTCTTCCCCTTCTTCCACTCCTACCCAAAATCGCATAGGTCGATTATGGTGCAGATTTCGCATTTGGGTTTGGGGGCTTTGCAGACTGCTCGGCCGTGGAATGTTATCAGGTGGTTAAACCTGGTGTAGTCCTCTTCCGGCAGGATCGCCCTGAGGTCGAACTCTATCTTGGTGGGGTCGGTTTCTTTCGTAAGCCCAATACGGTAGGTGACCCGCTTGACGTGCGTATCCACAATCACTGCAGGTTTGCCGTAGGCATCCCCTATTACCAGGTTCGCGGTCTTTCGCCCCACCCCGCTCAGGGTGACAAGCTCTTCGATGGTGTCCGGAACCCGGCCGTCAAATTCGGCTACAATCTCCCTGGCAGATGCTATAATCGCTTTGGATTTCTGCCTGAAGAAGCCGGTGCTGTGGACGTCTTTCTCAAGCTCGCCCTGGTCGGCGTTGGCGAATGCGTAGACGTCAGGATATTTCTTGAACAAGCCGGGAGTGACCAGGTTGACGCCGTCATCGGTGGACTGCGCGGCCAGTATCGCTGCGACCATAAGCTGGTGCGGGGTGGTGAAGTTCAGCCGACATTTGGCGTCGGGGTACTGCCGGGTCAACTCATCGACTATTGGCTTCACCCGCTCCTTGATGTCGCTCATTTCGAGTAGGCCTTTATGAACGCCGCGAATGAGCGGTCGTAGGTTTTCTCGACATCCGCCGGAAAGCAGCATCCCGGAAGCTGCTGTTTGCTGAGGTGGGCCGCCAAACACTCGCAGCACTTCCCCCGCCTTGAGCAGGACATCGACGTGCAAGTGCATCTTTCGGCATTGGCATTCAGATTATCGCAAGACATATCTCTTCAATGGCCTCCGTTGTGGCTAAGTCTGATTCGATGATACGGCAGCACGAGCAACGTAGTCAACCAGAACCAGCAGGAAAGAGGAGTCTCTCTCAGGCGAGGCGTCACCCTCCCGGTACAACCAACCCACATCCGGGTATAATAGTGAGCTGATCGGCCTGCGGGCTTGATAAAACTCGGTGGGCTGGTGTAGAATATGGGTTGGCACTCGACAAGTGCGAGTGCTAACTTACCACGAAGAAACCGCATCAGGAGGTACATAGAAGTGCTGAAGCCGTTGGGAGATAGAATAATCGCGAAAGCCCTGGTTGCTCAGGAAAAGACCGCCGGTGGGATCATTCTGCCGGATACCGCAAAAGAGAAGCCGCAGGAAGCCGAAGTTGTGGCGGTAGGCCCGGGCGCGCTGCTCGATACAGGCAAGAGATCGGCCATGGACGTCAAGCCGGGTGACAAGATCATCTACGGCAAATACGCCGGCACCGACATGAAGATCGATGGCGAAGAGCTCGTAATCCTGCGCCAGGAAGACGTTCTAGCAATAGTCAAATAGTTCGACCGGGAGGTTAGCATAGATGGCAGCAAAAGACCTGAAGTTCAATGAAGAAGCAAGACGGGCTATGGAGAAAGGCGTCAACACCCTTGCCGATGCCGTAGCCGTAACCCTTGGACCGCGCGGGCGAAACGTGATGATACAGAAGCAGTGGGGCAGCCCCACCGTCACCAACGACGGCGTCACCATTGCCAAGGAAATAGAAGTAGAAGACAGATTCGAGAACATCGGCGCGCAGTTGGTGCGTGAAGTCGCATCCAAGACCAACGATGTCGCCGGAGACGGCACCACCACAGCCACCGTCCTCGCCCAGGCTATCGTCCGCGACGGTCTGCTAAGCGTGGCGGCGGGCGCAAGCCCTCTGGCAGTGAAGCGCGGAATCGACAAGGCCGTTGAGGCAGTTGTAGCAGCTATCAAGAAGATGGCTATCCCGGTCAAGGACAGGGAAGACATCGCCCACGTAGCCACCATATCCGCCAACGACAAGCTCATCGGCGAGATAGTTGCCGAAGCGATGGACAAAGTCGGCAAGGACGGCGTCATCACCGTTGAGGAGTCCAAGGGAACGGACACCCACCTCGACTGGGTAGAGGGAATGCAGTTCGACAAGGGATACCTCTCCCCCTACTTCGTGACCGACCCCGACCGGATGGAAGCGGTTTTCGAGAACCCGTTCATCCTGCTCTTCGAAAAGAAGATATCGGCTGCGGCGGACATTGTCCCCACCCTGGAGAAAGTCATCCGGATGGGCAGACCGCTGATCATCATAGCTGAAGACATCGAAGGCGAGGCGCTGGCAACCCTGGTGGTCAACAAGCTGAGAGGCACCATCAACGCAGCGGCAGTCAAAGCTCCGGGCTTCGGAGATCGCCGCAAGGCTATGATGGGCGACATTGCGGTCCTCACTGCGGGCCAGTTCATCAGCGAAGACCTGGGCGTCAAGCTCGACTCTCTCGACATCTCTGTTCTGGGCGAAGCCAAGAAGGTTGTCATCACCAAGGATAACACCACCATCGTTGAGGGCAAGGGCACCAGCAAGGAGGTCAAGGGCCGAGTCCACCAGATCAAGGCCGAGATCGAGCGCACCGACTCCAACTACGACCGCGAGAAACTGCAGGAGAGGCTTGCGAAGCTTTCCGGCGGCGTGGCTGTGATCAAGGTCGGAGCATCCACCGAGACCGAGCTCAAAGAGAAGAAAGCCCGGATCGAGGACGGTCTTTCCGCCACTCGCGCGGCAGTCGAAGAGGGCATAGTCCCCGGCGGCGGCGTGACCCTGGTCAACGCGATACCCGCTCTGGATAAGCTCAAGCTGTGCGGCGACGAGAACATCGGCGTCAACATCATCCGCAAGGCCCTTGAAGAGCCGCTGAGGCGGATCGTGGCCAACGCCGGAGCCGAGGGTTCCGTGGTTGTCCAGAAGGTCAAGACCCTCAAGAAGGGCATGAGCTTCGACGCTCTGACCCTTGAGTATGTCGACATGATGAAGTCCGGCATAGTGGACCCGGCAAAAGTTACCCGCTGCGCGCTTGAAAACGCTGCCAGCATCGGTGGCCTGATGCTGACCACGGAGTGCGTGATCACCGAGAAGCCCGAGAAGAAGTCCCCGATGCCTGGCGGCGGCGGCATGGGCGGCATGGGTGGCGGCATGGGTGGTATGGGCGGCGGCATGCCCGGCATGATGTAGTCCGGGAGCCATAGAAGCCCGTAATCACGAAAACACGAAAGTACGAAAGCACGAAAAAGAACGGAATTAACATGGATATGCAGGATATACAGGATTAGGTCTGGCACGTTTCTGATCCGTCCTGTCTATCCTGTTCATCCGTGTTAGGGCCTTTTCGTTCTCCTTTCGTGTTTTCCCCATTTCGTGCTTTCGTGATAATCGTTCCTTCGCGTGAGAAGCCCAATCTCGGTTATAATGTTAGCGGTTACGATGACGGTGGCCACGCGTTTCGGCGCGTGGCCATGTCTTCTTGTCACTCCCGGGAGCATCGCATGGCCGGCCTTTTTGACGACAACCCAGCAGTGCAGCAGACCTCTCAGCCTCTTGCCACTCGGATGAGGCCAAGGACGCTGGATGAGTTTGTGGGCCAGGAGCAGATAGTCGGTGACGACTCCATCCTCCGCCAGGCTATCAAGAGCGATGAGATCCCGTCGATGATCTTCTGGGGGCCTCCAGGCTGCGGCAAGAGCACTCTGGCAGCCATAATAGCAAACTCCACCAAGCACTTCTTCGAGAACTTCAGCGCGGTCACCAGCGGCATCCCCGAAATGCGCAAAGTAATCGAACGTGCCAACGAGCGCAAGCGGGCCAACGGCAGGGACACAATCCTCTTTGTCGACGAGATCCACCGGGTCAACAAAGCCCAGCAGGATGCCCTCCTGCCCCACGTGGAAAAGGGCACTGTAACGCTGATCGGCGCAACCACCGAGAACCCGTACTTTGAAGTCAACTCCCCGCTGATCTCCCGTTCCCGGATAATGCGCTTCGAGTCGCTCACGAGCCAGCAGGTCAAGGAACTCCTGAAGCGCGCTCTTGTGGATTCTGAACGAGGGCTGGGCGGCGAGAACGCCGATATGGACGAAGAGGCCCTCGATCATATAGTCGGAATCAGCGAGGGCGATGTCCGCAGCGCATTGAACGCGTTGGAGTTGGCCGTGAGGTCCGCGCCAAAGGGCGAGACTGACGGCAGGCGACACGTCACTCTCGACCTGGCTGAGCAGGCGGTTCAGAAGCGGGCGTTCAAATACGACAAGGACGGCGACAGCCACTACGACACCATCTCAGCGTTCATAAAGTCGATGCGTGGTTCCGACCCGGATGCTGCGGTCTACTGGCTTGCCCGAATGCTCAACGCAGGGGAAGACCCGAAGTTCATCGCCCGGCGGATTGTGATCCAGGCTGCGGAAGACGTGGGCAACGCGGACCCCATGGCTCTTGTTGTCGCGATGGCTGCGGCGCAGGCTGTGCAGTTTGTGGGCCTGCCCGAATGCCAGATCCCGCTTTCGCAGGCGGTGATATACCTGGCCTGCGCGCCCAAGAGCAACGCCTGTTACACCGCCATCAACCGTGCTAACCAGGATGTAGCGAACCGCAAGTGGCCGCCGGTCCCCAGGCACTTGCGCGATACCAGCTACCCAGGGGCGAAGAAGCTCGGCCACGGAGAAGGCTACAAGTACCCGCACGCGTTCCCTGGGGGGTTCGTGGAGCAGGAATACAAGCCTGCCGAGGCAAGCAGCACAGTATATTATGAGCCGACTGACAGAGGCCACGAGGCCAAGTTCAAGCAGCGGCTCGAGCGGTTGAAAGGTGTGGCAAGGATGAATGCAGTCACGGTAGGCGACACTGTGGTCCGCGCGGTGCTAGGCGATATCACCCAGCAGGACACCGACGCCATCGTTAACGCAGCCAACAACTCGCTGCTTGGCGGTGGCGGGGTTGATGGCGCTATCCACAGCGCGGGCGGGCCGGCAATCCTTGAGGAATCGAGCAAGCTTGGCGGCTGCGAGACAGGCGACGCCAAGATAACCGGCGGGGGCAACCTCAAGGCAAAACACGTGATCCACGCTGTCGGGCCGGTGTACGTCGACGGCAACAGCGGTGAGCGCGAGCTTCTGGCTAAGGCCTACCGCAGAAGTCTGGAAGTTGCGGTCGAAAATGGCATCAAGACTATCTCATTCCCCGCGATCAGCGCCGGCGCTTACCACTACCCGCTGGAAGAAGCAGCGGAGGTAGCGGTGAGCGTGGTTGGAGAGTTCGCCCAGAAGCACGAAGGGCTGGGAGAAGTGAGGTTCGTTCTGTTCTCACCGGAGGCTCTGGGGGTGTATCTCAAAGCGATGGAGGCTCACCTTGTATAGGAGCCGCGCACTGTGACATCGTTTCCTCCGGAGATACGCTTCAGGCTGCCATGGCGGCCCTATCAGGCGCGCACCCTCAAGGACTTCGACCAGCACATAGCGGACGGCAAGCTCCACGTGGTCGCTGCCCCCGGCTCCGGCAAGACCGTGCTGGGCATCGAAGCCGCCCTGAGGATCAACAAGCCAGCGCTGGTGCTCTCTCCCACCCTTACCATTCGCGATCAGTGGCGGCAGCGCTTCGTCGATCTCTTCATGCCCGAAGGTTCCGCCGAACCCGACTGGATCACTACCGACATCCGCAATCCGGGGCTTCTCACCATCACAACCTATCAGGCTCTGCACTGCGCCATCAAAGGCCTTGCCAACGGGCCGGATGAGCAGGACGATGACGAGGCGGAGTGCGCGGAGGACGATGATGAGAGCGTCGGGGTAGAAAGCATCCCGACGCATAGGGGCGAGGGCGATTCTCCGGTTCCGGCCAATGTTATTGAAGCGCTGAAGACGGCCGGAGTTGAAACGCTGGTGGTGGACGAGGCTCACCACCTGAAGGCAAGCTGGTGGAAGTCGTTGGAGGAGGTGCGAAAGGGGCTGGGCGATCCGCATGTGATTGCGCTGACCGCTACACCTCCTTACGACGTCCCGATCTTTGAGTGGGAGCGGTACAAGGGTCTGTGCGGAGCCGTTGATGTGGAAATCGGCGCTCCTGAGATGGTTCGCGAAGGCAATCTGTGCCCGCATCAGGACTACATCTGCCTCACACAGCCGACCCCGGAGGAGCGGGAACTTGTCACGCGTTTCCACACGGATGTTGCGCACTTCGTCGACCTTGTGCGGCAGAGCGAGCCTTTCCGGCAGGCTGTGTCGGCGCACCCGTGGATAATGGAGTCCGAGAAGAACATCGAGAGCATTCTGACAACTCCGGCCTACTTCAGCAGCCTGGTTGTGTTCCTTTATGACACCGAACTGGCGGTTCCGCCAGGGCTTCTGGATATCCTGTGTGTAGGCAAGCAGGAGATTCCCAAGCTCGACCTGGAGTGGATGGACGAGCTTCTGACATCCACCCTCTACTTCGACCCGGCGAACTACGAGACCTGCGCTTCCACTATGGAGTTCTTCGAGAGCGAACTCAAGCGCATCGGGGCTATGGAGAACCGGCGGGTGAACCTGCGGACAACCCAGCGCATCCAAAGGCTTTTCGCCAACAGCACCGGCAAGATAGACGCTATTGTCCATATCGCCCGAATGGAGTGCGGGAGTCTGAGTGAAGGGCTGCGGCTGGTGGTGTTGACAGATTTCATCCGCCGCTCCGAACTCCCGAGATCAGCTATCGAAAGGTCCGCTCCGAGGCGCCTTGGCGTGGCCAGCATCTTCGACGCCCTCCGCCGCGCGGCGAGAGAAGACTTCGAGATGGGTTCTATCGGGGAATCGTCAAGGGGCGATCTCCGACTGGCGCGAGTCGGCGCATTAAGCGGGTCTCTGGTGATACTGCCCAGAACCGCGATGGAGCGAATGGCCGCTCTGTGCCGCGAAGAGGGCGTGCCGGAAGGGCTGCTGCGCATCGAGGATACCCCCTTTGACACCGATTATGTGTTTGTCTCGCCGGCAAGTGGCTTTGAGCACAGCCTCACCAGGATTGTCACCCGGCTCTTTGAAGAAGGAGAGGTGACGGCGCTGGTGGGGACGAAAGCGCTGTTGGGCGAGGGCTGGGACGCTCCCACAATCAACAGCCTCATCCTGGCCAGCAATGTTGGCTCGTTCGTCATGTCCAACCAGATGCGGGGGCGCGCCATCAGGTCCTGCCCCACCGTGCCGGACAAGACCGCCAACGTGTGGCACATTGCCTGCATCGACGAAGACTCATCCGACGGCGGCCCGGACTACGATTGCCTGGTTCGCCGCTTCAAGACATTCGCGGGGCCTGCCATCGGTGGCGAGTATATTGAGAACGGCATCGCCAGGCTGGGAGTCGCCCCGCCCTTTGCTACAGCCGGGACCAGGCCTATCAACGCAAGCACATTCAGCCGAGCCATGGACCGTGAGGGGCTATCGGCTTGCTGGCGAAAGCTGCTGGCGACCAACGCCGACGCCAGCATGGTTGAAGAAGTGCGCGCAAAGCCGCAGAGGGTGCCGAGGGCGTTCGCCATCCGCCGGGCGTGCCCTCCCCTCTTTGGCGCGGCGATCACAGCCGCTGCGGGAGTAGGCGTCTTTGCAGTTCCCTTTGTGGCAAACATGGCGGTGCCATGGATACCCATGGCGCTCGGCGCGGCGCTTTCCACAACCGGAACGCTGCTGATTCCTAGGTACATAAGGCTCCTGCGTATGCACGGCCGCATTGAGAACAGCTTCAGATGGATCGGGGTCGCGCTGCTGGATGCTCTGGTAACTGCCGAACTGGTGAAGACTGACAGGGCAAGCCTCTCGGTGACAACGCGGGCTGTATCCGCCGACCGGATCGACTGCTGTCTGGAGGGCGGAACGTCCTATGAGAAGGCGCTGTTCCTGGATTGTATCGAAGAGATGCTATCGCCGATCGACAACCCTCGATACATGATCATCAAAGAGGCGACCCCCGATTTGCGGAAGCAGGACGACTACTACGCAGTCCCGGGGCCTCTGGGAATGCGCAAGGAATGGGCGGCGGCGTTGGCGGACAACTGGCGAAAACTTGTCGGGCCGGTCGAACTGATGTATACTCGCACTGTAAGCGGCAGGCTGGAGCTTCTTCGGGCGAGAGAGCACTGCGTCGACCTGCGGTACGGCAAGAACACGGAGCGAGTGAACTGCTGGAAATGAGCGTTGGCCGGTGGTGGCCTGTAGTTGGCCCTTCGACGGGCTATGAAGTAGGTGAGTAAGATGTTGCCACGAGTGATTTTGCATAACATAGTGAGCGCGGACGGTCGGATCGACTGGTTCACCCCGGATATAGACCAATACCACCGTATAGCCGCGACTTGGAACGAGGATGCGACACTCGCCGGCGCAGATACCCTCCTCGCCACCGAAGACCCAAAGCTGGCGCCCGATGACTCCGAGTTTGAACCCAAGGTAATCCCCGGAGACATCAGGCCGATACTGGCGGTGGTGGACAGCCGGGGCCGCATCAGCAACTGGAACTACTGGCGAATGCAGCCTTTCTGGAAAGACCTGGTGGTGCTGTGCTCTGAGACCACGCCTGAAGCTCACATACAGCGGCTGGAAGACGCCAAGGTGAGTTACCTGCAGGCAGGGCAGGGGTATGTCGATCTGAGACTCGCGCTGGAGCGGCTGAACTCGGTGTTCGGCGTCAAGACCGTTCGGGTGGAAAGTGGCGGCACGCTCAACGGCGCACTCCTGCGGGCGGGGCTTGTGGATGAGATCAGCCTGCTCATTAGCCCGTGCCTGATCGGCGGCATCTGCCAGGGCGGAGTCTTCAAAGCCCCTGACATAGACTCGCCCACAAAGGCCATGAACCTCAGCGTGGTCTCAGCAGAGAGACTTGAAGGCGACGTTGTGTGGCTGAGGTACGCGGTGGATAGGACCTGACCATAGGCCTGCAAAGCCGGAACCAAAAGCAATCACGAAATCCCGAAATTAGAGAAGGACAGAAAGAGTTCGTTCTGATTTCGCGTTTTCGTGATAAGAATTCTGTCTTGGGCGTAAGACACTGCTGCATTACTCCTTAGCTATGGGTACTTCACTGCGTCGACTTTTCCCAACCGCAGCGTGAACTCTTCCACTGGCTTCTCAAAGCTGCAGATCAGTTCGACCGTCTTTGCCCCGCGAAGGCTTGGGACAAATGCCGGCACCGACCACCATTGCCATTCGAGGTCTTGGAACAAGAATACCGGCGAACCCGGCGCGCAGCCCTCTGAGGCTCCACACTCCCAGACCGCGCCCCTTGCGTCCGTGAGTCTGAGCCGGAGGTCTGCCTTTGTTGAGGCGGGTTCGACCGGCGCAGTAACAATCAGTCCATCATAGCTGTCCAGCCGGAAGCCTTTCGCCGAAGATAGCTTGAGCGTCGCAGACCGGCTGTCCGGCGCACCCGGCAGAGCTTTGATCCGGAACACTCCGTTTTCAAATTTCTCCACAGACGCGGTTTGCGCGCCGATCGAGACAACCTGCCAGCCGCTATCATCTTTGGCCAAGCGCATTGATCTGGCGGGCTTCACAGCGGCGGGGTCGCGTCCGAACCAGCTCACCAGCGGCGAGACGCGGCGGCCGTTGAAAGTAGCGTCTACCCTGAGCTTCTCCGGCCCGAGCTTCGTGGTGTCAGGCGTGAGCTTGACTAGAACGGACTCGTGAGACATCGGCGCAATGTTCACGTCAAACCGCGTTTTGTCCGCGCTCCACCCCTTGGGCACACGCAGTGTGACGATGCCTTTGGCGTTCTTCGAGTCATCCAGATTCCAGACCTGGACTGTATAGTTCACCGGTTGGCCGGATGGGATGAGGTACCAGTTGTGTCGCTTGGCAATGGAAAGGTCGCAGCGCGGCGCGAGCACTATCTTGCTTTGAGTGACACGTGAAGGGACTGTGTTTATTGCGGTTACGTGCTTAGCTGGTGTAACGCCATCAAGCGACGCGCCGAGGATGTATACAGGCTCCTCTGACAACTCGACGACCGCGATCCCGTTCTGACTCTGAATGCCCTTGTCGCTGCCGAACACATCGAGGACCCTGATGACTTTCCCGCGAACCCGGAGAACTGACTTGGTCGGCTCGTTGGACCACGCAACTACCGCATTTCCTTCAGGAGTGCTGAACGCGCGGGCGTCCGTGCCTTTGGGAGAAGGATACGTGCCGAGGTAGGTAGAGTGACCGAGTATGTTAGCCACAGCGGAGAGAGCGATAAACTCAGGGTATGGGGTCAGGTCGGGCCGAAGAAGTCCGAACTGCACATCTCCTTCCGGCCTGTGAGGAAGCATGAAGATGAACATTCGCTGAATGCCTGCGGCAAGTGAGAGCGCGGCGGCTCTGGGGATGTAGCGCGCCCCTCGCTGCTGCTCGGCCCGTCCCAACAGCTTGCCGTCCGGGCCTTCCTTGGGCCAGAAGAGGAGGTTGGTTTCGGTGAGCCATACTGGCTTCCTGCCGTATATCTTGACCAGCTCCCGAACCGTCGGCTGCTGGCCATAAGGATCGTGGTAGCGGTGGTAGTTGGTGACGTCGAAGTGGTCAGCCACCCCGCACTCGGCCAGGTTGTCCTGGAACGGGACTTTCCAGTGCGCCGAGAACGATGCGGGAAGCATGAGCGCTGTGGGATCGCCATCCCGTATGCCAAGGGATGCGGCTTTTAGCACGGATGAGTAGGTGTCCGCCAGGGCAGGCCAGCCGTTGTCTACCTCGTTCCACGGCTCCCACGCCTGAATCCGCCCCGCGAAGTGTTTGCCGGCCAGACGGAAGAACTTGTAGACCCCGGCCAGGTCGCGGGGGGGGGGGTTAGGGGAATTGTTGTCGTTGGCCCACCACGGCGCGAAATCGACAACCTGCGTTACGGACGTGCCCAACGCTTGGTGGGTATTGGCGACCCGTTCGTATCCGCGCCAGTCGATCTTCCCCGGCTCTTTCTCGACCTCGCCCCAAGCCAACCGCTCCCGCACCCAGGGGATACCGGCAACACTCACAATCTTGGCCGCTTCGGGAACCTGCTTGTCCTCAACGCACCACGCCAGCGCCGCGTCTATCCCGATGCGCCCCTCTTTGTCCGATGGTTTGGCCCCCCGGTTCATCACCACGCCGAACGGCACAACTACCCCACCCGCTGCGTCCGAGCACTTGATCTCGTAGTATCCGGGAGGAAGTGGCTTGAGGCTGATAGTAGCCTGAGCCGATGTTCCCGACGCGCGTTGCTGGTCTTTCCAGTCGCCGACAACCCAGGAGACATCGCCGGAATTCCCGGACACGGTGAAGCTGACGGATTCGCCAACCGTGAACAGGTTCCCGGGGTGGTCCGTTGTAACTGTAAGAGCTGCTGACGCGCAACTGAGTGTTCCAATCACGAGAATTGCCACAATTGCCAAAACCGTAGCAGATAACCGAGTCACTGATCCAGTCTCCATACACTCCTCCAGTTGCCGCACGAGGTACTACAGGTCAGCCAGCGCTTTCTTCAAGTTCGCCAGACCTAGCTCGATGGCAGGCTTGTTGTCTTCCATTCCCTCGAACTCTATGGATACGTAGTCCTGGTAACCGGCATCCTTGAGCAGCTTCATGCAGCCTCGGATGTCCACATAACCATGTCCCACTATCGCGCCTCGGAGGTAATACCCGCCGCGTGTCTTGAACCACCACGCGCCCGGCTCCGAGCCTATCGGCTTGCGGTGGAAGTCTTTGGCGTGAACGTGGAATGCATATTTCGCCATCCTCGATACCGCGATCAGAGGCTCTTCGTCCGCACAGAGGAAGTTGCCGATATCGATCAGAGCGCCGAAGTTGGGGTGGTCGACTGTTTCTGTCAGAGATTCTACCCTGTCGCTGTCCTGCATGAAGAAGCCGTGGTTCTCGACCATCGTCTTCACGCCTTTGTCGGCCGCGTACTGGGTGACTTCCCTGCATGCGTTGGCTATGATCGGCAGCGCTTCAAAGAAGTCCAGCAGGCCGTTTTTGCGGTCTCGGAACCCGCCGGTGGCATCGTGGCGCATTCTGGGCGAGCCAAGGATGGCCGCCGTATCGACCTCGTCCCTCAAGCGAATGGCTTCTTCTATCTCCGATGATGGATTCAGGAAGTCCGCGCCGATGGTGTAGCTGACAATCGGCAGCCCCGCTTCGTCACAGGCGTCTTTGATCTGCTTCGCGAGGTCGGCCTTGTTCTCTTCAGTGACTGCAGGGCCGAGAGTGCACAATTCAATGCCCTCGAATCCCATCTCCGCTACCGACTTGATGACATGGAAGATGTCCATGGTTCCGTCGGTCAAGTATTTCCAAAAGCTGTAGGTGCTGACTGCTGTTTTCAAATCATACCTCCATTAACTAATCCCCTCCCCCGCCAGGGGAGGGCTAGGGAGAGGTTCTTCAAGCGTAAGGCTCCACAGAATTGGCAGGTGACAAGAACCGCCCCCAAGCCCCCTCCTGGCGTGGAGGGGGATGTATCTCACCCCTCCAACAACTTTGCCCGTTCCTGGAGTTTGGTCTGCTTCTCTTCCAGTTCGGCTAGTATGCGGCGCTCTTTTTCTACTATTTCCGCTGGGGCGCGCTCTATGAACTGGGGGCTGTTTAGCTTGCCGCCGGTTCGCTCCAGTTCTTTGGCTATGGATTTCAACTCTATGGCGATCTTCTCGAGTTCTTTGGCAGTGTCCAGCGCGCCTGCTATTTCCAGGTTCACGTCCACACCCACCGCGCTTGCTGTCTTGAAGTTTGCTTTGGCTTCTTCGGGAATCGAGTCGGCGAAGGTCAAAATCTCGATCCTCCCGAGACCACGCAGGGACTCCGAGCATCTTTCCAGAAACTTCTTGGTGGGCTTGTCGGCGACCAGCGTCACGTTCACCCGTTTGGCCGGTTCCACTCCCAACTCCGCCCGCAGGTTTCTGATGTTTCGGATGGTTTCCATCAGCGTCGCAAGCTGTGCTTCGGCTTCCTCGTCCACCAAACCGGCGGACTCGTCGGGGAACTGCGCCAGCATTATGCTGCGGCCCTGGTGCGGGATGGCTTGCCAGATTTCCTCGGTGATGAATGGCATGATCGGGTGGAGCAGGCGCAGGATGGTGTCCAGCACGTGATGCAGCACCCACTGAGCGACCACCTTGTCCTTGGGCTCACCGCGAAGCCTCGGCTTGACCAGTTCCACATACCAGTCGCAGAACTCGTTCCAGATGAACTCATACAGCGCCCTCGCGGCATAGTCCATGTCGTAGGTGGTAAAGCCGCTGTTCACAGCATCGGCGGTTTTGCTCAGCCTTGATAGTATCCACCGGTCTTCCAGCGTGAGGTCGCCGGGGTCCACTCGGGCGGTGGGGTTGTAGTCGGTGAGGTTCATCAGCACGAACTTCGACGCGTTCCATATCTTATTGGCGAACCTTGCGGCATTCTCCACCCGCTTGTCCGAGAACCTCAGATCCTGGTTCTTGCCTGCCTGCTGGATAAGCGAGAACCGCAGGGCATCCGCGCCGTGCTTCTCGATGAGGTCCAGAGGGTCGACTCCCGTCCCCAGAGACTTGCTCATCCTCCGGCCCTCTTCGTTGAGGACCGTGGCGTAGATGTAGACATCCTTGAACGGGATCTGGCCGTCGAGATACTCGCAGCTTGAGAAGATCATCCTGGCGACCCAGAGATAAAGAATCTCCTGCGCGGTCACCAGCACGTCGGTTGGGTAGAAGTAGGCCAGTTCAGGCGTATCTTTCGGCCAGCCGAGGGTGGCGAATGGCCACAACGCGGAGCTGAACCACGTGTCGAGCACGTCCGGGTCCTGGGTCAGGCTGGTACACCCGCACTTCTCGCAGGCCGCTACCTGGCTTCTCGCCGCCACGTATCCGCCGCACTCGTCGCACTTCCAGACAGGAATCCGATGCCCCCACCACAACTGTCGCGAGATGCACCAGTCGCGCACGTTCTCCATCCAATCGATGTAGGTGCGCTCGTATCGGTCCGGCCAGAACTTCACACTGCCGCTCTTGACCGCGTCGATTGCAGGCTCGGCCAGTTCCTTCATCTTGCAGAACCACTGCTCGGAGAGAAGCGGCTCGATGACCGTGTGGCAGCGTTCGCAGGTGCCGACCTGGTGGGTGTGGTCGGTGGTTTCCACCAGCAGACCTAGATGCTCCAGGTCGTGAAGCACTGCTTTCCTGGCATCGTAGCGGTCCAGCCCGGCATACTTCTCGCCCGCTTCGGCTGTCATCGATCCATCGATCCCGATCACCACCACCTGAGGCAGGTTGTGACGAAGGCCGATCTCGAAGTCGTTGGGGTCGTGGGCGGGTGTGGCTTTCACCGCCCCGGTCCCGAACTCCATGTCCACGAAATCATCGGCGATGATCGGCAGCACTCTGTCTGTGAGGGGCAGCTTGACGTTTTTGCCGATGAGATTTGTGTATCGGGGGTCGTCGGGGTGGACGGTCACCGCAGTGTCGCCGAGCATCGTCTCCGGGCGAGTGGTGGCAACCGTCACAAAGCCGGAGCCATCCTCCAGCGGATACCTGATGTGCCAGAGGTGGCCTTGCTCCTCGATGTGCTCCACTTCGATGTCGGAGATAGCCGTGTGACAGCGGGGGCACCAGTTGATGACCCTGGCGCCCCGATATATGTAGCCCTTGTTGAAGAGGCGGATGAACGCTTCCTGGACGGCCTCGGTGTAGCCGGCGTCCATTGTGAAGCGCTCGCGGTCCCAGTCGAAGCTGAAGCCCATTGTCTTGAACTGCCGCAGAATCTGGCCGCCGTACTCATCTTTCCACTCCCATACCCGCTTCAAGAACTTCTCCCTGCCGAGGTCGTGGCGGGTGAGGCCCTGCTCGGCAATCTGCTGCTCCACCTTGTTCTGGGTGGCGATCCCCGCGTGGTCGGTGCCGGGCAGGCAGAGGGTGTTGAAGCCCTGCATCCGCTTCCAACGCGTGAGCACATCCTGGATGGAGTAGCACAAAGCGTGGCCGATGTGCAGCGAGCCGGTGACATTGGGCGGCGGGATGGTGATGCAATACTTGGGCCTCCCGGGCTTCACCTCCGCCCCAAAATACTTCCGCGCCTCCCACTCGGTATACCACTTCTTCTCAATCTCAGCCGGATTGTACCCCCCCGGCAGCGACACATCACTCATCTTCACTCACCTCTCTTTATCACGAAAACACGAAAGGACGAAAACACGAAAAAATGACCAATGTCATTCCGAAGGAGGAACGACTGAGGAATCTGATGTTGCTAAGCCTGGCGCGTGAAAAGCAGATTCCTCGTTCCTCGGAATGACTCATCGCTGCCCTTTTCGTGTTTTCCCAATTTCGTGTTTTCGTGATTCCGTAACTTCTTCCATTTCACCCAATAAAAAAAGCCCCTGCCGTTCAAGGACGACAGGAGCGTGGTACCACCTTGATTCCCCCGCGAGAAATCCGCGAGGCTTATTGGAGCTATATCGGGCATCCCCGGCGGGTTCTAGTTGGGAGCGAACTCCCGTTCTTCCCGCTGCGCGAGAGGCGACACCGCAGCCCAACTCGGCTGCACCCCACGACCGCTTTGCGATATGTCAGTTTTGACTATGATACCTGAATTGGCGAGGCGGTTGCAAGTTTGGTTTGATGGTTTGATCGTTTGATCGTGGGGACGTAGAACGGGAGGGCGAAGCTCCTGCTGAGCCGCCGCTGGTTGAGCGGAGTCGAAATCAGCGGCTCGGTGAGACCTCGCCCTCCCGGCTCCCGTCGCTCCTACTCATCCGTCTGCGGGTGCTTGATCCGGAACTTGGCGATCATTCCCAGATCGGGGTCGCAATCGCATCTGTCGGGGTTCTCAGCACAATACTCCACCATGGTCGTATCAGCGAACTGGAGTTGCAGAGCATCGATCCGCATTCCCCTTCTGTCCACTATGACCAATCGTGGGCCAAACTGGTCGTTTGTCCAGAGAGTCGACAGAACGTCGGGATACTGCCTCAACCGTTGCTCGCCGGTAAGAAGCTCCACTACAGTAGCAGCGGAACCTTTCACCAATGCCCATATTGTGCCCTTGCCCTTTTCTGTAGACCATTCTACCCGAGAAGCGTCGCTGTCATAGTACGCCGCAACGTAAGGCTCACGCATGAACCTGTTCACGTCTCTGACGCTGGCGATGTTCATGAAGGTCATGTCCGAATCGCCCCACTGCAACGCAATCCATCGGCTATCCGGAGAGAAGTCCACGCAGATTCCGCTGGCGCCAGAGGCAATACCTGCCGGCATACTAAGCATAGTCTTCCCACCATCGACACGCTTGACCATCACGTGATGAGCGCCAACTATGGCGTCGCCTGTGTCAACTCTGTCGGTGTCCGAATAGCAATCGTAACCTCTGAAGTGGGTAAACCCCGCGAAATTGGTTGAAGCTCGAACGAGGTTCCTCTGTTTGCCTGTCTTCAGATCGATCTCAGAAATCTGTAGATCATATCGGGGTGGATTGTTGATACCATACCAGAACAGCAGCTTGGTGGAATCCTTGGCTCTGAACATGAGTTCGCCCGCACCTCTCTTTGTTTTGAGACGTGTGACCTTGCCGGATGCATCCATAACCACAATATCTTTGTTACCAGATGCTGCTACCATTTTGGAGTCTAGAGACCAGGTGCAGCCGCCGTGCTCCAGTCGAGTCCGCGCAATGAGCTTTCGCTTCTCCATCGAATACAGCAAAAGCTCGTAGGCGTGGTTTTCGTATTCTGTGACCATGGCAAGCATTTTGCGGTCGGGTGAGGTACCGATCCATTCCACAGGTGAATACACGTCGATAACCGGCAGGTTCTTCTCCTCGCCCGGAAACTTCAGAGAGTCCATGTACTTACTCACGTCTGGCGGTTGAGGAGTTGGCGTGGGCACTTGGGGGGTCTCAGTGCTGCGTTTGGCGCAGCCTGTAAACGCGAGTAGAACAAAGATCACAGCTATCGAGAGTATCTTCTTCATCGCAAGACTCCTCCGCTAATGTAGGTCGGTCACTCGCCCTCCGGCTTCGGCGCGGGCTTTATTCGGAACTTGGCGATCATGCCGATGTCGGGGTCGCGATCCACGCCAGGGTCTTTCGCATATACTTCCGCCATGGTTTCAGGCCCGTGGCCGGGTGGCGCAAACTTGTCGATGCGGATGCCTTTGTCGTCTACCACGACTACCCCGCTACCGTATCCGTCGGGTTTCAGGCCGGCCATACAGCGGCCCTCGTATTCGTGTAGGTAGACATAGCCACTGTGGAGCCCGATGGCCGTGGTGCCGCTGTAATCGCAGATGAGCGCCTGAGTGGGCGGTTCCGACGAGTCGAACCAATCCACCCAATAGCCGCCATTCGTAGTCGAACCATTGTAGGCGCCGACGTATTCATCCGTCATCAACCTCTTGGCATCTTTTACATTACCAATATTGAGCATATTGCTCTGAGAAACCGCCCACTGCAGGGCAATCCATTTGCTATCGGGCGAGAAATCGACCCAAATGCCATCGCTGTCAATCCCGCCGAGGGGGATCTCAAGCAAGATTCTCCGCGTGTCAACACTGCGAACTCTGAGTTTCCATGCGTGGTATCTGCTCTTGTTGAACCCGTACTCGGCATAGCAATCCTGACCTCTGAAGTGGGTAAGACCCGCATATTCGCTGGGCGCGCTCGCAAAATCCCTCCGTTTGCCTGTCCTGATGTCCAACTCGCTAATCCGGTATTGGTACTTGGAGTCGCTGCCAGGCTGCCACGTGTACATTATCGCGAACGAGTCCTTCGCCCTGAACTGGAAGCTCTGGGTATCGGCCTTGAACCTACTCACCCTGCCGCTACGCTCCATCACCACCAGACTCTGGCCGTCAGTCGCAACCACTCTCTTCGAGTCGAGCGACCACTCAGGGTGCTGAGTGCTTGCGGACGTGCGACCGATGAGTCTATGGTCTTTCATCGAAAACAGTAGCAACTCAGAATCGACAGGGTTCTGGTACTGCGTCAGTAGAGCAAGCAGGCTGTGGTCGGGGGACAGGTGGATGGTCTCCACGCTCGAGTTCAGGTCGATAACCGGCAGGTTCTTCTCTTCGCCTGGCAGCTTGGGAGACTCAGTCGAAGCAGTCTCTGTAGGCGTCGGTTCAACCACCGGCACAGGCGCAGGCGCTTGGGCGACGGGTTCAGGGGCCTTATTGCATCCGGACAAGGCGAATACAATGGCAAGGATTATCGGGACTATTGCTGCTCTCTTCATCACTGGGCCTCCTGTCCGGGCTGGTCGTCGGGCTGCGCGGTCACCAGTTGGCCTTGTTTGCGGAAGCGGGCTATCATGCCCATACCCGACGACAGTTGGACTGATTCCGGCATTTCGTCCAGGATCATTCCGCCGTAAGGGCCTGCAATTACACCGATATAGAGGCCGGCGTGTCGCGACACTATCATAATATTCTCCTCGCCAGGCTTCTCTCTCCACCACGTCATAGTATGGGGGTACTCCCATAGCTGGACTGCGCCGGATTTGAGGTTTATCGCGGTCGCGGTATTCCATTCATCAATGACCAGCGCGTCGCTCTGGTAATCGCCAGGCGACGTCTCAGGACGCCATTGAACACCGAGATTCGTGTCGACAGCGTGTCTGTTGTAGGAGGAAACGTACGGATAGCGCATGACCATGTCAGCGTGCTTCACACTACCGATCAGAAGCGGGGTGCTCGCTGAAGCCTGTCTCCATAGCGCAAACCACCTGCTATCAGGTGAGAAGTCAATGTGATAGGAGTCCCACCTCATATCGCCCAACGTCATGCTGAACAACATTCTGCCCGAATCCACGCTACGAACTCTAAGGTTGCCGGGGTGATGTATATCCGTACCGGCGTCACGCTCTGCACAACAGTCATATCCTCGGAAGTGGACGAGTCCGAGGAACCCCTTGGGAACTCCCGCCAACTTCGTTTGCCTACCCGTGGGAATGTCGATTTCCCTTATTGCGTCCCCGGAAACGAAGACAATCTTCGAAGACTCCTTCGCCCTGAACTGGGCATCACCCAACCCCTTGGCTGTCTCGAAATGCCTGACCTTGCCTGTAGCCTCCATCACCACGATCTGGCCTTCGCCTGGCTTCGGATACGTGCCTGCGGCAACCAACCGCTTGGAATCCGGAGACCATTGAATGCGATCATTCATCGAGATGTCTACGGTGGCCGTCGCGACAACCTTCCGAGTTTCCATGGAAAACAGAATGATTTTGGCGTCGATGCCGTCTTCAGACTTGGTTTGTAATGCTAGGGTCTGGTAGTTGGGGGATATCGAAATCCGCGCGACGTCTGACTTGATGTCGATGATTGGGAGACTGTCTTGAGGCTGGACAACCGGTGTCGGCGTGGGGGTCTGCGCACCCGGTTGAGCCTTCCGCTTGCAGCCTGAGAAGGCGAACACCAGAACCAGGCAGATCACGATAAGTGCGGCTTTCTTCATTGAAGGGCCTCCAACTACTGCGTGTGTTTCCTTAGCTTGGTTTAGGTTACTGCTTTGGAGGGCTTATGTCAATTGCGAACTGAGAGCGGAGGGCAGAGAGCAGAGAGCAGAGGGCGCGAAGGGAGCGACCCCTACTCTCTGTGCCTTACAGTCCCAGCCTTGCTGATAGGCCGGACGGGGCATTGTGGCTCAGTCGCCGGCGGGGCCTAGGACGTAATCACGATACCTTGTGCAGAGATAGGATGTTGCCAGGAGAATGACCCCCAGTACCAGGAATGAGACGATGCGGTAGAGTGGTTCGAGAGACGAAACGTCGTAAAGGAAGACTTTGGCTATGGACAGGTAGAATAGCCCCAAAGCCACCAGCCGCACCGCGCGCACGCGCCGCCAGATGCCCACGCCCATCAGTATGATCGAGTAGATCACCCAACCCGCGGAAAGCGCCGACTGCCGCTGGCTGTTGAGGCTCTCGGCGGCAGGTCCGTATCCTTGTCCCGTCAGTATCAGGTTGAGACGCTGCTGGAAGAAGTCCCAGATGTCCGCTGTCACCAGTTCAAAGACCAGCAGCGCCACAACCGCCGGAATGAACCCCCGCATGCCCGCATACCACGGCGCGCTTTCCCCGGCCTGCGCCAGCCACTGATGATGCGCCAGAAGACCCAGAGCCACAATCGCGAACGCGGCCGCGCGCAAGTTCAGCAGCGGAAGATAGCCTGCTATGGGTCCGGTCGTGAACCCCACGAGGACGTGCACGAATGTCGCCAGTGCGGCCATGATCAGCCCTGAGTACAGGAGGTCGGACCTGGTCTTGCGCACCCCGTGCCAGACACACGGCAGAGAAAACAGCATCCATGAGACGGCCGCTGCAATGGCGGTCGTTGCCCAAAGCTCCGGCAGCCCCTGCGCGTATTTGCTCATCGAGTCGATAACCTCGACGGTCACCAACTCGAAACCTGCCCACACTGCCGCAAGCCGAAACACGCTCTCGGAATCAGAGAACCAGGCCAGTTCATCGCGCTGCGCCGACAGCCAGAAGCGAAGAATGAGCAGCCCTGCAATGGCCAGAATGAACATCCCGGCTCTCAGGTTCACCAGCGGCAGGTAGCTATAGAGAGGTGTGAACGTCCTGCCCTGGAAAGCAACGAATATCAGAGCAAGCCCAAAGCCCACCAGACCCGAATACACCATAGGTCGCAGCCGCCCGCGCAGACCTATCCAGACCAGCGGGAGTGAATAGAGAATCCAGGCTGCGGCGAGGGCCATCGGGCGAGCATAGCTGTAGCCAGGCTGCACCGCCCACTGGTTCTGCGCGGCGAGTGCGCGGTAGTGGTCATTGATCTCCACCGTTATCAGCGTAAAGACCAAGGACAGCCAGACATAGTGCAGCACAAATGCGGTAACGCCTGTCCGCTCCTCACTGCTGCTGAAAAGCCATGCAGTTAGCCCCAATGCGGCCGAAAGGACCAGGAACGCGAGGAAACGCTCGCTGAAGATCGGAACAAAAGCTGCCGCAGGCTCGAATGCAAACACCCCGTCCACCAATAGGAGGCGGATCAATGCGACTGACGCTATAGCGAGCGCAGAAATCCATACATACGCTTTCTTGAAGTACAGTCCCGCCCACGCCACCGCGAGCGCCTCAAGCGCCCACGCAATGACCAGTCGGTATCCCGAGAACTCGATAGCCGCCGCGATCATCAGAAGCAGCACTGTGGTGATCACATATCTGGGCACGAACAGTGCAACCCCCTTGGAGACCGTTCCGACCTGCTGCGCGACCGCACCGTAGACCACAGCCAACCCGACTGTAGCCCAGACCTCAGTTCCCGGGAAGCGATCCGCGAGCAGGAAATACAGGAAACCGTAGTGCACAGCGCTGTTGATTACCCCCAGCGCCGCGCGTATCCCCGTGTTCTCCTGCCAACGCTGGACGGCGCTGAATGCGTCAACGAAGTAGAAAAGCGCCCAGAACACAGTCAGGAAGAAGAGAGCCATGGCCGGAGTGGTGTGTCCGCTGTACCAGACGCCATAGTAGATGTACGTGGCTACAAGACTAAGCCCGTGGAGAGATAGCCACCGTGGCTTGTAGACAGCCACCACCACCAAGCCGATATCCAGGAGTGTGACGTAGGTGAGCACTCCGTAACCGCCGGGGTCTGCGCCACCGGAACTGAGAACAGCCGGTGTGAGGAAGCCTCCCAGAAGCCCTACGATCGACACTGTGATCGAGTCGTAGCGCAGCGCCTGGGTGATGGCCACAACCGTGACGGCAGACATCAGGGCGATCGCCGTCATCTGAGAGACAAGATGATACAGGTTGAACGAGGCATAGGAAGAAAGGTACAGGATGGAGACACCCGCCCCCACAAGGCCCTGCGCAAATACAGCGGCCTCTCGTTTCCGGAAGTGGTCCGCTGCGAAGAGGAGAGAAGCTCCAAAAACCATACCCGCAGCTATCAGCAGCCAGGGCTGGATCCAGCCGTTGTCGAACGCGTACTTGATCAGGAAGGCCAGCCCGATCAGCAGCGCGACGGCTCCGATCCGGTTAAGCCAGTTGCCTCCCAGCAGCGCTTCCCACTGTTCCGAAGTCCCCGGTGTGGCCGGCTGGGCTTGCGTCCGGGTCGGCGGAGGTTGTTGCTGGGTGAAGGATGACACAGCCTGGGGCTGTTCCTCGTAGGTAAGGGGCTGATCCGGCTCCACCGGCAAAGCTGCGGAAGAATAGGCCTCAACTGGTTCGCGTTCCGGTTCGGAGACCTGCACAACGGGTGGCGCGACAGACGCTGTGGAGGGAACCGGCGGCGTCTGCTGAGGCGCGACGGTCGGCGGCTGCGCTGTTGCAGGCGACTGCGAAGGTTCCACTGGCCTGGCGGCCGGAGCATTCAGGTATCCGGCCTGATAAAGCCCGCGCAGATACTCCTCCATCCGGTGCAGTCGCTCTTCAAGAGCCTGCGCCTTCAGAAGGGCCCATATTGCGAGTGCGCCAACGACAATCAGTGCGAACCATTCCATGGCATTTGCCCCCGATCCCGCGCAACTATGGTTATGTTGTACAGCGATGCGTGGCGAATGTCAATAGGCGGAGGCAAATCGCTATGCCGCTCTCAGGCGCAGGGGTGAGGTCTCCACAGAACTTGTGGCAGGTCGGAATCCCGGCAGCCGCACTCTCTGAGGAGGGCGAGGTGGGGGGAGAGTTCGGCTACCTCGTATTGGTTGTGACTGTCGCTGCCGAGGGCTAGTTTTACTCCCTCGTTGAGGCACAGAGTGACAAACTCCGGAGTGGTGACCTGGGTGTGGAAGTTGATCTCGGCGGCTACTTTGTGCTCTTTGAGGAGCGCGACAAGCTTTGGCATAAGCCACTGCGGTGGGCCGTCCGGGCAGCGTTTGAAGGCCCGGAACGGGTGCGCGAGGATGTCGAGGCCGCTGCCCAGGAAAGTCGAGAGCCTCCGCAGCATCTCCTCCCCTGCCCGCTCGATGTCCGGCTCCGGCTTTCTTAGCTCCTCCAGCCAGTGGATTGCGCCGAGCCTGAGTTGGACTGCCGCCGCGTCCTCGGATCGGATGACAGGGCTGCCGGAGTAGTCGCAGTCGATCTCCAAGCCCAGTATAGCGGGCGGACAGAACTCCCGGGCCTGAGTGAGGAAAGCCTGCATGCGCTCCTGCCTGCCGTGTTGGGTGTTCAGGCCGTCCTGCATGAACGCGGCTTTCCAGAATATGTCTTTGTCGAAGTAAAGCTGCCCGGTGTGTTCGACGATAGCGAAGCCGCCGAGGCCGAGTTCTCGCGCCAGGATGGAGGAAAGCCGCATGTCCATATTCTCGCCACAGTAGGCGAACTGGGAGTGGATGTGACTGTCGAAGAGGTTGAGTTCGGAGGGCAAGGCAAGTTCGTGCCTGCGGGTCCGGACGCTCTCGCCATTGATGTCTATCTCCAGAAACGCGAACGGCGGTTCGCACAGCGATGGCGCTATCACCACCGGCCCCGCGCCCCGGCTTACCAGGTCATCTCCCTCGTGGTAATGGCCGCTGAGGGACAGGGTGTAGTTGTTAGCTTCAAAAGCAGACCACACCTTGTCACGGTTCAGGAACCAATAGGGGCTGTTGCTTGTTCCGGGTTGGAACAGCGGCACGTGCTGAACCGACACCAGCGGGCCGTCCCACCCCACCCGCGCGGCCGCCATCCGCCGGATATCCTCTTCGCTGCGGGTGGCGTGGTAATCCCTTTCGTCGCGGTCGATGAACCCGACAAACCGCACTCCGCCGATGTCGAGGGTCTGCGGTGGGCGTGGGAAGGCCTCGTAGAAGGCGTCGGGGTCGCCGTCGTGGTTGCCCGGCAGGACCATCACCGGGCTTTCCAGCATAGCCACAATCTCCGCCAGGTGACGCCGCTCTTCAATGGCTTCCGGAGCAGGGCCGTAGTCTATCAGATCGCCAAGGAGGATGGTGAGGTCCGGCTTGATCCACCGGTTGACCCGCTTAACCGCCTTAAGCAGCAGGATGTCCGAGATTCCCGTCCGCCGGGCATCTCCCGGAGCGTTCTCCCCGCGCCTGTAATGTGTGTCTGATATTACTACGAGTTTCAACTACTTCTCCCTGCTACTCTTGCTGATGCTGTTCTTCCGGGACACTCCAGCCCCGGAAGAACAGCATGAGACCTGCATTGGCATCCCTGAGTCGGGAGCCTTATGCCTGGAAATACGCCCTTACTTTGGCTTTGCCTGTGAAGTTCTTGACCACAATCGACTCCGTCTTCGGGTCATATTCGCCGCCCTCTACCCTGACAGCCAAGCGGTTGTTGGGATGAGGGAGTCGGATCACGACTGTGCCGGGCTTGTGGTCGGATTCGCACGTCAGCTCGGCCTCTATGAATCCCTCGTTAAGCCTTGAGACAATCGAGGCCGAGAGCTTGCCGAAGTAGCTTACCACGTTCTTGAGATCGATCCTCTTGCCATCCTCCAGCCATGCCCTCGGCGCGCCTCGCAGCATGTAGAGAGCGTCGCCGTCTTCCAGGTACAGCATCAACCTGGTCTGGAGCAGGAACTCGGCCTGCTCGTGGGTCTTGTTGGGACTCTCGTGGTAGAGGTGCTCCCAGAAGAAGTATGTGGAGCGGTCGGCAAGCGCGGCGAACGTATTGTAATAGGCCTTCAGGAACAGCTTCACCTCGTCGCGGAGCAGGTGGACATAATAGTGCCTGCTCAGGTAAGGTTGGCTGCCGCCCATGTTGCGGGAGAAGAGCATATCCGTGTGGTAATCCAGCATCATCGTGGCAGTTGTCTCGTGAGGCCCAACTATCTCTTCGGAGACCATGTGCAATGGGCCGATCATATCGTCGCGGCCGCTGATTGTGGCGTGTGTCCACCAGTTCTTGCCATCGACAAACAGGCACTTCGGCCCGATTGCGCCAGCCCAGGGAGCGGTGGTCGGACACCAGGCGCCACTCCCCAGCGGGACCACAGGCCCACTCGCAAACGACGCTGCGAACGATTCGAGGATGTCCGCTTTATAGGACTCTGCTTCCTTGGCTATGTAGGCTGAGTACTGGGGGTCGGACTTGGCGAGCAGTTCGGCTGATCTGAAGAGGCCGGTGCAGGCAAAGGCATTGAGCATGTAGATGAACTCGTCGTCCGGCGGGTCGGCGACCTTGCCCCGGATCATCCCATATCCACGTTTCCTGAACTCGTCGGTCTTGCTCTTCTGGCGAGCGCCGACAATCCAATCGCAGGTCTTTCTCACCGCCGGGCCGACCTCCACCGCCCAGGCTTCATCGCGCGTGTAGCGATAGTGCTCGCCCACGGAGTAGAGCACCGCGCCGGGGTCGCCGATGTAGCCCTCGAAGTTCTGGATGAACCCCGTTTCGTCCTGCTTGGAGAGGAAGAAGTTAATACCACGTCGGGCGAGACTGTGCAAGCCGAGGGAGTCGAACCAAGCCACATTGAGCCAGGTTTCCTGCGCCAGGGAACTGTACATACCGTTTGATATGGCGAGGATCCCGTCGGGTTCCAGGCCGTAGGTGGTCTGGTCTATGTGGAGAAGCCCTGCCTTGAGCATCTCCTCTATCCGCTTCTCGGGGAGTCGTATATCGGCCGCCGCATCCAGCTTATCATTCCAGAACTTGCGGACCTCGTCCAGGAGCTTGAGTATGTCGTGCTCGCCCAGCTTCTTGGCGCGATCCAGGGATATCGGCTGGTGCGGGAGGATGAACTCATAGACCGTGCTCTGCCCCGGCTGGAGAAGTATGGAAATCTCCTCCTGACCCAGCGGCTTGCCGTCCAGCTTGGAGATGCCATAAACAAGGTCGGAACCTTCCAGACTGCTGCAGCCATTCTCGCGATCGAACGTGTGAGGGAACGAGTCTCCCCAGCCAGTGCCGCAGGGGTAGATGGTCTTGAAGAACGCGTGCCTGGGGGTCGCAGCCATATTGGTGGCCGTAATCCTGCAGCAGAAGATTGTCTCCTCTTCGCGCTCAAGCTCCGGGACTTTGAGCTCGAGGAACGTCTTCATCTGCTCCTCATTGAGAGCGCAGCAGGCCGCCATCCCGTCGGCTACAAGGTAGTGAGTCCCCCTGATAGCTTCCGGCGTGAGAGTGCTCTTCTCAAGGGTGACAAACGAGACATGGTCGTAGCGGATGTCGTCGTCTGTTCTGGCCACGTGCTGTATTGGCAGAACGCCTTCGTCCAACCGCCGCTCGACCACCTCGGTGCAGTTCCAACCACGCCCGGCAAGGAACCCGTAGCGACCGCTGGTATAGTCCTCTTCCGGCCAGAAGTATCCGCGGCCATGCCAGCGCGGGCAGACCCAATCGGTATAGACCATCGGCTTCCGGAGGCCGGTCTCGAAAACTCGAATGTCCCGAGAGATACCCATCCAAGCGGGATGGATAAGCTCGCGGCAATTGGCCGCGGCATCGTCCCAGGTCTGTTCAGGCTCCGAGTTGATCTGCTGGGCCTTGCTCTGCAGGCCCATTGCGTCGATAGCTTTCACTATCTGACGGTAGTCGCGAGGGTCTTCCGCGGGCGTGACGGTTACTTCATAAGCCGGTATCCAAATCGGGAATGCCGAACCGACATCGCGCAGGAAGAATGTGAACGGGTTTGTGGCCGTTTCCATCTTGACCATAGTCGGATGCGCGCCTGGCTGGAGGTTATCTGCCTCGATGCTCAGTTCCAGCCTGCACGGTCCCTGAGATTCGATGCCGAAGCCGCATATCTCAAAGCTGCCTTGGCCTGCGGCAACCCTGCCACCGATGAGGCTTCCGTTGAGCATTACTATCTGCCCCTCGACGGGGCCGGATTGCCATTGTATGGCTATGTCTACTTGCACTTGTTTTGCTCCTTGTTCTTGATCCATGCGCCAGGAGAACCGCCCCCTAGCCCCCTCCTGGCGAGGAGGGGTAATTCAATGCACTGTTTCGTGACTGCTATGGTTTGCCCAGCACTATCTGGGCGCGATGAGATACCCCGCTCATACAGTCTCTGACAGTCAGTCTGTACCGCCCGGCGGGATCGCTGAGGGCAAAGGGGATTGTGAAGCTTCCTTTGCCAGCCGGGGCCACCACGTTCTGCGCATACCACTTCAGTTCTTTGCCATCCGGGCCTATGACCGTGACGCGCAGAACGTGTCTGCCGCTGGCTTCGCCTGACTCCGGCAAGACTGCGGCTGTGAACTGAAGAGGTTTGCCTGCGATGGCTTTGCCTGTCGGCTTGACGTCCACCGACTTCACCTTGTAAGGCGACATTGCCAGAAGTTGAGCCTGGTAGTCGACTGTTCTGTCGCATCTGTCGGTGTAACCGAGATACTCGCCGGTGCGCACATCATACAGGTGCGCAGCCTTGGGGAGCCTGACAGTCGCCTGATACTCGGCGTTGTCCACCAGCCACGGCAACCGCAGCAGGCCGACAAGCTCGATGCCGTCGGCGTTGAATCTGGCTACCTCGGTCGGCGGCATCTCTCCGGCCTTCGCTGAGACTGACACTGCGGGCGTTAGCTTGGCATATTTGCTTAGCAGGTCGGCAATCTTCTCCCAGCGTTTGCCGAATGTCTTCCAACCGTCGAAGCCGTTGTGCGCCTGATAGTAGCCCTTGAGCATCTCTTCGCCGGTAAGGACCGCGTATCCCTGGCCGAACTTGGTGGCCGTGCCGGGGGCGTCCGTTGGGAACAACTGCGTCAACGCAGATGTCGCGCGCTTTGCTCCAGTCTTGGTGTAGGCTCCGGGGACAGCGTCCGCAATCACGACCCCGCCGTTCTTCACAAACTCGGTGATGTTCGCAGCCTCGGCATCGGAGATTGCGACAGAACGCGGCATGAAGAGCGCTCGATACTTACCCGCCTGCAGCGCATTCTTCTCTATCTCTTCATACGCCACGAACCGATACTGGAAACCGGCGTCCTCCAGAGCTCGCGCGAACCCGCCCGCCGAGTTCTCCCACTCACAGTTCTGGTAACCGGTCTCTTCTCTGAACAGGTTGTCCACTATTCGGGAAGATTCTGACCAGTGGATAGCTATGCCGTCGTCGGCCCGAACTGCATCCAAGACAAGCTTGCCTTCTCCGGCCTTGATCTCCTTTAGTTCCTCTGTCCTGGCGGCAAATGGCGCTATGCTGGTGAGGTCCGCAGCGTAACCACTGACCTGGCCGGGCGCGCCCATTGTGTACCACCAGTCGGAGTTCTGCGAATGGAACAGCGAGAGCCACGAGTGCGCCCTGCAATACTCGATAGTAGATGGGCGCCCGCCATTGCCCAGGCCGTATAGTCCGGTCCACATACCCCGAATGGTGCTGCCGTCCGTCTTGCCGAATGATCTCTTGACTTCGGCCTGGAGATCGTAGGTAGTGTGGCTGGTGTAGCTTACGTCCATGCTGGTGTATTTGCTTTGCAGCCACCAGTCGTAGCCGAAGTTCGCTCCGTAAAGGCCAATGTCGGCATCCAGTCCTGCCCGCGCGCCTTTGTCGCCATTCCCGACAACACCCTCGGTGTACTTCAGATACTCCGCGAAGATGATATCGGAACCCAGCTTGTGGGTCACCCAGGGGGCATAGTTGCCGGTTCTTCTGGCGTCGGCAAACGAGATCGGCATTACCTGATCCCAGGACGCGTAGCCGGTTCTCCATTCCTTGTTGAGCGAGTCGAGGCTGTCGTAGAGGTTCTCTTTGAGCAGGCGTCGGAACCGCGCCAGGGCGTCGGGGTTCCAGTCGATGTCCAGGTCGCGGGAATAGGGGGTTTCGCTGGCGTATACCCAGAAGAACGGGCCGTACGGGGCGAAAAACTCCGCATCACGCTTTGCCTGCGCAGTCACTGCCTCCAGCCTCACCTTGGAGCACAAAGAGGCTTCCGTGGCATACGATCCCTTGACTGCCTCATCTCCACCTCCCCAGCCAAACCCAAAACCGCCATTGGGGATGGTCATTATGTTGGCAGTCCCCAGGACTCTGGCCATCATCTCCGACTCCCGCTTCTCTATTTCGATTGGTCGCCTGCCCAGGAGGCCGGTGACCATCATTACGGCGTCGGTCTCATCAACATCGTGCAGCTTCTTCATCATAAGAGTTGTCGGCATAGAGTTGCGGCTGCATTCGTTGGCCCAGATCACGCTGGAGAAGTCCTCGCGAGCCTGGCCCGCGCGAACCGGAAACTGGTACCGGTAGTCCACCAGGTCCTTGCCGTTCTGCGATACAAAGAGGCGCAGTTCGTGCATTATATGAAGCGGCGCAAGCGGGCCGAGAGTTACTTCGACTTCCTGCCCCGACGGGATGAACGGGCGCGAGTCGATGCAGCGGCCATTGAGGTCCCAGAGTTGGGCCCTGAGCTTCTGGCCGGACTGGAGCGCCTTCGAGAGCCGCACATTCGCCTTAACCATATCGCCCGGTTCAAGGATACTAGAGGCAAGCTCAACGCTCTCGACCGCAATGCTCGACTTGACCTCAAACGCTCCGCTCCACCACTCCAAGACTCGCTTATTTGAGTCCCGCGCCCAGAGATCGAGCATGTAGCTACCGGCAGTAAGGCCCGGCAATGTGACCGATATGGGTCTGGCCTTGGACGCCGACAACTGTATTGCCTTCGCGATTACTTGTCTGCCGTCAGCGGTTCGGACAGCGTATGAGATCGATTTGGCGGAAGCAGCGCCCTGGAGAGTCACGGGAACAACCGTTGCCTTGCCGGCCACAGCGCCCGTGGGCAATTTCGCGCCGAGCTTGATCTTGGTAGCGCCCCTCGCCGCCCAGCGGACCGATCGCGCGACCAGGGACTGGTAGTATTCATAACCCCCCATCTCGTTGGTCGGTTCTTCGTGGGGCCAGTCGTTGGCGATCCTTGACACCTGCACCCACGCTGGGGTGAGGCTGTGGAGGTCGATGTCGAGCTCGCCTTTGCCCATGTTCCTGGTCGGCTCGCGGAACGGCTGCTGGTAGTCGAGCACGACAACCCGGCCCTTGCCGTAGGCGCTGCTGCGGACCAGGTTCTTGCCGTCGACAGCGCGCAGCCTGGGCAAGCTCCTCCAGGGCACCCCGCGCAGTATGTAATCACTTCCGGCAACAGGCTTTTCGCTGAACACTTGGGACAACTCGTCCCCAATCTTCGGAGGATTAACATAGACCAGCCCGGTTCCCTGCCTCACGTGCTCCAGTATCCTGGCGCGGTACTCCGGCGGGATAATAGACCACTCCAGCTTGCCGATGACTATCACGTCATACTTGTCTTCCAGGTAGCCTTTCAATAGTCCGAGAACCATCTTCCGGGTCGCAAAAGGCTGCTCGGCGACCAAACCCAGCGCCTCTTCCCAGTTGACGGGATACTCTTTGCCGGTGTCGTCTTCGGGCATCAGCCTGGTGGCGCCGTAGCACATCCAAGCGGTGAAGTCGATGTCCAGCCTCTGCGCCAGTTCAATGGTCTCCCGGTGAGTCCACGTAGGAGCCATTACCAAGACCCGTATCGGCCCGCCTACAAGAGGCTTGCCCCACTCCACATGCGGCGTCTGATACTTCGTGGTCAGAACGCCGTAAGTCTGACGGTAGTCCAGACCCAGCGGATGGGTACGGTCAATGGTGTCAGGTTTCGCCGATGCGGCAAAGGCTCCCGTGCCCAAGACCGATAGAATCACCATGGCCAGCAATACGTTCATCATTCTCGATAGTCTAGTCATAGCTGCCTCCAGGCTGTCTCTATTCATCATCATCGCCCGACCCAGACGCGCATCTTGTGCTGCCCTCTGTTGTTCCAGGCGTAGTATGGGATGGCTACGCAGCGTTCGCCACGCAGCGAAGTCACACCGCCCAGCAGGTTTGCATCATACACCGGCTCAAAGCTGTCGAGGAATCCAGTTGAGCGGTACAGCCATTCCCCGACTCCAGAATCCTGACCTGGAATTCGTATGTCCCAGACATCTGTGTCGGGGTTGTCCGCGCCCTCGAAGCAGTATACCAACGGTCCCCGCATCAGCGCCAATTTGTCCTGGAAGTCGGCTGCCCTTGGGTCGGCGGTGATTCCAACAACCGGCATCGGCAGGTTCAGTGTGATCATATCTCCGTCATTCCACGTACGATGCACTGCGCAGTATGATCCGGGGACAACCGGCTGCGCAACCGGTTGACCATTCACTGCCACCTGTGCATCTGCACACCAGCCAGGGATTCGCAGGTGCAGGGTGAGCTTCGCCCTTTCAGAAACCGATATGCCTATCAAGACTTTGCCATCCCAGGGACAGTTGGTCTGCTGATCAAGCTTCAGAGACAGGCCTTTGTCCAAGCGGCAGTCGAGGGCGCAGTTGTCATAGAGATGCACCCAGACCCCCTCAGCCGATGTGCTGCAGAAGTATCCGGGCAGTGATGCTATTAAGCGCAGGGCGTTGGGTGGGCAGCAGCTTGTTTCGGGGTGGCCCCAGATAGTGCGCGGTGTGTGATCGCCGTCCGAGGCCAGCGCGCAGAGGTAGTGGAACTTGTCCCCTTCCAGTGACACGTGGGCCAGGAAGCCGTTGTATAGCAGGCGCTCGAACTGGTCCATATACTTCGCGTCGCCGGTGGCCTGGAGCATTCGCCAGTTCCAGAAGGCATTGCCGACTGCCTCACACAACTCGCATCCGCATTGGGTAGTTCCTTGAAGCACGCCGAAGACGCCGGTTGAGAGCTCGAACGGCTTCGCCGTGACTCTCTCCGGGCATATCGGGTCAACGGCGAGCTGACCTGTTACGTGCATCTTACCCGAGGTCATATCTTCCCATATAGCTTCCAGCTTGCTCCGGAAGCTCTGGTCGCCGGTTTCGACGAGATAGTCCGCTCCACCGGCACACAAGTAAGTCTGCCGGACAACGTGCCGGTTGAAATGCCGCCAATCCCCCTCGCCCTCATCAGGCCCGATGGCTGCCGATTGCCGCAGCAGTGGCTCCAGGAAGTGCCTTGCTCCGTCCAGATACCGCTGCTCGCCGGTAGTACGGTAGAGTTCCACCAGCGCCATCTCTATGCACGGATGCTCCGCGAACCTCTGCCCCGTGAACTTGGCAAGTATGTCGTCGGCGACCTTCTTCGCGCAGTTCAGAAATGAGGTTTCGCCTGTCAGGATGTGATGCGCGATGGCAGCCTGTATAAGATGGCCGGGTGTGGCAAGTTGGTATGAGTGCTCGTAGTCATCGCCGTAGTATACTGCGAGGAAGTCGGGATTCTCGTGGGCGGCAACAATACCGTGTACCAACGTATCGAGGGTCGCTCTCAGGTCAGGATCATCTGCCGACTGCAACGCCCAGGCACACGCCTCAACCCACGCAAGCACATTCGCCCGCCAATGGTGCGGCAACCGGTGGTAGTTGCGGCCCTCATAGTTGGCGCGAAGCGTTTCGATTCCCGCACTTATCGCAGAAGAGTCGCCGGACGCGAAAGCGCGGAACGGGGCTGTCTGGTCGTCTCGGTCCAGCCACGCCAGAAACGCAGGGATGCCGGCGGTTCGGTTGGCATCGACGCGGGATTTCCAGAAGCCGTCACGCAACGTCACCGCCCCGATAGGAACCTGATTGAGCCTTACGCGCGCGCTGCTCATATTCGCAACATCCCTGCTTTCCTGCACAAACCCACCTACTTGACCACAATAGTTTCGATCACTCTTATGGCATACGGCGCGCGGCGGCGGTCTTCGCCCAGACCCATGGGCTGGGTACCCCTGCATCCGCAACGGAGGGTTACTTTGTTGGGATACTCCGGACCTACGCGGAAGTACACTGTGTTCTCGAAGAACATCATCGGCAGCGGCTCGTAGTAGCCGTCGCTCATTTTCTTGAGCCAATCGACAGATGAATTGACCTCTTCAGGAGTCTCTATGTCCTTGAACTTCTTGCCCGGGAAAGCGCCCATCAGAAGCTGGACAGCCTCGCTGGGGTGCATGCCTTCGAGGTTGTCGACCCGCTGCCGCTTGACCAACTGGGTCTTCATGGCCACGAGGCTTTCGTCGTCGTTCAACCATTCTATGACGTTGTAGCCCTTGGCCGCGCTTCCGCTGCCGACTATGGTTACCGCCACGATTGGCTTGTCTTCTTTTATGGTAACGAAGCCCTGGTCGGCCTGGAGCCGCACGCCTCGCTGCGGATCGATATCGACGAAGTTGCCAACCTCGAGGTTAGAGTACATCAGAGGCGTCGTATATACGTGTCGCTCGGTCTGCAGAGTGTCATACTGCTTGACCGGCCCGAACTCATCTATCTGTTCCTGAGTGAAATGGCTGTGGATTACTTGGTTCATGTTGAAAACTCCTTCAAACGCAAACCCCCTGGCCCCCTTGTCAGGGGGAAGGGGTTGTGGCTATTTTATTACTTCGACCTTGACCACGCGGACCGCGTAGTGGGCGGGGTATTCATCGAGTATCTCGAACCCGCACACCTCGTTGGCCTTGCAGCCGGACCGAACGGTGATCTTGTTCGGATACGGCGGGCCTACGTGGAAGACTGCGGTGTTCTCATAGAGACTCGTGTGCAGGGTGCCGCAGAAGTCTTCGGTGAGACGCTTGACCGTCTCGGCGTTGTCCACAGTCGGCTCCCCCTCTGGAAGGATGTTGCTCATAGTCAGTCCGGGGAAGGTCTTCATCAGTATCTGGATCATAATCATGGGGTGCACGCCATTGAGATTGTCGATCCGCTGGCGCTTGACCAGTTGGTTGGTCATGTTGTCGATGGTCTCGCCCTCGCCCCACCACTCGACGATGTTGTAGCCGCCGGGCGCGCAGCCACTTCCGATGACCGCGACCGACACGATAGGCTTTTCCTCGGTGATGGTGACCCATCCGGTGTCAGCCTTGAACTCAATTCCCTTGGTGGGGTCGATCTCCATCACGTCGCCGATGTCGACATTCTTGTACTGGAACGGACAGATGTAGACGTGGGTCTCGGTCTCATAAACCTCCGGCCTGTCCAGCGGAGGCCCGTAGGCGTCTATCTGTTCTTGTGTATAAACTGGTGCTCCGACGCTCATTGCTGATTACTCCTTCATTCTGACTGATAGCGCATGGCCAATGGCCAATAGCTGCTATCGCCATACCCTATACTTTATTTGATAGTTACAGACTCGCCCAGACATTCTCCTGAGCCATCACTCTCACGCCTACCGCCGGCAGAGATAGCGTGCCGTTCTTGAGAGCGTCCTTGACCGCGAACGAAAACGGCTTCTCGGTATCGACTATGCTGATGGTTGTTGGCGCGGCAGCCGATCCGACGGCATCCGAGGTCAACTCGAAGAACATGTGGACCTTTCCTTCGTTAGTGAAGTTGAACTGGTTGCCCTCGATGGAACCCGTCCCTATCATTGCGTTGACTCCTTTAGCCACGCCGTCACTGGTCTCCACTCGCCCAGACTTGGGCGCATTGTCCCATACAATACTGATGTCTACTACCATTTCTGATCCTCTCTTCCTTAGGTGTCTTCTGTCTACGTATGCGACTGGCCTGATGGTATTCGGGAACTGTGGCCGGGGAACTGGGCTACCAGTTGGATGGCCGCGTTTCCAATCATCGACGCTTCCCCAATCGACTCAAAGAACTTGATCCCCTTGGGAATCCATCTATTGGCTATTTCCCAACTCGGCGCCCACATTCCCGCGTGCTTCCCGTGGGCTTTGGCGGATGCGACCAGCTTGTCCATAGCGCCCGCGACTACCGGATGGTCATAGTCACCCGGATAACCCAAACTCACGCTCAGGTCGAACATTCCGATGAACATAATGTCCACACCCGGCACCGACAGGATCTCGTCCACATTGTCCAGTCCGCGCTTGCTCTCGATGTGCGCAAGGACAGTAGTCTCCTCGTTCTGCTCCCGCAGCCAGTTCTTCATGTCTACCGGCTGGTAGTCTGTGTTTCCGGTCCCAGGAGCCGCCGCGCGAACCCCGACTGGCGGGAACTTGCAGTAGCTGACCAGTTCTTCCATCTGCTCCGCTGTCTCCGCCATCGGAAGCTGAATCCCGGTTACTCCGGCGTCAAGCAGCTTGCAGACGTTCCCTCGGTTAAGGTACTCGCACTTCGCCACCACTGGCATCCCAAGGGACCGCGACGACAGAATCAGATTCGCCAGGTCCGCCTGGTTCCAAAACATGTGCTCGTTCTCGACAAAAAGGAAGTCCGAACCGGCATCCGCGTAGATCTTAGCCAGCCAAGGTTGGCACACATGCCGCACCATCAGCCCCAACACCACTTCCTGCTCCGCCAACATCTTCTTGATACTTTTCAACTTTGGTTCCTCCAAGGTAAAAGCTGTGTCCCTCCAGGTAGGATACCTGGAGGGATGTACTACTGGGTCATTCCGAGCTTGCGAGGAATCTGCTTTTACCCGCGCCTACTGCAAAAGCAGGTTCCTCACTGCGTTCGAAATGACAGTGTCTTTCTACGCCTCAAACTCGAACCCATAGAGGAACGTCCTCTTCAGGTAGAACCTGGCTTGGGTGGCGTTGGCTGGGGATTGTTCTCCGCCTTTCCATTGGACCTTGACCGATCGGTAGTCTCCCTTCACCGGCTGGCAGTCTTCTCGTGTGAAGCCGGGGATTGGGTTTCCTTCCGCGTCCAGAAGCTCTACCTGCAGGTAGCCTTCGTCAACTCCGGGCTTGCTTGCTTTCTTCTGTAGTCGGGTCTTGAGGTTGAGCGACAGGCTCTTGCCCGCAATTTCGGCAGGTTTGGTGGTGGCGACGCCGATGGTCGGGCCACCTGCGCTCGATGCCAGCGCGAACATTCGATCATACTCCCACGTTGCTCGGCAAAGGGCGGTTGTGAACGGCAGGAAATGCCCGCCGTGGTCCAGGGCATTCTCCAGATAGCCTATCTCGATGCTCGGAGCGCCTGTCTCGATAATCTGCCGGTGCGGGCCTTCGGAACCGGCATAGTAGAGGTAAAGGTTGCCGTCCTCCACGCTCAGAATCCGGCTCTGCCAGATCATTCCTCCGCCATACTCGCCGAGGGGCCTGTTAGGCATGCAAGGTCGGCGGTCAGGGAACCACCACCGCTGGCCATCGCGGGACGCGGCCATGCGAAGGTCGAGGGTCTGGGTGATTGGGTGATAGATGGAGACCAGCGCAATGTAGCCGCCCGGCACGCGAATGGGCACAACCTCCATGAACTGGGTGTCGCGGTGGTCGCCGTAACCACAGACAAAGACCAGCCCAGGGCCCTTGATCCACTCTACTCCGTCTTCGCTGTAGCACCGAAAAGCTGTCCGAGAGCAGCCGTCTTCCCACGCCGGCAGGTGGTCGCCCTCTTTGGGTGGCTCGCCGGTGCGGTAGTAGCCGAGGTATGGGTAGTCTTCGGAAAGCTCTCCGCGCTTGTAGGCAAAGAGCACATCGCCGAGGATGCAGCCGGTGATGGGGCCGCCAAACCACTCCCAGCCCTTGCCGTCCTTGGAGCGGTAGCGGTTGTAGCCGCAGCCGTTTGGCGGGGTCACAATCTCGGTCGCGGTCTGCAGCACGAACATCTCATACGGCCACTCTTTGTTATCGGGATCGACTATCACCGACGCATAGGCCTGCAGGCCGAACTTGTTGGAGTCGAAGATGATGTTTGTCTCTTTGTAGTCCCCATAGGCTGAATCCGGCACCACCGGGCGGGTCCAGTTAATGCCGTCCACGCTCTCGTAGTAGCAGATGCTGCGGTCGCGGTCGTTGGCGACGGACGCCCAAGGCTTTGGCCAGCCTTCGGAAGTCTCCTCCGGCGGCGTGGTCACGATCCAGGCCTTCCATATCCCATCGATGGGGTCTTTAAGGACAGTTCCGTGGATTCCAACTCCGCCCTCTTCCCACGGCATTTCACCTTCGATAAGCGGGTTGTTGGGGTCGTTCTTCCCCTCCTCAACCCGCCACCCGCAAAGGTGCAGGTTGCTGAAATCATCCGGCATAAGCAGCGGCATCCGAGCCGAGTTCTTCTCGTTTTTCATTGTGTTCCTTTCATTTTGAGTCGACAGTCATCAGTCGACAGTCGACAGTCTGCATTCCACAACGGTTTGTCATTCCGAGCTTGCGAGGAATCTGCTTTTCCGTAGCCCAGGTATTCAAAAACAGATTCCTCACTGCGTTCGGAATGACATCTCATCCCCTACCGCACATTCGGCAGTCTCCACACTTTCACGGTGAACTTCGCGTCGTCGAACCATACCTTGCCGCTACCGGGGCCCAGGACCGGCTGGATTTGGATGGTCTTTGTGCCTGCGGGTATCTTAACATCCTTGAAGCCTTTAAGCTTCCAGTCTGATGTGCCGGGTTTGTAGGGGGTGTCCATCCAAGTTGTTCTCTCGCCCTTTTCATCGTGGAACGCACAGTTGAAGCCCGCGCCTCGTCCGACCACACCCTCATACTTCAGCCAGCCTTCGCAGGAGAAAGTCACGTACTCATTTGGCCCCACCTTTGGTGCGATCTCCTCGACAACTACTGCCTGCCCCACCATACGCCACGTTTCGAGCTGCTCATCGCTGCGGATACACACAGACTGCTTGCCGGAATGGCTAACGCCCTTGTCGACAAACGCGTGCTCGCCCACCTTGCCGGAATCAAGCGCAACCCGCCAGCCTGGGACAGTCCCCGCCTCGTCCGCGGTCTCCTCGAACCCTGGGTTGTTGAGCTTGATCTCGATGGTTCGGATCACCTTCGGCGCGGGGTATTCCGGCTTACCGGGCTTATCTGTGACCTTGCCCAGGACTATGAACGGCAGTTCGCTGACCTGGAAAATCGCCTTTCCCTTGACCACCGGGACCTTGGTCGCGTTGCCCATTATGTCCACCATGGTGACACTCTTGTCCGGGGACAGCAGCGACACCCTGGCGGACTTGGCGTCGTTGAGCCAGAAGATGTTTCTGGCGCGCGGGTCGGACTGCGGCGCGTTGTAGGCATAGCCTCGGAGCCAGCCGTGGTCGCTATGGGTTACGACGTTGAGTTCCTTCTCAAAGTAGGCTTTCGCGAAGTAGCGGATGAGGGTCGCATAGGCGGCATAGTTGGGTTTGGGAGAGAAGTCGGTATAGAGCAGGCCGAAGTTCGAGTCTTCGGAGTACTGGCTTACCTCGTTATCCCGGATGTTGTATTTGAAGAACTTCACCGCCCCGGCCGCCTGCTGCATCACTATGGTCGTGATGTCCTGGACAACCTGCCAGCGGTGCCCGGAAAGCTCGCTCCTGGGAGTGGACCAGCGCCCGATCTCCGTCATCCAGATCGGCCTGTCGCGGACTCCGGAATCCCGGATAATCTTCTTTATGCCGGCCAGATCGGCCATGTAATGGGTGTTCATTATCTCGAACTCCCAGCCCGCGCCGGCCGCCATCGCTGTCTCCAGGAAAGGCTGCCAGGTGTCTCCCACCGGCAAGGCTCCGGTCGTGCCCGCAAACACAATCTGCGACTCCGGATTGCCCTTCAGGAACCCCCTGCGGGCCGCCGCGAGATAATCTACATAGTCTCGGATTACTCCCTCATCGTTGCCCTTGATGAGATTGGCGTATCTGCCCTTCCAGAAATTACCTGCATCGACCTCGTTGCCGACCTCCCAGTACTGCACGAAGTCCTTGTAGCGGGCTGCCATTTGCTCGCAGAACTTGGTGAACTCGGTGGTATCGTCGGGCATGGTCAGGTGCCAGATGTCCACGGGGGCATCCTGCGGAGCGCCGGAACCCCATCTGGGCATATAGTAGGTTGCGCCGAGAGGCTCGATTCCGGACTTCCTCACCAGGTCGGCAAGCGGGTCCCAGGTCTCCCACTCATAGCCTTTGTCTGCGGTCTTGGCGGGGTCCCATTCCTTCCAGTTAGCCGGCGCGCCGACTCTTCGCACGTCCGACCAGCCCGGCAGCATTCCCCTTCCCCAGCCGATGCCGATGCGCCTTGCCGCAACGCATTCTTTCTCAGCAACATCAAGCGGAACCCGCATCAAGTGAAAGTTTACGCCAAAATGATTAACATTGTTAGACACTGCCGGCGGTCTAGGAATAATGGCAAAAGTCGTATTTCCGGCGGCGATCTCGGCGCCGTCTCGCACAGCGACGACGCTGAACTTGAACCACCCCAGCTTCTTCATCGGGACTCTGACTTCTGCAGGCCCTGTCACGGCTGACTTACCAGAAAGCAAGCCTTTGCCGTTGACATCGGTTACTTTCCAGGAGAACTGGGAGTCGGCGTCAGCGCCGACGTCAACGCGATTAACTCCAACCGTAAAGCTGACTGCCTCACCCGGCTGGTAGACCAGCGACGAGTTGTTGGGCCTTATACTGATAGTCGGCTCGGCAAGCACGGCACAGCCTGTCACCAGAACCATCACCGCCACAAATACCATCATCGAAATGATTCGTTTCATGTTAATACTCTCCCTCAACTCGGGCTTTTTCGGTAACCCATTCGGCGTCGGCTTTCCCGGTCGGCAGGGTCACCTTCGCCCGCACGCCGTCCGGCAGGTCGCAGTCCAGCTTGAACTTGCCATCGGCGATTCGCCATTCTACATTGACCAAGCCCTTGCCCGTTGGAACTGCGCCCTTGGCCCAGGCCAAGTCGCCCGGCTTGGGCGCAATCTCAATCTCGGCGCTGCCGGGGGTGAGGGGTCGGACTCCGAGAACATCCGAAGCTAGGCAGTAGATGGCGGCACTGGGTTCGCCATGAGCTAACGCCCTTGATCCGAAGGCCTGCCAGGCATTGCCGTAGCTCCTCATGCCGTGGATGTTCCAAAGCTCCCCGAGCGTGCTTTGGCCGTCGCGGATGAACCATCCGTAACGCTCTCTCGCTATCTCCAGGATCTCTGAGGCGAAGCCATATCGGAAGAAACCTTCCAGCGCCCAAGGGAAGTATGCGGGGGACATCATACCCACGGTTGAGCCAGCGTCCTTGAGGAAACCGATCATCCTGGCTGCCCGGTCCTGACTCATATATCCGTAGCACAGCATTATGTAGTTGCCGTGCTCGCTCACGTGCTCGCCTTGGAAGTCATCCGGGGTAATGTAGTCGACCAGCACGCCGCGTTTGTCGTCCCAGAACTTCGTGTTGATGGCGTCCCGCGTATCTTTGAACTGCCTCGCATATCGGGAAGCGGCTTCGGTATGGCCGAGTTCTGTCGCCATCCAGTTCGCTACTTCCAGGTCGCAGGCGTAGAAGGCGTTCACCACCAGAACCTTGCCCTTGCCCGCGCCGTCTACTTCGGGGTCGTCCTGGAAGACCACAAACGGATGATCGCAGATGAGGCCGTCGTCGCTGCGGTAGTTTTCCAGCAGCCTCATGTATCGATCCAACATCTCGTAACCGTCGGCCAGAAGCTCTTTGTCGCCATACAGCAGGTAGTGCTTCCAGATGGCGCTGGTGAGGCTGGAGGAACCGCCGATTATGGGCGAGTGCTCGTACTCCGACGGCGAGGCGTTGGGGATGCAGCCATAGGGTGTCTGTCCGCGCATAAATGTCCGGAAGAACCGGCGGACTATGGGCGTGTCGCCAAAGGCGGTGAGAATGCCCATAGCCATCCCGCCCATGCTGTGCTGGCGGCGCTCGCGGTTGGCGCAGTCCATTAACCGGTCGTAGGTGCAGAGTCGGGAAGTTTTTACCCCCGCCTTCCACAGCCAATTCAGGGTTTCATCGCTGCACTCGAACGCCCCGATTTCTTCGGCAGCGTACTCATCCGCAACTGCCTTGATGCCGTGGATTGTGAGAGGCGCATCGAGGCTTCGGAATGTCAGTTGAACGTATCGGAAATGACGCCAGCCGAAGCTGGTCCACTGCTGCCGGCCCTCTCTCATGGTGTAGGTATCGGCGGCGCAGATGCGCGACGAATATATCTCCGGCTTGCCGTCTTCCAGGAGCCGCTGGCCGTAGGCTATGTCTATCCTGCCATGCTTCGACCCTTCGACGTCGATGTAAACCCGCCCATTGAGCAGTTCTCCCATGTCGAGGATAATAGTGGCCGAACGCACACCCTGGAACTCTTCATAGGACACATTCTGGTCGAATGGTTCTATCTCCGCACATCCACCGCTGACCAACGACTGCGGATCTGTAATGGCAGTAAACTCGGATGGGAGGATTTGTTCCAGAGCCATTTGCAGAGCCGGCGCGCCGGGGAGGTAGTCTCGCTCTATTATCTCACCTGTCGAGACTACTTCGGCGGGAAGAAGCTCCTTGTGCGCCATGTATGGCAGGTCTCTGGGTTCGAGTATGATCCAGGGGTAGATGAATGTACTGCCGAGAACTTTGACGCCGTCCCACGCGCTGTCGTCGAAGCCCGTTTGCTGCCATCCAAGCGGCTCGGACTGGGCGGAGTAGACCTCCGAGTAGGTCATATCATCGATTTTGGCGACATCGCACATCCATGCGTCGGCAACCTTGCTCCGCCAACTGCCGTCGGACACGATTCTCGCCGTCTCGCCCCCCACGTTCAACTCGGCTTGGCAAAGAAGGCCGGGGCGGCTGTCGTGGGCGGCGCGCTTCATGTTGAGAGGAGGTCTGGTAGGATACCTGCGCCAGGAATCATCCTCCAGCCCTTCTCCATACCAGTAGCATAGGACCGCGATCACGTTCTCGCCGGCCTGGAGGAACGGAGCCAAATCGTACGTGTCGTAGGGCTGCCAGCGTGGGTCTGAGAGGACAGGCCCCCGACCAACCTCAGCCGCGTTCACCCACAGCATATACTCGGTGTCGGCCGTGATGTGGATGACACTCCCACTATGCGTCGGGCTGCTTTTTTCCCCGACGCGTTCCCCCGCATAGCTTCGGCGCAAAAAGCCTGCCGAAGCATCGACAGCATCGAGATCGAACACTCTGCGGAAGTAGACATACGTGTTCTTCCGCTGCGGGTCGTCCTCGTGCCACATCCAGCAGGCTTCCCAGTCGACTCGTGGTGACATTCCAGTTACTTTCCACCCTTGGCGAGCACGTTCTGTGATGTGGCGCTGAGGGAGATTCCACCGGCTTTCAGCGTCTCCTGGAACTGCTGATAGACTGCTTCTCGGGAGTCGCCAAGCGGCCACTGAATGCCCCGGCAGTGGGCGTTATACTTGAGCAGGTCCCAGCGCGCCAGGAAGACGAACAGAGTTGGCAGCTGCGCGACTTTCACTCTCTGGAGCAGCGCGGGGTCGGCGCTCACCGCAGCCTCGGCGGCTTTGAGATGGTTCCATCCTGCGGTGAGTGTGTCGATTGACAGGAAATGCGCGTCCGGGGGGTTGCTGAGGTTCATCAGGTCGGCGCTTACCTGCGCGGCATCCTGCATTACTTTGAGATATCCTCGGATGTCTACGCCCGCAGGGCCGTAGTAACCGTCGGTGAAGTCGGCTAACAGCTTGCTGGGGTCTTGAGAAGGGTCCCAGATGAGCTTGGATATGTACCAGGCCCGCAGTTCCGCCATCTCGGTGCCGCCGCTGCCGCTGGTCATACCGTCCCCAAAGTAGCCCCTGGCTCCCGCCTTTGCCCACTCCTTGATGTTCTGCGCCTGGGCGCGGAAGTTCGGGTGCGGGACCTGCTCGTAGGAGACGTTGTCCGGGTAGTCGTAGATGTAGACTTTCGGGGATATCTTGAGCCAGCCGTTGAGGTCATCCTGCCAGGTCTTGAACCTGGGATTGGACATCGGGAGGCTGTTGGTAGCCGCATGAATGGGGCAGAAGTCTATGATCACGCCAGGATGAGGCTTTGTGCGCAGCGGAGGCTTGAGAGTATGGTGATAGGCGAACATCCTGACCTGTTTGTTGATACCATCGCGCTTGAATGCGTCGGCAACTGCGTTTGCGAGCCTCAGCGCGAGCCCGGATGGGCTGCCCTCTTCTCTGTCTATAGCTTGGCATTTATCGCACTCGCACGGAACGGACTCGTCCTCCGCGCTCACTGCAACGTACTCTGTTCCGCTGGGATACAGGTCCGGCACACGAGCGACCTCTTCCTTGGTCCTGGCAATGAAGGCCTCGACCATCTCATTGTTGCTCAGGCAGAGAGAGGTGATAGCTCGCGGCGCGCCGATTCGCTTTCCGCCTATCTGGCTGTACCACTCCGGGTGCTGCGCGAAGTATGTTTCCGGAGGCAGGACGGTGAAGTATGAGTGGCCGCAGGGCCACGCTTTCCTGGTGCCGCCGCGCTCGGCCATGTCCTGAAAGCGCCCGTAGCCGTGAAGTTCGCCCACGAGCTTGTTGCGCACCGACCAGTCGGCATCGATGGTGGTGGGGGCAATGAGGATCTCCCGATGCTCCAGAGGCGGCACGTATCGCCTATCAAGTTTGGCGAAGCTGAGGTCGGGCTTCCTTGGTATCTTGCTGACTGACGGGCTGTACCATCTGCAGCCCACGTAGTCTTCAAGGAATGTGTAGACCGCGTAGAGCGTGCCGCGTGGTTCCCCGCCTGCCAGTATCAGGTTATTGCCAACCGTTTTGATGACCAATCCGTCGAGACCAAGGCCGGTGGTGGTGAACTTGGGATCGCCCATGGCAGCGGCTTTCGGGCCGACGAATATGCTGCTCTTGCCCGCGACCGGCTTGGACACTATCTCGAACTTACCGCCCGTCACCTGGCCGAGGAATGACGCCAATTCCCCCGCCGCGTGCCTCTGAGGCGCGCTTGCGCCATCGGCGACAACAATCACAGCCTTCGCCTCGCCTTTGCTGGCTATGGTTATGGCGCCAGCTACTTTGGCTGGTTTGGCACTCGCGCAGCCGCTGAGAATAAGCGCCGATGCAACGCTCAACGCTACCGCAATAATAGAATTCACCCTGTTCATACCTGTTCCTCCGGATTTCTAGGCAAACTTGAACGAGTACAGCGACGCGTTCTTCATGAATATGCGGAGTCTGACCGGGCCCTGGTGGTCTATCTCAGACTTTCCGCCCCACGTGATCTTTGCGCTGGTGGAGTCGCCGGTGAAGGTGTCGCAGTTGTCCTTGGAGCAATTGCCCAGAATGTGCTCGTTGCCGTCCGTGACTTCCACCCTTATGTATCCGCCCTCTCCGCACGCGGCGTTGAGAACCAGTTCGCGGCCCTCGGGTCTGAGGACTCTGGTGATCATAATCCCCTCGCGCATCTCGCCGGCATCTATGGATACATAGCCATCTTTGCGCATCTTGGCAAGACCAAGGCCGTACGGCGCATTCTCGATACCTTGGGCTTCCGGCGTTGGCAAGCCCTCTAGCTGGCCTACTATCCACCAGTCGTGGCGGCAGTTCGAGCCGCCGTAGTAGACGTAAAGCTCATCGCCCATCGTGACCGGCACGCTGGACATGTTGACCATATACTGGTCCCACTCGCCGGGGCCGAGGCTCAGCCACGGCTGGCGGTTGTTGGCCTGATGCCAATTGACGCCATCGCGGCTGTAGACCAGCCGAACGTCCATCGTGTCTGCCACCTGATGCAGCACATTCAGGAAGCCAACATAGTAGTCTCCGAGCTTGTACTGGATCATGCCGTAGTAGCTGTCGTCGATGTTGTCTTCCTCAGAATCCGGCGCGAGAATGAGCTGCGGCCTGGTCCAGTGGATGAGGTCACGGCTTTCCGAGAGATATACCCGGCGCTTGTTCATCCGGCCCGGGTCGTGCGGGAATGTCGGGCCGAAGAAGCTGCCGGTGATGGGGCGGCGCTCGTCTATCTGGGCGCTGCACATACCGGCGGCGCGGGTTATCAGTCTGTAGATTCCAACCTCTTCGTCCACGAAGATGCAGGCGCAGTCGCCGAGGTTGTTGCCGTCGCGGCCAAACTTCATCTGCCCCTCGACCTTTGTCCAGTTCACGCCATCCGGCGAAGAGTGCATCTCCAGCCGGATCTCGTCGTGGACTTCGTCAGAGACCTGGCCATCCATTTTCTCATGCAGGCTCATTACTTTCCGCTCTTCCCGCAATTCGTCGGCATGGACGTAGTGCGTGAGCATCATCTTGTAACGCTTCTGGGGATCGGGATCAAGCGAGTCGGTGAAAACACAGATGGATTCCAGTTTCTCGAACTCCGGGCTGCCAATCACGGCGTTGGTCGGCTTGCCGTCGGGACCGGGCAGGCCGATCTCGGGCTTCTCCCACTTGATACCGTCTTTGGACACGGCCATTCGGGTGATCGCGGGCGCACAATAGAACACCTTCTGCCGCTTAACTTCCGCGGGGTCGATGCTCCAGTCCTCGTAGAAGAACTTGATCTCGTTGGTGACCTCGTCCTTGAACACACTCCAACCGTCGAAGGTTATGTACAGATGGTTCTCATAAGGCTTGTCCTTGACCACCAGCGGCCCCGGCTGCTTCTCCGGGCTGTGGAACGTCTTGGTGACGTCCTGTAGCTGCTCTATGAGCAGGTTGTCAAAGAAATACTGGGGCACTTTCCCCACCATCAGCATCGTTGTGTCAAATCGCTCCATTGGGAATATTCCTTTCAAGATGAACTACAATGTCCTAGTATACTTGTCATCTCAACGCGCATTGTCATTTCGAACGCAGTGAGAAATCTGCTTTTGTGCCTCTTTCCGGCGCTGGAAAAGCAGATTCCTCGTCGTTCCTCCTCGGAATGACAAAGCTCTTAGATTCACACAAACCGCAGCGAGTACAACTGCGCGTCTCTCATGAAGAATCGCAGGCGCAGGTTGCCGTTGTGCGGGATATCGGACTTGCCGTTCCAGGTAATCGTGGTCTTTACGTTGTCACCGGTGAAGGTATCGCAATCCTGCCGCGAGAATCCCTCAAGTATGTTCTCGTCCGCATCGGTGACTTCCACCGCCAGGTATCCGCCCTCGCCGCACGCCGCGTTGAGTTCGAGGGTCTTGCCGCTGGTTATGAGCATCCGGGTGACCATTATTCCCTCGCGGACCGCTTTGGCTCCGACCGATACAAAGCCGTCCAGCCTCATCTTGCTCAACCCTATCCCATACTTGGCTGTGCTTATGTCGCGCGCTTCCGGGACTTTGAGGTCTTCGTAGAGACCAAGCATCCACCAGTCGTGGTGGAGGTTCGCTCCGCCGTAGAATACGTAGAACTCATCGCCGACGGGAATCGGGGCGTTGCAGACATTTACCATATACTCATCCCAGCAGCCTGCGCTCGTGGTAAGCCACGGCTGCCGCTGGTTCATATAATGCCAGTCCCAACCGTCCCGGCTGTAGAGCAGCCTCACGTCCATTGTGTTGTCGACTTCGTAGAGCATATTGAGCATGCCAACATATATATCGCCCATCTTGAACTGCACCATGCCGTAGAGCGTGGTATCCAGGTTGTCCTCGAGCGCATCGGGCGTGATAATGTTTTTCGGCACCGACCAATGAATCAGGTCCTTGCTCTCTGCCAGGAAAACCCGGCGCTTGTTCATCCGTGCTTCGTCGCCGGGATATGTGGGCGGGAAGAAGCTGTTGGTCTTGGGTCGGCGGGGGTCGTGATAGACGCTGAGCATACCGGCTGCGCGGGTGAGGAACCGGTAGATACCGGTATCGGGGTCTATGAAGAATGTGTAGGCGTCGCCGAGGCCGTTACCATGCTGGCCGTACTTCGGCAGTTCCTTTGCGGGCGTCCACTCTATGCCGTCCGGGGAGCAGTGCATCTCCACCCGCACCTCATCCGCGCCCATATCAAAGCCCGGTTTGAGTTGGAGAGTGGCTTGCTTCTCGTCTTCCGTGCGGTCGGCTGCATAGATATATCGAGTGAGAAGCATCTTGAAGCGCTTTGCCGGGTCGGTCTCCAGCACGTCCTCAAACACGGTCGTGGAATCGAGCTTGTGGAACGGCGGCTTGTTGCCGATGACGATGTTGGTCTTGCGGCCATCGACTTCCAGGTAGTCCAGTTCCGGCTTTTCCCACTTCAGGCCGTCTTTGGACCTGGCATAAGACGTCCAAGCAGAGACGCAGTAGAGGGTCCCCTGGCGAGCAGCTTCCTCGGTATCGATGGGGTAATCATCGTACCAGCACTTGAACTCCCCAGTCTGCTTGTCGCGGACGATGGTGTAGCCGTTCACCGTGCAATAGGGCGTGCGTTCCCAAGGCCTGTCTTTCTTGATCAGCGGCTCGGACTGCTTCTGGGGGCTGTGGACCGTCCGTGTTACATCCTGCACCTGCTCGATGAGGGCATTATCGAAGAAGTATTGCGGCACGTTGTTTACTATCAGGACTGTTGCGTCTACTTGTTTCATATCAGTCTCCATCTGCTGTTACTTGGAAGAACCTGTGATGCCACACTTCTACGAGATTGATAGGTGGTAGGTCCCTCACCCCAGCCCTCTCCCACTGCGGTGGGCGAGGGAGTTTCACTGCGCGTACCTGTAACTCATCTCCCGCCGCAAATCCAGATATGCCTGGAAGTTCTCGGGAGTCATGTCTCGGTGGACGCCGCCTCCTTAGGCGGCTATGAAGCCGCTGTCCTTGGAGCCGACCCGGTAGACTTCGTCCAGGTGCTCCCGGATCTGGTTAACGGACATATCCGCAAGGAACTTGCTGATCCCGCCGCACAGGCAGAGTCTGTCTCCGTACGTTTCCTTCACGTGCTTCAGGTCCATGCCGTCTGAGGGGCCGATCGGGTTGAGGACGTCGATGCCTGTCTCTACCATATCCGGCAGGAGCATGTTGATGTTTCCGTGGCTGTGCATCATTGCGACTTTGCCGTACTCGTTGGCAATCTCGGCGGCGCGCTTGTGCCACGGCCAGAAGAACTTCTTGTAGGCTTTTGGCGACATGATCGGGCCGGTGTTGCTGCCGAGGTCGTCGGTCCACCAGATGCCATCGACATCGCACTCCAACAGCTTGTTCGCGCATTTGCACTTGAAAGTGCCCCACATATCGACCAGTTCTTTGGCGAACGGCGTGTCTTCCGCGATATCCACCAGCACGTCCTCGATTCGCCGAACGTGCTCCCACAGACCTGCGTAGAATCCGTCGAGCGTGCCGTTGACCCAGAACCCGGCTTCCTTGAACTTCTTCACCGACTCCGCAACCCCGTCCCAGTAATCCTGGTATGTGTCAGGGTCGGGGAGGTTCATCTTGGTGAGGTCGTAGTGGCCGTCCATTGGCCGGGAGAGGGTGTCGTAGAAGTATTCAGGCTCCATTACGATAAGCCTGCGGGTGCCGTTGTCCAGTTCGATAATCATCGAGTTTTCGGTCTTCTCCACAAGCCTGCCGCGCAGGTTGCCGGAGACATCGATAATGCAGCTTCCGGTGGCCCGGGCGAACTCCATCTTGTAACCGTCCAGGTCTTCCTCGGCTTTGGAGCACGGACCAGGGAGGAGAATCTTCTCAGCCTGAGCGGTGGAGAAGAACACGTTTCCTGGTACGAACTCGGATGGTTCACGTTTCAGCGTCGCGATGACCGCTTCTCTGGGTGTCATGTCAAAAACTCACTCCAATCGATATCATAGGGATCGCTCATAATAAAAGCCAGGATCGTGCGCGATTTGCAGTCGCGCATGCAACAGAACACCGCGTCTCGTTCTCGTGCGGGTGCGATTGCAAATCGCACCCGATCAAAGTTCGGATCGCTCGTAATAAAAGTAAAGGGGATTCATTCCGAATCCCCATGAACCCCGTCAACGGACGTCAGTATTCAGTTAGGCAGCCATCAAGTCGCCGAGGAAATCGCGGGTGGACTTGAGTGACTGGGCGCTGGGCATAGTCGGGCTGTACTCCAACCCAAATGCGCCCGTGTAGCCCAGATCGTTTATCTTCTTGATGATGGCCCGATAGTTCAGCTCGCCGTTCATCAGTTCGTTTCTGCCAGGCACACATGCCGCGTGGAAGTGGCCGATGATATCGATGTTCTTCTCGATATTGGCTATCACGTTGCCTTCCATTATCTGCATATGGTAGACGTCGTAAAGCAGCTTGAAGTTGGGGCTGTTGATGGATCGAACTACCTCGGCAGCCTCGGAGGAGGAATCCAGGTAGTAGCCGGGGTGGTTCACGTAAGTGTTCAGCGGCTCGACTACCAGAGTATACGACTCTTTTTCCGCGATCCGCGCAGCTTCTGCCCAGGCCTTTTCGAGGTTCGCCCGCATCTGCGGTCTGGCCAGGCCGGGGACCAGGTTACCGGAGCACGTTATTGCCATGCCGATGCCGGCGGCCTTCGAGAATGCGATCACTTCGTGCAGGCGGTCGATGTACTTGGCGAAGTCCCCGGAATCCACCGGCGAGCCGCCGAAGGAACCGTCAGGCGCATTGACCACCATATTGTTGATGCTCGCGCCGCTGTCCCCGCATACCTGCTTGAGGACCCTGGCATCCTTGGTGCCGGTATCACAGCCTGCCCCGTCGAACGTAGCATCATGGAACCAGAACTCAACCGTTTTGAAGCCGCACTTGGCTATCTCGGCTATGCGCTGCTCATAAGGCAGTTCGGTGAACACCATCTCAATGCAGACGTCTACTTTCGGCATTCGCGCTCTCCTCTATAGAAGCGCAAGGGCGACTTTGCGGATGCCCTTGGCTATCATGTCACAATCTTCGTCCGTCAGTTGCGACGGTATGTCCAGGTGGATTGTCCTGGAAAGTATCTCGGTGGTGTTCGGGCACATATTATCGCTGTAGTGGGCCGGAGCGTCTCCCTTGTAGAGGGGACACTTGTAGGGACACCCCTCGGAGGTCGGGGTCGACTGATCTATGACATGCTTCCAGTGAGAGTAGATGTGCCAGTCCGGAATGCCTTTGTTGAACACGCCCGCGACATCCACTCCCTCGGCCTGCAGAGCGTCGACAAACGGCCCAACCCTGGACTTGTCATCCAGCATGAACATAAGGCAGATGGCAGTGTCGCCCGCCTCGTCGTTGAGTCTTCTGAATGTGATTCCCGGAAGCCCCTTGATCTGGCTCTTGATGCGCGCCTTGTGGTCTCGCATCTGCGCAACCAGGGTGTCGAGCTTTCCAAGCTGCGCAATCATAACCGCGCCCGCAAGCTCTCCCATCCGGTAGTTGACTCCGCAGAACAGCTCTCCGCGGTATCGCTCTTCGCCGAACCTCTCTGGTCTCCAGCAAGCGGCGGTATCGTGGTAGCCCATTAGCCTGTCATAGATATTGTCGTCGTCGGTAAGGCACGCCCCACCCTCGCCGGCGGTGATGATCTTGTGATACTGGAAACTGAAGCAGCCAACATCGCCGAAAGTCCCAAGAGCCTTGCCCTTGTAGGTTCCGCCGCACGCCTGGGCCGCGTCTTCCACTACCTTGAGGTTGTGCTTCCTGGCGATGGCCATGATCGCGTCCATGTCGCACGGAACGCCGCGCATGTGGACAACCACGATGGCCTTGGTGAACTTGGTGATCTTCTTCTCGATGTCATTCGGGTCGATGGTGAGGGTGTCGTCGATTTCGCATATCACCGGGACAGCCTTCGCCGCGACTATAGCCGCGCAGGAAGCAAAGAATGTATAGCCGGTCACCAGGACCTCGGCGCCGGGGCCGACGCCAACCGCAATCAGAGCGCTGATGAGGGAGGACGTGCAGCTATTCATCGCTAGGCAGTGCTTGGATCCCATCTTCGCGGCGAACTTCTTCTCGAACTCATTTACCTTGGACGGGAATTCCGCCGGTCCGTAATACCTGAACAGGTACTTTCGGTCGAGGACTTCGAGCACTTGCTCCCTTTCCTCATCGCCAATCTCCAGTCCTCCCGGGTACATCGGTGTACCAGGTGTGGTCTTGGCTTTCGGGCCGCCATTGATGGCCAGTTGTTCTTCTATTGCTATCACGCTAATTACCCCCCCTGTAATTGCAAGGAATCGATGGAGCTTTTTGCTCCGATTAGTTGGTTCAAACCAGTAGGTTGACTGCCACCAGTTTCAGCGGCTCGTCTCCGTCATTCTTAGAAACGTGCGGCAGGTTGGCCTTTATATAGTAGGCGTCCCCGGCCTTGACCTTTACGGCCCCGGTCTCCTTGGTCTCAATGGTCAATTCTCCGGAAACCACGAAGCCGAACACATCGCCCTTGTGCTTTTCCTTCTCGATCACGCGGGAATGCGGCATGTACTCCGCTTCCACAAGCTGCGCCCGGATATCGGGATACCTGGGAAAGGCGTAGCGCCAGATGTGCTCGGGGTCCTGTGAGACTACCATATCCGACTGCTGAAAGACTATCTGCTCAGACGGGCTGCCTGCCGAGCGGTCGAAGAAGAACTCAAACAGGTCCACGTTCATGGCTTCAACGAGCTTGTGCAGCGTCATAACGGTAGGAGATACCTTGCTCGACTCGATCTTCGATACCAGACTCATCGAAATCCCCGACATCGCGGCGAGTTCGCGCATAGATAGTTTGCGGTTCTCCCGCAGGGTTTTCAGTTGGTGTCCAACGTCCACAGTTTCCCGCCCGCCTGAGGCCCAGTGTGTGTGCCTCATACTACCCACTTTAGCAACATATTACAACACATCAGGCAGCAAAAGCAAGCGAAATATCGTTCAAGTGAGGCATATATTACACAGTTTGGGGGGATGGGGGTATATGCTGAGGACGTGTAGAGGCGGGCGCATTCCCCCTCCTCGCTAGGAGGGGGCTAGGGGGCGGTTCTCCAAGCGTAAGGTCAACCAGGAATTGTGACTGTGATGTGAAGGGGGCAGTTTCGGTGTTTCGGGATTTGAGTGGAGCTTGCGGAGCGGAAATCCCGAAACTTAGCCTAGGCAAGCAGGACCACCGCTACCAGCTTGAGAACTTCGTCGCCATCGTTGCGGGCTATGTGGGGTTGGCGGGCTTTTACGTAGAAGGCGTCACCGGCTTCGGCTTTGAATACGCCTTTGCCGTTGACTTCCAGGCTCAAGACCCCGGAGATCACATATCCCAGGATGTCGCCGCGGTGGGTTTCTCTTTCGGCCGCCTTGGTGTGGGGTTGATACTCTTCGTAAGTAAGCTCGGCTTTGATGTCCGGGTGCTTGGGGAAGGCATAGCGCCAGACCCGTTCGGCGTCTTTGGAGACAGCCATCTCAGACTGCTTGAAGACAATCTGTTCGGAGAGGTTACCGGCGGACTTATCCAGAAAAAGCTCGTAGAGGTCTATGTCCATGGCGTCGAGGAGCTTCTGGAGGGACATAACGGTCGGAGAGACTTTCCCGCCCTCGATCTTGGAGATCAGGCTTACCGAGACTCCCGATATTAGGGC
>CAZTAO010000023.1:0-8929 GCA_964611645.1 uncultured bacterium | reverse complement strand
TTAGGGCCAGTTCCCGCATCGAGAGGCTCCGCTCTTCCCGGAAACTCCTTAGCCTGGTTCCAACGCTGTTAGTAGTAATTGTTTTAGGTCGCATGAGTGTGCTGCCAGTCTTAGACGCTGCCACAATAGTTTACGGCATGTCTACAAACAAAGCAAGCGGCGCGCCGCAGTTCCGAGTTCCTGGTTCCTAGTTCCGAGTTGGAGGCTATCCCGCTTGCCCTGAGTGCGAGCCTGCGAGCGTATCGAAGGGCAAGTCTGGCATCCCGCGCTTCGATACGCCGCTCGTTCCTCGCGGCTACTCAGCGCTAGCGGATTATCCCTCCAGGTATCTTACCTGGAGGGCAATGAAGTCCTGATCTCGTGCCGCCCTTCCCCGAGCTTCACGCAGAGGCGGTTGCCGCTCCTGAACTGTGACTGCGCGGGCTGGCCGTCAACCTCCAAGCCAGCAATCTCCGACTCCGGCAAGCCGAATGCTACAGTCAGGCCGGTGGGAATGCTCAACTCGGCTTGCCATCCGCCGTCCCATTTCCAGGAAACCGCCAACGTCCCCGACGGGGTCGGCACTCGGCCGTAGGCCCAGTCCAGGCCGCCTCGGTCGGGGAAGACCTGCCAGTGCGCAGGATCGTTGGTTGGCGATGCGCCTAGCACGTACTTACCGAAAACTACTATTGGAGACGACGACCAGGCGTGGGAAAGAGAGCCTTCTCCCGTCCACTCCTCCCAGACTGTCGTTGCGCCTTTTCTGGACCACTCGCCCCAGTGTTTCCGAATGAACTCCAGCGCCAGGTCCACTTTCCCCATCTCGCACAGAGATTGTAGGAGCCAGTAGGAGAAGTAGGCTGTCCCGACCGGCACGGGCTTGGTGTCGTCCCAGGGGTACTTGTTGAGAGCAATGTCCACGCACCAATGCACATCGCAGACGTCGGGGTTGACTGTGAAGATGGAGGACAATACCTCATCATCAAAGCTAGCCAGGATATCCCGCTTCTGATTATCCGACGCTATCCCGGCCAGAATGGACAGCACGTTCTCGTGGACCCCGTATCTGGCGAGACGCTTGCCGTCATTGACACCGTTCACGAAGACCCGTTTGTCTTTGTCCCAGAACATCTTGCGGAAGTTGTCGCGGAGGCGGTCAGCTTTGGTCCGACACGCCAAAGCGACATCATCACACTGAGCTTGTCGAAGTGTGCCACTACCATCACACTGAGCTTGTCGAAGTGTGCACTCCTCTGTGTCTTGTGGCGTGGATCCATCCTTCGACAAGCTCAGGATGATGGGGGTGGCAGAATCTGTAGATCGTGACTGAGTGGCGAACTCGGCCAACTCCGCGCAGGCTTGCCAGAACATGTGTGCAAAGGCATTGAAAGCCGCATTGGCCCCGGCGGTGTTGACCGGTGCCCAGTCTATAAATGTATAGATATTATCCGTTGGAGTGACCTTGAGGGGGAAGTCGCCGTAGAGGCCGTCTTCCCGGAGGTAGCCGTCCAGCCAGCGGGTGATGCTATGCACCGTCGGCCAAAGGTCCTCGGCAAGCTTGGTGTCGCCGGTGTGGCGGACATAGTCTATCAGCACGAAGGCGTAGGTGAGGTTCCATGTCGATAGATCGGAACTGGCCTTGCCCGGATACTTGCCGTTCAAGGAGCCGTCTGGTTTCTGGCCTCGCGCGTGCTGCTTGAGGAATCGGCGGATAAGGGCGGCGTCTCCGAAGCTGTAGTAGTTGGCGTGAACTTCCGGGACCACATCCCCCAGCCAAGCCCCCCGCTCCCGCCAGGGGGTGTCCATATAGCTGTCTTCCATACAAAGCTGCAAAGTATGCGCGCTGATCTCCCAAGCCTGGTCCAGAACAGGGTCGCTGCAGTGGAACAGGCCGTGCCTTTGGACGGGGTATGTGCTTACCCCCAGAGCAACACTCTCTAACTGGGTTTTGCCTCGGCGTACATCCACCTGCATGTACCTCAAGCACTTGGGAAGCATAATCCGGTGGATCAGCGGTTTGTCGCCAAGAATAATCCTGTCTGTGTACACCAGCGTCTGTTTTGATGGGTCAACCCTGCCTCTCACCAACCCTTCGGCATAGCTGAGATCGACAATTGTCCCGGAGGCCCCTCTGAGCACGATTACTGGATACCCCGTCCACACGCGGCCGAAGTCATAGACTACGTAGCAGCCCTGGGTTTCGCTCAGTCCGGTGGCATCGAGTGTGACCGCGTCCGGCTTGCCACCAAGTCCGAGAGCTATCGTGAGCGAGTCGGAGTTTGGTGGTAAGTGCCGCGCCTGACCGATCTCCCGCGAAATGCTGGAGGTTGCAATCTCGACAACGGGGGAATCATACTCGCTGATGCCCCACTCCAGCAGTGAGTCCGGGGGGCGAGTCTTCCAATTGAAAAGCGGTATATCGCGGGATTCGATTGATGTCCAAGGAGGATAGATCGGGCCGGAAAGCTCCGTCGCAGGCTGCCATGGGTCATCGGAATCCCACTGATCCCAGTGATCCGACATTTTCACGCGCGCATCGAACTGCTCCATGTAGGGCTGGTTCTCGTTCAGGCGGACGCCGGTCTGGCAGTACGCGTATTCGCGATGGACTTTCCACGAGGAGTCCGTCGCGATAAGCTTGCCGTCCACTCCAATTGAAGCCAGCAGCGCACCGCGAACTGGCATCAGCGCGCAGATGTAGCCCTCTTCGCCGAAGCTGTAGACGAGTACGGTAATCTGATTCTCGCCGCGAAGCAACAGGTCTGCAATCGGGTAGGTGTCCAGAGTTGGGGTCTCAACGTGCGATTTCGGGGGGCCAAACCCGAGTTGTTTGCCGTTCACCCAAACGCAGTAGCGCGTATCCGCCGTAATACTCAGCTTCGCGCCGTCCGGATTCTCCACATTGAACTGCTTTCGGGCGTATACCCACACATCCGACTCCGCCGGGTCGTCATCTGTCCATATCCACTTGGCGTTCTCGACCTCGCGCGGTATGCCCAACTTCTCTGCCACTGCTGCCTCCCGTGCTCTTCTCGAGCATCCTGCGTATGATAGTGGAAGGGTGGCTTGCTGTCAAGAATATGCGTTGACTATGTGAGTGGGGATTGGTAACATAATACGAGTTATCCATCTGGGAAGAGGCGGAGTTGATATGAGTATTCGGAATGTGGCGCTCTTGGCGTTGGTGTCTCTACTTCTGTCGGTATCAGCCTGTTGGGCGGTGGATATTCCCGTTGAGATATCGGCGCAGTTTGCGGCTTCGCAATCTCGGCTGGAGCGAATGAAGAAGCTTATGGCGGACGATCCCGCACTGGGCAAGGATGCTTACGTTCGGCTGGGGTTTGCTGTGGTGGCGCGGTTCAGAAATCCTGTCCCAGGCGGGCCTGCCGGGGCTGAAGCCGATTGGGCCAAGATGCAGAGCCGCGAGATATCTCAGGTGCTGGATTGGACCGAGCAGCGCATCAACCAGTTGGCAAAGGGCGCCGTGAAGCCGGTTGTTGTGCCGAGACCTGTCGGTGGCCAACCGGAGATTCGAGACGGGATTCTGTACGCACAGACAAAGGTCGGGGATTCTGGGAAGGTAACAACTCTGCCCTACTGGTTCTGCGGCTACATGAACTACGCCGCCAGCGCATACAACACCACAACCAATATGCTCGCGGACTGGCCGGATTTCGGCGTTAGTCTGCTCCAGAACGCTCCGAGTCTGGCGTTTGTCGGGCCGGGATGGAAGCCGATCCCCAACAAATACTCCGGCAGATATGACCTCAACGACCTGCCCGAAGTGCTCCAGAAAGCCGCAGACAAGGGAATTATGCTGGACCTGGGCATTTCCCCGCACATCCTCCCCGATTGGACCTTTGAAGGGTCGCCGGACGTGTTGTCGACAACTCCGTCAGGGTTCATCGGCTACAACGTCGATCACCCTAAGGCGCGGGAAGTGCTGGAGAAGTGGATCAGGATGTATGTGCCTGTGGTAAAAGACTCGCCGGGGCTGTTCAGCTTCTATATGTCCAACGAGCCGTCCTACCTGCACAGCGGCCGCGACCAGTGGAGCCGGCCTTTGTGGACCCAGTGGCTCAAGAAAACCCATTCCAGCATCGGTGCGCTGAACAATCTCTATGGCACCACTTACAAGAGCTACGATGAAGTCCCCGTGCCTGGGGTGAATATGCCCGAGGGAATCGAGGCCAAGCGCGCGTACTACGACTGGTCGATGTTCAACGACCAGCATTTCGCCGACTGGCATGGCTGGATCAATGGGATCATAAAGTCGGTTGCTCCCAAGGCTCGGACCCACGTGAAAGCATATCGGACCCTCGATTTCGGGATGGACACAATCTGGTCAGCGGGCGCTCCGAATCTGGAAGCATTGAGCGACTATACCGATTTCGCCGACATCGACGCCTGGCCCTGCGTTCCCGCCCACGAGGGACCGGACGACTACTGGTGGAGGAGCCAATCGCTCAACTATGACCTGATACACTCGTTCCGAGGCCAGCCGGTGTTTGACTCCGAGAACCATGTTGTCTCGGCCCCCTGGGGTCCGCAGAGTATTGCCCCGGCGCAGACCCGGGCCACGGTCTGGCAGGGCGCGATGCACCACCGGTCGGCGGCGGCGCTGTTTGTGTGGGAAAGCTGGACCGACGGAGACGCCACCGGCCAGATATTCTTCCGACCGGCCAACATCTACTCCGCCAGCCAGGCGATGATCGATATGAACCGCCTCGGCAGGGAGCTTGCCGTTATCAACAAAGACAAGCCCAAAGTCGCGCTGCTCTACTCTATCCCCGCGGAGTTCTGGGAGAGAGACTACTCCAAGATTCTGCGGTCCGTCTACACCGCGCTCACGTTCATGGGCCAGCCGGTAACGTTTGTGAGCGAGAGACAGCTTACGTCTGGCAAGTTCTCCAGCGCGAATGAGGGGGTCAAGTGGATAATCGTACCCCAAGCCACGCACGTGACCAACGGCGCGGTTGCCGGTCTGGAGAAGTTCACAAAACGCGGCGGGAAGGTGCTGCTGGTCGGTAATAATTGCCTGGTGTGGGACGAGTACCACCGGCCCGTGCCACGCGATTCCCAGTATTACTCGAAGCAGATCGAAGCCACCGCCGACGAACAAGCCATGTTGGCGATACTGAAGCCCGCGCTGGCAGCCGGTGGGCTGCAGAGCGTGAAACTGACCGAAGCCGCAACCGGCTCAGACGCGTGGCAGGTAGAGTACCGCATCGTGCCGGACGCGCGGGATGTACTTGTCCCGATGATCAGCTACAGCGACAAACACCGGCTGGTGACGCTGCATCTCTCGGGCGATGCTCTCGACCTGCTGACAGGCGAGAAGATCAACCTCAAGAACATATCACTAGACCCAAATGTACCGAGACTATTGCGAATCAAAGCCAATGGCCTATAGCTAATAGCGTATGGCACAGAAAGCCCCCTTCTGCCATAGGCCATAGGCTATTGGCTATAGGCGGCTAACGACGAAGGAGTAAGCAATGACCAAAAATCAGCCCGTCCCCCCGATGTTCTATCAGGATGATTTCATCGAGCATATGAATATAGCCTGGAGAGTCGAACAGGCCGAATTGGACCCGAACAACCCGCTTATTGAGCCGAAGTACCCGTGGGACGGCGCGTCGGCGTGTTTTGGGCACGGCACTGTGCTCAAGGACCCTATTGACGGCAAATACAAGGCTTGGGTGTGCGCGATGGAGGATGAAGAGCCGGAGACGTGGATATACAGCAGACCCGCCGAGGAGATATTCCCGCGCTCATTCCAGAAATATCCCATGCGCCTTGCCTACTACGTTTCTGACGACGGCGTGAACTGGGAGCGGCCTATGATGAAGCAAGGCGGGCCGTTCGAGGGATACTCTGAGTCCAATATTGTCTTCCCAGACGCCTGCGGGCGGTCCACCATGGCATCAGTCCTGATCGAGCCTGAACTGAACCCGGATGAGCCCTATGAGATGTTCATATTCCACGACGTGGTCGGGCTAGGCGTGAACGGCGATACCGTGCCGGGGTTCGACAAGCCCGGATATGGGCTTTTCCGGTACCGGTCGAAGGACGGGATGAGCTGGCGGCCGGCGGGCGACCCGATCGACTTCCTGGCCGACGGCGATGGGCTGTTTGTATACCGGCAGAAGGACGGCGCTTACCGGATGCATCACAAGGTCGGGTGGCCTATGGGGATTCCGGGCGGGATGGTGCCTTACGACTGCTACGACGGCGGTTTCCGCATGATATACGAACGCCTCAGCCAGGACGGGACCAACTGGAGCGAGAAGATTCCCGTTGGAATACCTAACTGGAAAGACAACCCCACCGAGCAATACATCGACCTCGGCTACCACCCGTACGGCGACGGCGTTATCGGGATCGCGAATATGTACTGCGCGACCTCGCAGACATTCCATCCACGGTTCGCGGCTTCGAGGGATGGGAAGAAGTGGTGGCGGCCGTCGGACCGTGCCTGCATGCCGATCCTGCCTGTAGGCGATGTTGGCGGCGGGCTGATCTGGTCTACCCGCGAACTCATCGAGGACGGAGACCGGGTCTACTTCTACTACGGCGGCACCGAGGGCCTCCACGGCGACATCTACGCCCGCTCCGGCACCCTGTTTACATACTACGGCGGAATGTGCCGCGCAAGTTGGGAGAAGGGCAGGATGTGGGCGGCGGTCCCTGCAACCGGCGGGCCGATTGAGGCAAGGCTAACAACCCCGATGGTCGATTGCGCAGGGAAGTTTGTCCGACTCAACGCGGTCACGGTGAAAGACGGAGAGGTGCAGGTCGAGCTTCTGGATGAGCAGAAGAAAGCCATCCCCGGGTACACCCGCGAGGAGTTTGTTACATTCCGAGGGGATGACAAGCTGGCGGTCTGCGCGTGGAAGCGTGGTTCCGGGATTGACGTACAGAAAGCCCACGTGCGCCTATACTTCAAGCGCGCTAGAATCTACGGCGCAGCCCTGGAGGATTGCGAGTAGGGCGCGAATTCCCCCTCCTCGCTAGGAGGGGGTTAGGGGGCGGTTCTTATCACCTGACAGTCCTGCAAGATGCTACGCTAGAAGAACCTCTCCCTAGCCCTCCCCTGCGAGGGGAGGGAATTTCTCATCCTGTCCATCCTGTTCATCGATGTTAATTAGTCATTTCAAAGAGGAGCGAGAATGATCGAGATCAAGCCATACGTTTGGGAGGGGGATTATGCGACTTGGCGGGCTGATGCGCCGCATGACCCCGGGTTGTGCGCCGACTTGCGGGCTGGGTGGATGGCTCCGGGGGAGAGGCTGATACTGCGGACATGCGAGATGATCGGTTACCCCGAGGGCTACATCTATGACGACCACTATCCGCCCGCGGAACCTGAGACCCGTGGGAAGCATTACCAGCATATTTCGCATCAGTGGGATGCATCGGAAGCGCCGAATCGGCTGTTCGCGGACTGCACAGCGCCGGGGAAGGCCAGGTTCACTGTCGACTTGCAGGCTGGGTCGGACTACCTGGACATCCTGCTCACCCTCAGGAACGATATGGATCGCACACTCGGGCCTATCGACTGGCCCTTCTGCGTGATTGCCCTTGAGACCCCGACACTCCGTAACCCTGACAACGACCGGACATACGTCTGGGACGGCGACCGCTTGCGCAGCCTGCTGGACGTCAACGGTGTGGCTGGAGAGGACAGGATCACGCTGCTGACGGTCAAGGGCGGTAGTGGTTTTGTGCCGGTTGTCCACAAGCACCTGCCCATCGCGCCGGTCCATCCTCAGGAATCCGTGCTGGTTGCAGAGTCCGAAGACGGAAAACACGCGCTGGGGCTGGGGTTCGAGCAGTCCTACTGCAGCTTCTACGGCCCAGGAAACATGTGCCTGCACATGGACCCCTACTTCGCCACGCTGGAGGCAGGCGAGGAAAAGAAAATGCGCGGGAGGCTATATTTGATAGAGGGGACGGCCAAAGATGCGTTTGAGAGGTATGTGAGCGACTTCGGAGCGTAAGGGGCGTCGGTCATCGGTCGTCGGTCGATAGTCATTCCGAGGAACGAGGAATCTGCTTTCCCGTCACCCAACACCCAGAACCCAACACCCAACACCAAGAAGAGAGGAACAGACATGGACTTGCCACTGTACAAAGAACCGACCAAGGAGCAGCTTGAGGCCTGGGGGCCTTTGAAGAAGGCTGAGGAGATCGAGACCGTTCGACGGGTTTATGAAACGCCATTCTTCTACGAGAACGTTAAAATAGGCGACTTCTATGAGATCGACCCCTGGAAAGGCAACGAACTCAAGGCCGACACCGGCTTCATCACCATCACCGAGGACAGGCCGATTGTAGGCGTAACCGTTGTCGGAAGCGGATGCACGCGCGGCGGCTATAACATCGTGGAATGGTGGAATGAGGGCGAGAACGTCGACCAGATGAATGACCAGTTAGTGAAGCGCCAGAGGGTCGACGGACTGAACGGCATCCACCCCAGCGTTTGGATAGAGCTTTTCAGGATCGCCCCGTGGGTCCGAGCCGGCAACCACGACTACGACAACGTCACCGGCGGCGAGATCAAGAGCGCGGTTGAGATATTCAAGAAGCTCAGCGACGGCTGGTATGAGAATCTGGAACTCAGCCTCTACGAGAACACCGCCTACTTCCGCAACGGCGAGAGAAGGCGCTGCCGCACCAAGATCACAGTCCGAGCCGGCTGCAAAGGCACCGAAGACCCCGGCACCAGCATCGCGCGGTACCCGGCTGATTACGCTGTGAGGATGGTGGAGTTGACGGTGATCAAGTAGCGGAGGGCAGTTTGAATCGCGGATTACGCGGAGAAGCGCGGATGTCACGGAATCCGGTGCCGCACTCTAGTGATGGGAGGGGGAGTCTGTCCCCCTCCGAACTCAGTGGTGTAGTCTTTTAGTGTGTAAATTGTGAATGATGCTCCCAATCTCGTAGA
>CAZTAO010000022.1:0-71976 GCA_964611645.1 uncultured bacterium | reverse complement strand
CAGGAGGACTAAACACACAGAAAACGCAATTATCTAGTTAAGGGCCAAACACCAGCTCCAGGTATCCTACCTGGATGGTCACGAGCTAATCGAGAGGAAACAAAACATGACAGGAAAAGAGATCAGACTAGGCAGGCTATTCTCGCAGGGAAATGCGGTGGTGGTGGCTATCGACCACGGGGAGTTCGACGGGCCTATACCGGGAATGGTGAACCTGCCGGAGACCGCGAAGAAGATAGATGCTGGAGTCTCGGCGGCCTTGGTGTCGCCGGGGATGCTGCCGCATTGCGCTGAAGTGTTCGCCGCCAAGGGCGCGCCCATGGCGATGGTTCGCGTGAACTGGAGCACCGTCTACGCGTTCCACTGGGGCTACAACGCCGCCAGCACGGTTCAGGCAATGGGTGCGGCCGAAGCAGTAGCGGCGGGGGCGGACCTGGTTCTGGTATCCCTCACCCTTCGCACAGGCAGCGAGGACCGCGATGCAGCGAACGTTGAACTCTTCTGCCGAATGGCCGCCGAAGCTCACGCGCTGGGGATTCCGGTAGTAGGCGAGGCCTTTCCCGCGCACTGCGATGAGTTGTCCAAAGAGGAGATGCACGACCAGGTCCTCACCGGCTGCCGCATACTAGCCGAGCTTGGGGCCGACCTGGTGAAGACCTTCCACACATACAAGTTCCAGGACGTGGTGGATGGCTGCCCGGTCCCGATACTTGGCCTCGGCGCGGAGAAGACCCCGAAGCAGATACAGGCGCTGGAACTTGCGCAGCGGATAATAGGGGACGGCGGCAGAGGAGTGGTCTTCGGCAGAAACGCCATCCAGGTAGCCAACCCAAAAGCCTTCCAGCAGGCCCTTTGCCAGGTAGTCCAAAAAGGCAAGACTGCGGCAGAGGCGGCGAAGGAGTTCGGGTTGGTCGACTGAAGCTCTCCCCCTTGCTTTCCACTTCAGTCCACTTGACTTTGGGATTGCTGTGCTATATTATCTATTGCCGAGCGGTCGGGTCTCTATGTGGAGGCAGGCCGCTCATTGCCGCGTTATATACATCACGGAGACGTAGTTTGATATGAAAGACGATGAAGGCATCGTGATGACCCGCAAGGGTTTTGACGATATGACCAATGAGCTTCACGAACTTCTCACCGTAACCCGCCCCGAGATAGCAGAGCGAATCCGGCAGGCCCGACAGGTGAGCGATCCCTCCGAGAACTCCGACTATGAAGATGCCAAGCGCGCCCAGGCGCTGTCCGAAGCCAGAATCCGCGAACTGAAAGTTGTGCTTGCGAATGCCAGAGTGGTAAACAACGTGCGGCATGACGGCGTGGTCCGCATCGGGGCGATTGTAAGGGTGCAGGACCTCGAAGACGGCGTCGAAGACGAGTTCACCATGGTCGGCGCAGCGGAAGCTGACCCCAGCGAAGGCAGGGTGAGCTATGAGTCCAGCGTCGGCGGGGCGGTGTTGGGGCGGAAAGTGGGCGACGAGGTCCACATCAGCGCGCCCGGAGGCGCAATCCGCTACAAGATAGTGTCGGTAAGATGAGCCACAGTAGGATGCTGGATAATTCCAGCGCCTTGCTGGTGGTGGTCGACATCCAGGAAAAGCTGATGAAGGCTATCCACGAGGGCGACAAGGTCATCGAGAACACTGTCCGACTCATCGAGGCTATGAAAGTCCTCGGCGTGCCGGTGGTCGGCACACTTCAGATCCCCTCCAAGCTCGGCGGGTTCAGCCCGGCAGTCGAGGAAGCCCTCGAAGGATTCCCAATCTACGACAAGAGCACATTCAGTTGCGCGGGCTCCTCTGATTTCACGGGCGAACTGGATAGGCTCGCCCGTCAGCAGATAATCCTCTGCGGGGTCGAGACCCACGTTTGCGTCAACCAGACCGCCCACGACCTCCTCAGCCTCGGCTGCCATGTTCACGTGGTCGCGGATGCCGTCTCCTCCAGAACCCCGGAGAACAAGCAGATCGGCCTGGAGAAGATGCGAGATTCCGGCTGCATAATCACAAGTCTGGAAGCAGCTATCTTCGAGCTCCTGCAAGACGCCGCAAGGCCGGAGTTCAAGAGTGTGTTGCCGTTGGTGAAGTAATCCTACCCCCTCTCCCCTTTGCGGGAGAGGGTTGGGGTGAGGGAAGTATGAGTACACCAAACCGTTTCGACGAACAAGCCTCTACCTGGGACAACGAGCCCCGGCGGGTTGCGTTGGCGCGGGATGTGGCTGCGACTATGCTGCGGATGGGGAACCTTACGCCGGACATGAACGTGCTGGACTACGGCTGCGGCACTGGGTTGGTGACTCTCGCGCTATCCCCCCACGTTCGCCTGATAACCGCTGCCGACAGCTCCACCGGCATGCTGGAGACCCTGGCCAGCAAGATAGAAGCGGCGGGCATAACCAACGTCCGCCCGACTTTCATGGATCTCACCACGCAGGAACCTTCGCTAACTTACTACGATGCCATCGTGAGCAGTATGACCCTGCACCACCTGCCGGACGTGCCCAAGGTGCTGACGGCATTTCGGCGAATGCTGACCACCGGGATCATCTGCCTGGCCGACCTGGACTCCGACGGCGGGCGATTCCACCCGGACCCCACCGGAGTCTACCACCAAGGCTTCGACCGCGCAGAGCTTCAGAAGCAAGCGGAGAATGCGTGTTATCTGGACGTCCGTTTCGAGACAGCCCACATAATGACCCGCCCGGTCGCGGACGGGTCTATGCGGGACTTCTCGATCTTTGTTATGTGCGGGCTGGTGAGGTCGTAGCTTTCTTTGTCTGAACACGATTCCACAGATTGAGCGATTGACAGGATTCACCTGTGCGCTAATCCTGTCAATCCTCTAATCGCTTAATCGTGTTCAAGACAGGAGACGAGGAATCGGACCTACGCCCCCAACCCCCCGCTCCCTGACCGCAGACCTCTTTCGGCAATCACCTTCGCAGCATATCCGCTCGCCCGGAAGGCTTCCAGCGGGTTGGGGTCGAGGCCCATTTCTTCGCGGACTGCGGCTAGCAGGGGCTGGACATCGGTGTTGAAGGCATCTTGCAGCACCATTTCCGCGCTGATAACATCGTTGGCCAGTTGGGCTTTCAGGAGCTTCTTGCGGTCAACCGTGAGGGCCTTGGCGTAGGACATCTGCAGGTGCATAATGGTCTGGATGGCGGCTTCGATTTTGGACTTGGTGATGTGCGCCTGGTCGATGACATAAGAAACCTCAGGGTTGCCGGTCGGCTCAAGCTCGTTCTTCACAAGCTCGTTGTAGATCAGGAAAACCTCGTACGGGTTGACTGAGCCTGTGGTGAGGTCATCGTCGGCGTACTTGTGGTTGTTGAAGTGGAACCCGCCGAGGCGCTTCTCGTCTATCAGGAACGCCACGATGTGCTCGATGTTCTGGCCCTGGAGGTGGTGGCCGAGGTCGACCAACACCTGGGCTTTGGGGCCGCACTTGTTGGCGAAGACATAGCTCATGCCCCAGTCGCCGAAGTCGGTGTGGTACGATGCAGGCTCGAAGGGCTTATACTCTATGAGCATCCGCATACCGGCCGGCAGGTTGTCGTGAACCTGCATCAGGCAATCCTGCGCGTAGGTCTTGCGCCTGCGGAAATCCGATTCGCCGGGGTAGTTGGTGGCGGCCAACCACAGCGAGATGATCTCCGAACCCAGCTTCTTGCCTATGGCCACGCTGTCGAGAATGTGGTTGAGGGCTTTATCCCGGATCTCGGGCTTCTCGTTGGTGATGCTGCCGAATGTGTAGTCGGGATCCTGGAAGACGTTTGGGTTGATAGCCCCGATCTTTACCCCCTGGCTCTCGGCGAACTTAGCCACCTTGTCGCAGTCCGCGATGCCGTTGGGGAAGTCCCACAGCACATGCACCGCCACCAGCGGCGCAACCCCTGTGAACTTATGAGCCTGAGCGGCATCGGCTATCTTCTCTTCCAGGGTAACCGCCGCCCCCGGCTGGCGAACAGTCCCAAACCGAGTCCCAGCATCCGAGTAGCCCCAACTGGGAGTCTCGATAACCTGAGCCTTCAAGCTGGCCTTCACCTGCCCAATATCCACCCCCCGCGCCGCTACCTTTTCGGCCAGGATCGAGTATTCCGTCTGTCTCTTGTCACACATGTTTCCCTCCAACTATCTTGCCGATCACGGGCGGGCCTAATGGATTATCGACACGCTTCGCAATCTGCCGTTGTCGTGTTCGCTGCGGTAAACAAACTGTAGATACGTCTTCGTACCGACTATTACGACGGACGGACCACTGACGCGAATTGCAGCCGGGGTAGAACCGCCAGCGAGCATTCTGATAACGTCCAGTTGTGAATCATCCGGACCAAATCTGCACGTGCGTCCGCCCAACCTGAGTTCGATTGTCTGGCGCACACCGTACTTCTTCTTCAGCGCCAAAGGATCCCATGTTATCTGGGCAACCGTGCCATCGCTGGCGTATGTAACCCAAACATAGCGCTTGTCGTAGAAGTCGCCAGGGTCATCCTCGGGATCCGACAGGCCGGGCACCGTGCCTGCCTTGATCAGCGGAGAACCGAGGTTAGCGCGAACTTCGCTTACGGGCATGCCTAGCTCGACAACCCCAGGAATTCCACGGTTCGGGTCTATCGGTCCTGTCTTCAAATCAGATGGGCTGACCCTGATGCCGTTCCCTCTGCCGTAGAAAGGCCCACTGCTGAACCTGACGAACCCGCTCAGAAACGCTGCGGCCACTATCAGGACTAGCAGTAACAGGCCCACCGCTAGCCATACAAGTGTTCTCCCATCTTCATTCCGCATTATCCTGTCCCTCCTGCGCAACAAAAGCAGATTCCTCGTAATCATCCGGAGTGCAGTATATGTCTGCCCACATTTCAGCTCCGATGTCCGCCAAAACACGCATCTGCTCCGCAGTAAGAGCCACCTGTGGGTTAGATCCCACGTGCTTGTAGTAGATGTCGAACATCGTCCAGGACGTCTCCGGCAAGAGACGGAACCTGTCGGCCACAGGCTTTATCACCTGCAAAAGCTCATCGACCAGCTCAGTCATGTCCCAAGGCTTTGCGCCGGGAGAATCAAGGTGCCATATATCGTAACGGTAGACGGATAGGGGAAAGTTCGATCCATGTATGAGTTCACCTTTTCGGTAGACCCTCGATGGCTCAATGCCCAAGGTCGATGTCACCAGATCCGGGTCACAGTTGTATACCAATAGGTGAACTTCATAGTCGTCGAAGTCTTTGTTTGCCGGCTGGCCCGGCTCAATCGGCCTCCCGAGGTTACCGCTCATTGCCGTCACACTCCCCCATTGCTTACAGCATTTCGGAATGACAATACATTACCCATCTGCGTCATCTGCGGATAACTCGAAACTCGTAACCCACAACTCCCCTATCATATCACCGATTCCCCCAGACTGTCATCGGGAGGCGGGGAGGGCGAGTATTCTCCGGATCACCGGTTCCATTGCGTTGGCTATGCGCAGGAAGCCCAGGTCGGTGGGGTGGACTCCGTCTACCGTGCACTCGTCATAGTCCTCGCCAAGCAGGGTTGCGCCATCGAGGAAGTAGATGTTGGAGTCGCCGTTAGCTTTGGCGTTCTCCACCACCCTGGCCTGCATGTCGCGAGTGTCATTGCGCTGCTTGTCGCTTTCGGCGTTGGTCGGGTCGTAGGAGAACGTTATGCGCGAGACCACAAGGATCGGGACCGTCGGGTAGTTCTCGCGGATGATGCCGATATTAGCGGGCAGGGTCTCGCTGAACTTCTCTTCGCTCACGGCGTTGGCTTCGTAATCAAGCACAAACATCCGCACATCCGGGATGGATGCGAAGATCCGGCAGACCTCGGGCTCCCCTTTGCCGTTGCCGGAGAAACCCAGGTTGATTATCTCCGCGTTGAGCCTGCGGCTAAGGATGTTCGGATAGGCCATACCCGGCCGCGCCGCGCAGCCCCCGTGGGTGATGGAAGTGCCGTAGATGACGATCCGGCCATCGATGGAGTATGGCGTTGGCGGGTCAATGTTGGCTTCGGGGTCCAGGCCGATCCGCAGGTCATCCACGCCCTGGTAGAGCGGGAAGTTGAGGGTAAACTCCCGCATCGCCGCGTCCGGGTGGTCCCACAGCAGGACTTCATACTCGGTCTGCGTGTGATCGTATATAGTAACCTTGTGGAACCGCTTGCCGAACGGCGCGCCCAGGTAAAGGTCGAACCCGCACTGGCCGGTGGAGGGCATGTGGTTCATATCCGCCAGGCCCGAGAGCTTCACGCGGACCGCGATATGCCGGGAGTCGGTCCGGAAAGCTACCTGCCCGCCGGTAGTGTGATTAGCGAGCCATTCCACCCCCTCCGGAAGCTCCCCGGGCGCAGCCACGGGCATCCGCCGGAAGACCTTGTCTTGTTCAAACCATGCAAAGCCCGTCAGTCGGAAAGGCGCCTCATCGGCCTTGAGCCACTGCATGGGGGTCTGGCTGCCGCTGAGGGGGGACATTCTTTTGTCGAAATCGGCGATGGTGGGTCTTGTTTCACTCATTTTGTGTTGGTTCCTGTGTTGAAGAGATGTGTTAGCCCTCCAGGCAGGATACCCGGAAGGATGGGATAGCTGTAGCCGCTGGCGCTGACTGCGGCCGATTGGAAAGCTGACTGCGGCAGTTCGCGAGGCTGACCATGAGCAACTACACCGCCCGCTTGAGCCATTCCTGCATGAAGATCACTATGTAGTAGAACGCTGCGGGGCCGGTGAACAGGACACTGTCGAAGCGGTCGAGGATGCCGCCGTGCCCGGGGACTATCTTGCCGAAGTCCTTGATCCCCAGTTCCCTCTTGATCGCGGATTCCGAGAGGTCGCCCAACTGCGAAAATACCCCAAAGATAATGCCCAACGCGAGGGTGTGGTACCAGGGCATATGGATCAGCCAGCCACAGAGCATGGCCAGCACAATCGAGGACACCAGGCCGCCCGCCGCGCCTTCCATTGTCTTGTTGGGGCTGAGGAGAGGGGCCATCTTGTGCTTGCCCCACTTCCTGCCTATCGCGAACGCGCCGGTGTCGCAAGCCCAGGTCGCCAGGAATATCAGCATCACAAGGCAGGCGCCGGTGTCGGCGGCATACTGAGTGCCGGCGAGCATAACTTTGCCGCTGAACCACCGCAGAGCCACCATGTGGGAGATGAACCACCCCACATACATCGCGCCAAAAACCGTGGTGCCGACATTCTCGATCGGGGCGCGCTTAGTGCGGATAAATTCCACGCAAAACGACAGAACGAAGAGCAGCGTGAGAACAGCAGGCAGAATTGAGGTGAAGTTCGATCCCGCAAGGCTGGTGGCCGATATGATGAACATAACGACCGCAATCACGCCCACCCACTCGATGGGGCGAATTCGGGTCTGCTGACGGAGCCCGTGGTAGAACTCCATCACGCCCACCACCGCCACAAAACCGATCACAACCGCAAACGGTTTTCCGTTGGGCCAGAAAACCACTGCAAACGCGAACGGTATGCCAATGACACCGGTCAATATGCGAGCAAGCATAGTATTGTCGCCCCGATCTCTGCTATCGTCCCGCCTGAGATAGACAAGTATAGAGCATTACACCCAACCGCGTCTACTTGTATGTCTACTTGTATGTCTAATTGTGACATCCACACGTCACCCTGAACTTGATTCAGGGTCTACTCGGTCGCTCAGATGGATGCCGGATCAAGTCCGGCATGACGTGGGTTGTACTGGGTACAACACACTACTTGCTCCCGGATACGAGGACGTCTTGTATGCGAATGGTGGGCATCAGGGCGCCTGGCTCGCGGCGGCAGTCGGAGGATATGGCGTCGATATTGCGGGTCATGTCCAGGAAACTTCCACCAATCATCGCGCTTTGCACCGGGTAGGCCAGTTGCCCGTCCTCTATCATAAACCCGAAGTCCACCGCCCCGGACACGTCGCCGGTTATCGCATCCGGCCTGATGGAACCCATATTCAGGTAAAGCCCACGCTCCGTGGACTTGATTATCTCCTGGCTGCTCACCTCACCAAGATCGCAGATAAGGTTGGAGAGCGAGGCGCTGTTGCCCCTGGTCCCGTGGCCGGTATTGCGGACTTTGGCCTTGTTTGAGGTGTAGGAGCCGTAGATGTAGGTCTTGAGGATTCCCTTGTCCACGATCACCAATGGCGCGCACGGGAAGCCTTCGGAGTCGAAAGCCCGGGAACCCAGACCGCCCGGGATCAGGGGGTCATCGGTGAGGGTGACCAGTGCGGAGGCTACCCGCTCTCCGACCTTTGCGGCCAGAAACGACCTTCCCCGCATCACGTTCTCGGCGTCGGTGTTGCCTGCAAGGCCGAAGAAGACCGATGGACTGGCCAGAGGCCCAAGCACCACCGGCATCCTGCCGCCCGCTATCTTGCGCGCGCCCATATACTTCAGCGCCTGCCTGGCAGCCTCGGCGCCGATCCCGTGAGGCTCGAAATCCCCAGAAGTCCTGGCGGAGTCGTATTCATAGAAGCTGCCGACGTCGTCCCCGCTGCGCACCACCGCCATAATGCTGCCGCCGATGCGGGTTGCGGCCGACCCCAGCCGAACACCCAGCGAGTTCACAATCGCCCGCTTGCTTGCAGACACGTGGAACCCGCCGCTGACTACCATCCGTGAGTCGACCGCCAGCGCCGAGTCGATGTTGGATATGGCGTACTTGATCAGGCTCCCAATTCCCAGCCCGGCGACTCTGTCGTCCCACAAGCCCGGAACATCCGGATACTGTGGGGCAGGGCCGGGGAGGGAGACGAAGTCCGGGTCGGGTTGGGATAGCAGGGCTAGTTCAGCCGCGGTCCTGCCGGTCTGCGCGGCCTGGTCGACGTCCACGGTGTCCGCCGACGCCCAGCCGGTCCCACCTCGGTATATGGCGCGAACGGAGACTCCAGCGTCGGCGTTCTCCTCGCAGCACTCGATGGCGCTGGATTCGAGGTCCACCGAAAGCGCCCGCGCGCTGCTGGCGCTCACATCCACAAACTCAGCCCCGGCAGCCATCGCCGCGTCGCACGCCGCCTGGGCTATCTCAAGCAATCTATCAGTATCGATCATCGGAGGAAGCCTCCTATGGTTATTCCATTTCAAGCATTATACCAACAATGGGGCAAACATGTGGTCCCCTGTTCATTTCGTAAGTGTTCAGAGTGGATGAAATACCCCCTCTCCCCGGTCCCGCGGGGAAAGGCGCTGCCCGAAAGCAGACCCTAGCGGAGCGGGGCTGCGATAGGGGCTGGGGTGAGGGGAAGAGATGAAGATTCCGGCATATCGCTCACCAAGACCAGATTACTGCTTCATTTCGACTCCGCTCAATGAACGGGTGGCGCTGGTTGAGCGTAGTCGAAACCAGCAACCGAAACCAGCAGCAAACCAGAGCCGAATTTGGACTCCATCTCCCCTTTCTGGTACAATAGGCAGGATTCTGCCGAACAAATCCCCAGGGTCCAAAACTCCCCCGGAGGTCCATATCTTGGATGAACAGAGCGTGCTCAACGAACTCGTCAGGCTTTCCGCATTCCTTGGCAGGCCTGAGAATGACTATGTGATACTAGGCGAGGGCAACACCTCCGCCAAGATAGACGATGAGTTCTTCTACGTGAAGGCAAGCGGCAAGTATCTTTGCGATGCCGTGCCGGAGACCTTTGTAAAGGTAAAGCTCAAGGCGGCCCAGGAGATCCTCGACAAAGGCCCGCTGACCGACGATGAGGTGAAGAGCCTTCTTTTCGGCGCATGCGCCGACCCGAACAGCAAACTCCGCCCCTCCATCGAGACCACTTTCCACGCATTCCTGCTTGGCCTGCCGGACGTGAACTTCGTCGGCCATACCCACGCCACAGCGGTCAACAGCCTGCTGTGCAGCGTGAACGCCAAGGAGATCATCCAGGGCGGGCGCATATTCCCGGATGAGATCGCATATTGCGGCCTGGAGCCGATGTTCCTGGAATACGCAGACCCGGGAGTCGAGCTTGGCAGAGCCATAAGACAGAACCTGAATGAGTATGTAGATCGCAATTGCGAGCCTCCCAAGGTGATATTGGTCAGAAACCACGGCATCATCGCTCTGGGCAAGACCTCTCACCAGGTGGAAGCCATCACCGCGATGTGGTGCAAGGTCGCCAGAGTCCTGCGAGGGGCCAGCATATTCGGCGGCATCCACTATCTTGAGCGCACCGATGTAAACAGAATCTGCCACAGGCCGGATGAGGAGCAAAGGCTGGCGCATTTCAAATAGGAACGATGTATCCCGCTAGTCCTGAGTAGCCCGCAGGCGTATCGAAGGACGGCATTACGGCAATCGCCCTTCGATACAGTCGCTTCGCTCCTTACTCAGGGCTAGCGGAGATGAGTTGTGGCGATGCCAAATAGTTCAGAAGAGGCAATTGCAATGGACAAACTGGAAAGATACCGGAAACTGGAATACCAGCTTCCTTCTAAGAATGTGGCTTGGCGGGCTTACCAGGCTGGGGTGGAGAACTTCGGCAAGGATGGCCAGCCGGACGATCTTCCGATGCTCAAGCCCAAGGCAGGCGAAGTGCTGCTGCGTGTGGATACCATCGGAATCTGCTTCTCTGATGTGAAGTTGGTCACCCAGGGATCGACCCACGCCCGTATAGTTGGCCGCGATTTGGTCAATGAGCCTGTGATCCCCGGTCACGAGGTCTCTCTGACTGTGATCGAAGCCGGAGATGACTGCAAAGACAAGTACAAACCCGGCGACCGGTTCATCGTGCAGGCGGATGTGTACTTCAAGGGCAAGAACCTGGCGTTCGGTTACGTTCTGCCGGGCGGGATGCAGCAGTTTGTGATAGTCGGCGAAGAAGTGCTCGCGGGCGACGAGGGTTCATACCTCATTCCCACCAGCAGCGAAGTCGGCTACGCGGAAGCTGCCCTGGTTGAGCCGTGGACATGCGTTGTGGCGAGCTATCGTATTCACCCGCGCCGCACTGCCCTGTCCGGCGGCAAGATGCTGGTTGTGCAGTTCGAGGACAAGGGGTTCAAGTTCGACGAGGCGCTGTTCGGCGGCGGATGCCCTGAGTTCGTGGTTCTTGCGGGCGTAAGCGCTGATGTGAAATCGCAAATAGCAGGCCTGTGCAAGAGCGCGAAGATATCCGAGGTCGGCAAGCCGGCAGCAGAGGCCGTGAAGCCGCTGTCCGATGAGAACACGGCGGGAGTGGGATTCGACGACATTATCGTCCTCGGAACTCCCAGCCCGGCAGTTGCCGAGGCCTTGGGTGGGATCACAGCGCATAACGGCGTTATGGCGATATCCGCCGAGAAGCCAATCGGCGAAGCTATCAAGATAGATGTCGGCAGAGTCCACTACGACTACATCGACTTCGTCGGCACCACCTCCACCCGGGTCGCCGATGCCTACGTCAACAGCCGCGACAGCGAGCTCAAGCCCGGCGGGACCGCGTGGTTTATAGGCGCGGCAGGCCCGATGGGTCAGATGCACGTGCAGAGAGCCGTTCGAGACAAGAACGGCCCCAAGAAGATGCTGTGCACCGATGTAGACAACGACAGGCTCAACTATCTGAGAGATGCCGTCATAGCCGAAGCCGAGGCGCGTGGAGTTGAAGTCGTGTTCATGAACCCGATGGAAGTCGGACAGCCGGCAGTGGACGCCGAGATTGCGCGGATGACCGACGACAAGGGGTTCGACGACGTGATCGTTCTGGCCCCGGTAGCGGCGCTCATTGCAGGTTCCGTGAAGTATCTTGGTCAGGGCGGATTGATGAACATATTCGCCGGAGTCCCGAGAGGCACAATCGCCACAATGGACCTGAGCGTGACCTACGCCAAGGGTAACCGGTTCGTGGGTTCGAGCGGATCGAGGCCGCAGGATATGGTGGATACCCTCCACTACACCGAAGTCAAGGACCTGCCCACCAAGAACTCGATGGCGGCGGTTGGCGGAATCGATGCAATGTTCGAGGGCCTGGTAGCTGTCAAGACCGCGAAGTTCCCGGGCAAGACGGTCATCTTCCCGCAGATCACCCTTCCGCTCACCGAGCTTGCGAAGCTCCACGAGGTTCTGCCCAACGTGGCAGCCAAACTGGAAGCCGGCAAGTTCTGGACCCAGGAAGCGGAAGACGAGTTGCTAAGGACGAAGCTGGAGATATAAGTAACTCCCTCTCCCCGCTGGGAGAGGGCTGGGGTGAGGTTCTTTGAACCCCGGATTGTGCTAGATTGATAGGTTAGGAGAACCGCCCCCTAACCCCCTCCTGGCGGGAGGGGGAATAGGTTAGTTGGAGATTGATACGATGAGATTCAAAGACAAAGTGGTTTTGGTTACTGGTGGAGCGCAGGGGTTGGGCGAGGCTATCTGCCGGAAGTTCGCTGCCGAGGGCGCGAGGGTCGTGGTCACCGATGTGAACTACGAAGGCGCTCAGAAGACCGCTGGGGCGATTGCCGAGGAGTTCGGAGTCGGCACAATAGGTATCGGGATGAACGTATGCGATGAAGAGCAGGTCGAAGGCGCGATGGAACTCGTGGTCAAGACATTCGGCAGGTTGGATGTGCTCATCTCCAACGCCGGTATACTCAAAGCCATGCCAATCGATGAGTTCAGCGTCAGCGACTGGCGCAAGGTGATCGAAGTCAACCTGGTCGGCTACATGGTCTGTGCCAAGCACGCCGCGCGAGTTATGACCAAGCAGCAGTCCGGGGTGATCATCCAGATCAACTCCAAGTCCGGCAAGAAGGGCAGCGCCAAGAACTCGGCCTACGCCGCGAGCAAGTTTGGCGGAATCGGCCTTACCCAGTCCCTAGCCCTTGAGCTTGCGCCACAGAAGATCAGGGTCAACGCAGTCTGCCCGGGCAACCTCCTGGAAGGCACGCTCTGGAAAGACAGCCTGTTCGACCAATACAGCAAGACCCAGGGCCTGACCATCGACCAGGTCAAAGAGAAGTACCTCTCCCAGGTCCCGCTTGGCCGAGCCTGCGAGTATGACGACGTTACCAACGTGGTAGCATTTCTAGCCAGCGACGAAGCCAGCTACATGACCGGCCAGGCGCTAAATGTCACGGGCGGGCAGGAAATGAATTAGGTCTCTGAATCGCGAAGGGCGCGAAACCGTGCTTCTTCGCGTCCTTCGCGATTCAAACGCTCACCGCCATCGCCCCATACCCCACAACCTGCTTCTTGTCCCCCGTTAGGTCTCCTGACGAGTAGTACTTGAGCAGCTCTGCCTTGGTTGCGCCGAGGTGCGAGCATGCGCTGACCATCACCGCCGCGCCTACTACCCCGCACATGCTGATGTCCTCTTTGTAGACGTCAGCGACCAGCCCCTCGCTATCGAGGTCTATGATGCGTTCGATGGGCGTTTTGTCTTTCTTCCGGGCCGAATCGGCGGACTCGTAGTGGGTGAAGTCCGTGCTTGCCACAATCACGGCCGACTTGCCGCCAATCGCTCGCGCGATAGCTATGCCAAGGTCCTCAGCCAGTTCCTGCGCATCCCTCAAAGCCAGGTGAGCAATACAAATCGGCACTATCTTGGAAGAACTTCCGGAGATGAACTGGATGAACGGCAGTTGGACCTCGATGGAGTGCTCCATCGAGTGAGCGGTGGCGTCCGCTGAGGCGTGAAGAGACTGCTCGATGATGGCGTCGGCTACCTGCTTGTCCACTTCGAGGTCGCCCAGCGGGGTTTGCCAGGTATCGTGCGGGCTGACCGCAACCGGCGCTCCTATTCCCCGATGGTTTGGACCGAGCAGCACTATCACATCCGGTATCCCGTCCTGCGCGAGCCTGAAGTAGGCGTGAGCAGCCCCCATGCCGGAGTACATGAACCCCGCGTGAGGCGAAACCAGCCCAAGCAGATCGCCACGGCGCTCCGCCTTGATCTGAGGCAGTATGCCTGGCCCAAGCTCGTGCATAAAACACCCCTCAATAGACGCAATCAGCCCCGACTTGCTATCCTCATAAAACGATCCCGCCACAACCGCCCTGCGAACCATAATTACACCTCCATATCACACGCATTGCCAAACAACGGTGTTTCGGGATTTGAGGAGCGCCCGCTTGCCTGGACTTGTGCCACGCACCTCTCAACCGCTCCGGAAATCCCGAAACTATCCCACGTCACACAGTCTCGTTTCGGGACTTCCGCTCCGCTCAAGTCCCGAAACACCGCAACTCGAATCCGCGCCATTATACCATTACCCGCAGGAAAGACCGGTCAGCGGGTAGAATGTGAAAAACAGAGGTGATACTATGTACGATCGCTTCGACGCATTCGCGGATCGCTCCCAGGCGGGCCAGTTGCTTGGGGAGAAGTTAGCGGCTCAGCGCTACAGGCCGGACATTGTGTTCGGAGTTCCCAGGGGCGGGGTTGAGGTGGCTTACGAGGTTGCCAGGATGCTGGGTTCCACGCTGGATGTAGTAGTGCCCCGCAAGATTGGCGCGCCCGGCCAGGAAGAGCTCGCAATCGGCGCGGTGGCCAGTTGGGGAAGCAGGCAGCCGATGCTGGACTCCTCCTCTATATCGATGCTGCGCGTGAACGACGCCTACATCCAGGCCGAGGCGCACCGGCAGGCTCTTGAGGCCGACAGGCGGCTCCTGGCATATCGTGGGACTGCCGAACCCCCGGATGTTTCGGATAAGACCGTGCTCGTAGTTGACGACGGCATCGCAACAGGTTACACTCTCAGGGCGGCGATTCGTTCGCTGCGGGAGATCGGCGCGAAGGAAGTCGGCTTGGCGGTGCCCGTGGCTCCGGAAGATGTGGTGAGCGAATTCACGCGCCTTACCGACATGTTCCTGGTTCTGCGCACGCCGTCGCCGTTCTATGCGGTCGGCAACTGGTATGTCCGGTTCGGGCAGACATCCGATACTGAGGTTCTGGAGCTTCTGCGTAAAGCGAAGTCCTGGGGAGACGGGCCAACTACTTGAAATCGATAATCAAAGCCAGCGCGATACTGGGCAGCAGTTCGCTGATAACCATCTTCATCCAGCTCGTCTCCGCAAAGGCGTGGGCGGTCTTCGCCGGTCCCGGCGGAGTGGGCTTATTCAGCCTTGTATCCGCTCCACTGGGTCTGCTTGGCATAATCTGTGGATTCGGCGTGGCCACCGGCCTGGTGAGGATGGGCGCGCAAGCCCTGGCAGAGCAGGACGAGGTGGAGGTGAGTTCGGTCCGCAAAGCCGCGGAACTGATAATGCTATCCGCCTTCGCTGTCGCCTGCGTGGTGCTTTTGCTCCTTCACGGTCCTATCAGCAGAGCAGTGTTCGGCAAGCCGGGGATGGACATGCTGCTTGTCCCGGTAGCCATAGCCCTATTCTTTACACTGCATAACGGAGTCCAGTCCAGCACCATCAATGCCTACCACCGGGTCGGGGCTCTGGCCAAGATCATGGTCTACAGCAAGATCGCAAGTACCGTGCTCTTGGTCGGAGCGCTGTGGCTCTATGGTGCGAAAGCGATTCCGTGGGCGATTGTGCTCGATTCCTGCGCCGGCTGGACGATCACGCGAATCTATCTCTACAAGGAAGTGCCCAAAGCTGCCGCCGGACTTACCCGCGAACGCATCCGCGCCACCGTCGAGCGCCTGTTGCGCTTCGGCGGACCGTACGTTCTCGCGCTGCTGGTTGGGACCGGGGTGCAGTATCTGCTGCCCATTCTGGTCAATCACAGGCTGGGGATGATGGAGGTGGGCTTCTTCAGGGCGGCTACCAACATTGCCGCCACCTACCTTGGCATCATACTGGTCTCAATGTCTCAGGACTATTACCCTCGGATCTCCGCGCTGAAGGGCAAGCCGGAGGAACTGCGGCAATGCGTTCACGAGCAGCAGAGGCTGGTGCTGCTGATTACGGCGCCTGTGATACTGGTTGCGCTTGCGGCCGTGCCGTATGTCATCCCGATTCTGTACTCCCGTGAATTTGCACCCGCCACCAGGATACTCGAGTGGCAGCTTCTGGGAGATCTGTTCCGGTTCGGCAGTTGGACTATGTCCTACGCCATAGTGGCATGTCTGAGCAGCGCGAAGTATCTGCTGATAGAGTCCGTGCTTGGGGTGGTGACCCTGGCGGCAAGCTACGTTGGAATGGCGCTCTATGGAGTAGAAGGACTGGGAATGGCATTTCTGGTATCCTATATAGTGTATTCCATCGTAGTCTACCTGGTCGCCCACCGCAGTCTTGGCCTCACACTTGACCCCAGGAGTCTGTGGTACCTCGGAGCCGCTGTAGTCGCCGGCGCGTTGGTGAGAAGCCTACCCGCGCTTGGCCTGGAAGGCTGGCGGACGGTCGTGTCGCTGGCCTTGGGTCTTGCGTTCGGCGGATACACGGTGCGGGTGTTCTGGAGAGAACTGGGCGGCTGGAGCAGGGTTCGGGCGCGATTTGGGCGGCTGGGGCCGGATGCCGAACAAGAGGAGATACCATAGAGTGGCAAGGACATTCACAATCACAACCCCGGAGAATGTGACCATCGAGTATCAGATCGCGGGCGCGGGCTCGCGCGGAGGCGCGGCGATGATCGACCTGCTCATCCAGGCGCTCATGTATGCTCTATTGGTGTATCTGGTCTACATATCGGTCACTCTATCCGGAACCTTTGCCCTCACAGCGGCCATAACAGGGTGGTTCCTCATCAATGTCGGCTACTCGATGTTCTTTGAGACTATATGGAACGGCCAGTCCCCCGGCAAGCGACTGCTGGGCCTTCGCGTGGTGCGTGAGGAGGGCCTGCCGGTGGACACATCGGCGGTTGTCATCAGAAACCTCTTCCGCGTGATCGACTTTCTGCCGTCGCTCTATGGGGTCGGCCTGGTGAGTATGGTCTTTACGTCGAACAGCAAGAGACTGGGCGATTTGGCGGGGGGCACAATAGTGGTCCGGGAGCGCAGAGTGCAGCCGAAGCTGGAGCCCGCACAGTCCCCGGAACTGAGCTTCCAGCCCGACTCCCCCCTGGATATCCCGCCGCTCGGGCCTCAGGAGATGGAAGCGCTACGGCGATTTGTTGAGAGGCAAGCAGAGCTGCCGGAGGATGTGAGAGAGGACATAGCCGAACGGATAGCAAGACCGCTATTTGAGCGGATCGGATACTACAACCACACCGGTTCCTACTGCGAGGCTCTGGTGAACATATACCAGACATGCCTGGCACAGAAGTCTGGCAGGTAACGAGCCAATCCTGATGGCCTAGGATAGATGGTCTCTGATGGTCGAGGATATGTTATCCTCGACCTAATTGCCCGGACATGTTGTCCGTCCGCCATCTGGACAGGCAGGTGTGTATACGGGCAGCATGCCCGGGGAAGTGGGTCAGGGACAGCATGTCCCTGACCATCTACATAGAGTCTCTACAGAGAATAGATCAACACCATGGGGGTATCTAATTGTTGTATAAGTACATTCTGCGTTTCTGTGTTGAGCCGGGTTTTCAGGAAGAAGAGAAGCTGGCGAAGCTGGTCGAGTTCTGTGGACAGGCCAAGATCGACGATGTCATGTTCTTCGTCGCGCCGGAAGAGCTCTGCCAGGGGCACCTGCCTATAGATAAGATTGTGCCGTGGGTAGAGCTGATCGCGCGGGCCAAGAAGATTCTGACTCCGCTGGGTATCACCACATCTATCAACCCCTGGATAACCACCCTGCATGCCGACCGCGGGCGCAAGCTATGGCCTGGGCAGAACTTCCACACGATGGTCGACCCTAACGGCACCAAGGCCGAGGCTGTCGCCTGCCCGCTTTGCCCGGAATGGCGCAAGTATTCGGTCGAGGCGCACAAGCTGTACGCTTCCATCGAACCTGACACCATCTGGGTGGAAGATGACTTCCGCCTCCACAACCACTGGCCGCCGCTGGAGTGGGGAGGCTGCTTCTGCGACCTTCATATGGCCGAGTTTTCAAGGCTGGCCGGCAGACAACTGACCCGGGAAGAGTTCGTCAAGGGGATGCTTCAACCGGGCGAGCCGCACCCTTTCCGCAAGATATGGCTGGATGTTGCGCGTGACTCTATGGCCGACCTGGCAAAGGTTATCGGGGACGCGGTCCACAGCGTGTCGCCGTCCACCAAGGTCGGGCTTATGAGCAGCGCTCCGTTCGTGCACTGCGCCGAGGCCCGCGACTGGTCAGCGATACTCTACGGCCTCACGAGCGGTTGCCACGAGCCGGTGGACAGAATTCACTTGCCCGCTTATTCAGACAAAGTCGGATGGGAATACCTGATGGCTTTTGAGGTTGTCAGCTCCAGGACCGCCGCGAGCATTCCCGCGTCCACTGAGATATACCCCGAGCTTGAGAGCTTCCCGCACACCACGTTCTCGAAGTCTCGCACATTCACGCAGCACCAGATAGAGTCCGCGCTGGCCATCGGGACAAGCGGCATGACATTCAATATCTATCCGATGATGGCTGATGGCATTTGGGCGGGGGACCGGTACGATGAACCCTTGGCCGGGATTAAGCCGTACCTCAACTCCGTGACCGAACTGGGCCTGAGCAGCGCCAATCGGCAGGGCGTGAAGATTCTCTCAAACACGAAGTCATCCTACGCGCTGCATACCCCCCAGGGTAGCGCCATGTCCGAATTGTACCCGGATGAGCAGTTCTGGGCCGGCCTGCTCATCGGGTTTGGCGTGACCACAAAGCACTCCGTGGACGCGCTCCCCACAAACGACGTCGTGGCGGTGTCGGGCCAGTTCTTCAGAAGCCTGGACAAGCCAGCTATCGAGAAGCTCTTCGCCGAGAACCACGTTTTGCTGGAAGGCGACGGTGCCTACACCCTCTACCAGATGGGCTTGGGTGAGTTGGCTGGGATCAAGTCAGCCGAGTGGCGGCTGGATAACACCGGCTACCAGGCCTACGAGGCGCTCGTGGATGGCGAAATCTGTCGGGGCACGAAGAATGCTCGGATATCCGCGCAGTGCGGAGCTGGAGACTTCCTGGATATAGAATACTCCGGCAGCCCGAAGGTCAAGTCTCTGGTCTACGACCCCGCAGGCAAGCAGATCGCCACGGGCGTCGCGATTCACGAGGACAGGGTATTCATCCTGCCGTATGGCCGGTTCGCCAGAGGCTTCAGCACCCATCTGAGCGCCATCCGCCAGGACCTCATCCAGCGGTTCCTGGAGAGTAACCGAGCGCCCAAGCAATATCCGTTCGCAAGGGCATTGCCATTCCTGGGAGTATATGCTTACGATCTCGGAGAAAAGGTTGCTCTACTCCTGGTAAACGCCGCGCTCGACCCGGTGGAGCAGGTCTGCCTGTTCGCCCCCGGGCTCACGGCCAAGGACGCCGTCGAGATCACAAGGCAAGGCCCACAGCCCAAACCTGCAGACCTGATCCAGGATGGCGAGGATGTGGTCTACGGCAATCCTCTGGCGAGTTTGGAGACGAGAGTGCTGGTGTTGCCGAAGGGTCAGTTGTCAGAAGCCTGCGTCCGTCGGACGCATCCGCAATCTCTGAAAGAGGATAGGAACTATGACGAACAATCTGGAAAACCTGAAGAATCCCAAGCCGCTGATGCGGCCTGCGCCGTTCTGGAGTTGGAACGATAAGCTTGATGAGCCTGAGCTTCGGCGGCAGATACGTGAGATGGCCGAAAAGGGCTGGGGATCGTATTTCATGCACTCGAGAGTGGGCCTGGTAACCGGGTACCTCTCCGATGAGTGGATGGACTTGGTCAACGCCTGCGCCGACGAGGCCGAAAAGACCGGCACCTACGCCTGGCTCTACGATGAAGACAAGTGGCCCTCGGGCTACGCGAGCGGCGTAGTACCGCTCCAGGATGAGGCGTTCCGTTCACGAACGCTTGTGCTGCTGTCGAAGAGCGAGAAGACCGACAATGACTCGGTGCTTACCCGGTTCGAGCATGACGGCGTTGAGTACCTGGTGTGCGCGCGAAGGGCGTCGCTCGGCAGTCTGTGGTTCAACAAGACCTGCTATGTCGACCTGATGAACCCCAAGGCGGTGCGCGCGTTCCTCGATTGCACTCACGAGAAGTACAAGAAAGCCTGCGGGAAGCACTTCGGCAAGGCCATTCCCGGAGTCTTCACCGATGAGCCTGCCTATAGGTTCCACCACGGCATGCCGCCGGGCGCGCCGTGGTCAGAGTACCTGCCGGCATTCTTCAAGACGATGCACGGCTACGACATCAAAGACCACTTGCCCGAGATATTCTTCGAGTTTGAAGGCTACCAGAAGGTTCGGTTGGATTTCTACACCGCCGCCTCCGAGCTTTTCCGGGAGAGCTTTTCCAAACAATACTACGACTGGTGCGATGCCAACAACCTCAAGCTCACCGGTCACTTCCTCGCCGAAGACGACATCCATTCCCAGACATCGCACTGCGGCGACGCGATGAGCCACTACGAGTTCATGCACTGGCCCGGAATCGACAAACTTGGCCTGCATCTGGACCAGATCGTGACGGTCAAACAGGTCACCAGCGCGGTAGACCAGCTTGGCAAGGAGAGGGCGTTCTGCGAGGTGTTCGGTTGCGTGGGAGGGCAGGTCAGCTTCTTCCACCGCAAGTGGATTGCCGACTGGCAGGCCGCGCTCGGGATCTCTTTCATCAACCACCACCTCTCGCTCTACTCAATGCGAGGCGAGAGAAAGCGCGACTACCCCGCCAACCTCTTCTACCAGCAGGCGTGGTGGGAAGATGAGAGGGAGTTTGCCGACTATCAGGGCAGGCTCTGCGCGGCGGTCAGCGAGGGCAAGCGACAGGTAGATATTCTGGTCATCCATCCGCTCACCAGTGGCTGGTGCGAATTCTCGCCGGTTCAGCAGCAGAGCAACTTCGCGCCCGTGCAGGTCTTCGACAAGCCTTTTGAGGCGCTGTCCCGCAAGCTGTCTGCTGAGAAGCTGGACTACCACTACGGCAGCGAGACCCTCATGAAGACCCATGGCAGAATGATAGACGGTAAGCTGGCCGTGGGCATTCAGATCTACAAGTGCGTGATAGTGCCGCCCGCCTGCAACCTGCGATCCAGCACGCTGGCCCTGCTGCAGGAGTTCGCTGAGGCCGGCGGCGAGGTGATAGTGGTCGGCGGAATGCCCACGCTGGTCGACGGCTGCCCCGCCAAGGTCCGGATCAAGAATGCGAAGCTGGTCATGGATATCGACCAGGCCGTGGAGCTTGCGGGCAAAGACTGCCCGGGGCCGGTCAAGGTAACCGACAAGCTCACCGGAGGCAACGCGGGCAGCGTGTATTCACACGTGAGGACCGTTGGCGACTCCACCCGAGTGCTTCTTTCCAACATCAGCAAGGAGCGCGAAGTGCGCGCGATAGTCGACCTCTCCGCCCTCGGCAAGTCGCCGCTGGCGGCATTCGACATGGCTGATGGGTCGGTGTACACGCTGGTTGAGCGGAGTCGAAACCAGCAGGATGGTACTTTCGAGGTAACTCTATGGCCCGCAGGCAGCCTGCTCATCATAGCAGGGCCGGAAGCGCAGAGCGCGACTGAGCCTGTACCAGTTGTGATGGGCAGCGGCGCATCGTTCTGCTCAAAAGTAGAGGGTGTTCCCGACCTCTCACTCTCCGGCTTCGAGTGCGAAGTGATGGAGGACAACGTCCTCCTGCTCAACGACTTCTCCCTCCAGATGGACGGCAAGCAGGTCTACGAGGGCGCGGTTGCCGGAGCCTGGCACGAGCACTTCTACCCCGCGCCGGACGGCACCCCCTTCCGCGCCACTTACAGCTTCTACTCCGAAGTGGACGTAGATGGCTGCTTCGCGGCAATCGAAGTCGCGGAGAACCTGGACTCGATGGAGTTCAACGGCTCGCCGCTCAAGGCTGCCAAGCAGCGCGGCGAGCTTGGGGCGTTCGACCCGGCCAAGAGTTGGAAAGACATCAACTTCACCCGGGTTGTTCTGCCCAGGATCAAGGCCGGCTGGAACACTCTGGTCATCTCCGGCAAGAAGGTGAACAACATCACCAGCCCCGGCTGCCATATAGCCGCGGAGAACTGGCGGGAGCACAAGGCTACCGAGGCTGAGGAAGTCTACATCTGCGGCAAGTTCGGGGTAGTGGAAAGAAACACGGGAGTGTATGTGATAACCGAGTTCAACCAGCCCTGCGGCCGCGACCTCAACACCGAGGGCTTCCCGTTCTACTGCGGCAGGATCAAAATGACCGCCTCGTTCGACCTGCTGGTCAAACCCGAGGGTCAGGCCCTGCTGAGGCTTGTGGAAGCCGAGTGCGCATGCGCGGAGATAAGAGTCAACGGCAAGCCCGCCGGAACCCTCCGATGGGCGCCGTTTGTTGCGGACGTGACCGGCCTGCTGGACCAGGGGATCAACACCATTGAGATCGAGTTGGTGACAACGCTGGTCAACTGCTTCGGCCCCAACAGAATCGCCAACATCAAAGGCAGCCCCTGGGTCGGACCGGGCGAGTTTGTAGCCCTGGATCGCCTCAAGAAGACCTACGAGTTCTTCGACTTCGGGCTGGGCGGAGTGGCGTTGTATCTGTAGGTACTCGGCGGGAGTGTAAGGCCCGCCGCTTATGTCATTCCGAGGAACGAGGAATCTGCTTGCGAACCTGTCTGGTAGTCTGATAGTCTGATGGCAGAAATAAGCAGATTCCTCGCGGGCTCGGAATGACCAGCTATCTTGAGATAGGAGACATCCAATGAGAACGTGCATATTCATCATGTTAGCCGCAATCCTGCTGCTGGGCTGCTTGCCTGCCCATGCCTGGAAGCAGGACAAGTTCATGATCACTGTCTGGGGGCCGGCTGCTTACACGGACGCGGGGCAGGCGGCTTACAAGGGTGAGGGTTACAATCTCACGTGGTGGGGGCCGGATAACCTGGATGTCGTGGCCAAGAATGGTCTCAAGGCGATGATATGGCATGAACTGCTGCTGGACCCGAAAGTCTTGGACGACCCCGAGAAGAAGGCAAAGCTCGACGCTCTGATCGACCGCGTGAAGAACCAGCCGGGTATGGGCGCGTACTATGTGGTCGACGAGCCTGGGGTGACTGCGTTTGCTGCATGGGGCAGGTTTGTGGAGTATCTGCGCCAGCGCGACCCCAACCACCTGGCTTTCATCAACCTCTACCCGACATACGCGTCGCTGGAGCAGCTCAATGTCTCGGCGGACGAGATCAGGAAGAGGTCGGACTCCGGCGATGAGGTGTTTGTGGCAGGCGCGAGAGACGCAGCCACTCAGCAGACCGTGGCGGCTTACCGGGAGTATCTGAAGAAGTACATAGAGGTGGTGAAGCCGGAGTTTATCTGCTACGACCACTACCACTTCTACACAGGCAGCGACGGCACACAGTATTTCCTCAACCTCGAACTGATCCGCGAAGCCGCGCTGCAAGCGAAGATCCCGTTTGTGAACACTGTCCAGTCCGGCACCTACTGCGAGGGCTGGAGACTGCCCAACAAGGACGAGATGCGGTTCCTGGTCTATACCACGATGGCCTACGGGGGCCGCGGCATCTCCTACTTCACCTACAACGGCCCGAAGTCCCAGGGCGGGCTGTATCAGGACAATGTCCGGACTCCCCTCGCCCTGGACGTTGCCGCGTTGAACAAAGAGATGAACATCCTGGGGCCGGAACTGATGAAGCTGACAAGCACCGGAGTCTACCACACCATGGATGTCCCATCGGGTGGCCGGGCTATACCGGGTGACTGCATAGTTCAGGCATCAGGCAAGACGCCCTGCGTTCTCGGCCTATTTGCCCAGAAGTCCGAGACAGACACATTCATGGTAGTCAGCCGCGACTACAAGAACCCCACCAAGGTCCAGATAACCCTGGACAGCAGCATTACCGCTCTCAAGGAATTCAACCGCAAGACCCGGAAATGGGTGAGATACTGGGTATCAAAGAACGGCCAACCAGTAAACGTCGACCTGGAACCCGGAGACGGCAGGCTGTTTCGAATGGTGGGGAAGTAAACAAGCACCGTAGGGGCAGGCCTCCGTGCCTGCCCGTTAGTCTTTCCTGAACAGAAAAATGTACTCGTGCTTGAACAAGTAATACCCGCCCTGCAGCGCTCGGTATCGCCATAGTTCTTCCTGTTTGCGCTTGCCGGCGGTTTTGTCGAAGTTCTTTACTATGATGCTCTTGAGCTTGTAGCCCAACCTCAGGAACTCGTTCATCGCCTGGAAACCCAGCGGGATCCATTCGCTGCCTGCGTATTTGTCGCCGATCACCAGCACCGCGTGGCCGCCCGGAGCAAGGACCTCCAGCGACTTCTCCGCCACCTTTGAAAGCCCCGCCAGGAAAGCATCGACCGACTCGCAGTTGGAGAGGTCCCTGGGGTCATCGCTGAACTTGATTATGTCGGCGTACGGCGGGTGCATTATCGCCAGTTGCACAGACTTGCAGCCTTGTCTGGCCAGCAGCGCGGGATAGTCGACCTGAGTGGAATCGCCAGCCTCTATGTGCCAGTTGATGCCGTGTGGGTCTGGCTCGGAGTCTACCAGCGCCCACGCTTCCTCCGCCACACTCTCCTGAAGCTCGATCCCGATGCAGTTGCGGCCCAGCCTTTTGGCTTCGATAAGGGTTGTCCCAAGCCCGGCGAAAGTATCCAGCACCCAGTCGCCCGGTTTGGTGAACCGCCGGATCATCTGGTTAGGAATCTGCGGGATGAAGTTTCCCCAATACTTGGCGCTGTGGACCCCGGTCTTGTCGCGGGTATCTTCCTGCCACAGGCTGTCTGTGATGATGTCCGGGTAGTCCTTCCAGCGGTAGAGGTTGATGTCGTTGGCTGAGTTGGTCTTGACCTGCGAGATCCCCTTCAGGAGCCGCTGCAGGTAATAATCACAGCGCTGGAGGGTATGGGAATCGGCAGCCTGTCGGAGATCCTCGACGATGCTCTCAACAGAGATCCTGAGCTCATCAGACAGTTCCTCCGGGCCAAGCGCGGGGTCGCTAGCCTGGATTCGGTCGATCAGTGACAGCAGGCCTTCCCTGCGCTGGTCCATGGAGCCATCCGGCGCGACCAGATGCTCTACTTCGGACACCAGTCTGGACTTCCCCAGCATCAAGTCTTCACCTCACCCGCTCCGCCCCTGCCAAACCTCGCCCACAAGTAGCACACCACCACATACACCATCAGCGGGTTGAACGGGACCGCGTAGCGGAAGTTTTCGCCATACTCCACCATCGCCTGAACAACCGACCCCGCCAGGATCACCGCCACAGCCGCGCCGTCCAGCCCCGGAGCAAGGCGCCTCTTTCGCCGGACCAGGCTGATGCCCTCGGCAGCTACCAGCACCAGGAACAGCGCGTTCACCACCCCGAAGATCGGCATCTCCACCACTCTTGCCCACATATATGGCTTCCCCTCGCCGGTCATCAGCATCCGAATGTGCCTCGGTTCCCCGGGTATCCAGAACCGCAGCCAGGACTTCCCTACAGACATCAGATACCGCTGGGGGTAGTGGATGAAGAGATATAACGACATCGAGGTGAGTTCCTTTGAAAGCCGCACGAACCCATACCCGGTCGCCTCTTCCATCTCGTCAGCCGAAGAGAAGATGGTCATCGCGTGGGTGCCGGTCCGGGCCACCTGCTGCTCACGATGCTTGAGGTAGATGTCGCGGATCACTCCCCACTTCTCGGGAGCTTTCTCGATGAACCCTCCGCTGTGGTTGGTCAGGTTGAGGCCTGCGAATGTCGTCAGGCCGAAGTAGTCCAGCGCGATCAGGTTCACCGCGCACCAACCCGTTATCAGGATGAAGCTGACGGCCCCGAACAGCGCTATGGTGGAACCGGTTGCCCCAGGCCTCAGCGCGGGGTCAAGGGCCTCAGCCCGCTTGGCGAACAGCCGATGGCGTATGAGCAGGCACAAGTATATCGGCAGGAGAATCGCGAACATAGGCCTCGTCAGCGCCGCCAGCCCGGTCACCAGTCCCAGAGCGAGAAGAGTCGGCCCCGGATAGCGACCGCCCGCCCTGACCCGGTCATACAGCCAGAACGACAGCACCAGCAGCAGCACAGACAGCGTCTCCGTGAGCACATAGGACTCATACTGGATAAGGTTCGGCCTGATGGTGTAGCACACCGCCACAAGAAACGCAGCGGCCCTGCTCCCGGTCTGGCGGATTGTGAGAGAATACAGCAGCAGCGTTATCGCGATCCCAAGAATGGACTGCAGTAAGTGCACCCCAAGATCGCTTCCACCCATAAGCAGGAACAGCGGATAGCCCGGCGCGCGCTTGCCCAGGTATTGAGTGAAGTCCAGGTTACCGATCCACTGGGCCATCTCGGTGTAGCCGCCGGAGTCGGGGAAGCGCTGCAGCGGATAGTAGACAAGCACAACCACCCTCACCGCCGCGCACAGCAGCAGAAGGCCCAAGGTCAGCAGGTTGTTGGAGAATAAACGGCGCAAATTGGCCCGTCCCTCAAGCAGCAGTCTAGCCAGCCTATTCTACCGTGCATGGGGAATTGATGCAAACGAGCCAGTAACCCGGAACATCCATACGCAGGCAGAGCCCCGTTCGGACTGCGAGACGGCGGTATCCAACAGCCAGGGCCGCCCGGAAGGTGACTTCCGAGCGGCCCATATTGCCTGTTGCTGATATGCGCGGTAACCTAGGCCTTTGTTCCGCCTGTGAGCGAACCATTGCCCATCGGTGCAGCCGCTGTCCAGCTAATGTTGAGCTTCCCGCCGACCAGCGTGAGGGTGGCCTGGAAAGCGCCCTTTACAGGCGTGCCACCAGGCCAGGTAGTAAATGTGCCGGCGAAATGGCTGGCGTCGGTCCAGTTGCCATCGATGGCATACATCGTGCTGCCGAGGGTGATGTCAATCATCGCACCCGGAAGAACGCCCACGCTGTTGGAACCTGTGTATTCCCACCTGCCCAACCACCCGCCGACCGGCAGATCGTCGATCTGGGCATACTTGAACGTGACTGCCGATGCGCTGGCAGTCAGCACAACCATCTTGTAGTACTTGACCGCGTTTACGCCCGGTACGTTCGCCCGCACAACCAGCACCTTGCCGGCTGTTGCCGCGGCGGTGTAGTCGGGCCGTGCATAGGCAACAAACGGCGCTTTTGTAAGGCCGCCGTATGAGGTTCCGGAAGGCAGAGCAAATGCCGCTGCATGCGGGAACCGGAGTTCCTGGGTCGAGCCCTGGTAGGTCATGTCAGGCGGAGCGCCGCCCGGCAGGACTTCGCCGCTGACGAACATGAATATATTGGCGTCCGGCAGAGAAATGCCCTTCTCTTTGAAGAGCCCCCACTTGCTGAAGTGTCCCACTGCGCCGGAAGCGCTCTTGGCATCTGCCGCCACAGTCGCCGCGACTCCGGTCGCGCCCCAGGCAGTACCGGCAGCATTAAGCTCGTACAGCTTCACTGGCTCTCCGGCAACCAACCCAGTTGCTACCGGGAACTTGATAGTCACAGGTGAAGTAAACGTCGTGCCGGTAGGCCCACAAGCGGCGGCAGCGACAAGCTCCCAGCCCGTAGGCGCGGGAGCAGTGATGGTCGCGGGAGCTACACCGGCAACCGTCAGAGTGACCCCTGCGGGAACCGCGCTTGGCAGTCCCGAAATGGTTATCCCACTGGCAGCATCCTTTGCAAGTTCAGCGGGTGACTCGGCTCCTCCGCCTCCGCCACCTCCGCAGCCTGCGGCAAGACCAACTAAAACAGCACATACAAGAAGAATCCAAAGCCTCAACTCATTCACCTCTCTCTGTCTGACTTGGCTCGTATATCAGCCACTTGCACTAGACGTTACTAAACACTCCATATTGCCTCGCTAATATTGCCCTAGTCACGCTTGTATATGACCTCACCTCCTGCTATTGTATAGACTACTTCCAGGTTTTCATCCAGCACCGTCAGGTCGGCGTCTTTGCCTACCGAGATCGCTCCCTTGTTCAGCCCCAGCAGCCTTGCCGGTGTTTCGCAACACACTCTTGCCGCCTCGCCGAACGACAGCCCGAACATCCGCACGGCGTTGCGGAACGCGCCTATCGGGGTAAGTGCGCTGCCTGCAAGGCCCATATCCCGCGCTACCAGCCTCACGCCGTTGTTGCTGCCGTTGACCTCTGCCTCGCCCCAGTCCGCGATGTTATACCTGCCGGATGGCAGGCCCGCGCCCAGATTGCTGTCGGTCACAAACGCGATCCGCCAGGTGGACTTGCATCGGAGCGCTTGCTGCACCAGGAGCGGATGCACGTGCGTACCGTCTGCCACAATCTCGCAGACCAGCCTGTCCTCGACAAGCAGGTAATCGATCAGCCCGGCCGGGTAGACTCCCGGATCGATCATTTCAGGCACAACAAAAGTGTCGAACAAGTGCGTTACCGATGCCATCCCCGCATCCACGGCCAGCTTCGCCTGCGGTATGGATGCCTGCGTGTGCGCCATGGTGCAGAGCACGCCGCTACGCGTCAGGTAGCTTATCGCATCCGGCGCGCCCTCCAGCTCCGGAGAGATGTCCCATATCTTGATGTGGCCCTGCCCGGCTTTGAGCAGCCTGTCGGTGGTCTCCTGGGTGATCGGCGCAAGGTGCTTGGACTGCCCCGCGCCGGTCCTCGCCAGGTAAGGAGATTCCAGCCGGAACCCCGGTATCTGCTTCGCCAGCCTCGGCGACGATTCCAGGTCCTTCACATACCTTATGAGCGCCGCCTCGATGTTGTCCGGCGAATCGAAGAGCGTGGCGAACACGGATGTCGCGCCGTTCTCCGCTTCCAACTCGGCATAGTCCCCAAGCGAACACTCCCCGATAAAGTTGAAGCCGATGCCATGCGTATGAATATCTATAAGACCTGGGATCACATACGCGCCGTCCAAGTCCAGCGATTTCCCCGCGCCAACACTCTCGCCGATCGCGCTGATCACGCCGGAATCAACAGCCACCTCACATTCGCGCAATTCCCCACTGGGGAGAAGAACTTTTCCACCTTTTAGCAGCATACAATCTCACTCCTTGCAAGACTCACAATAACGCTCTCGCGCTATCTCGTATAGGTCGGCTCCGTACATATCGTTAGCGACTACCGCAGGGAATTCCTCCACAATCAAACGTCGCACGGCTTCGGTCTCCAGGTCCTCGTAGCAGATCGTCTCGACCGACCGAACGCACTTTGTGAGCATTACGCTGGTCCCGGCCACGGGAACCAGATAGACGCACCGATACTTCCGGATCGCTTCGCGGACTTCCGGGCTGCGGTTGCCTTTGCCGACCATCCCCTTAAGACCCTGCGCAAGCAGTTCAGGAGTGAAGGCATCCATTCGCTCGGAGGTTGTTGGTCCGGCCGGACCCATAAGCCAGCCGGGGCGCGCCGGAGCGGGGCCTACATAGTAGACTATCCGGCCTCGAGGGTCAAAGGGCAGCGGTTTGCCCTGCCTGATGAGTTCTATGAACCTGCGGTGGGCGGCATCTCGCGCGGTTATCAACTCGCCGCTGATGAGCACCCGGTCGCCTGCTCGCAGGCCCGCTATGACTTCATCGGTCAGAGGGGTCGTTATGTGCTTTGGAGGTGTCAGTTCTTGCATTGTTACCTGCTTCAGATCACGATAGTGCGGCGGCGGTGCGCGAAGCACTGCATATTGACTGCGACGGGAAGAGATGTGATGTGGCAAGGCCATACCTCGATGAACACGTCCATCACCGTGTTGATTCCGCCCATTCCCTGCGGGCCGATGCCCAGCTTGTTGCAGCGATCCTGGAGTTCGTCCTCCAAAGCAGCCAACCTTGGATTCGGGTTCACCGACCCCACTTCCCTAATCAGCGACTTCTTTGCCAGATAGGCGCAATAATCGAACGACCCGCCAACGCCGATACCCAACACAGTCGGCGGGCATGGGCTGGCTCCGGCCAGGGACACGGTCTCCACCACAAAGTCCTTGACTCCTTCAATGCCCTCGGATGGCTTGAGCATTCGGAGCCTGCTCTTCATCTCAGATCCGCCGCCCTTGGCGTTCAGGTGGATGGTAATCTTATCACCCGGCACGATGGAGTAGTGAATCAGGGCGGGGGTGTTATCGCTGGTGTTAACGCGGTCCAGCGGGTCCTTCACAACCGACGCCCGCAGGTAGCCGCCCACGTACCCCTGCCGGACGCCCTCATTGAGCGCTTCGGTCAGAGAGCCGCCCGTAAGGCGAACATCCTGCCCGACCTCAACAAACAACACTGCGATGCCGGTGTCGTGACAGTAGGTCACCTGGTCTTCACGGGCCATGTCCGCGTTCTTGAGCAACTGATCCAGAACGTGTACGCCCGTTGGAGAGACTTCCGTTTCCCGGGCCTGCTCCAGCGCGGAAGTGACGTCCTGGCTCATGTTGTTGCAGGCGTCGCGGAAGCCTTCGGCTAGTTTGGGGATCACCTGCGCTACATCGATTTCTCTGTATTCCGGCATATTCAAGCTCTTTCTTACAGGTGGAATTGCTGGTATGGGTTCCGGCACGAGGGGCCGTTGCTCACCCACAGCGTTTTCGCGTTCAGGTCCATCACGATAGAACAAAGCGTTTGAAGCCAGCTTGCAGCTTGGGATTTGGCCGGAACCGGAAGCATACAGATGCTGTTGTCGCCGTCAGATCTGTTGGCCAGCCAGCCCTGAAGCGACTCGTGCCCCACGTTATCCGCGCCCGCCAGTAACTTGTCCCATCGCCTGCCGCGGATCACGCTGTTCGCGAAGCTTGATGGTTCATCCGCTATCCGGCAGTGGTTTGTGTGCCAGTAGATGTCGTTTGGACCCAGGTCTCGGCTAACCAGTCCCGAGGGTGTGGCCTCATAGTAGACGCCTTGGCCACCCGCATCGGCGGCAAGCATGTTGCAGGTGACTTGCGGTGGGTTCTGCCTGATCGCCTCCCGAGCGTCTACGGCATTCTTCTGCGCCAGGACCATCCGCCCCAGAGTGACGAACATTTGATCGCCAACGGAGGCATTGCTTTGGCAGCTAAGACCGGCGGAGACTACCCCCACGCCGTGCTCGTTCACTCCGTACTTCCCCGGCTGGCCGCATTCCGTGACCATAATGTGGTCTGGGAGATCATCGCAGCGGGCAGTGAAGACAGCGCGGAAATCCATTACTTCGGGGCGCCAGTCCCAACTTTGGGCCAGGAGCACGTGGCCGTCACTCGACCTTTGTGGGCCAACGAATATATTGGAACACTCGCCCAGGGCTATAGATTCGTAGGTTATCTCGTATCGCGCTGACAAAGCCAGTATGTCCTCAAGGGTCTGCCCGGAGCCCTCGGCGATTCCCTCATACTCGGCCATGAGTTCCGGGAATGCCCGGGCCGTTGGTTCCATGAACCTGCTTGCCTTCCGCCGCATATCCGCTGCATCCAGCCCGACATGCTCCGCAAAGAAGGCGCGGTAGAAGTCCACCGCTTTCTGAATAGGTTCGCGAAGCTGGCTCCCGTGTTGAATGCCGCGCGCTCGGCTGTCGCCGGTTAGTTCGATAATGTATAGATCAGCCACAAGAACGGCCCGTCCTTCCGATGACCCACTTGAAACAGCTTGCAACGTGGGTCCCACGCTGCATTAGTATAGCACCTCTCCTGCAGCCCGTTCAACGCTGCGTAAGTCATTCACTGCTCGATGGCAATCTCAAATGCGCACAGGGCGTTGTCTGCTTCGTCTACTGCGTTGCAGAAGGTGTTTATGCCTTTGGCGTAGGTGAGTATCTCCCCGCCGGCGAGAGGCGCGCCGAGCGCTACGCAGATAGATCCCGGCTCATCCGGGCAAGGAAACGCAGCGAAGACGCAGCTATCCGCGGGGGTCTTGCCGTCCGCCTTGAATACATCGAAGCCGATGATGTTCTCGCAGGGCTGCCAACTGCCCGATACCCCGGAACAATCCACCCTCACCACCTCCGCCGCCAGCGGCATGTACTTCTTGTCGGCTTTGCAGACTCGATGCCAAAGTGACGGCCCGATTCCGTTGTCCTAATGGCAAGGTGAGTATAGATGCTTTCACAGACTCACGAGGTGTCGCGAGAATCAGGCTGCCTGCAAGCACGAATGCGTGGATGTCGACCGGTCAGGTAGTTACCCAACGCTTGGCCTCTCAGGTGGTTATTGTTGCCTACGCTGAGCATTCCGGCCGTTGGCCGACCAGAGCCGCTCTTGAGATTACTCCTGGAACCTCAGCCAGAAGAATGGTCGGGATCGGGGGAGTGGGAACTGTGGCAATCTCCGAGGGCGAGACTACAGGCCAGAAGTTCCGCCGCAGCCTGACTCCCGAGCAGAACAAGGCATTGGAGAAGGCGTTCATTCGCACGTACGAACTGGTGTCTTCTATCATCTCCAAGGGCGGATCGTATGGTATCACTGCTGAACGGACGGAAGTAAAGAAGTTCGATCGCAGCCTGGCGGCTACCGTTCGTGAGATAGTGGCGACAGACGCCGCGAGCGGATTTCCCAGGATGGACAAACGGATGCTCGATGATGCGGTTATATGGATGCTCCGTGCGCCAAGTGGCGGCGCGTATGTGGTAATTGAAGGCGGGCTTCAGAAGAACGACTATTACAAGTGGGGCAACGTCTGGGGCGTAAACACAGTTCCCGGTGATCCGTCACCGGTGATCGGCAAGAGAGTAATGCCCTAGAGCCACAACCCGGGAGGGCGAAGGTCCCCCTGAGCCGCAGCCCTGAGCAGAGAAATCGGCTCGGTGGGAACCTCGCCCTCCCATCCAATTCCCCCTATGACGTCACCCGAAAACTCCCACAAGAATCTTCAAAAAACCTCTTGACAACCGCCCCTCAATGGAGTAGTCTACATGCATAAACATCGACGTATGCGGTAAACGACTGCTTGGGAGGGTAATTGTGGTGAAGAAGGTTGACCCGTCGCCTGTGGAGTTCGAGATACTCAGCATCCTTTGGCGGGAGGGGTGTGGGACTGTTAAGGACATCCAGGCTGCCCTTGCCTCCAAAAGGCCGCTTGCCCGCACAACCATCAACACTGTGATGACCCGAATGGTGGAAAAGGGGTACGTTGAGGCGCGGGAGAAGAACTTCGCCTATGAGTTTTGGCCCTTGGTGGAGAGGGAGTCGGTGACCCGCGGCAAGCTCAGCGATCTTGTGGACAAAGTCTTTGAGGGCAATGTCGGGGCGTTGGCATCATACATAGTCGAGAACCGGCAGTTGACCCCGGAGCAGATCAAGGCGCTGGATGAGATAGTGAGATCGGAGTCTGACAGGGAGGGCAGGTAGTATGGACACCATGCTTGTTATGCTGTGGATGATGTGTTGGCAGACTGCTGTTCTTGCGGCGGCGGTGTGGGTTGTGGCCAGGCTCGCCCGCAAAGCCCCCGCATCCTGGCGGCACGCGCTTTGGGTGGTTGTTTTGGTGAAGATGTTCGTCCCTCCGGTGGCTCAGATTCCGGCGGGATGGGCGTTCTGGCAGTCGAGCGCTCCCGCGCCGGTGGTGACTGCGTCTGCGCCGGTTGTGGATACATATTCAATCCCCGAAGCCGCCCGGCCCGAATCTCCGATGGCCAGGTCCGGCTTGATCGGGACCGAACCGGTGGTTGAGGTTTTCAACAATCCTGGGCCTGCCGCGACATCGCCCGCGCCCAGTCCAATTGATTGGCGTCTGGTTGGGGCCGCCTCATGGCTTGCTGGTGTCGCTGTAATGACTTTGCTTCTGATTGGTGGACACAGGCGGCTGGGTTGGCTGGTGCGGTGTTCAAGGCCGGCGGGGGCCGAATGGATGGAGATGCTGGAGAGCGCGGCGGGGCCGTTGGGGGTAAGGAAACTGCCCCAGATTCGCTTCACCGACAGCGCTTCCACGCCGGTCTTGGCGGGCTTCGCGCATCCGGTGATCCTGCTGCCGTCGGGAATCGAGGAGACCTGCAGCGGGTCGGACCTGTTCGCGATACTGTCCCACGAGCTTGCCCACATCAGGCGTCGAGATGCGGCGGTGGCGTGGCTGCAGCAGATAGCCCGGGCGGTTTTCTTTTTTCACCCGGCGGTGTGGCTTGCGGGGCGCGAGATCCGGCGGGAGAGGGAACTGGCGTGCGATGAGATGGTGCTGTCCAGATCCCCAATCGCCCGCGAGCAGTACGCATCCGGCTACCTCTCCGCCCTAAGGCTCGCAAGCCAGACCCACTGGGAAACATCCGCCATAGCAATGGCCGAGCCCTTCGACATCGAAAAGAAGAGGCTCAAGATGATCCTGCACAACGCAGTCCCCAAAATGACCGCCAGATGGGTAGCGGCGATTCTGCTTGTGGCTGCAGTGGGTCTGCCAACCATCGCGGGCATCGGCCAAGCCGCCGCCAAAGCAATAGAATCATCCGCACTCGCCGCCTTCGCCAAAACGCACAGCACAACGACCAATCCGAAGTCGCTGATGCCGCAACTTACACTGCCAAACTTCCCAATAACCCTACCGTTTCCATCCGGCGACATGGCTATGGCTCAGCCGCCTCTGGATATTCCGGGTTTGGGCGTTGTCACTCCCCCGGAGTGGAAACAGGTTGCATCGGCAGACTCGGGCAATGCGCCCGCACCCGTGGCGCGGCCATCGGGGACCTACGGGGGAGCGGCGGGGTATGGGCGCGGTGGATATAGTGGCGTGCCAGCGGGATATGAGGGGAACAATGCTTGGCCGCCGTACACTGCGGCGGAGGGCAAAAAACAATTCACGGTGCGCTATATCGCCGTCGCTGTGGATCCTCCGGGTATTTCGCTCGAAGATCTCAGCCTGACCCCTCCATGGCCAGATCTCGGCCCGGAGTTTCTGCAGAAGCTCAAAACAAGATTGCCTCGCAACAAACTCACCTTGATCGGCTCAGGAAGCCAGGTGTTCACTGACGGCAGCACCCGCGAGTTTGAGAGCCATGCAGGGAAAGAAACATTTGCCATGACTATGCGCCTTGAGACAACGCCGGAAGACCCCAACGCCGTGAGACTCCGGATGGCTATCGAACACTCAACCAAGGGAAGAGAAGAAAGGAGCCAGTCGCTACGGACAGTCCGTACCTGCACGCTCGGCGAGACCGTGTTAGTACTGTCAACTACAGAAGTTCTCGTGATCTGTGTCTCGCCCGGAAACCAGGTGATAGCTGAGGTTGCTGCTGGCGCGCGTGCGGTCGCGACACTTATCGGAGATGACGGAAGGCGAGTTGCTCTAATTACCTCAACGGGGGAAGGACCAGTGTACGCCGCTGCGGAGGGGGTGATCAAGAACGTCCAGAAGGAGAGCGACGGCACTTACTTCGTCGAGATTGACTACCGAGGAGGCATCAACGTAGGGGTCTACTGCTCCGGCCCGACTGTCAGGGCTGGAGACAGGGTATCAAAAGGAACACTGATTGCTGAGCGTTCCCGGCGCATGAGCGCAAGCGCCCCACGAATTGAGTCAAAGGTTGGACCGGCGACTCCGCCGGTTCCGCCGAGCCGCCCCGCCGGAGAGAGCAGCACGGTTGTCACCCTCAAGCAAGTCCAGGCCAGTCAGTTGGTGGGGGCGCTGTTTGGCTCGGAGCCGTTCGCCGGGCTGGGCTCCAAGCGCGGGAAGGGCGAGTGGCGTTGCACCAAACCGGTGCGTCAAGTAGGCGACGACCTGTTCGAGTACCCCGCTCTCGGCGCTTTTCGCAACGTGTACACGAGAAAAGGGATGTGGCCGCCCGAAGGCGTGAACTCGATCGCGTGGGACGACTCCAAGAACACAATTACCCTGTTCGGAGACAAGGCGGCAATCGAACAGTTCACCAGCGCCATCGCCTCCACCGACGTGAAACCCAAGAGCGTCACGATCAAGTGGGAAGTATACAAGGAGACCTCCCACGGAAGCTCAAAGGGCTTGAAGGGAGCCAAGGTCTCTGGTCGCGCCATACCCACCATCGGCGGCGGCTGGTGCGTTCTGATGACTCAAGCCGCCCGCGCGGCCCTCGATTCCGCCGTCCAGGCAGGCAAACTCCGGCTCGTCAACGCTCCGATCGTAACCACTATGTCCAACCAGGAGGCGTCAATCCAGGTTTCCCGCGGCATATCCACCATTCCAGGCGCCACCGGCGAGGCGAATACCGACGAGGGTCCTTTGCTGGATGTAACGCCGAGGGTAAACGGGGATGGGACCGTAACCTGCCACGCCGTGTACCAGGGAATGTCCGTCGTCATCGGCGGCAAACGCCCGCACATCAAGCTGCCATACTCCGTGCTGATGACAAAGGATACCGGCGGCCAAGAAGCAACCTACGTCGTGATGAGCGTCGTCGAGGTGGACGAAGGCTCCTCCAGCCCGACCCTGCGGACCAACTGACAGGGAACCTTTTGTTCTTTCGGGACGCCCTCGTCCTCGAAGCCAGCTACTTGTAGATTCGGTATCGGGACGAGGGCGTCCCGATACACCCAACCCCCGGGCACTCTCCGAACCGTGTGGTATAATAGTATTGACATTCGGTACCACTGTGAGGGAATACAATGAGTGCGCTGAAACGAACATACTCGCTGTCCCCTGAGACTGTGCAGCGATTTGAGCAGCAAGTCGGAACAGGCGAGCGGAGCACAAGGGTCAATGAGATTATGGAGAACTGGCTGCTGGCGAAGGAACAACAGGAGTTGCGTCGGCTGATCATCGAGGGCTGCGAGGATATGGCTGAGACCTACCTCGAGATGGAGGGTGAGTTCCATCCCCTAGAAGAAGAGGTGACTCGTGCTTTCCCCGCTTAGGCGCGGAGACGTCGTGAGGGTGCGGCTTGACCCGGTCGAGGGCAGCGAACAGGCGGGTGAGCGCCCGGCCCTGGTGCTGTCTCCCGATGTCGTAAACGAGCACAGCCCGGTGGTCATTGTTGCCTCGATCACGAGCAAGAAGACAGAGAGAGTCTACCCATTCGAAGCGCTCATCAAGGCTCCGGAAGGTGGCCTAAGCGTTGCCTCGAAGGTTAGCCTGATGCAGATGCGCAGCGTGGATAAGCGAAGGGTTCTGAGCGTGTGCGGCAGTGTAAGCGACGAAACAATGCGGCAAGTCGATGATGCGATCAGGGTCGCAACCGGGCTAAGGTGTTAGCGCCGGCAATACAAACTGAGAGTATTGATCGTGAGGTTCTGTCGTAGCGGGACTCCCAGTTATAGTCAGGTATAATAAGCGGTCCAAGTGTCACTCCTTATTTTACTAAAGTGCCTATTTGCAAATTAAGGCGCGCGGTATCGGTCGCATCTGTTGGATACCGAGCAACCAAGTGAATACTACCTTTGGCTTGTGCTAACATAGAGCGGTCCAGCGACCCCTCGTCCTCTCTGTTCTACCGGCGGGCAAACTGCCTGCCTCAGGGGCACTTGGCCCCTGCACTGGCGCCTCACCCACCGCCCGGTCTGATCGGTGGAGCCGGTGTCGCGGGTTTGGCTTCCGGCTTCTCCTCCGGCGCAGGCGCGGCGGGCGCTGCATCAGGGCTGTTCGACCCACCCGGAGGCGCGGACTGGTCTGCTTCCTGGGCCTCGGGTTTGGCTTCGGTTGTCACCTCAGGGGTGGTTGCAGGCGATGCCTCGGAAGTCGGCTCTTGTGCAGGAGTCTTGCCGTCTATCTTGTCTTCGAGCGCCTGCGCGGCATCCAGCGCGCCCTTGCCCGGTTTCAGGTCCCGGAGCTTGCCCAGAACCACCTTTGCCTCGGGCTTCCTGTCGGTGATAGCCAGAAACTCAGCAAGGATCAGGTAGGAGTCCGGGTTGGACTTGTCCACCTGCACCAGCTTGCGGTACGCGTTCTCCGCGCTGGCATTGTCCCCCGCGAGTTCACACACCCTTCCTATCTCCACGTACGCCGCGTAGAAGTCCGGGAAGGCTTTCAGCAGCTTGCCCAGAGTGTCTACCGCCCCCCGCCAGTCTTTCTTCTGCTTTTGCAGGTCCACCAGCCGCATGAACTGCGCTGGGCTGGGGTTCACATCGGCGCCCTTCTTGGCAAAAGCCAGCGCGGTGTCAAGCGTCTTGGGGTCGGATGAGTATATGGTGATCAGGCCGTTGATTGCGCCAACGTCCCTGGGGGTCTCCTTGTTGATGGCCAGGAGTTGGGTGAGGGCATCGTCCTTCTTGTCCAGATCAAACAGCGCCACCGCCTTGCGCACCCTGGCAAGCCGCAAGCCCGGCTGTATCGCAATCGCCAGATCGTACTGCTTGAGCGCCTCCTCCAACTTGTCCTTATCGGCAAGCGTCAGACCCAGCAGCACGTGCGCCTGAGCATCCTTGGGGTCGGCATCCACCAGCGCCTGCGCCGCGTCCACCGCATCCGCGCCCGCGTCCACCGCCAACGCCGAATACACCTCGTTCTGCAGCCCAAAGAGCTTCGCTGCGTCGGCGGGTTTGGCGATGGTGGAGACCGGCGGCGAGTAGAGCGACTCCCGGGTCGGGCCGTTGCCCTGCAAAAGCTCCGCCATCTCGAACGATGCGCCGCACTGGCCGTAGCCCAGGGTCACGTGCTCGCCGGTCAGAGTCAGCTTCTGCACATACATCCCCACCGCCTTGCGGTTGCGGAAGACAATCGCGCCGCTGGGAAGTGGAGCTTCCTGGTCGAACTCGCTCAGCATCAGGGTCTGGTAGTTGCCAAGCTCCAGCACGAACGCGCGCTTGGCGTTCCACAGCCCGACGCTCATCAGCGCCCCGCTTTTGCTGCTCTTGCCAAACACCGCGTACGCCTGCGTGGGCCAGTTGGAGCCGACCTTGTCCGTGCTCATAAGCTGCCCGAGGGTACCGAACTGCGCTCTGGCGAAGTCTTCCTTCTTTGCAAGGGTGATCGACGGCAACCCCGGAGTCTGCATCTTCAGCAGGCATATATTCATCTCGGCGTTGGTGTACTTGATGTCGCACGGGTAGCTCTTGCCGGTGTAGGGGCTGACAAAGACTATGTTGCGCGCGTTGATTGTCTTTGCCCCAACACTCTGCGCCACGGCGTCGATTGTCGATATGACCCAACGGCCATCCCCCACCACCGCGCCCGAAGTCGCCCAGTTGGAAGACTCGCCAAACGCCCAGATCAACCCGACGCAGTCCGAAGGCTCTCCCCCCGCCGCAAACGCCGAGCAAGCCGACACCGCCAGGATAGTTGATAGCAGACCGATTATCAGGAATCTCTTCATTATTTAGCCTCGGTTCTCATTGCGGGCGCGATTGCAAATCGCACCCGATCATACACTGCAAATCGCGCCCGGTCATATTACACCACTGGTCGCAATATGCGTCACCCTGAACTTGTTTCAGGGTCTCCTCACTATCACGGGGAGGATCTTCCTTCCCTCACAAATAACACCATAATTAAGACGGCGGCCAGGGCGGTTATCGTGCCATAATAAAATGGCGCTCCGGGACCTATTTTGTCCCAGAGCCTGCCCGCCACTATACTTGCAGGCAAAAGGGCCAGGCCTGTGAACGTGTAATACAGGCCGACAGCGGTGCCTTTCATATTGGGCGGTGCGAGATCGACTGCGTATGCCCGCAGCACCCCCTCAGTCAACCCATAGTATGCCCCATATATCAGGTATGTTACCCAAACCCCGGTTGCATTGGTTATACGAGCGATGGCGAAATAGCAGCCGGCAAAGACCAGCCACCCTACTATCACCAGTGGCCGCCTGCCGATCCGGTCGGAAAGTATCCCGCTGCGATACGTCACCACCGCCTGGAGCAGGTTGAACGCCACGTAGACCCAGAGGAACGAGATGAAGCTCATTCCGATGGAATCGGTGGAAGTCGCGCGGATCACGAGGAACGCGTCGGAAGAGTTGCCGACCGCGAACACCGTTACCGCCAGCAGGAACAGCTTGAACTTCCTGTCGAATGCTCTCAGCGAAAGCGTGGGCCTCTCGGCCTTGCCGGGTATCTGAGCTTTCTCAGGCACGAACAGCACAAGCACCAGCCAACCCAGCACCGCCGGGACCGCCGCCGCAAGGAAGATGTAGGTGTAGACCGCGCGGTCCTGACCGAGGTTCGCAACGTTGGTGTGCCGCAGGACCATCCACGCCAGGAATATCACAACCAATGGACCAACCGCCGCGCCGAGGGTGTCCATCGTCCGATGCAGGCCAAAGGCCCTTCCGCGCTCGCCTTCTTCGGAATTCTCAGCGATCATCACGTCTCTCGGGGCGCTGCGGATGCCCTTGCCGAACCTGTCCGCAAACCGCACTCCCAGCACGTGGTACCACAGGGTCGCCGGAAGCAGGAAAGGCTTGGAGAGGGCGGAGAGGCCGTAGCCGATGGTGGTGAGGAGCTTGGGTCTGCCGATTTTGTCGGCAAGGTAACCGGCCCAAACCCGCAGCAACGATGCGGTGCTCTCAGCAATCCCCTCGATAAGCCCGATGTTCGTCCCGCTCGCGTTCAGCACTCCCTTGAGGAACTGCGGCAGCACTGGAACCAGCATCTCGCTGGAGATATCGGTCAGGAAGCTGACGATCCCAAGCTTGAAAACGGTAGGGCTGACCCCGAATATCCTACGCTTCCCCGGCAAAAGGGTACCTCCAGGCGGGTCATATCACTCCGCCATGATACCACCAGCGGGATAGATGGGGAAAGGAGAGCAATGAACCACTTGCCCTATTCCCCGCAAAAGAAGATAATGTTGCCATTGGTGGAAGCGACACTACGAATGCGAGGCGCAATATGACTATCGGCAGCCCCCAGGCAGGAGTCGGCGGTCGGGGACGGCAATTGTGGCCAGTTCTGGCGGTCACGACGGCTCTATATTTCCTGATGGGCGCGTGCTATGTGTTTCGCCCACCATTTGCCGCGTGGGCCAACCCATTCGTGCTCAAAGCGCTTCCGATACTGCTGCTTGCAGCGTATGCTCTGGTGGTCGGAGGGCGGCGCGCGGGGTTGCTGTGCGTGGGGCTTGTGTTTTCAGCCATGGGAGATGTGGCAGGCGATGCCCCCTGGGCGGGGTTCATCCCATCCGTGGCCTGCTTTATGCTCGCCCACATCTTCTACATTGCCGCGTTCCTGCCGCAGGCGCGGTGGGATTTGAGGCGGGTGTGGTGGATAGCTCCGACTGCCGCGTGGTGCGTGTACATGGCCTCCAGGCTGGCGACTTCCCCTGCACTGTCAGACGGCCTGATGAAGTGCGCGGTGCTGACATACCTTGCGGTGATAGCCGCAATGGCAGTCACGGCAGCCCTCAGGCAGCGCAGCTACCTGAACCTGGTCCCGCTCGGAGCGATAATCTTCGTGATATCCGACTCGCTGATAGCCTGGGACAAGTTCCTCGGCCCGGTCCCCCACGCAGGAGTGTGGGTGATGCTCACCTACGCAATCGCCCAATACCTGATAGCGGTGGGGTATACCGCCGACATCTCCAGGGCAGGGAGGTAAGTCATCGTGCCGAAACGAATATTGCTGATAGTGGCTATTCTCGGAATCGTCGTGGCGGCGGTGGCTCTCTTGACGCCGCGCAAGACAGAGCTTACGTTCGGCAGCGAGCGGGTGATTCTGTCTCCGGGAGACGCCAGGAATATCGGTGACACGGTGAAGCAGGCGGTCGCGGGTCCTGCGCTGCCCAAGCTAATTAGGAACCCCACCACTTCCGCCGAGAAGATGATCAATGGAGCGAAGAAAGAGGTCATCAAAGGGGTGCTGTACGACGCCGGCTACGTTAGCATTCCGTACCCGAATGGGGATGTGGCCGCGAATAAGGGCGCTTGCACGGAGGTGGTCATCCGGGGGCTGCGTAACGCCGGGTATGACTTGCAGAAGCTGGTGCACGAAGACATGAAGCGCAACTTCCGACTCTATCCCAGGAGATGGGGCCTCAATCGCCCCGACCCCAGCATAGACCACCGCCGCGTGCCGAACCTGATGGTCTTTTTCAAACGCTTTGCGAAGAGCCTGCCGATCAAGACAACAGGCACGGACAAAGCGACATGGCGGCCGGGGGATATAGTCTGCTGGGACCTCACCGGCAACGGCCTGACCCACATCGGAGTCCTGTCCAACGAACTCAATTCCGCCGGCACGCCGCTCATCCTGCACAACATAGGTCCCTCCGCATCGCAGGAAGATTGCCTCACAAGCTGGAAGATCATGGGCCACTACAGGTATCCGAAATAGCGCTCTCCTTCCCTGATGGGGGAGGGCAGGGTGGGTTCGCCCCGATAGCGGGCAAGGGGGTTTGCATGTTACTGTGCGGTTTGGCGGTTTTGATCTCGTTGTCTATGGCTGCACCAATAAAGGAGAAGAGCATGATCTCTGATGAAGTGAAGATGAACGTAGTCTCGAATACTTCGACCGGCAGTTTTGGCGAGTGTCGGCGGATGATAACCGGGCCGGGAGTGAACGAGCACCCGCCGTACCGGGGGTGCACCGGGTTTGTGGGGTGGGAGGACGTGGCACTGCTGAAGAACGGCGAACTGATCTGCACGTTCAGCGCAGGCTACTGGCACGTGTCGTTCCCTCAGCCGGTGGATATTGAGCCTGAGACAATGAAGTCCTGGGGAGGGTTCAGGACCGATGTTGATGCCCCCACCGGCGGCCGCGCCCTGATCACCCGCTCCAAGGACCTCGGCAAGACATGGTCTCAGCCGGTGACCCTTGTGGATACTCCAGGAGATGACCGCCACCCTTGCGTTACCCAGCTTGCGGACGGGACTCTTGTGTGCCAGTTTTTCGTGATAGACAACTGGTACGGCTACAAGGCTCCGCCGCCCGGCAGGAATAAGAACAGCCGTGTGGCGACCATCCGCTCGACCGATAACGGCAAGACCTGGAGCGAGCCTATCTTCGTGCCGTCGCCATTCAAATACTACGACCGCATGTGCTCCAAGATAGCAATCCTGCCCGGCGGCAGCCTGTTGATGTCTACCTATGGGATGGACGAGTGGGGAAAACCGACCGAGCTTGGTGTATACCGCAGCGACGATAAGGCCAAGAGTTGGCGGTTTGTGTCGAGGCTGAAAGGTGTTATCAAAGAAATCGACGAACCGGCGATATGCGTTGCGGCGGATGGGTCCATTGTGATGGTCGCCAGGCCGGACGGGGAGATCGCGTTCTCATACGATGAGGGCGAGACCTGGACCAGGCCCAAGGGTTCCGGGATCAAGGTTGTAGCCCCGGCGTTATTCAAACTCAAGGACAACACCATAGTCTGCGTGTTCGGCTGTCTGGAGACCGGCGGGGTGCAGACCATGTGGAGCGATGACAACGGCCACACCTGGACTATTCCCGCTGTTGGCAGGGGCTTCGTGCTCGACTCATCGGTCTACGACTACGTCAGCGGGTGCGAGTTGCCCGACGGCTCCATATACGTTGTCTACTACGACCCCAATGGCGACCAGACCAAAACAGCCATCTGGGGCCTGCGCTTCAAGATCAGACCCGACAGGCAAGGCATAGACATCCTGCCGGCGGATGGGGTATCGGGAGCCGCGCCGGCAGAGCCAGCTTCCAAAGCCAAGCCCAGGAATGAGTTGGACGCGGACGCGAAGTAGCATACACTTCATCAGTCCAGGTGAGTACCACACCATCATGCTGAGCCTGTCGAAGCATGCGGCTCCCGGCATAGTGCTCTCATGCATCCTTCGACAAGCTCCTAAGAAACTCCCTCGAAAGGGGACACCGCTAGCCCTGAGTGCGAGCGCGGTTAGCGAGTGTATCGAAGGGCGATTACCTGAGGCACCGTCCTTCGATACGCCGCTCGTTCCTCGCATCTACTCAGGACTAGCGGCAATGGGAACGCGCAGTTTCTTTCCAACGCAACCCCGTAGAACGGGGTCACTTGCTCAGGATGCCGGGTGTGGGTGGATACGCTCATCAGGAGTAGACTCTTACCCCAAACGCTGCTATCCCGCCGCTCTAACCTCTAACTTCTAACTTCCAACCTCTAGATGGTATAATCATCTCAACAGATTGGTTCTGAGGTGGCGCGTTGGCTGATAATGTCTATGATGTTTTGATACTCGGTGGCGGGGCGGCGGGGATGACTGCCGGGATATACGCTTCCCGCAGCCGGCTCTCCGTGGCTCTGGTTGAAAAGGGCTATCCGGGCGGGCAGGTTATGATGTGCGAGACCATCGAGAATTTCCCCGGCTTCCCCAACGGCACCAATGGATTTGAACTGGCCAGCGCGATGAAGGAACAGGCTGAGAAGTTCGGCACAGAGATCAAGCTCACCGAGATCGAGAAAGTCGAACTCGACGGCCCCGAGAAGATTGCTTACACCACCGATGGGGAGATCATCCGGGGCAAATCAGTCATACTGTGCCTGGGCGCTCACCATCGGCGGCTGATGGTCCCCGGAGAGGCTGATTTCCTCGGCAAAGGCGTTTCATATTGCGCGGTCTGCGACGGCGCGCTGTTTGCCGGAAAGAAACTGGCCGTGGTAGGCGGGGGCGACACAGCGGTGGGCGATGCCGTCTACCTGACCCGATTTGCCTCCGAAGTCCACATAGTCCACCGCAGAGACGCCTTCCGCGCCCAGAAGATCCTTCAGGAGAGGGCGCTGGCGAACCCCAAGATCAAGGTCCACTGGGATAGCGCCGTTGAGAAGATCTCCGGCGGCGACTTCGTTGAGGCCGTGACACTGAAGACCGTGAAGTCGGATGAGAGCAAGGTTTTGGATGTGGATGCCGTGTTCGTGCTTGTGGGGCTTGTGCCTAACACCGGAATGCTCCAGGGCCACGTTGAGATGGACCCGGAAGGGTATATTCTCACCGACGAGAACATGCAGACCAGCATCCCCGGCGTATTCGCGGCGGGAGATGCCAGGCACAAACTGCTCCGTCAGATAGTAACGGCATGCTCTGATGGCGCCATAGCGGCGGCGGCCGCAGAGAAGTTCGTAGACGGTCTGTAATACCGGCCGCTTGTGGCCACGACCGCTGCGATGTTTCCAGAAAGGTGATAGATATTGAAAACCACACTCGAAGTTCTTCACGTCGCGCTGGAGTTTGAAAAGAATGGAATGGAGTTCTACCGGGAGGCTGCCGGCAGGGTGAGCGACAGGGTAGTGAAGTCGGTGCTGCTGTCGCTCGCCGATGACGAAGAAGCCCACCAGAATATAATCCGCCGATATTACCATGCAATCGAGGTGGGTCATCCGGCTCCGTCGCGGGCTGAAGTGGAACAGGCTCCGCCTGCCTCCGCAGCGGAGCGAGTGCAGGCTATAGTCAGCGCGGTCATATCCCCGCTGGGCCCCGATGCGACCTACGAGGAGATATACAAGACCGCCGTACAGTTTGAGACCAAGGCCTACGAGTACTACACCACTCAGAACTCCGACAACCCCAGGGTCAACGCGTTCTTCAAGTATCTGGCGGGAGTCGAAAAAATACACCGCGAGATGCTGGAGTTGATGCTGGAGCGAAAGTAGTCGTCTAGCGTATAGCACGTGGCGTTTTTGGCTATGCTGCGGGAACTTGCACCGTGCGGGTTGCGGCATAGGTGCGGGTAGGCGTTCCCGCAGTATAGTGTCGTTTGGTTTCGGGATCTCCGCTTCGCTCAGATCCCGAAACACCTTTGGCGAGAGGTTGTGATTTGGGCTATTATCTTGACGTGCTTCTGACATTCTTCAAGTTCGTTACAACCGCCGCGCCGCTGCAGGTATTGTGGTGGTGGCTGATACTGGCGGTTATCGGGTTCCTGTTTCTCCCGGTTTCCCTGCGCCTCTTCGATAAGTTCCACGACCGCGGCTACATCCTCTCAAAGGCTCTAGGCCTTGTCTCGCTGGGGTATCTGACGTGGCTGGTGTGCTCGCTGAAGCTGCTGCCCTTCACCTTTGGAGTGACCCTCGGAATAGCCGCCGGAGTTGGCTTGGTTGTGTTCTTTGCATTCCGAGGGTTATCGGCGCTTGGGGAGTATGGGAAGATCTGGCGGGTGATACTGCTGGAGGAATGCATATTCCTGGCTGCGTTCATGTTCTGGGCGTTCCTGAGAACACTGAGCCCGGAGATCCTTACTGTCGAGAAGTTCATGAACTTCGGGTTCGTGAACTCGGCGCTAAAGTCGACATACATGCCTCCAGCGGATATGTGGTTCGCAGGCCAGGCCATCAACTACTACTACTTCGGCCACTTCCTCACCGCCTGGCTTACCAGGCTTTCCGGGCTGCCTGCGGATGTGACCTACAACCTCATGGCTGCGGCGCTCTTTGGGCTTTGCGCAGCGTTCTCTTTCTCGATTGGCTCGAACCTCCTGTATCTGGCTCGGGGGACCAGGGACAGGCTTGTGACCCTCGCCGGGGCGTTGGCAGCTTTGCTGGTGACTCTCGGCGGCAGCATGCACGCGTTCGTGTATATGGTTCTGCTGAAGGCTCTCGACAACCTGGGCATGTACAACGGCTTCCTGATGCCATACGACTACACCCACGCCACCCGCTATATCGGCTACAACCCGCCCACCGATGACCAGACCATCAGCGAGGTCCCATCCTACTCGTTTGTAGTCTCCGACCTCCACGCCCACGTTCTGGCTATCCCGTTGACGCTGCTGTTCGTTGGCCTGCTGGTGTCGTTCGTGACCGGACTGAGTTTCCAGGATCGGCGCGGGCCGTTGAGAGGGGCGCAATTCGGCAAGCTGATCGCGATGGGCTTGCTGCTGGGCGTGCTGGGGATGACCAACACCTGGACCCTGCCCATTTACTTCACTCTGATGCTGACTGCGGTCGTGGTGGTGGCGGTGAAGGAGAAGATGGGGGCGGTGAACGCAGTGGCGCTGCCAATTATGATGGGGGTGATCGCGGCAGCGATAGCGATTGCGGCCTTGTGGCCCTATGCATCCCATTTCCACAGCCCGGTGTCCACTCTGGTGTTTGTCAAAGCGCACTCCAAGCTCTACCAGTTATTTGTGCTTTGGGGGTACCAGTTCCTGCTGCTGTTCGGGTTCCTGATAGCCTTGCAGCGCACCCGGACAGAGCCCAACAAGATCGACTGGCTTGCGCTGGCGATGTGTATGGTTTCGGCAGGCCTGATTATCGCGCCCGAGATTGTAGCCGTGAAGGACATCTATCCCGAGAACTTCCGCCGCGCTAATACCATGTTCAAGTTCACCTATGAGGCCTTCATATTGCTCGCGCTGTGTTCCGCATACTTCGCCGTGCGGGTTATTTCGATGGGGAAGGTCAAGCTCTGGGTATCGGCGTTGCGGACAGCGCTTGTTGTGATAGTGCTGGCGATGCCGATGGTCTACCCGCTTATTGCGATAAGGCAGGGGTATCGCCCGCCAGTCGGCAAGCCCTACTATGCGCTGGATGGCCTCAAGTTCCTCAGGAGCTACAGCCCCGGCGACTACGGGGCGATAGAGTGGCTTCGCAAGAACGTGACCGGGCAGCAGCCGATCCTGGAGGCGACGGGACCAAGTTACACGGACATCGGCCGTATATCGATGGCAACAGGTCTGCCGACAGTGATGGGCTGGTACGGCCACGAGTGGCAGTGGCGGGGAGACGAGGAACTTGTACGGGTGCGGACAATGGATGTGCGCCAGATATACGATTCCGGGGACGTGGCCACGGTGGAGTCCCTGCTGCTGAAGTATGACATCCGCTACATCATAATCGGCGACATCGAGCGCAGGCAGTATTCCATGATGAAAGACGAAACGCTGCGACGCTTCGGGACGGTGGTGTTCAACCAGGGCGGCACAGAGATAATCCAGTTGCCGTGAGGGGGGCATTCGAGCGGAGAGTGGAAAGCAGATTCCTCGCAGGCTCGGAATGACACGTCCTGGCGGTTCAAACCGTCAACTGTCAACCGACGACCGACGACCGACGACCGACGACCGACGACCGCCAACTCGCTGGAACCCCTACGCGCTCTTCAAACAGACCGTCTCCACGATGTTGGCCGCGTCTTCGCATTTGTCTATCGCGGTCTCCATGTGCTCGTAGAGTTCCTTCCACTTGATAACTTCAATGGGGTCGGTCACGTTCTTGAACAGGCCAGCGATCGCGTGGCGGCTGACCACGTCGCCCGCGTTCTCGAGACGATTGACCTCAATCCACCCGGCCTTCAGGCAAGCCACGTTCTTGAGGTTCTTGAGGTTGTCTATCAGGGTGGCCGTCTCCTCTGAAGCCCTTACTATGACCCCGGCGAGTTCCTTTGCATCGGGCGGAATAAATGTTACCCCGTAGAGGTGGAGCCTCTGCGCGGTGGCATTGACGAAGTCCAGGATGTCGTCCAAAGCGCTTGTGAGAGCCTGGATGTCTTCGCGGTCCATCGGGGTGATGAATGTGCTGTTGAGTTTCTCCAGGATCTTGTGGGTGATCTCGTCGCCGGCGCTTTCGGTCTTCTCTATAAGCATGCGCTTCTGCTCGATGTCCGTATAATCATCGAGAAGCTCCTTGAGAAGCTTCGCTCCAACGACCACGTTCGCGGCCTGCTGGCTGAACATATCAAAGAACTTCTCTTCCCGAGGCATGAATCTGAGTCCCATTTTTCCCACTCTCCGTAGCTAGGTTACACCCAGCGCGTGCAACAAAAGATAAGTCGCCATCGAGATCAAGGCGGCCAGAGGCATAGTGAATATCCACGCCCACACTATCCTGCCTGCCACACCCCATTTCACAGCCGACAACCGGGTTGTAGCCCCCACTCCGACAATAGCGCCGGTGATGGTGTGGGTTGTGCTGACAGGAATACCCGCAAGGCTTGCCCCTATGATCGTGGCAGCCCCAGCAGTCTCGGCGCAGAAGCCGCCGACAGGCCTGAGCTTAGTGATCCCCAAGCCCATAGTCTTGACAATCCGCCAGCCACCACTCAGAGTTCCCAGGGCAATCGCGCCGTGGCACGTCAGTATCACCCAGTAGGGAACGTCAAACTCAGCCCCGCCCATATACGTGCCGGTGTAGGTGTAGAGCAGGATAGTTATTATACCCATGGTCTTCTGCGCGTCGTTGGTGCCGTGTCCGAGGCTATAGGCAGCGGCGGATATAAGCTGCAGATGCCTGAACCAACCGTCCACTTTGCGCGGTGTGGCGTTCTTGAAAAGCCAGCTCACAATGACCATGTTCAGGAACCCAAGGGTCATACCAATGAGTGGCGATAGGACAATATAGAGGATCACGGTATCCAGCTTGGCGTAGTTCAGAACGCCCTGAATGGACCCGGTCTTGATAAAGACAGCCACCAGTGCCGCACCGGCAAACCCACCGATCAGAGCGTGGGAAGAGCTGGTCGGCAGTCCAAAGAACCAGGTGATAAGATTCCAGATTATTGCCCCTGAAAGCGCCGCCAGAATGATGTAGGGGGTTACCAGTTCGGGGGTTACTATGCCGCTGCCTATGGTCTTGGCAACGGGCACTCCAAAGACAAAAGCCGCCACGAAGTTCCAGAAAGCCGCCCAAACCACCGCCCTGAGGGGGCTGAGCACTTTGGTTGCAACAACAGTTGCTATGGAGTTTGCCGCGTCGTGGAATCCGTTGAGGAAGTCGAATACCAGCGCGACGAATATTATCAAGGCTACAAGTTCTAGAGACATGCTCTCCTGCTCTGCTCAAGCCGATCGGCTGCGAACGTATGGGCGAGCTACATCCTCTGCCCATGAATTGTAAACAATATGTAGTCTTCCTGTCAATAATCCGGCCACACTATTTGTGGTGGCAAAATAGGAATGAGGCCTATACCCGTGGGGGTATGACCCGCCTCGCATGTTCGGAACTCCAGGCAACCGATATGAAGTCAGGGGTCGGGCAGAATCTCCCGACCCCTTGGCATATATCGTCGTACTCTGAGCTGAGCCTATCGCACATACTCTGGTGGGTATATACGGGATATCCACTCCAGCTTGGATAACTCGTCCAGCTTCCGGATTTCGATCGAGCATATTGCGACTTTGCCTTTGATCAGCCAGACCAGGTTGGTGGCTCCGAGCTTAGCGAGTTTGGCCTGGGCCTCGGTGGTCCCCGCCTTGACCCAGATACTGACTTCCACCCGCCCATTCTTCACAATCAACTTGCCTGGTATGGAGTAATCGGTCTTTGTGTCGCCCGCCTTGTAGCGTTTGATCAGGTCTCGGAGCATCTTCGCCAGTTTGTCCGCCGGCTGTCTCTGTTTGATCTCGCCGATGCTGTCTTCCGCGGATACTGACATGTCGTAGGCTACTCCTCCGCCGTATCCGACCGATGGTGACGGGGCCGCGGCGCCGGGCATTGCAGGTCCGCCTGGGCCGGCCATTGTGGGCGCTGTGGCCTCTGTAGCCGGAGCAGCCAGCATCGGGTAGTTGGCCACCCTGGAGCTGTTGGACGACTTGAACCGCGTGCCGCCCGCATCTGCCTTCGCATCCCCAAACACTCCCTCATAGCTCACACCTTCCGGCATCTCCACCGGAACCGCCACCGTTCTGGGCTTGCCGCCTATGGTGACAGTGGTCTTCTCGACCGCCACAAAGGAGGTATACTGGGTCATCAGGCTGAACTCCAGCGCCAGGTTGACTATCTCTTCCTTGACGTTGGTATCGGGCTTACCGGTCTGTGCGCCCATCAGGTCTTTGTCCATCAGGTCCTCGACCTTCGCCCTCGCCCAAATCGACGCAAGGCTGTCGTTGTCGGGGTTCTTGCCGCTCAGGTCAGCCGGAATGCTTACCTGCCAGGGTCTGCCGCCGAGTTTGGCTCGAACGATTATCTGCCCGGCTTGAGCGCCAGTGAACCTGCCCTTGATGATCAGCGGCTTGGCGTCGAAGAGGTCCGGCATTTCCTTGGGATACTGGTCTTCGAGCACGACAGGCAGCCCGTTCCAGTCGACCGTGATGTCTGTGAGGATGGGGTTGCGGATGCGGTTGTAGAACTTCTCCGCCACATCCTGCCCGACAGCGTTGAGGTACACATACTCCGCTTCCCCACGGCCCAACTCCGCCATCTTGTCGATGAGGTACCGGTTGACCCCGTTGCCTATTCCGAACGGGAACACCCGCGCCTGCCCCGCGTTCTTCTTGACCGCGTCGAGTATCTGGAAGTCGTTGCCGATGTAGCCATCGGTGAAGAAGACCACTATCCGCAGTCTGCCGGGGTCCGCTACGGGTTCCAGCGCAGCCTTGACCGCAGGCAGCATCTCGGTGCCCCCGCCAGCCTCGCACTCCTTCAGGAATGCCAGCGCTTTCTCTTCGGTTGAACTGTTGAAGCCCTGCGGCTGCTCGAAGAGCTTCCTGAGGCCGTTGTTGAAGGCGATCATATTGAACGTGTCGCCGGGGTTCATGTTCTTGATGCAGTGGAGCATTGTCTCCTTGGACCTCTGTATCGGCTCGCCTTGCTGGCTGCCGGAGGAGTCGATGACGAAGATCATCTCCTTGGGCGTGATCTGGCTGGCCCGCGGCTTCTTCGGCGGCATCATAATAAGCGAGAAATACCCGCCCCTGCCGTCCGGCGAGTATGACAACACTCCGCTCTCCACCTGCTCTCCCGCAACGCCGTACTTCAGCACGAAGTCTTTGTTGGGGATCTCGTTCTGGTTGCGCAGGGTGACATCTGCCCGAACAGCGTCCGGTTGGTTCACTTCCACTTCGTGCAGCGAGCTTTTCACGCTCTGGATCGGCACACCGGCGTTGATGTGGACGGTGAGCGAGATGTCGTGGCCGGCCCTGGTTCCTTTGGGGGTGACCGGTGGGGTTATTCTGGAGGCGTCGGGGACCTGGGTTGTGTCCGGCGCCCAGCCTGTGCCGGACTGGCCGGTAGGCTGGCCGGGGATATACCTCGGCCCCACAACCATCGGGAACGTGAACTCGAAAGTCCCATCTTCATACTTCAGCAGTTGGGTGTAGCTGATCTTGATGATCACCCGTTCGCCCGGCATGATGTTGGCGACCGACTGAGTGAAGATGTTTGGCCTCTCCTGGTCGAGTAGTCCCGCCACGTGTCCGGCTGCTCTCGCGGCTTCATATATCTGCCGTGCCTCTTCCCTGCGCCTGATCTCCCCGATGATGGTCCGCTTGCCGACCTGCATCTCCATACGGTCCACCGCGGCATCGTTGGGCAGAGGGAATGTGTAGATAGCTTCTATCTTCTCCTTCGAGGGGTTGTGGAACTCCTGGGTCACGTCCACCCGGGCGATGAACCCGGCAACACTTGCCTCGACATCCGTATGCTTCAGCGGGCACAAGCCGCCCGGCTTGCCTTTCTCGCCGATGATCTGCAGGCAGCCCGGAGTCTCCTGTGGCTCCGCCGCTGCCGCGGGTGTGGTGCCTGAGGTTCCCCTGAGCATCACGGCCATCAGCCCTACAATCAGTACTAGTCCGCCGCAAAGCGCGGCTTTTGTTGCTGCTTTCATTTCACGACCTCCATTGGCGTTGAAGACTTCCGCCCGCGTCGCCGTCAGCGTTCTCGCGAGCCTGCCGGGTAACCCGCTTCACGAGTTATCTCGGCTGTATGTAAGATTAGACTCTCCGACCCGCCAATATCTTCACACTATTTCAAAGACTTTTTCATACCGCCTGGTGAAGGAATGCGAGCGCCCGGAAACTAATGCAGTAGTAACGGCTTGCGGGTGACTGGCCCCAACCCCTGGCCCCTTCCCCAAGTTTGGGGAAGGGGAAGTCCGTGCTCCCTCTCCAAACTTGGAGAGGGCTGGGGTGAGGACGATGACAGAAGCAAGCTGCGGGAGGGGTAGTAAATGACTAGTCCGATACGAGTGGCGGTAATAGGCCTGGACACCAGCCACGCGGTGGAGTTTACCAAGCTGATAAAGGAGCCTGAGTGCGCGGCGTTCGCCGCTTTCCACAACCTGAGCGTGGTTTCTTGCCTTAGGTTCTTGACGCCTTTTCAGAGTGAAGAGGGCCTGGATGAGCGCGAAGCGATGATGAAAGGGTGGGGTGTGAATGTCACCCGCGACTTCAATGAGGCGGTGGCTGAGTGCGACGCCATAATGCTGGAGATCAACGACCCCGCATATCACCTGGAGTACTTCGAGAAGTGTGTCGGGCTGGGCAAGCCGATCTTTCTGGACAAGCCCATGGCCGACACGGCGGCAAACGGCCGGAAGGTATACGACCTGGCCAAGAAGCACAAGGCCAGGGTCTATTCCGCATCGTCCCTGAGGCACACCGGCGCTCTTGCCGCGTCGCGGAGCGATGTTGTAGAGACGGAGTACGCATCCATCTACGGCGCGCTTGGCACAGCCCCCGCCGGAAGCTCGATTGTGTGGTACGGAGTTCACGCGTTCGAGATGCTGGAGTTCGCAATGGGGCGAGGGGCAGAGAGTGTCCGCGCTTCGGCGGATGACGCCGGGGTTGTGGCTGTGGTTGAGTATCCGGGAGGCAGGCGGGGAGTGGTGGAACTGGTTACCGGCAGCTACCTCTACGGCGGCACTCTGCGGACCAACGAGAAAGCTATCCCATATTGCGTGGATGCGAACAGGCTATACGCCGACCAGGTGCGTGTGATCGCCGCGTTCTTTAGTGGCGTAGACCCGGAATGCACTCTTGAGGATACTCTCGAGGTAATGCGAATGCTGGACGCCGCGCAGAGGTCGGTGGACTCCGGAAAGGCTGAGAAGGTGAACTGATATGAAGAGGCTCAGAGCAGCGATAATCGGTCAGGGCAGGAGCGGGTTCGATATCCACGCGCATTTGTTGATGCTTATGCCAAACAAGTTCAGGGTGGTCGCGATAGCAGACCCATTGGACGGCAACCGCGAGCGTGGTAAGCAAGCGCTGGGCTGCGACGCATACACAGACTACCACGAACTCTTCAAGCGCGACGATATCGACCTCATCATCAACGCAACCCACAGCCACCTGCATGTGCCAATTACCCACGAGATACTCGATGCCGGGTTCAACGTGGTGTGCGAGAAGCCGGCGGCGAAGTCGGCGAGCGAGATAGACGGTCTCATCGCCAGGCAGAAGCAGACAGGCAAGACGCTGGCATTCTTCCAGCAGGCCAGGTTCGCGCCTTACTTCCGGCAGGTGAAGAAAGTCATCGACTCGGGAGTGTTGGGGCGGATTGTGATGATAAAGGTCGCGTTCAACCACTTCGGCAGGCGGTGGGATTGGCAGACCTTGCGAGAGAAGAACGGCGGCAACCTCCTCAACACCGGCCCTCACCCAGTCGACCAGGCGCTGCAACTGCTGGGCACGGATATAATGCCCGAGGTCTATTGCACCATGGATCGGGTCAACACTTTCGGCGACGCGGAGGACCACGTGAAGTTGATCCTCAAAGCGCCGGGGCGGCCCATGATAGATATCGAGATTTCTTCCTGCTGCCCCTACCCGAAGTTCACCTATCAGGTCTACGCCGAGCGCGGGGGCCTCACGGGAAGCATGGCCGAGCTAGAGTGGAAATACTACTTGCCGGAAGAGCTGCCGGAACAGCGCCTGCTGCGGGAGTCGGTCGCGCTGATGGACTACTGCTCCGAGCAGATCAAGTGGCACACAGGCAAGTGGACCGTCCCGCCCAGCCAGACCAACATGTTCGACTACATGGGCAAGAAATACTACACTAACATCCACGAAGCTCTAACCAAAGGCACCGAACTGGAGGTCAAACTAACCGAGATTCGCCAGCAGATGGCAGTAATGGAAGAAGCGCACAGGCAAGCGGGTTTCTAGTACGGAATTGACATGGATATACAGGATGGACAGGATAACTACTGAAACTGGATTTGCGCCATACACATTCCAACAGAGGAACCAAGAATGGAGCCCAATGAAAGCGAACTCAAACACGAGCCAATTACCAAGGTCATAATTGGCTGTGCGTTTGATGTGATGAACGAGCTTGGTGTGGGTTTTCTGGAATCAGTCTATGAAAAGGCACTGGTGTTAGCCCTCAGGCAGAAGGGCCTGTCGGCAATACCGCAGTGCCCGATAAGCGTGATGTTCAGAGGGGAATGCGTTGGTGAGTTCTTTTCTGACATTCTTGTGGATGAAAAGGTGATTGTGGAGTTGAAGACTGCCAAAGCCATCGCCCCGGAGCACCAGGCCCAGATCATCAACTACCTCAACGCCACAGGGATCGAGGTCGGTCTGCTGATCAACTTCGGCAACCCGCAACTGGAGTTCAAACGATTCAACCGGAGCAAAGTGCGCAACCGCAACTGAACCCAACCAATTACTCGTTCCCTATCCTGTTTATCCTGTATATCCATGTTAATACAACTTGGAAATTGGAACTTGGATCGTAGACGTGGTACAATCCTTGAGTTATGGAAGAGCATCTGGATCCGTTCCTGACGCATCTGCGGGTGGTTAAGCAGTGCAGCGATGAGACCCTGCGGGCCTATGCCTCTGATATCAACGGCCTGCTGACATTCGCGCGCGACTCAGGCGACCAGATCGACCAACTCCTGCTGCGGCGTTACCTGGCGAACCTGCGGATGTCGGGGATGGCTGGGACCTCTCTCTCGCGCAAGCTTGCCGCCATCAGGTCTTTCTATAGATACCTGGTCCGTACCGGCCTGGCAGAGAGCAACCCGGCGGAGGGTTTGCGGTCGCCCAAGCTGGCGAAAACGCTGCCCAAGGTGATGGATGAGCAGCAGATAAACGCCCTGCTTGCCGCGCCCAACGCGAATGACGAGTTCGGCGTTAGGGATCGCGCGATACTCGAGACATTGTATGCCACCGGCCTCCGCGTGAGTGAACTTCTGAGCTTACGGGTAAAGGACATCAGGCCGGATATGGATACCATCCGGGTCATTGGCAAGGGCAACAAAGAGCGGATAGTCATGATAGGCGGACCGGCGCGGGAGGCGGTGGCTATATATCTGGAGTCCGCAAGGCACAAGCTTGCGGCCAGAGGAAGCAAGCCCACGGACGCGCTGTTTCTTGGCAACAGAGGCACGCAGCTTGCGCCGAGTTCGGTTTGGCGGATGATTGATAAGTACGTGGGAATAGTGAGCGAGTCGACGAAGATCAGCGCGCACACCTTGCGGCACTCATTTGCGACACATCTTTTGGATCACGGAGCCGACCTGCGCAGCGTGCAGGAACTGCTGGGCCATGAGAACGTCGCCACAACCCAGATATATACACACGTCTCCAACAAGCGGTTACGAGAGGTCTACGACCGCACTCACCCAAGGGCATCGAAAGACAGCCCGAAGCTGGAGAGATAGCATACGTCGTCATGCTGAACTCGTTTCAGCATCTGGCATGGGTACCGGCCAGACCCTGAAACAAGTTCAGGGTGACGGAATAACAGAGGATACAAAGTTGAGCATAACACTGCACGCAACCACCATTCTTGCCGTCAAAAAGGACGGGAAGATAGCTATCGCGGGGGACGGACAGGTCACCCTCGAGAACACCATCATGAAATCCACCGCCCGCAAGGTCCGGCGGCTGTACGACGACAAGATCCTCGTGGGTTTTGCGGGGTCGGTAGCGGACGCCCAGTCGCTGTGTGATAAGTTTGAGGCCAAGCTTCGGGAGTCGCATGGCAACGTGCGCCGGGCGGTAATTGAGTTTGCCAAGGAGTGGCGCACGGACAGGATCCTTCGCCGCCTGGAAGCTATGATGATAATCGGCAACCAGGAATACCTGCTGATCCTTTCGGGCAACGGGGAAGTGATAGAGCCGGACGAAGGAGTCGCCGCGATCGGCTCCGGTGGGGCTTATGCCCTGGCGGCGGCGAAAGCACTTCTGAGGAACACCGAAATGGAGCCCGCGGAGATTGTGGAACGGGCGCTGAAGATAGCATCGGAAATATGCATATACACGAACGACAACATCGTCGTCGACCAGATGTAATGCTCCCTCGCCCACCGCAGTGGGAGAGGGCTGGGGTGAGGGAACCTACCACCCATCGATCTATATCGCAGTCGCAGAAATGACGAATCAAACGCTGAGGGAACTCCGGGCGCAGCATTGAGGTGCAATTTGAGCGAAGAACTGACTCCGAAACAAATAGTGGCTGAACTCGACAAATACATAGTCGGGCAGGATAAAGCCAAGCGGGCCATCGCGGTTGCGCTGCGCAACAGGTATCGCCGCCGCAGGCTGGAAGAGAGCATGCGGGACGACGTGATCCCCAAGAACATACTGCTCATCGGCCCCACCGGGGTCGGCAAGACCGAGCTTGCGCGACGGCTGGCCAACCTGGCCGGAGCGCCGTTCATCAAGGTTGAAGCAACCAAGTTCACAGAGGTGGGTTACGTCGGCCGTGACGTCGACTCGATGGTGCGTGACCTCGTTCAGAGAGCGGTTGCGATGGTGGAGGCAGAGAAGATAGCCGAGGTGAAGCCGATAGCAGCCGAGCGGGCGCTGGAGCAGATACTCGATATCATGGAGCCGCCACCGAAGAGAAATATGGTGTCCCAGGCCATTCCGGGGCATTGGCTGGATTCTGTACAGAATGCGATGAGCCACATCTTCCCGGGAACCGGCGGCAACCCGCCATCGGTCGAACCGCCTCCCCCTCCGCCTCCGCCCGATGAGGAAGACGAGGAGCCGGGAGAGTATGAGAGAGATCAGGCTGATCGCAAGGAGAGGATCCGAGCACGGCTGCGGACCGCTCTGCTGGCCGGTGAACTCGACGATCGCGAGATTGAGATAGAGGTTGAGGACAGCTCCATGCCCACGTTCCAGATGTTCGGCCAGCAGGGGCTTGAAGAGATGGGAATGGACATGCAGGGGTTTCTGGGCAATATGATGCCCAAGAGGCAGAAGAAGCGGAAGGTCACGGTTGCCGAGGCCAAGAAGATACTGGCCGACCAGGAAGCCCGCGCGATGACCGACCAGGAAACCATAGTCCGCGAGGCCATCATCCGCGCCGAGCAGGACGGGATCATCTTCGTCGATGAGATGGACAAGATTGCGGGGAGAGAGTCTGACCACGGTCCGCAGGTATCGCGTGAGGGAGTCCAGCGCGACATACTGCCCATAATCGAAGGCACGACGGTCACCACCAAGTACGGCCCATGCTCGACCAACTACATCCTCTTCATAGCGGCCGGCGCGTTCCACGTGAGCAAGCCGTCAGACCTGATACCGGAGCTTCAGGGCCGGCTCCCGATTCGTGTTGAGCTTGAGAGCCTGCTGGAAGGCGACCTGGTCCGGATTCTCACGGAGCCAAAGAACGCCCTCACCAAGCAATACGCCGCCATGCTGGCGACCGAGGGCCTGGAAGTCGATTTCACCGACGCCGGAGTCGCCGAGATAGCGCGGATAGCCGCCGAGGTCAACTCCAACATGGAGAACATAGGGGCCCGGAGGCTGCATACCATAATGGAACTGCTTCTGGAGGACGTCTCCTACGAAGCGCCGGAGTCCGACAGCAAGACAGTCAGCATAGATGCGGACTACGTAAAAGCCAAACTTCACGACATAGTGAAGGATGACGAGATGAGTCGGTATATACTGTAAAGACGCAAACCCCCTCGCCCCCTTGTCAGGGGGATAGGTCTGCGCGCATCCTCCCTCCCTGATAAGGGAGGGCCGGGGTGGGTTTGCGTCTCTCTACAGAACGCAGTCCTTCCCGTTCAACTGGCAGCTATCCTTCGTGTATTGGTGGAACTCGATCTTCACGCCGCCGGGGTCGGTTGTCCATATCTGCCAACTGTGGTCGGCGCCGAGCATCTTCTCGGTGACCTCGTAGCCCCTTGATGTCAGCGCCTGCGATACCGTGTCGATGTCGTCCACTTCAAGGCACATGTGCACGATGGGCGACTTGGCGTCCGGCTGAACGTCGTTCTGCCTGAACACCTCTATGAACGTCTTGTCCGCCATCTCGAGATAGAAGCCGATCACCTCGCCGTTGCTGATGAAGTCGAATATCTTCTTGAACCCCAGGGCCTCGGTGTAGAAGCGTTGGGTGGCGGTGAGGTCGGGAGTTACTATGCAGATGTGCGCGAATCCAGTAATCATTGTTATTTGCTCTTTCCTTTGTTTGTCCGTTGCGATAGAATCCAGATACTGTTGGTTTTCGATGCGCGTGTATCCAACCCCGCCTTTTTCCGGCTGGTTCCGTACAACGACTCACGAAAAGACTGCTTGTTAGTTCACATCGGTGCGGAATGGGGAAGCCGGAAGGTCAGCCTTGTTGTACAGGTTGCCGTTGGGGAAGTTTGCCCAGCCATAGCGCACCGCCACCGGCTTTTTGATGGACGGAGCCGATACCAGGATTGTCTTGCCCTCGATCACCGCATCGCCCCACACGAAGCCCTTGTCGGCTCCCGCAATGGCGAAGCCTTTGAGCTTATCGGCTCCCTTTGCCAGGAGTCCGCCGCCAACATGATCGAAGTACAGCCGAATTGCATCCCCTTCGATCTTCATTCTCTTGTAGACTGGGCCCGAATAGACGATTCTGCGGGCGTAAGCTATGCCTTCCGCGGCCAAAGCAAGGCGGCGCCCCACATCCTGTTTGTTCTTCGGGTGAATGTCCGTTGCTTCACCAATATCTATCGCGACAGCCAACCCGCAGTTGGGGGTATTCAGGGCGGTAAGCAGTTGGGCCTCGCGCAGCTCCGCCCAGCCGCCTTGTACCGGGTCTGAGACGGGATCCGTGAACGAGGCTAGTTGCACGATCAGAAACGGGAACTTGCCCACACCGAAACGCGAGCGCCAGTCATTTATCATAGTAGGCAGCAGCGTGCGATACTGCCCGGGCCGACCGGCATTCGATTCACCTTGATACCAGATCGCGCCTTTGATGGAAAATGGAATGAGCGGCGATATCATGGCATTGTAGAGCGCGGTGATCTCGTTTGGATTGTTACCGGCTATCTGGGGCGGGACGGTGTCCTCCTGGGCAAGCGGAAGAGCGGTGTGGTACAGCCAGTCCCCAGCCAGCGGTATGGCGGAGAGATCGCCGGCCTGAATGGTCATCCGCTGGGGCTCTCCCCAGAACCCACCGCCGCTCAGAGTGTCGAGCACTCGCACCGCAATCACGTTACGACCGGCCTTCAACACACCCGCCGGCACCTGGTACTCGCGTTGATCGGCGTAGCCTGAAGTTGATCCGACCTTCACTCCGTTCACCCAGGTGACACCCTCAGATCGTCATCCCGCCATCCCCGGCCGTCACGTTCTGCCCAGTGCGTTGTACGTGTAGTTCACAGTTCGGTTGCCAGTTGCTCCTACAACAAGTCAACCAGATAATGCGCCTCGATCAGCGTCGGCACGATCATCCCTGCGAGGACCAGTAAAAGGCCCAACGCCACCCGCAATGCCGTGGGCATCCGAAGCCTGGTTATCTCCAGTAGCACAGCGAGCGAGACTGCCAGACTCACGGATAGCAAGCCGACGCCCAAGACGGGAATTCCCTTCGCATCTGACACCTGGTACGAATTGAGTCCGATTATCCATCCTAAGGCAGCAAGGCCCCCGGATATCCATACAAACGAGGTGGTACGTCCGCCTGTGGGAGCGGCGACCAGACGGCAGCCCAGGATCACCGTGACGACGCCTGTTGCCTGCAGCACGGGCCCCAGAGTCGCCGGCACGACGACGGTCAGGAATGCCACCAACCCTTGAATCGCCAGCACGACCGCTATCGCGAAGCAACCACAGCCGGAAAAGACAACCAGCGGCGGCTTCGACTCCTCGTCACCTATCTGTTTCCAAGTCATTTGTTCCCTCCGGGATAGTGCGGCACCGGCGCTGTCGGCATGTTCTGAAGCTTGCGTTGCGTGCTCTTCTTCTCCGGTCCCCACAAAAGACAAGCTCAGTTTCGGGACTTCCACCTTTCGCAGCGTTGCTCCGCAACGCGGCTAGCGGCCGGCGGCTGCGGCTCAAGTCCCCAAACACCCTCGATTGCGTCTGATTGGGCGGTTCTCTACATCGTTACGCAGAAGGAACCTCACCCCAGCCCCCCTTTCGCAGCCCCGCTTCGCTAGGGGCTGCTTTCGGGCAGCGCCTCCTGGCGAGGAGGGGGAGGTTTTACGCGAACTTCCTCAGCGTCTTCGCCAGTATCTCGGCCTGGCGGTCGGCTTCGTTGGTGTCCCAGTAGTTGGTCTTGAGCATCATTACTCTGGGCTGTATGGATTCCCACGTGGGGCAAAGGCCGCGCTGGTATCTTGGGAGCCTGCCGGCGTAGTGGGGGTAGCGGTCTGGGTTGGCGTCCACTGCTTTGTTCAGGTTGGCATAGACCGGCTCCAGGTGAGATGGCATATACCCGCCGTAGAAGCCCTCGCCACCCAGGTCGATGTTGGTGGAGAGGACGTCCGCCCAGACGATGTCGTCACGCGTGATCCTGACCATATAGGTCCAGTAGGCGTTGACGTATCCATCCGGGGTCTTCTGCGGAACTATCCAGTCGAACTGGCTCAGAGCGTTTTCGGCTGCCTTTGCGGCGTAGGTCCGCATTTCGGTGAGTTCCTCGACCCGCTCCAGTTCAGCCAACGCGACCGCGCAGGCTATCTCCGGGAGGCGCTGGTTCCAGCCGATGCTGTCGTGCCTCTGGTAGCTGGGCTGGCACCGAAGCTGCTCCGAGACCACGTTGCTCCCCGGCTTTAGTGTCAGGTCTTTGTAGCCGATGGTTGCGGCCTTGCGCGCGCCCAGCGACAGGGTGTCCTCCGAGCATACCAGCATCCCGCCGTCCCCGCAGGTGACTGTCTTGGAAGACTGGAAGCTGAAGCTGGCGAAGTGCCCGATGCTTCCCGCGATGCGGCCCTTATAGCTGCCGACCATGCACTGCGCGTTGTCCTCGATCACCACCAGGTTGTGCTCTTTCGCCAGTTCCATGATCGGGTCCATATCGGCAGTCAGGCCACCTATGGCGACCGGTATGATGGCTTTGGTGCGAGGGGTGATGGCTTTGCGGATGGCGTCAACGCTGATGGTCCACATCTCCGGGTCGACATCCACTATTATCGGGACAGCGTTGCAGTGCAGAACTGCTGCCGATGTAGAGAATACGGTGAACGCCGGGCAGATGACCTCATCACCGACCCCGACATCGGCTCCCATAAGCGCGCTCTGCATGGTGGCGGTGCCGTTGCAGTGGGCTATCCCGTATTTCTGGCCGAACTTCTCCGCGCACGCCTTTTCAAGCCGCGCAGTTATCCCCACCGAGTGGGCATTGTGGAAACCGAAATCCAGGACTTCTTTAGTATAATCATACGCCTTGGGCGCGACGCGTGGGATGACTTTGCGGGTGTGGGACATTGATGAGACCTCCGTGTTAGTTGGGGTAATGTAATGAACTCAATGCTGGTTTCGACTCCGCTCAACCAGTAGCCAAGCTCAACCAGCGGCCCGGGGTCAACCGGTATGGGCCGTTCATTGAGCGGAGTCGAAATGAACCTGCAGTGAGAAACTATATAGGCGACAACGTGAACGTGAATGTTGAGTTGGCGCCACCCACTACCTTGACGCTGCCGCTTGCCGCGACATACCCGGTCTTGGTCGCGACGAGAGTGTATGTCGCTGGAACCAGGTTGGTGAACGTGAACTCTCCGGCTGCGTTGGTGGTTGCGGTTCGTCCGCCGGAGGTGGTTACGGTGACGCCCGAGATAGCTGCGCCGCCTGTGTCCTTCACAACACCCGTGATTGAACCGACCAGCGGGTTGCCTATGCCTCCGTCTCCGCCACAACCGGAGATCAGGATTGCTCCCACGAGTACGACAAGCGCGATTGCCACTAGCTGTTTCATAATAGACTCCTCCTGTGTTTGTTCAGTTGCTCCCAACTCCGGGAGTGCGAGACACCGTATCACTGTATTCCTGGTCACAAAGCGCCCTCACTTCAGTGGAGGGAGCTGCCACTATCTCGACGAGATACTCTGCACTTCAACCGACCAGGACACAATGTCCAGGTCCAGATCACGAATGTCGCCGTTATCGTCCGCACCGGAATAGGTGTGGTTTGAGGTGGTGTCTATGGTCACGTAGTCTTGCCCGCTGGGTCCGAGCGAATCCCATATCCGGTTCGGGTAGGAGAAGCCCGGGTTGACAGCCAACTCATTGGTTGTGATGATGTTGACATTGAGTTGGTTGATGCTGTCCACCGGGAACGCAGTCGTCGCGATCTGGTTGAAGTCGATCACGAACCGTATTGTGGACCCGCCATCCAGGACCGCAGTGTTTACCGGCGGCTGCGCGGGAGTGGTGTTGAGGAAGAAACTGCCGGGCAGGACTCCGTAGAAGTTTCCGCTCGGGTCTTCAGGGCCGACTTTCACGAACGAGGTCAAGCCGATACTGCTGGCCGCCTGCGCGCTGGTAACCCACCCGGTGCCGCCGTACGGCGGACCAACAACCGCCCAAGGGCCGGTGTTGGGGTCGGAGTCGTTATCTATCGCGATGAAATAGTAGCGGCGAATGCTGGGGTCGGTGGAATCCGACGGCTCTATCCTGCCGGCTACCTTGAGCGTGATCACAAGCTGCTTGCCCGAGATTCCCGCCGTGTCGGGGAACTTCGCGCACCCCGAGACCGACATAACCGCCGCCAATATACATAGTAACGCAAGGATATATCTACTCTTCATAGCATACTATGGTATCATACGTCTATGTCGAAAGTGAACATCAAATCGTTGGGCCTTGGCGCGGTCTCCGGATTGATGCTGGCCTGCGCCTTGCCCTGGCCCGGTCTGTGGCCCGCGGCGTGGGTCGGACTAGCCCCGCTACTGTACGGACTAACTGTCTTCGATACCAAACGCGCTGCTCTCTGCAGCCTTGCGGCCGGCGTCGTATACTACTTGATCATCCTTTACTGGCTTTCCATCTTCGGCTTCGCGCCGTGGATTATGCTGTCGCTGCTTCAGGCCGTCTTTCTGGTGGGGTTCGCGCTTGTGGCTCGGCTTGTCATGCCCGCGCGCATCGGCTGGTTTGGCTATGTTGCCGTGCCTGCACTTTGGGTTGTGATGCAGTGGGCCAGAACGCTGGGTATGTTCGGCTTCACCTGGGGCAGTCTGGCCCATACGCAGGCCAATATGCTGCCTGTAATCCAGATCGCCTCCCTCGGGGGGGCGTGGCTGGTCGATCTGGTCCTGTGCTTTTACAATCTTTGCCTCGCCGAGACGATGCGCCGTCGGATAGCGCGCGAGAACCCGTCCTCCGCATTCAGACCAATGGGCTTAGCGATTGCCCTGATGGTCGTGGTCGGGGGCTGGGGTGCGACATCTGTCCTTAGGCAACCCCGCACCCCCACATTCCGCGCCGCGATAGTGCAGGGCAATGTGGACCAGGATGTCGTGGCGGGCAAGGCTTACCTGGACAGCACGATGACCACCTACGAAGTCCTGAGCCGTTCGGCGAAGAGTTTCAGCCCGGATTTCATAGTGTGGCCGGAGACCACCATCCCCACTGATCTTCCCGGCACTGCCTATGAGAGCCGGATGAAGACGGTGGCCCGAGATACAGAGTCTACACTGATAGCAGGCGCGTACAACGCGGTCGACCGAAATGACAGCAGGCATGCCGCCAACGCAGCCTATGTTTATTCGCCCAAAGGCGACCCGTTGGGTATCTATCGGAAGGTGCGGCTGCTGCCATTCGGGGAGTTTGTGCCGATGCGGAAGTGGCTGACATTCATCGACAACTACGGGGTCAGGCCATACGACGTGGTCCCGGGCAAGAGCCGCGACATTGTGCAGGCCGCAGTCGGCCCGATCGGCATCAACATTTGCTTCGAGTCGCTGTTCTCCGACGTATCCGGGGCGGAAACCCGAGATGGCGCGCAGGCCCTGTTCGTGCTCACCAACGATGCCTGGTTCCGCCGAACCCACGCCGCCGAGCAGCACCTGATGATGTCCAGACTCAGGGCAGTGGAGAACCGCAGGTCGCTGGTCCGAGCTGGGGCAACCGGGATATCCGCCATCATTGACCCCTACGGCCGTGTGATTTCGAGCCTGGGAATCTTCAGGCAAGGCGTTGTCACGGGGACCGCTCCCCTGCGCTCCGATCTCACCCCCTACTCCCGCCTAGGCGACTTCCTGCCGGCGCTGTGTGGGCTGATCAGTCTCGTGGGATTGGGTATGACGAAGCGCAAACCCCCCGCGCCCCCCTTATCAGGGGGGTAGGAGAGTCGTTCTCCCTCCCTGACAAGGGAGGGTTGGGGTGGGTTTGCGTCCTTGATCTTTGAACTGGGAACTCCAGGTTTGCTTGGGTATACTGATGATTGTACAATGTAAAGTATGGAGTCATTTCTGGTCATTCCCCAGATGGGGCCATGGTGCGAAAGGATAGGGGTAAGCGGTTATGAGGACGATCTGTTTATTGGTTCTTGTCCTGGCTTTCGGGCTGCTGGCCGGGTCTGTGTGCCTGGCTGAAGATTCACAGTCATCCGCGCCTGACGAGCGAGTCGCTTTCAAAGTCAGCTATGAGGCGGTAGGCAAGACCGTGTCGCAGGTGTTGGGCGACTTGTCTACCCTCACCGGGGTCAAGCTCTTTGCCGGCAAGAACGATGCCGACTGGCAGGTGCGCGACCGCAAGATGACTGTTTCCACAAAGGGTGTCGAGTTGGCAGCCATTATGAACTCGATAGCCCGGGTAATGAGCTTCGACTGGCAGTCCGCGACATTCGACGGCAAGAAGGCGTACCGGCTGTATCAGGACCCCGAGGTTTTGCGCAAGCAGGAGGCAGTTGCAGCCGCCAAAGAGCAGCAGAAGCAGGACAAGCTCAGTGCCAAGCGCGCCGCTGCCCTGGATACCTACGCGGCCCTGGCCAATATGTCCCCGCAGCAGTTGGAGTCCCTGAGATCACAGAATCCTCTTCTGTACAGAATCGGCAAATCAGGACTGGCGAGGGATTTCGCCGGTTTTCTTCATGAGGCCCCGGAAGTTCGGCAGGCGCTTACCACCGGCCAGTCGATGAACCTGAATGGCGCGCAGTTGAGCCCGACCTCCCAGCAGGCTCTGGTGCGGTCGATAGGAACCATGCGCCAGATGGGCAGGCGTTTCAATCCCAATGCCGACTCCGAGGACAGCCTCGGCGACATGGCCGCCAACCCCAACCGACTTTCGATTCAGGTGAACCCTGAGATGATGCAACAGGGAATGATGCGGGCCGGACCGGCTGCGGGAGCATTCCTGGGCGGCGCGGCTGTGATGTTCGACAACAAGATCGTGGGTATGGTGCCGGTCTTTGACACTGAGAGCGAGATGGCTAAGCTGATCGGTAAGGCGGTGGATCAGTTGGAGAGCAATCCCGGCGGAGGCGTTGAGGGACTCGCAGGGATGCAGGGCGAGTTCGTAACCGCTATGGCTGCGGATACCAAGAAGTACTCTGACACCGAGGCGAGCGTTCCCAAGCCCGTCGACCCGGAACTGGAGAAGAAGATCAAGCTCAAGTCGGGCAGCGGACTTACCGACGCTCAGACGGCGTTGGCCAAAGCGTCCGGATATTGCGTGGTCAGCGACTACTTCGCGGCTGGCACTGGATTCCGTGGGATGTTCGGGAACACGCCAACCACCCAGGCCACTGAGAAAGAGACGACTATCCGGGCTGCTCTCGATGACATCGAGACAAAGTACAAATACGACTGGCAGCGCCAGGCAACCGTTATTGAGTTCAAAGACAAAGACTGGTACGGCAAGAGGCAGAACGAGCTGCCGCTGGCGTTGATCGAATCGTGGCGGCAGGAACTCAAGACCACCGGCACTCTGAACATCGATACGCTGGCGATCATCGGCGGCCTGACACAGCAGCAGTTGGCGGCCAATGTAAGCTCAGATCCCGTTCTCTCGGCTTCGGGAGTAGGGGGTGGCGGGATGCGCAACCGCGACATCCTCGGGTTCTACGCCGGGCTTGCACAGCCGCAGCGGATAGCTCTGTTCTCCGCGCAGGGGTTGGACCTGAGAATGCTCAACCAGCAGCAATTCGGCGCTCTCCAGAGGCTGATGAGGCGCGATGAGGAAGCGATAGCCGACCCTTCGGTCCCGCTGGTTATGTCGGCCAGAGGCACAAGAGCCGCCGATGGGACGGGGACTTACACTTTCACGATGGTAACTCCAGCGCGCGGCGAGCCGTTCACATGGTCAATAACGGCGCCTAAGTACGTGCCGCCGAAAGCTACAGGAGCGAAGCCGTGATCGAACCGCTCAAACCTGCGGAGGCCGCCAAGCTTGGGGAGCAGACTCCCGGGTGGGAGATAGCCGACAAGAGCATCGAACGGACGTTCAAGTTCAAGAACTTCGTCGAGGCCATGGATTTCGCCAACAGGATAACCCACATCGCCGAGGAGGAGAATCACCACCCGGATCTCCACATATCCTGGGGCAAGGTGAGAGTTGAGCTGAGCACCCACTCGGTTGGCGGGCTGTCCGTCAATGACTTTGCCGTCGCGGCAAAGATCAACAAACTGCTGGAGCAGGCGTGATAGAACTGACGGGCAAGAAAGCCCTGGTAACCGGGGCCGCGAGACGGCTGGGCAGGGAGTGTGCTCTGGCGCTTGCGCGAGAGGGCGCGGATGTAGTCGTCCACTTCGGCTCTTCGCGCGATGAGGCTGAGGAGACAGTGCGGCTGGCGAAAGAGTGCGGCGTTGAGGCCTATTCCGTGAGCGCAGACCTTGCCGACCCGGACCAACTCAAACCGCTGATCGCTCGGGCGTTGGATCTGGCCGGCGGGCTGGATATTCTGGTCAACAACGCCTCGACATTCGCCGAAGCCGACTTCCGGGAGTTTGGTCTGGAAGACCTGCACAAGAGCATCGCGGTCAACGCGTGGGCGCCTTTTGCGCTGGGGCGGGAGTTCGCGAAGCTGGCCGGGGCGGGCGCAATCGTGAACTTTCTGGATACCAGGGTCTCCGGCTACGACTGGAAGCACCCTGCCTACCACGCCGCCAAGACCCTTCTGGAACTGTTCACGCGAGAGATGGCGGTGGAGTTTGCGCCGGGTGTGCGGGTGAATGCCGTCGCGCCGGGCCTGATCCTGCCTCCGGAGGGAAAGGATGAGTCCTACCTGGAAGGCTTGAAGGGTTCTACCTTGTTGCAGAAATACGGCTCGGCGGAGGATGTAGCGGCGGCTGTGGTGTTTCTGTTGAAGAGCGATTTCATCACCGGGCACACCGTGTTTGTGGACGGTGGTCGCCACTTGCGGGGGCCTGCCATTGGATAAGATATACATCAGGGATATGCTGTTGCGATGCATCATCGGCATCTACCCGGAGGAGCGCAAGAACAAGCAGGATGTGGTCATCAACATCTGCCTGCACGTGGACCTCTCCGCAGCGTGTGCGAAGGATGACTTCGCCCGGACCGTCGACTACAAGCGGGTGAAGCTGGATGTGGTGGAACTGGTCGAAAGCTCCAGCTACTTCCTGATCGAGGCGATGGCCCAGGAGATAGCGCGGATCTGCACGCGGGACGAGCGCGTGGCGCAGGTTGATGTGACTGTGGACAAACCCGGCGCGCTGAGGTTTGCCCGGAGCGTCGCGGTTGAGATAACCAGGAAGCGACACGACCTGTGGCCGCCGTCTTTATCGGAATAGGGTCCAATATTGACCCACTTGCGAACATCTCGCTTGCGCTGAGGCTGCTCTCGAAGTGCGCGAGAATGACCGGTGTCTCGACTTTCTACGAGACGGCGCCAATCGGCAGCCCGGAGTCGCCGAAGTTCGTTAACGGCGTCGTACGGGTCGAGACCCGAATAAGGCCCAGGAAGCTGAAGTTCAATGTGCTGCGGTGGCTGGAGGTTTCGATGGGTCGCGAGCGAACATCCGACAAGTGCGCCCCGCGGCCGATCGATCTGGACATACTTGTGTACGGGAACTTGTTCATAAACGAACCGGGCCTGGTGATACCCGACCCCGACATACGCAACCGGGCGTTTGTGGCTAGGGGTCTGTATGAACTATGCCCCGGGCTCAGGCTGTCGGACGACGGCGAGTCAATTGCCGCCATTGCAGACAGGCTTGATACTGGCGGGATGCGAGAACTAATGGATTTTACGCAGGAGTTGCGGAGGGAGTTGGCGCTGTGAACTTGGAGAGAATCGAAGAACTGGTGCGGGAGATCCTGGTTGAGGTCGGCGAGGACCCCAACAGAGAGGGGCTTCTCAAGACCCCGGAGAGAGTGGCCAAGGCCTACGCTCAGATATTTCGAGGCTACACCACGGATGTGAGCGAGGTGATCAACAACGCCATCTTCACCCAGGACATCAACAACATGGTGGTTGTTCGCGACATCGAGATATACAGCATGTGCGAACACCACATGCTGCCGTTCTACGGCAAGTGCCATATCGGGTATATCTCCAACGGCAAGGTGATTGGCGTCAGCAAGCTGGCGAGGATAGCGGACTGCTTCGCCAGACGCCTGCAGATACAGGAAAGGCTTACCCACCAGATTGCCAGAGAGGTTAAGAATGCGGTGAATGCCGAGGGGGTGGGCGTGGTGATCGAGGCAAAGCACCTTTGCATGATGATGCGGGGAGTGGAGAAACAGAACTCGGTGATGATGACAAGCTCGGTCCTGGGCAGTTTCCACGATTCCGAAGCCACGCGTATGGAGTTCCTTTCGCTGGTAGGAAAACGCGCGGACGTGTAGGCGTCACAGCAGACAGAGCGCCCGGAGCTGAAGCACCGGGCTTGCCTTACGAAACCCTCTGCGAGGGTTACTATGCTGACGTTTGCATTGTAGCCGCTGGCGTTGACTGCGGCCTATCGGTATTCGTTTCGACTCCGCTCAACGAACGGACGCTGGTTGAGCGCAGTCGAAACCACACCGCAGATCCGCGCCCACCGGACGCGGCTACAACTATGCCCCAACCCCCAACCTCTAACACCTAACACCTAACACCCAACACCCAACACCTGATCCCCGCCCCAATCCTTGCATACCGCGAACGCCGGTGCTATCATTGGCTTCAGGAACTATTCACCGAAACGAATCGCCGACGCCCGGGCGTAGAGGATTGAACAACAAGGGGGGACCGAGATGTTACATCGACTGGTGGTTGCGCTGTGTCTGGCTGTGGTATTGGCTATGCAGTGGGGGAGTGGGGATGCGCGCGCCGGTGCGCCTGAGGCTATTAAACCCAGTCCGAAAGTGGCCAAGGCCTCCGTCACGAAGGGAGAGGCGCTTTTCCAGAAGGGCGACTACACCCAGGCCGTAGCTGAGTTCAACAAGGCTATCACGCACAATCCCAAGCTGGTCGACGCCTACAATGGTCGAGGGCAGGCCTACACCGAGTTGGAGGACTATCCCCGCGCCTTTGCTGATTTCAACAAGGGGATCGCCCTCGACGCCAAACGCGCGGACCTCTACTACAACCGCGGGCGAGCCTACGACTTCAAAGGCGACTATGCCCGAGGGATGGCTGATTTCGTCAAGGCAATCCGAATCAGTCCCAAGGACTCCCAGGTATATGTGGAACGCGGCCTCGGGTACTCCCGCAGGGGTAAGTATGACCAGGCCTTCGCCGATTTCGCCACAGCCATCAAGATCAATCCCAAGAACGCCGATGCTTACTACAGCCGCGCAAACTCGCATTTCTATGTCAAAGGCGACTACGACCAGGCCATCGCGGACTACAACAAGGCAATCGAGATCGACCCCAAATTGATCGATGCCTACATCCTTCGCGGGACCGTGCACCAGACCCGAGGAGACCTCGACAAAGCCCTGGACGACTTCAACGCGGCAATGAAGATCGACCCGAAGTCCACCGACGCTTACCTCTCCCGGGGGCAGGTCTACGTTGAAAAGGACGACCTTGACCGCGCCATTGCCGACTTCACAGTGGTAATTGTGCTGGACCCCAAGTACGCCGAGGCCTACAACTACCGAGGGAGCGCCTATTTCGACAAAGACGATTTTGCCCGGGCTATTGCCGATCTGGACAAGGCCATCAAGCTCGACCCGGAGTATGGGGAAGCCTATGTCACCCGGGGGGTGGTTTATACCCAGAAGGGCATGTACGACCGCGCCATTGCGGACTGCAGCAAGGCGATCGAACTGGACTCCGAGGATTCAAGCGCTTACACCAGCCGCGCGATGGCCTATGTCGGCAAGCTCGAGTATGACCGCGCTATATCCGACCTCAACATGTCGATCAGGCTGGACCCCACGGACTCCATTGCCTATTTCAACCGGGGCAATGCCTACCGCCGCAAGGGCGAGCTTGATCGGGCCGTTGCCGATCTGAGCAAGTGCATCCAGATCAACCCCGGCGAGCCTACCGCATATCTCTTCCGAGGGCTTGCCTATGATGACAAGGGAGACTTCGACCGGGCTATTGCAGACATGACAAAGGCCCTGGAGCTTGACCCGAAAGACGCCCTCTCCTACTTCTCCCGGGGGAACACCCATGCCAAGAAAGGTGAGTTCGACGCGGCGATAGCCGACTACGACAAGGCAATAGAGATCGACCCCGAGAGAGCCGAATCCTACCAGAGGCGGGCGGTGGCCTGGTATCAGAAGAAGGATTACGACAAAGCCTGGGCGGATGTGAAGCGGTGCCAGGACAGGAAAGGAACCCTGGACGACGGCTTCATAGAGTCCCTGAAGAAAGCCTCCGGCAGAACGGGGTTGGAGACGATATAGGCGTATCTACAGCCCAATGCCCGGCGCTGTGATGCTTCGGCGTGAAAAGCGTGCCGAAGCATGGAAAGGCAGTGAGCATATATGTTGGCCGATTTTGGTGGATGTGGCTTGATAGTATTACTCCTGGTTGTGGCGGGTCCAGCCTTCGTGCTGGTCGCGATTGTTGGAGCGGTGGTTTATCTTGTCGTGCGGTATATCAAGGAGTGGCGTCTCAGGCGAATCGGGATGGTATGCCCGAAATGTGGAGAAAGAAGATTACATAAGCGATATCTGGCCAGGCCCGATCCTATCCGCAAAGACGCGAAATACCGGTTGGCTCCCAGGCCGGATTTCTACCTGTGCGACTACTGCCACGCCAGACTGAAGAAGTCGTACAAGGGCCCGTGGGAGGATGCGTCTGGTGCCGAGTATGAGAAGCACTACCATCCAGAGACGTCTGTCGATGACCCGAAGAAGATACGAAAGGGCTGACCAATGAACGAACATCAACTGAGGCTTTACATCCGCCTGATGATTGCCGGGTTTGTGATCGGGCTGCTGCTTTCGGGGTTGACGGCTTTTCCGCTGCGGTGGGAGATGAACAGCCTCGCGCGGTTTATGGGGGCGTCGCCGAGCGATACCGTGGAGACGACGCGCGGGCTGTTGCAGTGGGTGGTGCGGGTCCGCGAGGGGCTTAACGACGGCTACGGCAGGTATCCATTCCTCGCCTACGGCACCGACTGGCTCGCCTTCGGCCACATCGTGATCGCGCTCGCGTTCATAGGCCCCCTGCGAGACCCCGTCCGCAATATCTGGTGTCAACCGGCGTTGAAAATTGACCCACCATCGGCGTTGAATTTTGACCCACCT
>CAZTAO010000021.1:0-72136 GCA_964611645.1 uncultured bacterium | reverse complement strand
CTGGAGGCGAAACCGCAACGATAACCACTGCATGGGAACCCTCTACTGGCAGTATAACGACTGCTGGCCGGTCAGCAGTTGGTCCAGCGTCGACTACAACCACAGATGGAAGGGCCTCAACTACGCCGCCAAGCGGTTCTATGCGCCGGTGCTGCTGTCAGCCGAGGAAAGCGAGACTGGAGCCTGCCTGCACGTGACCAATGATACCCTGTGCGAGGTCAAGGGCACGGTGAAGTGGTCGTTGGAGACACTGGACGGCCAGGTCATACGTTCCGGGGAAGTGAATGCGGTTGTGCCGAAGGAATCCAGCCTGTGCGTTACCAGCCTGGATTTTGCGGACTACCTGGACATCGACACCAAGCGCAACACCGTTCTGGTGTATGAGTTCGTGGAAGGCGCTGGCCGAACAGGCTTGGGTATGGTCTCCTTCGTCCCGTGCAAATATCTCGAGTTGCCGGTCGCGAAGATTGGAGTTGAGACGGCGGTTGAGGGAGATACTCTGCTGATCACACTTTCCAGCAAAGCCACCGCGCGTTTCGTCTTCCTGGAAGCCGAGGGGTTTGACCTGCGCTTCAGCGACAACTTCCTCGATCTGCCTGCTGGGCGGACGATTAAAGTCACAGCGAAGATCCCGGCCAACACCGACCCCAAGGCCATCGCAAGCAAGCTCACGGCGAGTTCGCTGCGGGACACGTACTAGTCTCAATCACGAAACAGTCATCCCTCCCGACATTGTGCCGGGAGGGATGACTGGTCTACTTCTTCTGAGTAGCTTCCACAAACACCGCCGCCGTCTCCTCTGCCATCTGCTCGGCGGAGTAGTGGGCCGCGACTCCTCGAATTCCTGCTTCCGCCATTGAGTCGGCGAGAGACTTGTCGGTGAGCAGGGAAAGCAGCGAGGCGGCAAGGGAACGCGGGGCGCCGCTGTGGAACATGGCTCCGGAGCAGACTGCGGATACCATTTCAGGGAATACTCCAGTATCGGGGACGGCTACCGGAACCCCCGCAGCTAGGGCCTCCAATACCGTCACTCCACGGGACTCAGCGATCCTGCTGGGCTGGCAGAGGACCGTGCAGGAGTGCAGGAAGCTGATCTTCTCGTCATAAGTGATCTCGCCGAGCCATTTCACGCGGTCGGTCAAACCAAGCCTCTCGATCTCCTGCCTCACTCTGCCGACAAATCCCTGGTCCGCCTCTCTGCCGGCGATGTACAGGCTGACATCGATCTTGTGCTCTGAAACGAGGAGGGAGAGCGCGTCAACCAGGATGTCTAGGCCCTTTGATGGCAGAACGGCTGAGAGATAGCCAATAGTGGGCGGCTCAACGGGCCTGGGTGTGGTGCGGGCGAAGGCCTCCGTGTAGATTCCCGTGTGGACCACGCGTATGCGTTCTGTAGGAACACTGAGGAAATCGCTCATCTTTCGGGCGTAGTCCGTGCCGGGGGATAGAAAGAGATCGATGCTTTCGGCGTTGCGCCTCATCAGTTCCTGGGCGCGCGATCTATACGGCTCCGGCATACTCTCCACGAACGAGTCCTCGCCCTGCAACGCGCACACAACGGGCAGCCCACTGCCGGACTTCACCTCGACCGCAATCGCCGAAAGCAGGGAGTTAGTGATGCTGACCACATCCGGCTGGATTTCCGCAAGGTGGCTGATGAGCTTGCGATACTCCTTGCGCTGCCGACCGCCCCGTCCCTCCAGCACCGAGACCGTCATAGGCCCAAGCTGCTCGGGTTTGGTCCTGACTGCGAACTGCGAAGCCCACCTGAGAAGCCCGGGACTGTCCAATAGTCGATCAAAGGCCTCCGGCGTTATGCGGAACACCCCGGACAGGTGCTGCAAGAAAACATTGATCCCGCCGAAGAACATCCGTTCGGTTGAGATCACGTTTGGGCCGTCCATGCGAAGTGGCGTATACAAAGGCAGCACGCGGACGTCGTGGCCTCTCGCTGATAAGCCGATGACCAGCGCCACATCCCGCGCGCAAGCACCGCAGTACATCCCACCAGCCCCAGCCGCTATATGCGCTATCCTCAACCAATTCCTCCTGAGATTGTGACCGTTTCGTTCGTCGAGGCCGATTGGAAACCGACAGGCCGCTTTTCATCACTAAATCACGAAAACTGGAAAACACGAAATACCGCAAGCCCGATTGAGGTAGATTGTCATTCCGAGCTTGCGAGGAATCTGCTTCCCGCAACCTCTGGGATCAACAGCAGATTCCTCGTCGTTCCTCCTCGGAATGACAGGGCAAGACATCTTTTCGTGTTTTCGTTCTTTCGTGTTTTCGTGATTCACTTTGCACCGTTCTCGTCAGTGCATGCTCCAAGCTCGAATCGTGCAAGTCTCGCTAGGAATATTGTATCATGTGAGTAGGATTAGTCGGAAAGACAGTTGGTGAATGAAGCCGTCCAAAGCTGCGAGTATAGTTCCCGGGGTAGTAGTTGCGGTGTGCGCGCTTATGTTGGCATATTTGCTGGCAAGTTCGTCACACGTTCGCCCCGTCGAGGAGAGAATCCCTAACCTGGACAGGCAGCCGGGACAGGTTGCGAGCGAGGCCGAGCAGCCGGCGGCCTCTCAACCGAGTCCCGCGGACACCGTACAGTCGGGTCCGCAGCCCGCAGCCCCGGCAGGCACGGTAACGGCGTCTGCGCCGGGAACTGCCACTGCGGCCGCAATCGCTGGTTCGTGGCCGAGTTTTCGCGGCGCCAACTATGAGAACGTCTCTACTGAGACCACGCCCCTTGCTGACCGTTTCGGGAAAGGCGAGCCGAAAGTGCTGTGGAGCCTGAACCTGGGAGAAGGGCACGCTGGCGCGGCTGTTCTCAATGGACGGGTATATCTGATAGACTATGATCAAGCGGCCCAGTCCGACACCATCATGTGCCTTTCCTTTGCCGATGGCTCGGAGATATGGCGATACTCGTACCCGGTTGTGATCAAGCGCAACCACGGGATATCTCGCACTGTTCCCGCTGTTACCGACAAGTATGTGGTGACCATCGGCCCGAAGTGCCATCTGGCATGCCTGGATGCAGGCACTGGAAGGCTGCTTTGGCAGAAAGACTTGGTGAGGGAATTCGGGACGACGATTCCGCCCTGGTACGCTGGGCAGTGTCCGATGATCGATGGCGGAAGAGTGATAGTCGCACCCGGCGGCAGCGCTTTGATGGCCGCAATAGACTGCGCGACGGGCAAGGTTCTCTGGCAGACCCCGAACCCGCTGGGTTGGAAGATGACCCACTCATCGATTGTGCCGATGACAGCGGCAGGCAAACGGACCTATATCTATTGCGCCAGCGGTGGGGTGGTGGGCGTGGACGCGGCCAGTGGGAAGCAGCTCTGGCAGACGGACGAGTGGAGAGTCAAGATCGCCAACATCCCCACGCCTGTGGTCGTTGGCAGCGACAGACTGTTTCTGACCGGCGGCTATGGTTCTGGATGTGCGATGCTGAAGCTGAACGGCAGCGCGGCGCCAAGCGTAGTTTCCAGATTGAAGCCCGAGGTTTTCGGTTCAGACCAACAGACCCCTGTTCTCTATAAAGGGTATATATATGGTGTCATACCCGGCGGCCAGCTTGCGTGCCTTACTCTGGATGGCAAGCGGCTGTGGACCAGCGGAACCACCCGGTTCGGCCTGGGGCCGTATGTTATTGCGGATGACAAGATATACGCGCTCTCGGACACCGGGCTGCTCGCGGTCGTCCAGGCGACAAATGCCGGCTACAAGCAACTCGCGCAGTCGCGCATTCTGACCGGTAGCGACGCCTGGGCGCCGATTGCCGTGGCTGGTGGGCGGCTGATAGCGCGTGACCTTACACGAATGGTTTGTCTAGACATAGGGAGGCGGTGAGTTACCCATGGGAACTCGAAATTGCAGTAACAGGCGGGGCGCTGCGTCCACGCACTTTGTGGCTGCGGTCCTGGTAGTGCTCATAGTTGCTTTGGTTGGGGTGCTGTCTATCCAACACAGAGCCTACAACCCGAGGCTTACCACACATCAACAGGCGGTTCGCGTTCCCAGAGGTCGAGTGCCTTATGCGGGCAATGAGGTTCCGGACACTGCCTACGCTCAGGTGGCTCAGATCAAGCTCGAAGTCCATCAGCCTCGCGGTATTGCGCTCGGTCCGAATGGGGATCTGTTTGTGGCTGGGGACAAGCTGCTCCTGAAGCATGACAAGGCCGGGAAACAGCTTCTGAAAGAGACACTGCCCGCGGAAGCCCACGCTGTATGCGTCGGCCCGGATGGCACGGTCTATCTGGGGTATCGAGACCACGTTGAATTGCGAAAGGCTGATGGGGGTGGACCCGTTGAGTGGCCCAAGATCGGCGATTCTGCGTACATCACAAGTCTGTGCACGGACGGGAAGAGTGTCTGGGTCGCCGACGCAGGCGGGCGGAGGGTTCTTGAATATGACACCGCCGGCAAGCTTCTGAGAACGATTGGCGAGAGGAACCCGTCAAAGAATGTGCCGGGGTTGGTTGTGCCAAGCCCGCATTTGGACGTTGCACTGGATAGTTCTGGCAGTCTATGGGTCGCCAATCCGGGCAAGCACAGTCTGGAAAAGTACGGCAAGGACGGCTCAGTGGTTGCCAGTTGGGGTAAAATGGGCGCGGGTATGGACTGCTTCTGCGGTTGCTGCAACCCCAGCGATTTTGCCATTGGTCCGGGAGACGTGTTTGTTACTGTCGAGAAGGGCGTTTTCCGAATCAAGGAATACTCCAAGGAAGGCAAGCTTCAGAGTCTGGTTGCCACCGGTGAGGAGTTCGGTGGTGGGGCCGTGTGTAATATCATTGTTCCCGGCGAGACGCCTGCGAGCAGGCACGCGAAGTCGGGGGAGTCGCTGGACTTGGCCGTAGCTAAGAACGGCAGCGTCTACGTTCTCGACCCGACCTCCAAGAGCGTCAGGGTGTTCAAACAGAAGTAGGATCGAGGCTTTCATGACTCGTCGTGATTTCATAAAGACTGCGGTGCGATGGACTGCGCTGGGAGCGCTGGGTGTTGGATCCGTCAGGCTTCTCTCGAGAGATGGTGGGTTGCGCGGTCAGTCTTGCAGCAGTGACGGTATATGCTCCAAGTGCGCCACCGTGGCTTCCTGTCGCTTGCCGCAGGCTATCTCATATTCTCAGTCTCAGAAGGTGATGAAGTAGTGTCGGGCGATGGATCGAAGAAGAAGCTCACCCGGCGCGAGATGCTGAAGGAATGCGCGTGGTATGGTGGGTTGGTTGTTGCGGGGTCTGCTTTGGGTGTGCTGGCGGGCAAGGCCGAAGAGCGAACAGTATGGCAGCTTGATCCCAACAAATGCACCCAGTGCGGCAAGTGCGAGACTGAATGTGTGCTCACACCATCCGCAGTGAAGGTTGTTCATGCCTACGCCATGTGCGGCTACTGCGAGTTATGCACGGGTTTCTTTGTCCCCGATCCCAACGACCTCAACACCGGCGCGGAGAACCAGCAGTGCCCCACTGGCGCGATCACCCGGACATTCATCGAGGACCCCTACTACGAATACAAGATCAAGGAAGACCTGTGCATCGGGTGCGGAATATGCGTGAGGGGGTGCGGCTCTTTCGGCAATGGGTCGCTCTTTCTTCAGGTCAGACACGACCGATGCCTCAACTGTAACCAGTGCTCCATAGCTTCGGCCTGCCCCGCTCTGGCATTCAAACGAGTCCCAGCCAGCGACCCATATCTGCTGAAAACGCGAGAGGAGGGGGAGGGCTGATGCGTCGAGCTGTGCTGATTTGCCTCCTGATACTGGTCGCCGCAGGCGCAGCCGGGGCGATTGAACGGTTTCCTCCGCCGCAGTTCACCACCGGCCACCAGATGCCGTCACCAACGGTTCCGGGGCCGCGTTCGGATGTGCTTGCCTACGTGGACGTAGGCGTATTGGTGCTGGCGTTGCTTGCGGGCGCGTATTTATCTCTGTCGAAGCGTTCGAGATCGGGCATTCTGATCCTGACCATCTTCTCCATCGCTTACTTTGGCTTCTACCGCAAAGGTTGTATATGCCCCATAGGCTCCATCCAGAACATGGCGTCTAGCTTGTTCGACCCGGGCTACATCTTGCCTGCCGTGGTCGGAATGTTCTTCATTCTGCCTCTGGGTTTCAGTCTGGTGACCGGCAGGACGTTCTGCGGGGGCGTGTGCCCGCTGGGAGCGTTGCAGGATGTTGTCCTCCTGAAGCCCCTGCGAGTTCCCGGCTGGCTGTCGCATCCACTCGGCATAATCCCCTGGATATACCTGGGCTTTGGAGTCTTGTTTGCAGCCACGGGAAGCGCTTACATCATCTGTGAGTTTGACCCGTTTGTGGGCTTTTTCCGGCTTGGTGGGGGCGCGATACCGATGGGTCTGGGGATTGGTCTTCTGGCTCTGGGGGTGCTTGTTGGTCGGCCGTATTGCCGGTTCCTGTGTCCCTATGGGGCTTTGCTGCGGATTGGCTCGTGGTTTTCCAAGTGGCGGGTGACCATCAGCCCCAACGAGTGCATCAACTGTCGGCTGTGCGAAAGCTCGTGCCCGTACGGCGCGATCAGGCACCCGGTGAAGACTACCGGCAAGGGGCAGGTGCTGGAGGGGAAGTCCAGGCTGTCGGCTCTGCTGATCGCTCTGCCGCTTGTGATCTGCGCGGGAGCCGCTCTCGGCTATCTTGCCAGTGGGTCGCTCTCCCACGCGAATCCTACGGTGCGCCTGGCAGACCGCGTCTACATGGAGCACAGTGGGCAGGTCCAGGGAAAGACCGACGAGAGCTATGCCTTCGACAAACTGAGCGTTGCGCCGTCGGGTCTGTACACGGATGCTCTCAGGCTTCGCGGGCAGTTCAAAGTGGGCAGCACGGCGCTGGGCGGATGGATTGCGCTGGTAGTTATGCTGAAACTGATAATGCTGTCCCTGAGAAGAAGTCGGGGCGAGTATGAGGCGGATGTTTCCGACTGCGTCGCCTGCGGGCGGTGTTTCAACTGGTGTCCGGTGGAACGGGCAAGGCGTGAGAGCAAGCGAATGCCCAAGGCAGTAAGTGAGGCGGCAAATGACTGTGCCTCTGAGGACTGACGACAGAAACGCCCTGCTATTGGCTTGGCGAAAGGCGGCAACCCGCAGCGCGGTTGTCGCGGCTGTGTTCTGCCTGGTGGTGGGCTTTGCGCTCATTGGCAATCAGGGCAAGATGTGGGATGCCAATCCTCGGACTTCGCCCCAACTGAACCAGCTCAAGGCCCAGTTGACCACACAGCCCAAGAGCGAGCAGATCAAACAGGAGATTCGGATCCTCGATGAACAGTTGCGAACCGAGTATCTCAAGCGTCTGGAGTTCTCACGGGTTGCCAGAAACGTCCTCATAGCTGGGCTGGCATTGTTCCTGTTGGCTGCGGGTGCCGCAGTATCGATCAAGGCTCGGGAGCCGGGTCTGTCTGGGGCAACTGCGGAGTCATCGGAGGTCGGTTCCGCAAGAGTTGGGAGGGTGAGTGTAGCAGTCGCGGGGCTGGCTGTGTTAGCGGTTATGTGCGTGCTAGCGGTGTCATCTCCGAGAGACCCGTCTACCGGCATGCAGGCCGCGATAGATCAGGCTCCCCCTCAGTTGGCCCCGGAGACATCATCGACCACTGCAAGCGAGGCCGCCGCGCCGCCTGAGGTTCCTCCTGCTCCCGCCCCGACTGCGGGGGCCGCTACGCCTCAGTATATGAACCCCGCTCCGCCGCCGATAGGCAATCTGAAACCGCTGCCACCGCTTAACCCGTTCGAGGCGGGGCAGGTAAAGCCGATCCAGGATACCGGCCCTGGCAAGGCAGACTCCCCCGGCCCTCCCGGTTCGAGTTCGGGTGGGCCGCCTGGAAGCAGCGGTTCGGCCAGTGCGCCTCAGCCGACACCAAAGCCTGAACGCCCCAAGATAGACGTTACACCTTTCGACGCTTCGGACTACTCTCCAGGCGATCAGGACTGGCTGGCCAACTGGCCGGAATTCAGAGGCCCAGACGGTTCGGCAAAGGCAGTCGGCCAGTATCCCACAAGTTGGGATGCCAAGACCGGCAAGGGGATCAAGTGGAAAGTCGAGATTCCGCTGCCCGGAGAGAACTCCGCGGTTGTGTGGGGCGACCGGGTATTCGTCAGTTGCGCGGACAAAGCCACTCGAGAGATAGACTGCTACGACGCCAACACCGGCAAGCAGTTGTGGCGGCACAAGTTCGAGAACCTGATTCTTGGCTCCAAGGCTCCGGATGTGCTGGCAGATACCGGCTACGCTCCATCCACTATGGTCACGGACGGCAAGCGAGTTTTTGCCGTGTTCCCCAACGGGGACATAGTTTGCTGCGATTATTACGGCAGGCGGGTCTGGTCCCGCAATCTGGGTACTCCGGACAGCATCTATGGATATGCCACCTCTCTGATAATGTACAAGAGCCTCGTGATCGTCCAGTTCGATCAGGGGTCTTCAGCGGACGAGGGCGAATCGGCGATATTCGCGCTGCAGGGCGGAACCGGCGAGGTGGTCTGGTACACGACCCGCCCCGTGCCTGCCTCGTGGAGTTCGCCGGTAATCTCGCGACACGATGGCAAGGCAGTGGTTGTGGCGTGTGCGAAGCCTTGGGTGATCGGCTACGACGCTATGACCGGTGTGCCGCTCTGGCAGGCAAGCTGCCTTGGCGGAGACGTGGCCCCTGCGGCGGTCGTGGGCGATGGCGTTGTGTATGCGTGCAATGTGGACTCTGTCCTTGCGGCGATCCGACTTGGCGGCAGCGGGGATGTGACCAAATCGCATATTCTCTGGAAAGCGACAGATGGCCTGCCCAGCATACCAAGCCCGGCTTATCGCGACTCACAGGTCTTTCTAGTCTCGACCGAGGGACTGCTCACCTGCTACGATGCCAAATCCGGCAAGAAAGCGTATGACAGCAGCCTCGACGCGCAGTTCCAGTCATCGCCGGTGGTTGTTGGCGATCTCATCTACATCAGTGATGAGAACGGTGTAACCCGCGTGATATCGACAGGGATTCCCGGCAAGGAAGTTTCGCGAGGGTCTGTGGGTGAGAGGATTGGGGCTACTCCGGCATTCGTGAATGGCCGCATATACATCCGGGGCGAGAAGCACCTGTTCTGCATAGGGGGCGATTGATGACAGTCGAGTTCGCCCCGAAAACAGATGAAGCCATCGATCTTGCTCGTGTAGAAGAGATAGTTGAGGAACTGGGCAAGGGCCGTGGCGCAGTTATTCCGATCTTGCAGGCGATCCAGGAGCAGTATCGCTACCTGCCTCAGAGCGCGCTGCGGCGTGTCTGCGAGCTTACAGAGATTCGCCCGGCCGACATCGTTGGGGTCTCCACGTTCTACTCCCAATTCCGCCATAAGCCTGTCGGCAGGCACTTGATCAGCGTCTGCAACGGCACCGCCTGCCATGTAAAGGGTGCGGAGCGGGTCTACGACTCCATCTGCCGCCATCTTGGTCTTGCTAATGGCGTTGATACCGACAAGGACGGTACTTTCACTGTCCAGAAGGTCTCCTGCCTGGGATGCTGCACATTGGCTCCCGTGATGCAGATAGACGGCATCACCTACGGCCACCTGGATTCATCCACTGTCGGCAACGCAATCGGCGACTTCCTGGAACTGGAGCGTCGCAGCGCCGTGCCGGACAGGTTCGAGCCAGGGGCGGATGGCAAGACAGCCGGGGAGATCAGAATCGGAGTCGGCTCCTGCTGTGTTGCAGGCGGCAGCCTCGATGTTTGTCAGGCGCTGGAAGAGACTGTGCGGGATATGAGAGCGCCCGTGGTTGTGAAGCGGGTGGGGTGTGTGGGTATGTGCCACAATACTCCGTTGGTGGAAGTGCAGGCCAATGGGCAGAACTCATTCTACTCCAAGGTCACTCCCGAGACTGCGCGAAAGGTAGTCCGCACTCATTTCGCTCCCAAGGGCCTCGGCCGTAAGCTGCAACTGGGCATCTCCAATGCCGTGGAACACTTGCTGACCGATGAAGTCTGGGAGCCGGTCTCCCGGTACGAACTCGATATGAGGGATGCTCCGGCGTGCGCTTTCCTCGGCAGACAGGTCCACATCGCCACTGAGCATTCAGGCAGCATCAACCCGACCGATATCGAGGAATACAGGTCCCACGGCGGATTCTCGGCTCTGCAGGCCGCTCTGAACGGCAAGCCGAGCGATATCATAGAGACAATTGCGCGCTCAGGATTGCGGGGCAGGGGTGGGGCGGGGTTCCCCAGCGGGGCCAAGTGGCAGACGGTTGCCAACACTCCCGGCGAGACAAAATACATTGTTTGCAACGGCGACGAGGGCGACCCCGGCGCGTTTATGGACAGGATGATCCTGGAGTCATACCCTTACAGAGTGCTTGAAGGCATAGCTCTCGCTGCGTACGCGGTTGGCGCGAATGAGGGCTTTCTGTACGTGCGGGCAGAGTATCCTCTGGCGGTTCGGCGGCTTCGTGAGGCTATGGCTAAGTGCGAGGAGCAGGGCATTCTTGGCGGCAATATCTTCGGCACAGGCTTCGACCTGAAGCTGACTCTGATGGAGGGCGCGGGGGCGTTCGTGTGCGGCGAGGAAAGCGCTCTGCTGCAATCGATAGAGGGCAAGAGGGGAATGCCGAAGCTTAGGCCTCCATACCCCGCTGAGTGCGGCCTGTGGGGCCAGCCGACACTGGTGAACAACGTCGAGACATACGCGCTGGTGCCGTGGATTATCCGAGAAGGCGCCGAGGCTTTCGCCAAGCTGGGCACTCAGACCAGCAAAGGAACGAAAGTCTTTGCGCTGGCGGGCAAGGTGAAGCGCGGCGGGCTGATAGAAGTGCCTATGGGGATAACTGTCCGTGAGATAGTTGAAGAGGTCGGCGGAGGCGTCGCCGATGATAAGAGACTCAAGGCCGTGCAGATAGGCGGCCCATCCGGCGGGTGCATCCCGGCCAGTATGTGCGATACTCCGATTGACTATGAAGCTCTCAAGGCAGCCGGGGCGATTATGGGTTCCGGCGGTCTCGTTGTTATAGACGATGGGGACTGTATGGTCGATATCGCGCGCTATTTTCTGGAGTTCACGCAGCGTGAATCCTGCGGCAAATGTACATTCTGCAGAGTGGGGACCCGGCGGATGCTCGATGTACTGGAGCGCATCTGCACCGGCCATGGCAAAAGAGGCGACCTTGAAAACCTTGAGCAGTTGGCTTTGCAGGTGAAGCAATCCAGCCTGTGTGGCCTGGGTGGAACCGCCCCCAACCCGATTCTATCGACTCTGAAGCATTATAGAGACGAATATGAGGCGCACCTGCGGGGAGTATGCCCTGCCGGTAAGTGCAAAGCCCTGATCGAGTATCACGTAACCGACAATTGCATTGGATGCACCATCTGCTCCCAGCGGTGTCCTGGCGACGCGATTGCCTTCACGCCCTATCAGAAGCACACCATCGACCAGGATAAGTGTATCAAGTGCGGCACCTGCGTCAGCGTGTGCCCCAAGGATGCCGTGATGGTGAAGTCGGAGGGCAATACTGCCAATGCCTAGACTCACCATCGACAACCGGGCCGTGGATGTGCCGGATGGCGCGACCGTTCTGGAATCAGCCAACAGTATCGGAATTCGCATTCCGACCTTGTGCTATCTCAAAGGCTGCGAAGCGCAGAGTTCGTGCCTGGTATGCGTGGTTCGGGTAGACGGTCGTCCCGGGTTAGTCCCAGCGTGTGCAACAAAAGTTACGGACGGAATGGAAGTGGAGTCCGAGACAGACGACATCAAAACCGCCCGCCGCACTGCCCTGGAACTCCTGCTCGGAGACCACCTTGGCGACTGTGTGGCCCCGTGCCAGTCGGTCTGCCCGGCGCACATGGACATTGCAGAGATGATCCGGTGTATCGCGAGTGGGCGACTGCGTGACGCTATTGAGAATGTGAAAGAGCACATTCCCTTGCCTGCCACTCTCGGCAGAATATGCCCGAATCTGTGCGAAAAGGGCTGCAAGAGGGCCGAGAAAGACTCTGCAGTTTCGATCTGCCTTCTGAAGCGATACGTTGCCGATGCAGACCTGGCTTCCGATAGCCCATATATCCCTGAGATTGCGCCCCATGCCGGGCAGCGAGTGGCGATAGTCGGCGCAGGCCCCTGCGGTCTTTCTGCCGCGTACTACCTCCAGCGCGACGGCATTGCGTGTGATATCATCGACGAACACGAGGAACCGGGCGGCAAGCTCGTCTACGGCGACTGGGCGGACAGGCTGGCCCCGGCGATTGTGGCGGCCGAAGCACGCATCATCGAGTCCATGGGAGCGCATTTCAGGCAAAGCGAGAAGGTTGATTCCGCGAAGTTTCTTGAGGCTCTTGCGAAAGAGTTCGACGCGGTTCTGCTTGCGACAGGCTCTATGGACAAGACCGCCTGCGAACTGCTCAGGGTTACGGCTGGTAATGAGGGCATCGAGATTGCCAGAAACTCTCACGCCACGAGCCTGCCAAAGGCGTTCGCGGCGGGTTCTGCGGTAAAGCCATCTCACCACGTCGTGCGGACGGTTGCCGACGGCCGCGCCGCCGCCATTGAAATTGCCTGTTCGCTTGGCGTTCAGTCTCGCTCAAAGCCTTTCCAGCCCTTCTCGGTCCACCTCGGTCACGTGACCGCTGACGAGATGGGGGTTCTGATGCACGATGTGAACCCCGGCGCGCGGTGCGAGCCCGCCGTGATTTCCGAGGGGCTGAGTGGTTCGCAAGCTGAGTATGAAGCCCAGCGGTGTCTGAAGTGCGATTGCTCGAAACTGGAATCGTGCCGTCTGCGTACTGTCGCAATCGAGTATGGCGCGAGCCAATCCAGATTCAAGGGAGAGCGAAGACCCGTGGAGCGCGAGGCCAGCAGTAGCGAGGTCGTGTACGAGTCAGGCAAGTGCATCTCGTGTGGACTATGTATCCAGATTGCGGAGGACATGCGGGAGGAGCTTGGGCTGGCGTATGTTGGACGAGGGTTTACCGTGCGGATAGCTGTGCCGTTCGGTGAGTCCGTGGCGGACGGTCTCAAAGCTGCCGCGAAGAAATGCGCCGAGGCCTGCCCAACCGCAGCTATCTCTCTCAAACGAAACTGACTGGAGCAGCAAATATGCCCAATTCGGCTGAAGAAACACTCGCTGTAACCAATGTGGGCAAGTCGTTCGACACTCCCCAAGGCCCTGTCGAGGTGCTGCGGGATGTCACGCTCAGCCTTACCCCCGGCGAGACCGCCGCGATAGTCGGCCCATCAGGTTCCGGCAAGAGCACACTGCTGCACATCATCGGCTCGCTGGATACCGCGACTCGTGGCTCCGTGAAACTTGGCGATACCGATGTGTTGGCGCTTTCCGGCGATCTGCTTGCCCAGTTCCGATCTCGCAGAGTGGGATTCGTGTTCCAGGATCACCACCTGATCCCCCAGTTGACCGCCCTGGAGAACGTCCTGCTGCCGACCCTGTCGCTGAGTGACGCAACCGACCTAACCCCCGCCGCCCTTGCTCTTCTGGAGCAGGTTGGTCTCAAAGATAAGGCTGACTCATTCCCAGCAAAGCTTTCCGGAGGCGAAAGGCAGCGTGTCGCTGTTGCGCGCGCTCTGATGAACGGACCGGGACTGCTGCTGTGCGACGAGCCGACAGGCAACCTGGACCCAGAGTCCGGCGCGAATGTCATCTCCATCCTGCTCAATCTAGCAGGTAATGCACAGGTCAAGGTATTGGTAGTCACCCACAACTATGAGCAGGCTTCCCGTTTCGGGCGCGTCTATCGACTCAGAACCGGGATTCTCGAACCCTTTGAGGCGGCCAGTTGAATCTCACGCGACTGATTCTCCGCAGCCTGGCTTTCCACTGGCGCACCTCCATTCCGGCCGCGCTGGGTGTGGCGGTGGCCGTGGCTGTGATAGTTGGCTCTCTTGTGGTCGGGGACTCGGTCACCGGCAGCCTCAAGGATTCAGCGCTATCCGGTCTCGGCGGCATAGACTACGCTGTTACCTCTTCCGCTCCTCTGCACGCTGAACTTCCTGACGAGTTGGCCTCGAGCCCCCAACTCAAATCGGCAAGCGCGGCGTTTGCCCCGGTCCTGCTTACCATAGGCTCGGTCCGAAACGCAGATACCGACGTTGTCGTGCCCAACGTAAGTGTGTTGGGAGTTGACGACCGCTTCCTGCAGATGTTTCCGGATTCCGAGAGGGTGGAGCTTAGCACGGGCAGTGCGGCGGTCAGCGAGGCATTGGCATCAGACTTGAGAGTGAAGCCCGGCGGCGGCGTGATCTTGACCGTCCCCAAGGCTGGAGCAATCCCATCCGATACCCTCTTCGCCGGGAAATCGCTCTCCGACACGGCCAGTTCCACCCGACTTGATGTGAGTTCTGTTCTCCCGCAGAAAGGCCCCGCCGGGTTCAGGCTGACTGGTGCAAGTGAACCCTCCCGCAGCATCATCGTAAACCTGTCGGAGCTATCGGAGCGCATTGGGGCTGCTGGTAAGGCTAACACGATTCTCTCGAAGGTCGGTCTAGCCGTAGACAAAGCCTTGCCTCTGCTGGAGAGTAGTCTGAAAAGCGCGCTGAAGCTGGAAGACCACGGCCTGACTGTCTCCGCATCCAATCGTCCTGACACACTCACCGTTCGCAGCAGTTCGATCACCCTCAGCGATCCTCACACTAGAGCGATTAGGGATGCTGCATACAACTGCGCTCTGCGGACTGAGCTCTCTTCGGTCTACTTGGCAACTCGAATCGCCAACGTAAAAAGGCCGACGAAAAGTATACCATACAGCATGGTGGCCGGTATCCAGGGTTTTCCAACGCAGGATGTATCGGTCGCCGCTGATGGAATGTGGCTGAATGCCTGGGCGGCACAAGATCTGGGCGCTGTGGCAGGCGACCAGTATTCTCTTGAATACCTTGAGCCTCAGTCGGACGGCGCATACCGCACCCGGACCATCAGGCTTCGCCTCCAGGGCATATTGCCTATGACCGGCCTTGCCGTGGATTCTGCGCTTTCTCCATTGGTGCACGGGATAACCGACGCGAAACGAGTTGATGACTGGAACACACCGTTCCCGGTCGATCTCTCAAAGATCACCCCACGGGATGAAGCATATTGGGACAAGTACCGCGCCGCGCCAAAGGTCTTTGTTAGGCTTGGGACTGCGCGAACGATGTGGACTTCGTCAATGCCGGATCTGGAGAAGCGGTGGGTGACCTCCGTACTTGTGGGTCCTCGGCTCGGCGGAAGCCTCGTCCTCCCGGATCGCGCGGAGTTGGAGAAAGCGTTACTGGCCAATCTTAGTCCGGCGGATTCCGGGATAAGCATCAGGCCTCTGCGCGAGCAGGCTCTCGCGGCATCACAGGGCAGCACCGATTTCCGCTCGTTGTTCGTGAGCATGAGTTTCTTCATATTCCTGGCTGGCTTGGGTCTGGCGGCGGGATTGATGAGGCTGATGGCCGACAGCCGCGCTTCCGAAGCCGGGATAATGCTTGCCTCGGGCCTGCGGATCTCTCTGGTCTCAAGAGTGATCGCCGGGGAAGGGGCTATTGTCTCGCTGGTGGGGTCGGTTCTCGGGGTGCCTCTTGGTTTGGCCTATGCGTATCTGCTGGTGCGTTTGGTGGGAGGCGCGTGGTCCGGGGCGATTGCGTCAACTCCGGTGGGCCTGCACATTAACTGGGCAACGGTTCTTGCAGGAGCAATTGCAGGATTCCTGGCTGGCTGCGTATCTTCGTGGATTGCGTCGAGGACCTATCGGGGCAAACCAGTTGTCTCGCTGCTTCGAGGCGGCAAGTGGACCCCCGACACAGCAAAGCAAACCGATCTGCGGAAGAAAGCTTGGCTCCCGATAATTCTAGCGGTTGCCGCATTCGCAATGGTTATTCCAGCCGGACGTGGCGATGCCCAGTCCCTGAGTTGGGTGTTCTATGTGGCCGGCACCATGCTCCTTGTGGCCGGGTCGCTCGGCGCAAGGCACATACTTTTCAGACTGGCCTCACTGCGGAAGTCGGGTATCAGTGTAGCCTTGCTTGCCGGCAGATACGCCGCTTCAAACCGAGCCAGAAGCCTGCTGATCTCGGGTTTGCTTTCCTGTGCAGTGTTCATAATTGTGACCGCCGCGGCCAACGTAAGCAACCTGCAGAAGATGGAGTTCCGCCGATTGGACTCAGGCGCAGGCGGTTTTGCCCTCAGAATTGTCACAACTCTTCCGCTCGGCTATGATATTGGTACGGCAAAGGGCAGAGAGAAGCTGGGATTCCAAGCGGGTGACGTGGAGTTGCTGGGCAAGTGCAAGTTCGTCGGCTGCCTGATGAGTCCGGGTGACGATGTTAGCTGTCTCAATATGAACCGTCCCGTCGCGCCAAGGCTGCTGGGAGTGGGGCAGGATATGCTTGACCGCGGTGGTTTCGGAGTCATAACCGAAGGCTCTGGTACAGAGAAGCCCTGGCAGTTGCTGAGTGATACGAAGGGCAAATCCATTCCCGCATTCGGTGACGCGAACAGCGTGATGTGGATACTGCACAGTGGTCTGGGTAGGGAATACGAGGTCAAGCAGGGCAATGGGCAGACTGCGAGAGCTAGGTTTGCAGGCCTTCTGCCAAGCAGCGTCTTCGCGGGTGAGATACTGATCCCGCGAGAAAGCTTCCTGAAGCTGTATCCCGGCATGAGCCAGCCGAAGTACTTCCTGGTGGAGGCTCCTGAAGGCCGCGAGAGCGAAGTGGCCGCGATACTCAGGCAGGGCTTGGGCGATTATGGCGCGGAGGTGCGTTCGACTGCCGAGATTCTCAGCAGCTATGCAAGAGTGCAGGATACATACCTCTCGATGTTCATTGCGCTTGGCGGCTTCGGCCTTCTGCTGGGCACGCTGGGCCTGGTGATTGTCATACTGCGCAGCGCGATGGAGAGACGTTCGGAGTTCGCGCTGATGGCGGCTAACGGTATCGGCAAAGGGAAGCTCGCGTCGATTCTGCTGCTGGAAAATGCTCTGCTTATCGCTATCGGAGCGGTGGTCGGGTGCGTGTCGGCGATGGTTGCGGTAAGCCCGCGTCTGAAGTCTGTGGAGTCCGGGGCGAACTGGCCGGCGGTGATCGGTGTCCTGGCGGCCATCGTTCTCACGGGACTGATCTCAAGTTGGATAGCCGCAAGCGCGGTCACAAAGGGTGACCTCATAGCCGCGCTTCGTGAGGAGTGATCTTTATGCGTTACATACTGGTCTGTATACTTGCATTCATCTTGGCCTCGTGCGCCGTGCCTGCGCCGTCTGCCGACTGGCCCAGTTTCAGAGGCAATCCTCACATGACAGGGGCAGCTTCGTCAACCTTGCCCGCGAACCTCAGGCGTGTCTGGACTTTCAAGGCAGATTCAGGCGTGGAATCCACAGCCGCAATCGCGAGGCAGACAGTGTTCATTGGTACCCGCAAAGGCGACATGCTTGCGCTGAGGGTGTCGGATGGCAAGTTGATGTGGCGGTTCAATGCAGGTGGGCCGATAAGCGCCGCTCCTGCCTACTCCAACGGCGCGGTCTTCTTCGGCACTGAACAGGGCACTTTCTACGCCCTCGGAGCTGGCACTGGTAAGCCCAAGTGGAAGTTCCACGCCCAAGATAAGGTCATCTCTTCGGCGAGTGTTGCGGGCGACAGAGTCCTGTTTGGCTCCTACGATTACTACCTCTACTGCCTCGATGCCGCGACCGGCAAGAGGAAGTGGAGCTTCAAGGCTGACGCCCAGGTTCACAGCTCGCCGTGCGTTGCCAACGGCGAAGTGATTGTTGCCGGGTGTGACGGCGAAGTGCGCAGTATCGACCTGAAGACCGGCAAGCAGAGATCATCCGCCAAGGTGGATGCGAATCTCTCTGCTGCCGCTGCCTACAAAGATGGCGTGGTATACGTCGGCACGCTCAACGGCGACTGCATGGCCGTGAGAGTATCCGACGGCAAAGTGCTGTGGCAGCAGAAGCCCGGCGATTCCGACGGTGGTTTCTACGCCAGCGCCGCGGTGTTGGGAGACGTTGCGGTGTTTGCGTCTCGTGGCGGTTCGGTTACCTGCCGGTCAATAGGCAACGGACGCGCGCTCTGGTCATTCAAAACCAGCGGCGGCATAGACTCATCACCTGTGATCGCAGGCGGGCGAGTGTATTTCGGGTCTTTGGATGGGAGCGTCTACGGACTGGACATGGCCTCCGGCAAGCAAGTGTGGCGGTTCAGGAGCGGGGCGGGCGTGAAGTCTTCTCCCGCGGTTGCAGGCGGGCGGATGATTATAGGTGCGGACGACGGCGCGATCTACTGCTTCGGGAAGTGAGAGGTGCCTCAAGTTGACAGGCAGAGAGCGACTCATCAGGGCCTACACGGGGCTGGAGTTGGACAGGGTCCCGTGGACTCCTATGGTCTACCAGTGGTTCTGGGTGAACAAGTACAACGGGACACTGCCGCCTGAGATCGCGGCCTGCGAAACCGCTATGGACGCGCTTCGCGAGATGAAAGCCGACGTGTTCGCTAAACATGAGGCTTTCTGTGTCTACGCAGGGTATTCTCAGTGCTCATTGAGAAGCGAGTATTCGGGAGCGAAACTCCGGCAGCCTGTGGTCAAGAGTTGCATGATGGATGTCTTCGGCCCAAACGGCAATATCGACTTCAAAGGCCTCTCCAATCGCACCGACGTCATCTCGACTCCCAAAGGCGAACTGACCGCCGAATGGGTCTACGATGAACTCGCTGGCGCGCCGTTCGAGGGGAAGCACTATCTAGCAGACTTCAACAGGGACTTTGAGAGAGTTCGGGCGCTGCTCTCTGATATCGAGTTTCACATCAACGTCGATCGATGGGTGAAATTGCAGGCGGAGCTGGCTGATGATGGCGTCGCGCATTTCCGCATACCTCCGACCCCGCTCAAAATCCTCCACTGGCTCGCTGGTCCGGAACAGGCGATATACTTCATCTGCGACTATCCCGACAAGGTGATGGAGCTAGTGCGGCTGTACGAAGCCAAACGGCTGGAACTGGTCAGGAAAGCTGCGGACATTCCCGGCACACTGGTCTTCACCTCCGGCGACAATATGGACTCGATGATGTATGGTCCGCCGTTCTTCGATGACTTCTGTGGACACTCGTTCCGCCAGATATCTGAAGTTATTCACGAGCGTGGAAAACTGCTCTTCACTCACGCCTGCGGGCAGTTGGCCGGGGTTATCAAATTATGCGCTGATTCGGGAGTTGATGGCATGGAGGGCATGGCGCCTCCTCCGCTGGGTGATCTGGGATTCGGGGATGCGCGCAAGCTGCTTGGCCCGAAGTTTGTGCTGCAGGGCGGAATGACTTACACTGAGGAAGAAATGAAAGGCTCGGACGCCAGGGGGCGCATCTTCGCCAGCGTTCGCGACCTCTTCGAGACGCTGCCGGACAAGCGCCGGTTTGTGTTCAGTTCTGGTTGCTGCCTCAGCCCCAGGTCGAGCTATGAGAACATTCTGGCTTTGCGCGACGCATGCTGGGAATACGGGAGGGCATGACACAATGCCGGCTGGACCCGACATATACGATTTCATATCGCCGAGCGTACTCCTCAGCGAGACCCACTTCCACTTCTACGGCGCAAAGTCAGTCCTCGCCGACGCTGTCGAACGAGTGGCTGATGAGGGGTTCTACCGAGGAATCGAGATGGCGGATGTTGCCGATCCGGCTGACCGCAAACGCATGGGCGAAGTTGTCGACAAGAGCGGTCTCGTCCTGACGCAGTGGATGTCGATGGTCCTGATAACTGAGAAGCTGAACCTGTCCTCGGTAGACGAGAATCTGCGCGGGAAGTCGGTTGCAAGAATGATCGATTGGATGCCGCTGTGCGCCGAGTGCGGAACGAACTCATTCGCCGTCCTGAGTGGCCCCGACCCTGGCCCGGCGTTGCGTCATCAGGCAAAGGAGCAGTTGTATCGGAGTTTCATTGAGATATGCGAGGCCCTGGAAAGACACAAGCCAATGCGACTGCTGCTGGAACCCTTGGACAGAGAAGCCCACAAGAACTTCCTTATCGGCCCGACCGATGAAGCGGCTTCTATGCTGAGGCGTGTGAAACAGCAATTCCCCGATGCCGGGCTATCGTGGGATACAGCGCACTCAGCCCTCTGCGAAGAAGACATTGTCGCCAGTATGTGCAAATACCAGGACTGCATTGCCCAGATGCACCTGGCGAACGCGGTCCTGGACAGGAACTATCCCAGCTACGGCGACCACCACATGCCGATGGGCGCGCCTGGGTTTATGACTGTTCAGAAATGTGCAGACTTGTTCCAGGCCGGGGTGAATTGCGGGCTGCTGGGCGAGAAGAGACCGGGGGTTTCTGTCGAGGTACGCGGAGAAAAGAACGGCGACCCGTGGGAGACCGAACGCGCAGGGCGGGAGTTTGTGTTTGCGGCGTGGGATGAGTTTGCAGAGAGGTGTAATCATTGATAGTTACTAAGAGACATTTGGCTGACCTGGATGTGGTCTATGTAGTCAGCAGCATCGCAATCAATGGCCAAAGGCATCTGCTGGCTGCAACCGAGGGCCACGGGAAATGCTTGAGTTTCTCGTCGCCAGACTGGAAGCCATCGGTTGTATGGGATGGTCCAGGAGGGAGTATGACTCTTGCTGGCATACCCGGCAGAGATAACGCATTCCTGGGCATTCAGGAGTTCTTCCCGGTTTTTCAGTCCGAGGGCGCGGGGGTTGTGTTGTCGGAGTGGGTCGATGGTCAGTGGCGCACTAGAAGGGTGTTCGACCTGCCATTCATCCACCGGTTTGAGGTTATCTCAGTTGAGGGCCGAAACTTCGTGCTGGCGGCGGCGTTGTGTGAGAACAAGGCGTTCCGAGACGACTGGTCCAAGCCCGGCGCTCTGTATGTGGCTGAGATTCCGAGTGACCTATCCCGACAGTGGCCTCTGAAGCAGATAATGACAGGTATCACTCGGAACCATGGAATGTGCAGAAGCAGGCTCAAAGGTCGCGACGTCGTGCTTGTTACCGGCGCAGAGGGAGTCTTTGCCGTTCGCGTTCCAGAGCGCGTGCAAGAGGGCTGGGTGATAGATCATCTGATGCCGCAGGAAGTCAGCGAGGCGGTCGCATTTGACCTTGACGGTGATGGAAACGAGGAAATCGTCACCATCGAGCCGTTCCACGGAGACAAATTGCGGGTATACAAAGACACCGGTTCGGGCTACAGCCAGGTTTATGAGCATGAGATCGCCTTCGGGCACGCCTTGTGGGCAGGGGAACTGCTGGGCAAACCTGCCATACTCGTCGGGAATCGGGGTGGGGGTAAGGATCTGGCCTGCCTCAGACCAGGCTCTGCCGACCTGAGTGCATTCGATAACACTGAGATAGACGCCGGAGTCGGACCGACTCAGTTCCTTGTGTTCGATACACCCGAGGGCAAGTGTCTCTTGTCGGCCAACCACGGCGCGGGCGAGGTTGCTCTTTATACGTTTAGTCAAGACTAGAAAGAGGATCGTTTTGGAATACAGACAGGGAAAACTTGGCAGAGTATTCGTCGCCAAGTTGAATGACGGCGAGTCGATATATGAGGCGGTCGAAGAGATTGCGGTGAGCGAATCTGTCTCGTCGGCCGTGGTGATGGCGGTTGGCGGGATTCGGTCCGGCAAAGTAGTCACCGGCCCGGAGAATCCCAACGGAAAGGTCATTCCTCACTACGAGGAGTTCGACGATGCGCGGGAGTTGGTGGGGTTTGGCACGCTCTTCCCGCAGGACGGCAAGCCCCTGCTGCACTTCCACGCCGGGATAGGTCGCGAAGACACCGCGCTGGTGGGTTGCCCTCGCGCGGGAATGACCGTCTACCTGACCCTCGAAGTAGTTATGATCGAGATTGAGGGCATCGATGGTGAACGGTCGTATGACCCCGAGTATGGAGTTCACTTGTTGAAGTTGCTGAGTGGCTAGAAGATAACAGGAGGCGCGACATGCTGGAAAAGGTTGACCTTTCACTGGAGATAGACAAGGACGAATACGAAGAGAAGCTGCCGGAGTTGCAACTGAAACTGCTGAGATTGCAGCAGGAAATCAAGGAAAAGAGAGTGCCGGTGCTCATCGCCTACGAGGGTTGGGATGCCTCGGGGAAGGGCGGGAGCATACTCCGGATTACCCAGACCCTCGACCCCAGGGGCTACAGCGTGTACCCCATCGGCGCGCCCACGGACCTGGAGAAATCCCACCACTACCTGTGGCGATTCTGGACGAGAATCCCCTGCAGCGGCGAGATATGTATCTTCGACCGAAGCTGGTACGGCCGGGTGTTGGTAGAGAGGGTCGAGAAGTTCACGGACAAGGACGATTGGAAGCGGGCATATCGGGAAATAATGGACTTCGAGCGGACACTGGTGGACTCCGGAATGGTGGTAGTCAAGTTCTGGATGCACGTTAGCAAGGAAGAACAGCTCAGAAGGTTCAAGGAGAGGGAGTCGGACCCTTTCAAGAAGTGGAAGATCGGCCCGGACGACTGGCGCAACCGTGAGAAGTGGGACGCTTACCTTGAAGCGGCTGAGGATATGTTTGATAAGGTCTCAGCTTCGGCTGCCCCGTGGCACATAGTGGCTGCCGAGTCCAAACACTACGCCAGGATCAATACCATCAAGACAGTCATAGAGGCCATTGAAAACCGGCTGGAAGACAGTAACTGAACCATAAGAACTATGCTTCGGCAGGCTTTGGGCGCCGAAGCATCGAGTACGAGCGATGGATTGCGTTGGGGTGAAGAGCTTCCCGACGCATAAAAGGCGCGAATGTCGGATTGCTTCGGGGTAAAGTGCTTCCCGACGCATAACTTCACAGGAGGATAATACCATGCAACTCAAGGAAGCAATTGAGAAAAGAGCCAGCGTGCGGCAGTTTGTGAATGAGCCGGTGAAGAAAGAGGACCTGCTGGCGATAGCCCGCTTGGCCGGCCTGGCCCCGAGCCCCAACAACGCCCAACCGTGGCGTTTTGTGGTTGTGACCAGCCGCTCTACCCTGGAATGTATGCGGGATGCGGTAAAGCGTGGGATAGAGGGAGTCCTGCCCGCGGCTACGACCGAAGAGGGCGCAAAGGCCCGGACTCAGGTAGAGTGGTTCTCCACGTTCTTTGTAGACGCGCCGGCAGTCATTGCAGTTGCGGTGGAACCGTATCAAGCGGTTGTTGACAAGCTGCTGGAAGGCGGAGACATCAGCCACGAACAGATCAACAGTCTGCGAATGCATCCTGACATCCAGTGCATTGGCGCATGCATCGAGAATATGCTGCTTGCCGCCGCCGATATGGGCTATGCAGGCTGCTGGCTGAGTGGGCCGATGATTGCCAGGGATGACCTGGAGAGCTGCCTTGAGATAGAGTCTCCATGCAGGCTGGCCGCTATGGTAGCCATCGGCCAGCCCGCAGTCCCGCCAAAACAGAAAGCCAAAAAACCGGTCGAGGAGATCGTTCGGTTCGTGGAGTAGACACGACTCGCGAGATGCTGGAGGCTGCTCCTGAACGTCCTCGCAGCCTCCGGTGCCACCACTTAGTTCCTCTTGCGTAACTGTCTCCGGTCTGTGCTGACCACTCAGGCTGCGTTTCGGCACATCCCTCTTCCGTGGTATAATCTTTGCGTTCGACGTGACAAAGTCGACTATTACCCGGTTGGAGGTTTCTCGTGAGCGCTGATTTCAGAAGCAAATACTTCACTCGCACCGAAAGTGGTTTCCCGGATGAGGTGAATATACTTGGCGTCACTTACGTCAAGGTAGAAGACCTGCGCTATGGGACAAATCCCCACCAACCCGCGAGTTTCTACAAGCCCAAGGATGCAGGCACGCTGACCTTTGGCGATATGGAGATACTCAAGACCGGCAAATCCGGGCTTTCGGAAACCAACTATGGAGACCTCAACCACGGCGCGAACATCGTGAAATACTTCGACAAACCCGCCTGCGCCCTGATGAAGCACCTCAACCCCAGCGGCGCGGCAGTGCGCAGAGTGGGGCAGGACCTGCGCGATGTATATATTCGAGCAAGAGACGCCGACCCAGTGGCAGCTTTCGGCGGCACGGCGGTGTTCAATGTGCCTCTGGATGAAGCGACCGCGAAGGAGATAATGACCAGCGTGGTCGAGGTTGTTGCCGCTCCGGAGTTTTCTCCCGAGGCAGTGGCGGTTCTCTCTGACGCAGAGACCTACAAGATGAACAGGGAGATCCGCATCATCCAACTCCCAAACATCGGATCTCTGCCCAAGTGGGTTGGGGACCCCGCAGCCCCGACAATAAAGACCCTTGCCGACGGCAGCGTGATTGTCGCCGATCCTCTGCTGAGCGCGGTCAAGACAACCTCGGACATGAAGCCTGCGTCCACAGAGCATTCCTCAAAGGGCAAATTTGACTCTGATGTTCTGCCGACTGACGATCAACTCGAAGACCTCCTCTTCAGTTGGTACGTGAACCTGAGCGTGCGGAGCAATGGAGTAGTCATAGCCAAGAACGGCGTCACACTGGCAGTCGGCACAGGTCAGCAGGACAGAGTTGCCGCTGTGCGACAGGCGATAGCCAAGGCACGCGAGAAGTGCAAGGTCAACGAATCGCTTGAAGGGTCTGTGATGAGTTCTGATGCATTCTTCCCATTCAGAGACAGCGTCGATGCCGCCGCCGAAGCTGGGATCAAGGCTATAGTCCAGCCGGGCGGGTCTGTGAAAGACTGGGAGAGTATACAGGCCTGCAACGAGCACGGTATCGCAATGGTCTTCACGGGAGAGCGGATATTCTCCCATCACTAATCATGCCCCGAAATGCCTGAACTGTCTCCACGGCGGCCCGGCGGGTGGGTACACACTTGCCGGGCCGGATTGTATCTGCCTTCCGATATCGCTCATTCCTCACAACGCCCATGCTACCTGCCTCCAGTCGCAAGGGACTACGTAGAGGTACCCCCTATATCGCGCGTTTGTGATACGTACCTCAGTATGACTAGAGTTCGTACGGATGTTGGCCCCCCCCGCCTTCCGGTATCCTGAGTATGTAAAGATACAAACCATGCGCGGGAGGCGGTCGTTATGAGAATCGTGATGTTGGTGGTAATATTCCTGGTCTTTTCGATGGCTGCGGCTATCTGCTCTACATGCCTGCACGCAGACACGCTGTTTACCACCGGAATGGGACTGCCGTCTGTTGAGCAGGCTCTATTGGACTCCATCAATGTGTCGCGGTTGGCCAATGGCCTTGGAACGCTCTCTCTAAACCCTGAGCTGACTCTTGCCGCGTCGAAGCACTCGGAGGAAATGGCGAGACTGGGCTACGTAGACCACATCAGCCCGGTAGCTGAGTATGCTACCCCAATGAAGCGCTATCTGGCGGAGATTGGGTATAGTCCCGCTTTTGCCCGACTTGGTGAGAATATCTATTACTCGAGAAGGCTGGATCCTGTTCGAATACATGCAGCATTCATGAGAAGCGATTACCATCGCGAGAACATCCTTTACCCGGAAGCCACCGAGGCCGGAATCGGAGTATACACTTCCAGCGACGGCAGGGTGTGGGTGACAGAAATGGTACTGGCGCAAGCGAGATGAACACATACATAGCTGAATCAGAAGTGGGCAAACCCCTCTGCTTTACGGCGGCATTTGCTAAGCTTCCCGGAAAGAGTAACAGGGCCAGCGGTTGGCTTAGTGTCAAGCCTGACAGCCTCACATTCGAGGGGCTGCGTGGGAGTGGGCGCATTACCGTTTCGTTGAGCAGTGACACCTTGGTGACGGACAACAGCGTCTTTGGACTGGTCAACTACGGTTTCGTAGTGAGGACGTCAAATGGCGACAAATACACTTTTGAACCACTTGATACCAGTGGCAGCATCCGGAATGTGGCCGGGTTGGTTCGTTCGCTCGTTGAACACGCCTGCCAGACGCAGGCTGTGGGCGATTGGGGCTTCATAGAGGCCGCGCAGTCCGCCTGAAAACATTCCCTCATCTTCATCCTCACAGGCTAACGCTACAAATCCTGCAACTTTTCTCCTCGTGTGCGGGAAATTGCCGTGTGCCTTCCTTGCGAAAAGTGGTATCATTACTGCTGTTGTTGAATTACAGCGCTATCTTACTTTTCCGTGGAGGTAACTCGGACTTGTCTGCCAGCGTCCTGCAGTTACTCATAGGTGGAGCGTGCCTGTTGGCGGGCGCGCTTGTGGTTGTCTTCGCCCTCCGTTGGGGGGGATCGAAGACGGTCGCCAGGACGGGTGTCGCGGAAGCCGAAGAGCGGAATCGTGAGTTCGCGATTGCTGGTGGTATTAGCCAGCGCGAACAGATTGAACTCGAACTGGAACACGCCAGAGAGAGGGAGGTCGAAACGGGCTGCCGCATCCAGGAGACTCTGCTTGTCGGTGGAGAACTGCTCGGAATAGACGGCGCAAGTTCCGCTGCTGTGTCTTTCCCCAGCAAGAGGATTGGCGGGGACTTCTATGACTTCCTCAGGCACAACGACCGCACATTTGATGTGCTGATAGGCGATGTGATGGGTAAAGGCGTCTCAGCCGCCCTGGTTGCCGCAGCCGCCAAGAATGTTTTCCTCAAGAGCATCAGCGCGTTGGCCGGTTCCGGGCTGGTCATAACGCCATATCCGGAAGAGATAGTAACTCAGGTTGCTTCCGTGCTCAATGCCGAGATGGCTGCGCTGGAGTCTTTTCTGACTCTGTTCTATGGGCGTTTCGACCTGGACAACGGCATCCTCACATTCGTGGACTGCGGCCACACCAAGACTCTCCACTACAGCAAACGCTCCGGAGCGTGTGAGATGGTCCGAGGGCACAATGTGCCGGTTGGTGTTCTGGCTGAAGAGACCTATCGTCAGTCTTCACTCTCATTCGAGCCGGGGGATGTTTTCGTTCTCTACTCAGACGGCCTCCTGGATACTCTCCGGATAGAGGAGCAGGACACCGGAGAGGAGAGGCTCATCGAAGCAGTGTGTTCATCGCCGGCGCACGATCCTCAGACCGTGATCGACCGGATCATCAGCCGAGTCCCCGCCCTGCAAACGAACGATTCGCTTCCTGACGATCTGACCTGCGTGGTGGTGCGGATCGACGACCACGGGGCGTTGTCTGCTCGAGATCGCGACTGGGGCAGAGTAATAGCCCAGAAGGAAATCGTGGTACAGAGCGACTTCACCTATCTCGGCGCTATACGGCGGTTCGTTGAGGACGCGTGCCAGTACGACCCGATAGCCGGGTGGCGGCGCGAGGACGTGCACAAGCTGGTACTTGCTGTCCACGAGGCGGCGACCAATATCATCAAACATGCCTACAACCGGGCCACCGACCGCCACATAAGGGTCCGTGTCGAGTACTACCGCGACAGGTTGGTTGTCCGCTTCCACCACAGGGGCAGCCCCGTGAACAACGATTTGCTGACAGCCCCAAGCTTTGACGGGACCCGGGAGAACGGGTTTGGGCTTTACCTCATATCCCAGTCGGTCGACGATTTGCTTAGCGAGCGAGACGCACTCGGCGGACATGTGGTTACTCTGGTGAAGAAGAGGCTGGAGGTCAGTTGAGACATTTCCGATACACGAGCGGAGTCGAAGCCGACCAGTGGAACGCGACGAGCCGATGCACTTCACCATCGCTGCCTGAGTTGGGCCGAAATCGGGTGCTGCCATGACACTGCGCCGTCGCGCGATGCTTGTCATAGTGGGTGTAATCGCTGTTATGGCGGTAGCGTTCTACCTCATCGCCCGATTCATCGTCATTAGCGCATCGAACGCCCACGAGGAGCGATGGTCGATCCTGGATCTGCGGCGTGTCGAGAACGCCATGGGCGCGTACCGAGGCCAGATGGGGGGCATTCTCGCTGACCTGAGCTCCCGCGGTATTGGCAATCTGATCCGCTCAAGGGGCGGGCGAGGCGCAGAGCGCAGCGCCGATCCGCTGATCTGGGTAAGCTGTGACTACCTCGCCATACTGGACGACAAAGGCAGCGTCGTCTTTCAGGAAAGCGCCCACGCGCAAGGCGCCGCGTCTGCGGTGGAGGGGTTCCTTGCCCGCACTGACAGTGTCGCAGCGCGCCTCCGTGATCCGAGGTCGCAGGGTCGACTTTCCGGACTTCTCAGCACGAGCAAGGGCATTCATCTTCTGGTTGCTGGACGTGTCAACAGTGGCTCTCAAGTGTACACGGTTGTACTAGGCAAGGCTGTGGACAGCGAATTCATGGCCTATCTGCAGGATGTATGCCAGGTGCGCACATCCTTGGTTCCGGCGTCTGTTGACACATCCTCGGCGGGTGGCTTGCACGCCATTCTCGCGGATATCTCAGGCAAGCCCGCAGCAGTGTTGAGTGTTGAGACCAACGGAGCCGCGCTGGCAGTCGGCTACACGTTCGTGGACTACCTCCTCCCTCCTTTTCTTGCCTTCGGGTGTCTGTTCGTGGTTATCGTTCTTTGGATCCTCGACCTGGGCCTGTTGGGCCGAGTCAGCCGGCTTGCGGAGGATGTCCGTGGCCTGTATCGGCACAACGATATCAGCAACCGGGTCCACGTATCGGGAAGCGATGAGATATGCAACGTCTCCACAGCGGTTAACGGGCTTCTGGACAAGGTCCAATCCGATTTTAATGAGATGCGGATTCTGCAGGAGGACTTGCAGTCTCGTGACCGCATACTCGAACGGGTAGCCCAGGCCGCCAATCTTCTTGTTACGACGATGGATTACGACCAGGGGGTTGAAGAGGCCATTGGACTCCTGGGTGAGACGATGGGAGTTGACAGGGTCTACGTGTGCGAGGTCTTGGGCCAACCTGATTCGGGGCATTACGTCGCGACCCTGGCCTATGAGTGGAACGCAGGCCCTGGTGGAAAGCCTTGCAGGAGTGATGGGCAAGGCGTCTCGTGCGCACTGTTTGCCGGTTGGTACGAAGCCCTTTCGCGCAGCGAGCATATTGCCGGCCGGGTCAGTGATTTCCCCGAGGAGGCCAAACCTGTTGTTAGTGCGGGGCGAGCTGTGTCCTCGCTGATCCTTCCTGTTTTTGTCGAGGATGCTCTCCTGGGGCTGATAGGGTTCGACGAATGCCATGAAGAACGCAATTGGCAATCCGGGGAGATCAGCATACTCCGGGGGATCGCAGGCAGCATTGGCTCAGCAATCGAAAGAAAGCGGACACACTCGCGGCTTCTTCTGTATTCGGAAGAACTCGACATGCAGCGCAAGCTGATGCTGACAACCCTTACAAGCATCGGCGACGCGGTCATAACCACGGACACGCGCGGCCTCATTACCTTTATGAACCCGGTCGCGCAGCAACTGACAGGATGGCTGGCTGAAGAGGCTCTGGGGAAACCGGTTGAAGCGGCGTTTGTATTGAGAGATGGCCTCAATGGTGAATCTCTTTCCAATCCGGTGCGCATGACGCTACAGCAGACTGACAGCAGCGACATCCCGGTGGAGAAACTGCTGGTGGCGAAGGACGGCCGGGTTACCCCGGTCGACGACAGCGGGGCGCCGATTCTAGACAGCGAAGGCAACCTGCTCGGCGCCGTGCTGGTATTCCGAGATGTATCGGAACGCAAGCGCGCGGACGATGAGATCAGGCGCCGAATGCGCTTGGAGCGGATGATCTCAGACATATCGATGCATTTTGTCCAGTTGCCTTCCAGTGGAGTAGATGAAGGAATCGACCAATCCCTCAAAGCGCTGGGCGAGTTTGCCCGAGTGGACAGAAGCTTCCTGTTTGAGTTTGGTCGCGACATACGCAGTCTCTCAATGACTCACGAGTGGGCGTCCGATGGCGTCGAACGCAGAGCTAAGGATCTCCAACGCGTTGCAACAGGCTCCATACCGTGGTGCATCGGCAAGCTGGAGGGTCATGAGCACATCTACATGTGTTCCAATACCCCTCTGCCGCCACATGCCGAAAAGGAGATCGACCTGCTCGCTGCCCCTGAGACGAGGGCGCTTCTCGCGGTTCCGGTGCTGTGTGAGGCATCACTCCTGGGATTCTGTGGTTTCGAGACCAAGAACGATGTTCGCGAGTGGCCCGATGAGTTGCTGGGGCTGTTGTTCGTTGTGGGCAGTGTCTTTGGCAATGCGCTGACAAAGCGCGAAGCCAGCAGACAGTTGGAGGAAGCGCGTGACCAGGAAGTCCAGATAGGCGCGCGAATCCAGCAGTCGCTGCTTCTGGGGAAGATCCCCGCGAGGTTCAGGTCATTCGTGGCTTCGGCCTTGACTCTGCCGTCGAAGCAGATTGACGGAGACTTCTACGATTTCACTGAGCACTACAACGGGTGTCTTGACGTCATAGTCGGAGACGTTATGGGCAAAGGCGTTCCTGCTGCCCTCTTTGCCGCGGGAGCCAAGGCCTTGTTTGAACGCACGATCACGCAGATGGTCGTGGGTTCGGGCGTAGGCAATCTCCCCCAGCCGCAGAGCATTGTGTCGAGGGTGCACGAAGAGCTCACTCCCGAGCTGGAGGCCCTGGACAGCTTCATCACGCTCTCATACGCGCGCTTCGATCCCACCAGTTCCGAACTCACACTCGTGGACTGCGGAAACACCCGTGTCTTCCAGGTGGACGCTCAGACAGGCATTGCCGAGAAGCTGGAAGGCCACAATATGCCTCTCGGCTTCGATCTCTCGGAGCACTACTTCCAGAATACATACCCATACTCTCAGGGTGACACTTTTGTGTTCTACAGTGATGGTGTCACCGAGGCCCGCAACTCCCACGGCGAAATGTTCGGCACAGAAAGGCTAATCGAGGCAGTGGAACACACTCATCTACTCGAACCCACGGAAATCAGCGATTATGTGCGGTCATCAGTAGTCGAGTTCACCGGTTCTCCGGTCTTTGCCGACGACCTGACGTGCGTAGTCGTGAAAGCAAGTGATAGCGCTTCGCCGCTCACACAGGCGGAGATCCGGGTTCCCAGCGACCTTAAGCAGCTCGCGGTGATACGAGACTCCGTTGCAGGGTTCGCCAGAAACAATGCTGGCGAAGAGTTCTCGCAGAAGCATCTGCCCAGGGTGCAACTGGCCGTCAGCGAGGCTGTGGCGAACATTGTGAAGCAGGCGCCAACCGAATACTCTGCCCAAGAGGGTCCCGCTCAGTTGCCGCATAACTCAGTGTGCGTGCGTATCAGCTACAGAAGTGGGGATTTCGATGTTTCGCTGACCTACAACGGCAGGCATGGGTCGGACGGGCAGCCTTCGGACCCATTTGACCCCGCCCATGGTGCTGTCGATCACGGTTTCGGTGCGTATCTCGTCGGACAGTGCGTAGACGAGGTGAGATGTGGTGTAGAGGAGGATGGTCGACAAGTCATCCTGCTCAGGAAGAAGAATCTTTGATAGAGGAGGCCGTAACTTGGATGTCTTAGTGAGGACTACAGAAGACTGCACAGTCATAGCGCTTCGGACCGACACCCTTGATGTCGGAAGTGTGGCCGAGGTCAAGCAGGCCGTTGCGGCGAGGCTCGATATCGACACTCGGTTTGTGCTGGACCTCTCGGACGTGAGGTTTATAGACAGCTCAGGCGTGGGGGCAATGCTGGCAATCAAGCGGATGTGCTCGAATGCAGGAAAGCAGATAAAGATCGGTGGGATGAACGAGCAGATAAAGGTGCAGTTTGCCAGCGTCGGCATGAACCGGCTCATCGACATTCACGACAAGCCTGAAGCCGCAGTGGGCGCATTCAAGGAAGAGTCGAGTAGCTGAGAAGTAGCGGAATGTATTTCTGTCTTCTGTGCTGCGCTCTTCGCTAGATGATCCCGTTCTTGATGGCGTAGCGTATCAGTTCGCTGTGGTTCTTTACGCCCAGCTTCATCATTATGTTCGATCTGTGCTTCTCCACGGTCCGGGTGCTGATGCTCAACTGTTCCGCCACCTGGGCACTGGTCTTGCCTTGTGAGACCAGCCTCACGACTTCCTTCTCGCGCAGCGTAAGCTTGCTCTGCTCCGACTTCCCGCCGACCTCTGTAGTTTCTCCGTGGGTTCTGATGTATGAACTCACTATCTTTTCCGAGAGAGAAGGGCTCATGAACAGCCTGCCGGCTGCAACCTCTCGGGCTGCCCTTGCCACCAATGTCAGTTCATCGCCCTTGAGCACATATCCCTTCGCGCCATTCTTCAGGGCCTCGAAGATGTATGGCTCGGCGTCGTGCATCGACATCACGAGAATCTGTGTCTTGGGGGAAATGCGTCGAACGTGCGTGATGACCTCAAGTCCGTTCATCCCGGGCATTGAGATGTCCAGGATGAGCAGGTCGGGCCGGTTCTTCTCCACGGCTTCGATGGCCGTGAGCCCGTCTGCTGCTTCAGCGACAACCGAGAACTCCGGGTCGCTCTTCAGAAGTGCGCGAAGCCCTTGCCTCACGATTCCGTGATCGTCTGCGATAATAATCTTTACCACAATAGCTCACCTTTGTTCATTTGAATTGTTGGGATTACCGCAATCAGCTTGGCGCCGCTTCCCGGCGCCGTTTCTATGGTCAGGGTCCCGCCAAGAAGGGCAGCGCGCTCCCTCATTCCGGCGAGTCCAGTGCTTGTTGTCGTGCGCTGGATGGCTGCGAGGTCGAAACCACGCCCGTGATCCTGTACGGTAAGGTGCACTTGCCCCCGGCCCACGAGTATGGATACCGATGCGCTGTCGGTGTGGGCGTGGCGGGCAATGTTAGTCAGACCCTCCTGCAGAAGTCTGAATATGGTGATCTCCAGATCAGGGTCCATTCGCTGGCCAATGCCCCTATGACGCAGGTCTACCTGGACGCCCGTGCGTTCGCCGAATTTCTCAACATACCATTCTACAGTAGGAAGCAGTCCAAAGTCATCCAGCATCGGTGGGCGAAGGGTCTGTGAGAGGTTTCGGACCCCATGAATCAGCTCGAGCACCAGCTCTTTCACGGCTGCTATGCCGTTGTCCGGAATCTCCGTGCACACCTGTTCGCACTGGTTGACCGACATCAGGATGCCTGTAGTCAGCGAACCCAATTGGTCATGAATTTCTCGCGATAGGTGCTGGCGCGCCTGTTCCTGAGATCTCATAACCTGGCGAGACAGGCTGTTCGTCTGGTTCAAAGCCTGCTGCAGCGCCACTCGGTTCCTGATGGACTTGATTCCATAGGCGAGATTGTCCGCCAGTTTGCTCATCAGGACGATTTCCTCTGGGCCGAATCTGCCTGGCGCTGAATCATAGATGCTCAGCACTCCAAGGGTCGATGAGCCATCTCGTATCGGAACGTCGATTGAGGACAAATAGCGTTTGCACGCCAGTCTTGAGAGCGCGAACTGGGTCTCCGTCCTGGAGTCCGCCACAACCACCGGCTGACCGTGCAGGATAGCGGTGGAGGTAGGGGTGAGGAGTTTGTGTTTTGCGGAAGGCATTGCTGCCAATTTGGACACAGCCTTTCGCTGGACTCCAAACGCGGCTGCGGGAAGCACTGTGGACTCAGCGCCTGTGCCGGAAACGTAACCGGCCCAAGCAAAACTGTGTTGTCCGGTCTTTACCAGGCTAACGCACGTGCTCTGCAATAGAGCATCCTCGTGGCGTTGATGAATCAGAGCGTTATCGGCTTCCGAGAGAACCCGCAGGCTGCGGTTGAGCTTCTCAAGGTCGTATCTCACGCGCCTGTACTTTGTGATATCGGTAGCTACCAGCAGTGTTGCCGGTCGGCCGTTGTCGTCCGCGCAGCAGGCACTCAGCCTGTATGATCGCTGGATGCCGAGGTCATCGAGATAGTCGAGTTCGACTTGAGCGTGGGGGTCTCCGGCCTCCGCCCGTGCGGCAAGACTAAGCGCCGCTGAAAGGAACTCAGGCCGCAGGCATTGGTGTGTGGGAGTGTCGAGAACAACCACGCCACTGATCCCGAAAATGGACAGGCAGGCCGCATTGGCGTACACAACCTCTCCATTCCGGATCAGCATCAGAACGTCCGGTATGCTTGACAGAAGACCGGAACGATTTGTGTTTTGCTGTTGCATAGTTTACCATACCCACAGGTGTCGCGGAACATAACCTACTTGGGCACACGAACACTTTTCTCCTTCAATAATCCAAGTATTCTTTCCTCTTGTTCCCAAACTGTGCAATCTGCTTAGCATGTGCCTTTGAGGGCCGGGGTAAGTGGCATTCACAGAAGGAATATGGCCCGCGAGAGGATAACTATGCTAAGAGGCCCTTTATACTTGTTGCAGTCGCATGCGACGCCAACTGGTGAGAGAAAGCAGGTTGACGAGGCTTGAACGCCGAATATGAGTTGACGAGTCGTCCGGATGTGTCGACGAATCTGCGGGAGTACATCCGCGCATACTTGCTCAAACGCCTCTCTGGCCATCTCACGGAAGAGGACCTTATCGTGATAGAGTTGGCTGTGAGTGAAGCGGCAAGTAATATATGCAGGCATGCCTATAAGGGCGAGTGCGGCAGACCGATCTGGTTAGCGCTCAGCCACTCCGGCCCGGAACTGGAGATCAGGCTGTCACACGTCGGCGATCCGCCTGATCTGGAGAGAGTGCCGGATCCCATCTTTGATGGGACGAAGGAAAGCGGATTTGGTATATTCATAATGCGGCAATGCATGGATGATGTTGAGTATGGCTTCGACTGCGGTAAGCGGCCATACGTGAGCCTCAAGAAGCGTTTGAGAGGGAGCGGAACTGAAAATGGAACTCAAGATTGAGAAACGGGGCGATGTGACTGTAATCGGTCTGCCGTGCATCGGATTGGACGCCGGCAACGCTGTGGAGTTCAAGAAAGATGTCGCGCCACTGCTCCAGGATAGCCATAAGGTCATTCTGGACCTGTCGTCCGTGGTCTTTATGGACAGCGCGGGACTCGGTGCGATTCTCTCTGTGCTGAAGAAGGTCTCCAGCGACAAAGGCGAACTGAAGTTGTCCGGGATGGGCAAGGAGATACGGGCGCTGTTTGAGTTAGTGCGAATGCACAGGATTCTCGATGTCTACAACGACACCGACCAGGCCGTCAGGTCGTTCCGAGACTGAGAATTCGATGATCCCCCATCCGTTTTCCCGGAGGCAATCTGGACTATTAGCGACATAATCGGCTTTGCTGTAAAATGTACACTATATGATCCGCGGCGTTTCGTCTCTGAAAAGAGATGCCGGAGGCTAGAGCAGTTGATACGGGAGACAGAACAACAAGACCTTTTCGACGATCTGTATCGTCGCTATGCCAGTGGGCGGGCGTCGTCCGGCAGGTCACGCTTCTATGCGAAGAAGTACAGTTGGCTGTTTGTTGTTGCCGGTGCCAAGACCGTCAAACGGCTTACGGATATTGTCGGGTCACTTATCCTTATGCTGCTGGCGTCGCCGATCTTCGCGGTGGTTAGCCTCATCATCAAGCTGCACGACGGTGGCCCCGTCTTCTTTCACCAGACAAGGGTCGGCCAATATGGCAAGGAGTTTGTTCTGCCGAAGTTCAGGTCGATGGTTTTGAATGCCGATGCACTGCTGGAGCAGGTGGCCGATTTGGACGAACACCCAGACGAAGCCACGTTCAAGATCAGGCGCGATCCTCGGGTTACACCCATTGGCCGGATCATGAGGAAGCTCAGCATCGATGAGCTGCCGCAAGTCTGGTGTGTGCTGAAAGGCCAAATGTCCCTGGTAGGTCCCAGACCTCACATTCCAAGGGAAGTCGCGCAATACTCCCTGGCGGACAGACGTCGGCTGGATGTTCTGCCTGGCCTCACCTGCATCTGGCAAGTCTCCGGACGCGCCGACCTCACGTTCCCTGAGCAGATCAGGCTCGATGTCCAGTACATCGAGAGTCAGAGCGTGTGGCTGGATGTGATGCTGCTCCTCAAGACCATACCCGCAGTCCTCATAGGCAAGGGCGCGTATTGATGAGGGCAGTAATACTAGCTCTGGGAGCGGCGGAGAAGCCCGACGCCCTCAACTCAAGATATCCCACCCCGATGATGCCGCTGGTCGACAGGCCATTCATCCAGCATGTCGTCGAGCATCTGATATCCCACGGAGTCACCAGTTTCGACTTCATCCTCGGCCATCTTCCGGAAGAGATTGAGGCTCACCTTGGCGACGGGGCCAGGTGGGGCAGCCGCTTCAGCTATCACCTCTGCTCGGATGAAGCCGCAGCCTGGCAGGTCGTGAAGACACTCAGCATTGCGCCGGATGAACTGGTTCTTGCGGGGAGGGGCGACTGCCTGCCGTATCTGGGCAACACTACCACTGGGAGCGATGCGAGCCGCACTCGCCTTTGGGTTGATGCGAATGCCGAGTGGACGCAGTGGGCGCTGTTGGATGGCGCGTCGGTGATGGAGTTCGCCGCGCTTGCTTCACAGTCCATCTCCGTCCTTGACGAAGCCAGGAAACGAGGCTGGGAGTTCGTCAGGGCTGAGGAGAACCAGTTTCTGGATGCCCGGAGCTATGCTGGACTGATAGAAGCTCAGAGGACGGCGCTCTTGAAGTCATTCCCGGGGTTGTTCATCTCCGGCCACGAGGTGGATGAGCGGGTGTGGGTCTCCAGAAACGTTGCAATCCGTCCGAATGCCAGAATCCACCCCCCCGCCTACATTGGGGAGAACTGCGATATCGGCGTTGGGGTCTCGCTTGGGCCTAACGTATCGGTAGGCCGAGATTGCGTTGTCGACTCCCGCAGCGCCATTTCCGACGCGGTGATCTGCCCGGGCAGCTACGTTGGTGAGGCCCTCGACATAAACAATGCCATAGTTGACAGGAACGTACTGGTGAATGTCTCTCTTGGCGCTGTGATCTCTGTCACCGATGAGTTCATACTGGGCAACCTGTCACACACTGGAATTGGCGCGCTGGCACGGCGATTTGCCTCGAGGCTTGCCGCGGGCGTTATGCTCCTCACATTCTGGCCTTTAATGCTTCTGACGTGCCTCATTCTTCGCATCTTCCGATGCGGTCCGGTTGTATTCCGCAGCGAGTTGGTCAAAATCCCATCGCGCACATTTGAGACCGGAGTACCGGCGACATTCCATCGTCTGGCGTTCACTGACAAAGACTATCTGGATAACAGGCCCAAGGATATTCTGCTCAGGTTCTTGCCTCAGCTCGTGAACGTGGTTCGTGGCCAGATGCGGTTTGTGGGGATGAGGCCGCGATCCGTGGAGCAAGTGCGCAACCTGCTCCCCGACTGGCGCAATCTTCACCTCGGCAGTCTGGCCGGGATCGTCACAGAGGCTGACTTGACCTACGGCGGAACCCTGGCGGAAGAGGAACTGTATTCAGCCGAGGCCTATTTCTCAGTAAGAACGAACTGGGCCTACAACCTCAGGTTGCTGTTGCGTTACCTGTTCAACTGGTCGCGCCCCAGAGTCTGAGTTGTCGTGCGAGGACTCAGGTTGTCAGGCCTCCGATTGGCCCAAGAGCCACGCGTTGTATTATCATGTATAGGTAACGATTTCTTTTGAGGTTAGCTGATTGGCCGCCTATCAGATACCGCCGTTCGTGATTGGGATCGTGTTCGTGATCGCCGGGATTCCGCTGATACTCAGGTGGGTGCCCCCGAATCAGATATACGGGTTCAGGATCAGCAAGAAAGTGTTCCGGCCTGAAGTCTGGTATCCGGTGAATGCCGTCGGAGGCTGGATGCTGCTTGTTTTGGGCCTGGTCCTGGCGGGTCTGGGCGTGGCTTTGCCCCACATACCAATCGAATCCGAGCTATTCAAGCTCAATATCGTTGGGGGCATTGCATTGGTGGGCGTTGTGGTGATGTCCATTGTCTCCTACGCGTATCTGGGCAGGTTCGATGACTAGCTTGAAGCTTCGCTCTTGGGCGAAGGTTAACCTGTCACTTGACGTTCTGGGCGTGCGTAACGACGGCTACCACGAGCTGGACAGTGTGGTGCAGGTGATAGACCTGTTCGATGAACTGGAGTTCCAGAGCGCGCCTGCGGGAGTGGCCGAAGTTACGAGCAACATGCCGTGGCTGCAATCGGGTTCCGGGAACACGATATGGCAGGCCGGTCAGGCATTCATCAGGAAGACCGGCATTCGTGGTGGCTTCAGATGTCGGCTTGAGAAACGTATACCCGCTAGATCGGGTTTGGGCGGAGGCAGTGGCGATGCGGCCGCGACAATCTCTGCCTTGGATGCCCTATATGATACTCGCCTCAGCGAGAAGAGTAAGGTTGAACTGGCGGCGGAAGTTGGCTCGGATGCCGCGCTCTTTGTTCTCGGGGGAACCGTCAGAATGCGCGGCCGGGGGGAGATAGTGGAACCTCTGCCCGATGCGCCAGCCCTTACTATGGTGGTCGTGAAGCCCGAGGAAGGCGTATCGACCCCGGAAGCCTACCGGTTGCTCGACCAGTCGCAGCGTGAGATGAAGGGGAGTTCCCAGGCAGTGGCTCACGCAGTGATCGCGGGAGATGCTCCTGCGATGCTGGATGCGATGTGGAATGACTTTGACCCTGTAATAGCCGATAGGCTTGAAATGGTTCGGCTGGCCAAGCTGGCGTTGGTAGAAAGTGGAGCAAGGAAAGCTATGCTGACCGGCTCAGGCTCGGCCGTGTTCGGAATCTTCGATGATGCCGGGCAGGCGGCTCAGGCTGTCGAAAGGCTGAGCGGGGCGTTCCACTTTGCAGCGATGGTTCGATCCCTTACACGACGGGAATCCTGTTTGAGTGAGGTTGTTCGTGGCGATAGTTGATGCAGTAGTCCTTGCGGGGTCGTCGAAACCGGGTGTCGATGGCAACCGGGCGATGCAGGCAGTAGCCGGGAAACCGATGGCCCAGTGGGTTGTGGATGCGCTCCGGTCGAGTGGTTCCGTCGGGAGAATCGCCATAGTCGGGGATGTCCAGGTTGATGGTGCGGACCTCACGCTGCCCTCAGGATCGAGTATGGTCGACAACATCCGCATCGGGGTTGAGGCTCTGGATAATGCCCAACGGGTCATGTCGGTGTGTGTTGATATTCCGTTCATTACCGCCGAAGGTATCGACGATTTCGTGGGTCGGGGGCTGGAGACGGGCGGCGAGCTCGTGTTCCCCATCATATCTAAGGCATCCTGCGAGGCGCAGTTTCCGGGGATGCAAAGGACTTATCTGAAAACCGCCGAGGGGACGTTCACCGGCGGAAACATAACGCTAATCAGCGGGGATCTGGTGCGCAACAACTGGGAACTTATCAGCCAGGCGTATGCGGCCAGGAAACAAGTGCTGCGGTTGGCCGGTCTTATTGGGTGGGGCGTGCTGTTTCGAGTGATACTCGGACAGATCATCCCTTCCACGCTGAAACTGACGACACTGGAGCAAGCCGCAAGCCGGGTAATGGGCGCCAGGGCGGTTGCCTTGCAGACCGAGTTCGCCGGCATTGGCGAAGACCTCGACAAACCCGAGGACTTCGAGGCTGCTGAACTGATTCTCGGTCAGCGGGATATGTAGAATGAGTTATTGGATGTGTAATGGAAGAGTGTGAACTAGTACTGAGCCGCGTGAACGGGCCGGCTGATGTGAAAGCGCTCACAATGGATGAACGCGAGAAGCTGGCAGATGAACTGCGGACAGCGATAATCGAAACGGTCTCTCAGACCGGGGGGCACTTGGCCTCCAACCTGGGCGTGGTGGAACTCACTGTCGCTCTGCACACGGTCTTCGATTCTCCGACGGATAAACTGGTGTGGGACGTCGGACACCAGTCTTACGCCCACAAGCTGCTGACGGGGCGCAGAGAGGCATTCCACACGCTTCGGCAGGAGGGCGGGCTGTCGGGCTTCACCCGGACCGACGAGAGCAAACACGACCCGTTCGGCGCAGGGCACGCCAGCACCTCCATTTCCGGGGCGCTGGGCCTTGCCAAAGCTCGCGATCTCAAGGCTGGAAACGAACGCGTAGTTGCTGTGATCGGTGACGGTTCCCTCACGGGCGGTCTGGCTCTTGAGGCGATGAACAACGCCGAGCCTCTCAAGACAGACATCACCGTCATCCTCAATGACAACACGATGTCTATTGCCGAGAATGTGGGCGCGGTTTCACTGTACCTCAGCAAACTCAGGCTGGCTCCGCTCTATCAGAAGGTTGAGGCGAAGGCGAAGAGTTTCGCGGGACGCATGCCTGCGGGAAAGCGCCTTACGGATGCAGCGGAAGGTATCAGCCACGGTTTGGTCAGGCTGGTTGGATCCAGGACTGGTGTGTTCTTCGAGGAACTGGGGTTCACCTACGTCGGCCCGATCGACGGCCACAATATTGAAGTTCTTATCGATGTATTGGAGACAGTAAAACGGCAGAAAGGCCCCGTGCTTGTTCACGTTGTGACTCGTAAGGGCAAGGGCTACGAGTACGCCGAGAACAACGCCCGCAAGTTCCACGGCATTTCGGGGTTCGATATATCGGACGGCACTATCGAGCGCGTCGAGGGGCACGAGAGCTACACTAAGGTCTTCTCCGATACCATTGTCGAACTTGCAGCGCAGGACCCGCGCATCTGCGCAATCACGGCCGCAATGCCGGACGGGACGGGGCTGAGCAAGTTTGCGGAAGTCTATCCGGACCGCTTTTTCGATGTGGGGATTGCGGAAGAGCACGCGGTGACGTTCGCTGCCGGGCTGGCCGCCGGTGGAATGAAGCCGGTTGTGGCTTTGTATTCCTCGTTCCTCCAGAGGGCGTTTGACCAGATTATCCACGATGTGTGCGTGCAGAACCTGCCGGTTGTGTTTGTGGTCGACCGCGCTGGCCTGGTCGGTGAAGACGGCCCGACCCACCACGGTGCTTACGACCTATCATTCCTGCGGCATATTCCGCGGATGGTGGTGGCTGCGCCAAAGGACACAATTGAGCTGCGCGACCTGCTGGCGACAGCCATCAGGCATGACGGCCCCATGGCGATCCGATACCCCCGGGGTGGTGGACCTTGCGCCTGTGAGCGCAGGGAGCCTCGGATACTGGCAATCGGAGAGGGAGAACGGCTGCGCGAGGGGGATGATGCGGTTATCATCTGCGCTGGTTCCACGGTGTACCCAGCTATCGTCGCGGCTGATGCCCTCGCAGCCGAAGGGGTGGGGGTTGAGCTGATCAATGCGAGGTTCATCAAGCCTCTGGATGAGCGCCTGCTTTCGGCGAGTCTGAGCAAGAACGTCCCGGTGCTGGTAGTTGAGGACAACTCCATAGTCGGCGGGCTGGGGTCTGCGGTTCTTGAGCTGGCATCTTCCAATGGGCTTCCTGTTGATCGAATACAGCGCCTGGGTATTCCGGATGCCTTTGTGGAGCATTGTTCTTTGGAGAAGTTGCGAGAGAATATCGGCATAGGCGCCGACGGCATAGCCGGTGAGATGCGGCGTATGCTGGCCGCGAAGGCAGCGGCGAATGCCTAGCCTGTTGAGCGGAAACGATTATCCTCTGGCTGCGAGGTAGACGATGGGTCTTGTTGACGGTTACCGGAGACGGCACAAGAAATACGGATGGGCGGCCAGGGCGGGCGACTTCAGCTCGAAGCGCGTCCCTGTCAGCCTGTGGGAAAAGGCGCTGGACAGCAATCGCTTCTGGCTTCTGTGCGTTATCGCCTTGGTGGTCGTGGTCGTATTCATGGCCCGAATTCCTGAGAGAATGGGGATAAGATTCTCGCAGCCGCCTGCGCTGCCAAGCATGGCGCCCTCAAGTGTTGATGACGAAGCGCACCGTCTCTTTCTCAGCGAACTGAACGATCCCCAGCGGTTTGCTGTTGCTGTGATTGAAGCGGGTTTCGACGCCCCGGAAGAGGTTCGCATTGTGGTCCCGGCCACGGTGGGCGACGATGATATCTACTATGTCTCAAAACTAGTGGCCTACAAAGCCTACAAGGACTTGGGTTTCCCCTGCACAGTTCGCGCGTATCTGCGCGCTGCCTCCACCCAAAAAGACACCCTAATAGCCACCACCACCTGGGAACCCGAGAAATACGGCTTCGTGGTCGACTTCAACCGTGCTACGGATTTGTAGGTGGGTCTTGAGACAAAGGAGACGCTGAAGGGAAGAGTCCAGTGTCCTCATCTCATTCAGCGTCTCTGCGGTTCAACGGCTAGTCAGCTATTCTCGCTACTGCGCCCGCACGTACCCCTTGAGCTTCCAGTTGCTGTTCATATACTCATTGTCGCGGCAATACATCCGTTCGCCCAGAAGCTTTGGGACCAGGATGGACTTGAGTTCGATGCTCCAGTTGATGATCAGATTGTCTGTGCCACTGGCCGTCACAACGGTGTGCTGAACGTAGACCTTGCACTGGCTGTTTTGCAGCGTAAAAACGGTCCCCGGAGTCTGGCCTGTTCCCCAACTGGTGTTCCCATCGTTTCGCAGGAAGACCTTGTTCTGCTTTGCGTCATACATCACGCACACTGCATTCGCAAGGCTGCCTGTCTGGCCCATCTGCAAATAGCACTGCCAGATGTCCGGATAGCCGTTAGTGTCGGCATACTCGGTCGCGAATGTCAGCGGCGTCCCGGTCTGTACTTTGCCGGTCGACGGAGCTATGCTCACGCAGGTAGGAGCAGTGGGGGTGAAGTGAGTGCCGACCTTCTTCCAGCCGTCGAATGCTGCCTTGGCATCGGTAACATACATGTAACTGTAAAGATTCTTGCCGGCCATCCCGGCGGTCAGTCTTACCGACCAGACAACACTCAGGTCGTTGCCGTAGGAGCTGACCTGCATTCTGTTCAAGAAGATCTCGCACTGGCTGTTCGAGAGGACTATATCGGAGCCAGGCGCGTATCCGGTCCCCCAACTGGTGCTTGCGTCATTCTTCAAGTAGACCTTGTTGGTCGCCTTGTCGTACCACAGTAACACCGCATTCGCCTGGTCTAGCGTGTCGTTGATCAGCATATAGCACTTTCGGATGTCCCCTGTGCCGTTCGGGTCACGGTATAGCGAGGTGATCTGGATGGGTTCAGGGCCGTCGATAGGTAGAGGGGAGCTGTTTGGGTTTATGCTTACCGCCTGAGGCTTTACGTTGTAGTAGATTCCCATCAGATCCCAGCCATCGGTCCCGCCGGCCGCGTCCTGAACATACATATAGCCATTCAGGTTCTTGGCCGAGAACGGGCTCTTGAGGGTAATGCGCCAGTTGACTGTAACGTCGTTGCCGCTCCCGGAAACGGTGGTGCTGCCAACGGCCACTGAGCATTGGGTGTTGGAGAGGGTGATTGACGTCCCCGGCGTGTATCCGGTACCCCAACTAGTGTTAGCGTCGTTCTTGAGGTAGACTCTATTGGCCACGCGGTCATAATACAGCAGCGCCGCATTTACCTGGCCGAGAGAATCGTTGATGAGCAGGTAGGTCTTCCTGATATCCGTATAGCCCTGACCGTCAGCATAGACGCACTTAATGGTAAACGGGGTTCCCGTGGGCAGTGGTCCCGAATACGGGGCCAGGCTTACGTTCATCGGGGCATTGTTCAGGGCAACGTTGGACCAGTAGCCCGCGGAGACAGCCGCGAATTCCTTACCTGCAGGGACATTCAACTGGCCCTTGCTATTGTTGCCCCACGCCACGAGGGAGCCATCCGATTTCAGCGCCACGCTGTGGTTGCCACCGCAGTCGACTGCGATGTAGTTGTTCCCGGCCGGAACATTGCACTCACCATAGTCATTGCGCCCCCATGCGACCAGAGACCCATCCGATTTCAGCGCCACGTTGTAATAGTCGCCGGCAGCTACTGCCACGAAGTCATTTCCCGCCGGAACATCTGTCTGCCCGTAGATGTTGTCCCCCAGAGCGATCAGAGAACCATCCGATTTCAAGGCCACGTTATGGTATCTGCCCCCATCGGCAGCCAAGAAGCTGCCAGCCGGGAAATCGCACTGACCGTAGCCGTTATATCCCCATGCAACCAGAGACCCGTCCGATCTCAGTGCAAAGCTGTGGTGTCCGCCGGCAGCGACACCGACGTAGTCGGTTCCCGTCGGGACATCGCATTGGCCCTGGATGTTGTAGCCCCATGCCACCAGGGATCCGTCGGACTTGAGCGCCACGTTGTGATACCCGCCGGCGGCAACGGCAGTATAGTTGTTCCCCCCCGGGACATCGCACTGGCCCATGTAGTTGTATCCCCACGCCACAAGGGAGCCGTCGGATTTCAACGCCACGCCGTGGAATTCGCCGGCGGAAATGGTCTTGAAATCGTTTCCAGAAGGCACATTGCACTGTGCCATGCTATTGTCTCCCCACGCCGTGAGGGATCCCGTGGCCAATGCCGCCCCTGAGCCTGTCAACACAAACAACACCGATAGAGTTACTACAACCGTATAGATAAGACTAGTTCTATTCTTCATTGCACACTCTCCTTGTTGCCCCGCCGCGCTGAACCGCCGGACTCTGCAACTATTGTATTGTTTGTACGCGATTTTCGGGAGAATGTCAAGAATGAGTAACAGAAGTAGGCGCAAGGAGTCAGTCGTATAGACTCTGGCGTGCAAGCCTGGGTTTATGTTGTCGGGGTAACATTGAACCCACACCCCCTTCAATGCTAGAATGAGATGTGAGCAAAGCGTTGGCTTCGTGGTTCTGAAGTCGGACCCGCTCGCGTTCCCCGTTCTACTGGCAGGAGTATCATGGCCCAAGACAAGATTGTTATCACCGGCGCGCGGCAGCACAATTTGAAGAATATCAACCTGGAGATTCCCCGTGACAAAATGGTTGTCATGACGGGGCTTTCGGGTTCCGGTAAATCCTCGCTTGCTTTTGACACTATTTATGCCGAGGGGCAACGGCGGTATGTTGAGTCGCTGTCTTCTTATGCCCGGCAGTTCCTTGGCCAGATGGACAAGCCGGATGTGGATGATATCACAGGGCTATCGCCCGCGGTGTCCATAGACCAGAAGTCTACAACCAGAAACCCGCGTTCTACTGTCGGCACCGTTACCGAGGTCTACGACTACCTCAGGCTCCTCTATGCGAGAATTGGTCGGCCCAACTGCCCGCAGTGCGGTCGCGAGATTACTCAGCAGACGCCTCAGCAAATGGTAGATGCCATAATGGCTCTGCCGGAGTCTTCGCGGATACAGGTCCTTGCCCCCCTTGTGCGAGGCAAGAAAGGCCAGTATAAGAAGCTGATAGAGGATGTGCGCAAGGAGGGCTACGTTCGGGTCCGGGTGGATGGGAATGTCCACGAGATCACCGACGACATAGACCTCGACCGCTACAAGCAGCACACCATCGAGATAGTCATAGACAGGCTCATTGTGCGGCCCGGCATCGAGAAGCGGCTGACTGATTCCGTGGAAACCGCTCTGAAGAAGGGTGGGGGATCGCTGGCTGTTGATGTGGCTGGAAGCCACGAACTGCTCTTCTCGGAGCACCTTGCCTGCGCGGAGTGTGGGATCAGCCTCGAGGATGTTGCGCCCAGAAGCTTCTCATTCAACAGCCCTTACGGAGCCTGCCCCGTATGCCACGGGTTGGGGAGCAACAAGCAGCTTGATCCCGACCTCATCATTCCCGACAAGACCAAGTCGGTCAACTCCGGGGCAGTTGTGCCGTTCGAGAAAGGCCAGGCCGAGTGGCCTAAAGCTCTGTTGGCGGGAGTAGCCAAGGCCTATAACTTCTCCCTGAACACACCCATCAAAGACCTGACCCCGGAGCAACTGGGTGTAATCCTCAATGGCACCGATGAGAGGGTCAAGATCAACTACAAGGGCCGGTTCCGTGATAACGAACAGAGCTACTGGACCACCTACCACGGCGTCCTCCAGATGCTTCAGACCAGGCACGACAGCACGAGTTCGGAAATGGTCCGCGAAGAGATCGAGCAGTATATGGCGGATATTCCCTGCCCGGCTTGCCACGGACGCAGGCTGAAGCCGTCGAGCCTGGCTATCATTATCGCCGGGAAGAACATATCGGAAGTCACAGAGATGTCCATCAGAGACACCTATCAGTGGTTCTCCGGCCTGTCGCTCACACCTCGGGAAGCCACCATAGGGGAGCAGGTCATCAAAGAGATTCGCAGCAGGCTGAAGTTCCTGCTGGATGTCGGCCTGGATTACCTCACTCTGAACCGCGCGGCGGGGACCCTTGCGGGCGGCGAAGCACAGCGGATAAGGCTGGCGACCCAGATAGGCAGCGGGCTGATGGGTGTGCTCTATATACTCGACGAACCAAGCATAGGCCTCCACCAACGCGATAACAAGCGACTGATAGACACGCTGCTCCGGCTTCGAGACCTCGGCAATACCATCATCGTAGTGGAGCACGACGAAGAGACCATGCGCGCAGCCGATTATGTCATTGATATAGGCCCAGGGGCAGGTGAACACGGTGGGGAGATAGTCGCCGAAGGGACAATTGAGGACATAATCGCCAGCGAGGAGTCATTCACGGGTAAGTATCTCTCCGGGAAGTTGAGTATTCCGACTCCACTGATCCGACGCCCTCACACAGACCGTTACCTTGAGGTAATCGGGGCGTCCGGGAACAACCTCAAGCATATCGACGTGCGGATACCGCTGGGATTGTTTGTGTGCGTCACGGGGGTGTCGGGTTCCGGCAAGAGCACACTGGTGCAGGAGACGCTGTTCCCAACCCTGATGACCAGACTGGGCAACGCCCCCAGGGCAAGCGGAAAACACAAAGAGATACGCGGGCTGCAGCACCTGGACAAGGTGATTGATATAGATCAATCGCCCATCGGTCGCACTCCCAGGTCCAACCCGGCGACCTACACCGGGACTTTCGACATGATCCGCGAACTCTACAGCAAGTCTCCCGACGCGAAGATGCGTGGCTATATGCCCGGCAGGTTCAGTTTCAACGTCAAGGGTGGCCGCTGCGAGGCGTGCAAGGGCGATGGCATTATCAAGATCGAGATGCATTTCCTGCCGGATGTCTATGTGCCCTGCGAGGTGTGCAAAGGTCAGCGTTACAACCGCGAAACGCTGGAGATAAAGTTCAAAGGCAAGAGCATCGCGGATGTGCTGGATATGACTGTCAGCCAGGCTCTGGAGTTCTTCAAGAATGTCCCCAAGATCCACCGGAAGCTGCAGACCATCCACGATGTCGGCCTGGACTATATCAGGCTCGGCCAACCGGCCACAACGCTCTCGGGCGGCGAAGCGCAGCGAGTCAAGCTTTCCTCGGAGCTTGCCAGGCGAAGCACCGGCAAGACGCTGTATATCCTGGACGAGCCTACCACGGGCCTGCATTTCCACGATATCAGAAAGCTGTTGGAAGTCCTCAGCAAGCTGGTGGACGCGGGAAACACAGTGCTGGTGATAGAGCACAATCTGGATGTTATCAAGACCGCTGACTACGTCATCGACCTCGGCCCCGAAGGCGGCGATGCGGGTGGTTACGTTGTTGCCGCGGGTACTCCCGAGGATGTTGCCGATACCCCACAATCCTACACCGGGGAGTTTCTGAGGCAGGTGCTCAAGCCGGACAATATCAAGATCGCGGATGCAGAGCCTGTACCCGCCTGATACTGAACCAGTTCCGGAGTCTCTCTTGCGGAGGTAGACCAGGATGTCCCGTATCCATTGCACCGGGATAGGCGTTGTAGATGCTCTCAGCGGACCCCTAGATGACTACCCTGTCCCGCGCGTGCGAACCCAGGTGAACACCAGTTCCCTGCGATTTGCCACCGGCGGAGGTGCGGTGAACACAAGTTCCGCTCTCGGTCGCATGGGGCTGGACGTCACGGTCTACACCAAGATTGGCAGCGACCTGATGGGCCGGTTCGTACTGGATGAGTTGACCGCGCGCGGAGTGGACTGCTCGCGCGTGATTGTTTCGAAGAATGAGTCTACTCCGTTTACTTTCGTTGGCATTCACCCGGACGGCAACCGCACTTTCATTCATACCCCCGGCGCAAACCTCACATTTGGCCTCGCCGACCTCGACCTGGACTCTCTGCTGGACACCGAGTTTCTGCTATACCAGGACTTCTGGGTCCTCCCCTCCTTTGATGGCCCGGATGCGGCTTCGCTGCTTGCACAGGCGCGGAGGCGCGGCGTGGTAACCCTGCTGGACGAGTGCTGGGGCGCGGGACCGGATTGGTCGAACCTGGCGCCGGTCCTGCAACACTGCGACTATGTGATCCCCAGCCTTGACGACATGCTCGTGCTACACCCGAACAGAAGCCCCGAGGATATCGCGAGGATCCTGCTGGATGAGGGGGCTGGGGCGGTTGTGGTCAAGATGGGGGACGAAGGGTGCCTTGTTGCTGCCGACGGACGCTTTGAGCGAGTTCCAGCATTCGACGTGCCTGTCTTGGACACGACCGGGGCAGGAGACTGCTGGGATGCGGGTTTCCTGGCCGGGTTGGTCGATGGGCTGGACATTGTGTCCTCCGCGCGGCTGGGGTGTGCCTGCGCGGCGTTCTGCGTGCAGAATATCGGAGGGTCCGCAGGGATTCCTGCGTATACAGACGTGAAGGCTCTGGCTACTGGCTGATTCTAGGGTTCCACCATGTGGACGTGAACGAGGCGTTAATCTGCGCGGTTGTGATGTTCCCGCCCAGCGACAGGGCCGTATCACGTGTGATATCGCCCACAAAAGCCAGTTGGTAGCCGTTCTGCTCCCCTGGGATTGCGCACCGAACTGTAACAACCATCACTTCGCTGTGCGCCACAAATGCCGCTGCGGCAATGTAGAACGCGTTCTGCAAAACGGTAGCTCTGTTGATCTGTGTGCTTGGCGGAAGGGAGAATGTCACGGCTACGGCAGCGTATCTGGGGTCGGCTGTGACGTCGTCTATCCGAACCTGTGGCGACCAGTATCCCTGCGTCTCCAGCAGCTTCGACTTGATGGCCGCCTCGGGCGCTGTGCGAACCTGGGCAGTGGGCCGTGATGTCAGCCCCGAGGCGCCGCCAACGGATGGCTGCGCGGGTCTCACAGACGCAGTACGTAAAGAGTTCGGGCGGGGAACGCCAGGTATCACAACGGACGTGGGTGGTGGAGCAGTGGTGAGAGCGTTTCGTGAGACGTTACGGGCGGTTTGCTTGGCTCCCCGAATGAGAAACGCCAGCACAACAAGCACAAGTATCGCCGCCGCAGCAGCAATCCATACCTTGAGGTTAGGTCCGAGAAGCTCCGTTCTGGCCCTGGTTGGCGCGAACCGGACCCTGGAAGTGACGTCTCGAATGCCGCTCGCGGCAGCTTCGCTTGCGGGGGATATGCTCTGAGCCGACCGATACCACACGAGCGCTTCATCAAACATACCACGCTCTTCGTATATCCCGGCAATCAGCAGGGCGACCGAGGCGTTCTCCGGGTCTATGCGTAGCGCGTCGATGAGTGCGGTGACTGCGCCCGAATAGTCTTTGCGGACCCTTCTGGCGGCAGCCTCCGCGAGCAGCGCATCGACTGCTTCGGCTATTGGCTTCTTTATCGCGGCAGGTCCGGCGTCATTGCCCTCGGAACCTGACCCGCCAAGCGTGTAACTCAACTTAGGCCTTCTCTCCGCAAACAGCGTACTTGTCGGCGCCCTTTACTGTCTGAGCCAGCAGCATCGCAATGGTCATCGGGCCGACTCCGCCAGGAACCGGTGTGATCCATGACGCCCTCTGCGCCGCGGCTTCAAACTCAACATCCCCCACGTCCTTGTCGCGGCCTTCCACCTTGTTATACCCGGCATCCACCACAACCGCGCCCTCTTTGATCCATGAGCCTTTTATCAATTCGGCTTTTCCGATAGCCGCAACCACGATGTCGGCTCGTCCGACCACCTTGTCCAGGTCGCGGGTTCTTGAATGGCAGATAGTTACTGTTGCGTGCCGCTCCAGGAATGCAAGGGCGGCGGGTTTGCCCAAGATAATGCTGCGACCGACAATCACTGCCTCCTTGCCCTTGAGCTCGATCCCGTAACGCTCCAACAGAGTAACAATGCCCAAGGGTGTGCAGGATACGTAGTCCTCAGTCCCGAGCACCAGCCTGCCCAGACTCTGGGCGCTTATCCCGTCGACATCCTTCTCGACTGCAACAGTGGAGAGGATCGCGAGCTCATCCAGGTGAGACGGAACCGGGTGCTGAACCATAATCCCGTGCACGCTGCGGTCCGCGTTCAGACGAGATATAACCGCCTCTACCTGCTGTTGGCTGCTGTCGGAGGGCATCACGATGAGGTCCGAGAGCATACCTGTAGCTTCGCAGGCCTTCTTCTTCATTCGGGTGTAGGTGACGGAGGCCGGATCTTCGCCCACAAGAATTACGGCCAGCCTGGGAGTAACGCCTTTGTCCCGTTTGAGCTGTTCAACCCGTGCCGCGATTTCCGCGCGTATTTCCTTAGCAACTGCAGTGCCGTCCAGTATCTGTGCTGCCATTGGGTTCTCCTCCCGTGTGCTGTTACGCCTGTGGCGCGTCGTTTGGAGCGGACTGGTCTTTGAGGTAGCTTGCGAGTATGCCATTGATGAAGCGACCGGATTCTGCGGTGCTGTATTTCTTCGCTATTTCCACAGCCTCGTCGATGGCGACCAGCGGAGGGACGGAGTCCGAATAGGCGATCTCATAGAGCGCCATACGGAGAATGTTTCGATCAACAAACGGCTGCCGGTCCAGCGGCCATCCCTTGGAATATAGCGCAACCCGTCTGTCCAGTTCTTTCACTCGTTCCCGTATTCCGGTGACCAGTTCACGGGCGTAGGCCCGGATCTCGTCGGAGCCTTTCGCGCCCTTTGCGTCGAACTCAGAGAGATCCGCGAACTCCATCGCCGTGTCTACCGCCTCGTCAAACGGCACACCCGCCGCATCCGACTGATACAGGATATTCAGCGCCAGTTCCCGGGCTGCTCTGCGTATCTTTTTCATCTAGTCTTGTTCAGACATCCGCCTGGGGATGAAGCTGGTGGACAGCTCGCCCCTGCGGAAATATGGGTTGTTGAGTATCTGCATCTGGTATTCGATATTGGTCTTCAATCCGCCGATGTGGAACTCCGAAAGGCAGCGCAGCATTCTCGAGACTGCTTCGCCGCGATCCCTGTCCCAGACAACAAGCTTGGCCAGCATTGCGTCATAGTAGGGCGGTATCGCGTAGCCGTCGTATATGTGGGTGTCCACCCGGACTCCGTTACCGCCGGGGATGCGAAGCCCGCTGATCGTGCCGACTGACGGCGCGAAGTTGTTGCTTGGGTCTTCCGCTATTATGCGGCACTCGATGGAGTGCCCCGTGATCTTGATGTCCTTCTGCGCGAACGGGAGCTTCTCTCCCGCGGCAATGCGTATCTGTTCTTTCAGCAGGTCGATGTTGGTGACGGCCTCGGTAACCGGATGCTCTACCTGGATGCGAGTGTTCATTTCCATGAAGTAGAACTTCCCGTTCTTGTCCAGCAGAAACTCTACCGTGCCGGCGTTCCAGTAGTTCACGGCCTTTGCGAGCTTGATTGCCGCATCACCCATACGCTTGCGCAGGGCAGGCGACACAGCAATACAGGGCGCTTCTTCGATCAGCTTCTGGTTTCTGCGCTGTATGGAGCATTCTCTCTCGCCGAGGTAGACGTAGTGGCCGTGCTCATCTCCGAGCAACTGGATCTCAACGTGCCTGGGTTCTTCAACTTCTTTCTCAACGTAGAGCAGTCCATTTCCGAATGCGGATTCAGCCTCAGCTTGCGCGATCCGCAGGGCTGACGGGAGTTCCTCGGGAGTCTGGACGATCCTGATTCCCCGTCCCCCGCCACCAGCGGTGGCTTTGAGTCGGACAGGATAGCCCATCTTCGCGGCTACGCGCGCAGCTTCCTGCTCGCTGGCGACCGTCCCAGGGCTGCCGGGGATAACTGGCACTCCGGCCTTCTGCGCGGTCTCTTTGGCTCGAGCCTTGTCGCCCATCAGCTCGATCGCCCCCGGTCGCGGCCCGATGAACTTGATGTTGCATGCCTCGCACGCCTCGGCGAAGTTGGCCTGCTCGGAGAAATAGGCGTAACCGGGGTGTATTGCCTGTGCGCCCGATATAACGGCTGCGCTGATGATGTTGGGCATGTTGAGGTAGCTGTCGCGATTCTGCGGGGGGCCGACGCATATAGCCTGATCAGCCATCCTCACGTGGAGAGACTCGCGGTCTGCCTCCGAGTAGATAGCCACAGTCTCAATGCCCATTTCCCGGCACGCGCGTATCACTCTGACAGCTATCTCGCCTCTGTTTGCTATCAGTATCTTCTTGAACAAACGGTCTCTCCTAAAAAGGGATTGCAGGGCGGATACTTACGACTTCCGTATCCGGTACAGTTCCTGGCCGTATTCTACCGGCGACCCGTTCTCCACAAACATCTCGACGATAACGCCGCTGACTTCGGAGAGGATCTCATTGTGTATCTTCATGGACTCTATAACTCCGAGCGGCTGCCCGAGGTGGACGGTGTCGCCCGCTTGCGGCGCCGACTCAGCGCTGTGGAATATGCCAACCTTGGGCGACCGAATGTGCGCGAGGTCGTCCGTGACACATTCCGGCGTCGGAGCGTCGGCCCGACCGGCAGACTTGACTGCGGCCGGCCGCCTGGGCTTTGCGCTGCGGACTATGTGTACAGAGTTCTGTCCTTTGCGCACCATCAGTTCCGTTGATCGGGAAGCGCCAAGAATGGCGACCAGTTCATCTATCTTGCCGACATCCATCTGGCTACACCTTCAACTCGAAAATGAGATACTCCACCAACTTGAACAGCAGGCTCATTAGCAGCACACCGAGCCATATCACGCAGAAGAGAACCAGCGTGTCCAGCCCCTGTGTGAAAGTAAGGTCGCTGGCGCTTGGGTTGTAAGTCAAGAACCTGAGGAACTTCTCCGATTGGGCAAGAACGTACTTCATCACGCCGGATATCGGGCCATAGAATCCGATTATCAGGGCTACTGCCGCAGGCAACACAAGCGCGCTGAATATCTTGAACTTCTGTCTCTGATGCTCCATATATATGGCGCAGTTGCGACATCTTGCGCGCTTCAGTGCAGGTGTCAGCGCCGCGACGACCTTCTGCCCGGCCTCGTCGCCGAGTTGCGCATCCCTCTCGGTTTTCTGCATACCCGCCAAGCCCGCCGCGCGCATCGCCATGCGCTGATCGCACAGGCATCCATGCTTCACTCTCCAGCAGTTTCTGTGTTTCTGGAACTCCGGGCAGATTCTGCGCAGGGCATCGGAACAGTTGGGCATGTCCCAGCAATGCGAGAGGACAAGCGGCTTCAGTCGTTTCTTGACCGCGACTCTCTCGTTGGATCCCTTCTTGATCTCAATCTCCACGTTCGACTGGGACATGCGCAGCACAATTGCCAGAATTGCGTCGCGCAGCACGAACATGGTTCCCGGAACCAGTGCTATCAGGCCAAGCTTCTGGAGAACTTTGCAGTAAGAGAGTATGATCTGAGCGCCGATCAGGTCTCTGGGAGTAAACGAGGGGAAGACGAATGGCAGCCCGAAGAACAGGCCTGCCCCCAGCACTGTCAACACGGCGCCGATCTCAGTGCCGTGCCAGCATCTGAGGCTGTAGGCAACTATGAGGATGATGCCGCCGATGTAAGTTGCCTGGATGGCAAAGTTGCTGAAGCTTACATAGTCGAGGTACCTGGGGTCCGGCGGAACCATGTTTTTCATCGCGGTCAGGTTCTCGATGCTGCTGCCCAACAGCGATGTTCCCATGTAAAGAATACAGATGGCTACAAACGGCCACGCGACCCAAAGCGCGACGAGTGTCAGGCGACCCAGTATCTCTGCCAGCGCTTCTCTAGTTCTCTCATTCAATTGGAGCGGCCCCCCTGTCTTGGATAAACACGAGCTTGCAGAATAAGCGTCTCTACGCTTTGGGAGCGATCAGTCTTTGCAGCGCTCCAGGTACTGGTTCGTGCGAGTATCCACCTTGATACGGTCGCCAATATTGATGAAGAGCGGCACTTGCACAACCGCGCCCGACTCGATGGTGGCGGGTTTGCTTCCGCCGGATGCCGTATTGCCACGTTCGCCAGGTTCGGTCTCTGCTACCGTCGCATCTATGGTAAGCGGAAGCTCTACGTTGATGATCTCACCCTTGTGGGCAAGAACGGAGACTTCCAGGCCCTCTTTGATATACTTCACTCCATCGCCGATCTTGACTGCCGGGATGGGGGTTATCTCGTAGCTCTCAGGATCCATGAAGAAATACTCGCCATCCTGCTGATAGCTGAACTGCATGGGATACTTGTCCATGAACGCCTGGTCCATCTTCTCACCAGCGCGGAAGGTCTTCTCAGTAACGGCGTTGTTTCTCACGTTCCTGAGTTTCGTTCGCACAAACGCCGGGCCTTTGCCGGGCTTTACGTGCTGGAATTCGACCAGGGTATATATATCATTGTCCAGGATCATCGATATCCCGTTCTTGAAATCACTAGTGTCCATTGACCAAGTAGCCTCCGATAGCTGTGTAACCACCGAATTCTAGCACACCGGAGCCTCCTTGGGCAAATGTTTGTGAGCGAAACGCCTCGCTTTAGCCTCCGAGAATTGACGATAGACCTGCGTCGTGATAGCATTGGTACGCTCGATATGAGACTAAGCACAAGTAACGGAGCCTCGACTTTGACTGTTCAAGAACAATTTGACCTGATAAAACGTGGAACCATGGAAATCGTCCCGGAGGATGGCCTGAAGGAGAAGCTTGCCAAAGCGCAGAAGGACGGCAAGCGGTTGAGGATCAAGCTCGGCCTCGACCCGACAGCTCCCGACATTCACCTGGGAAACGCGGTCGTTCTGCGGAAGATGCGCCAGTTCCAGAACCTTGGCCACGAGGTAGTCATCATAATCGGCGACTTCACGGCGTCTATCGGAGACCCCAGCGGCCGTTCGATTACCCGGCCGCAGTTGACCGCCGAGGAAATCAAGGCCAATGCGACAACATATTACGATCAGTACTGCCGCATACTGGACGCCGAGAAGACCAAGGTCGTGTTCAACAGCGAGTGGCTCGGCCCTCTGACATTCGCCGATGTGATCAAGATCACGAGCAAGGCGACTGTGGCAAGAGTGCTGGAGCGTGACGACTTCGCCACAAGGTTGGCGGAGAACAGGCCTATCAGTCTTCACGAACTGCTCTACCCAATCTGTCAGGCGTATGATTCGGTTGTGCTTGAAGCGGATGTGGAAGTCGGCGGGACCGAACAGAAGTTCAACATCATGATGGGGCGCGACCTGCAGGGCCAATATGGCCTGCCGGAGCAGGTAGGCTTGTTCATGCCGATCCTGCCGGGACTCGATGGCGTGAACAAGATGAGCAAGTCCCTGGGCAACTATGTTGGGATAACTGAAGCTCCCAAGGATATGTTCGGCAAGATAATGTCTCTGCCGGACGCTTTGATGCCCATCTACTTCGAGCTTTGCACAGATGTTCCGATGGAACAGATCGAGATAATGAAGACCGCCCTGGCGGAAGGCACCGCTCATCCGATGGATTGGAAGAAGCGGCTTGGGAGCGAGATAGTGACTATCTACCACTCAGAAGCTGATGCCGTTGAGGCTCAGGCGGAGTTCGAGCGGGTGTTCAGTCGCCGGGAAGAGCCGACCGACATGCCGGAGATCGCCATTAGCGCAGACGACTTGACCGACGGGAAAGTGCAACTTGCCCGATTGATGGCAAAGTCCGGAATGGCCGCGTCCAACAGTGAGGCCAGAAGGCTGATTCAACAGGGCGCAGTCTCCATTGATGGTCAGAAGATCACAGATTCCGCTGCCGAGATAACGCCGACTGATGGGTCGATCATCCGCGCGGGTAAACTGAGATACGGGAAGATCAAACTGGGCTGACATTCCCCCTCCTCGCAAGGAGGGGGCCAGGGTTCATAACTCCCTCTCCCCGGTCCCGCGGGGAGAGGGTTGGGGTGAGGGGTAGAGATGACCTACCGGTACAAGCCGTTCCCCGTTCTGTCGCGTCACGTTACCTGCGAACGTTGTGCAGATTTGGACGCTCGTAAGTCCCTCACCCCAGCCCTCTCCCACTGCGGTGGGCGAGGGGGCGACCCGTGGAGGTCCGTAATGAAACTGGCAATCGCTCTGGCGGTGATCTTGGTATTGACGGGAAGCGGAATGTGCTCTGCGGGTGAGTTCGACGGCGTGGCTGCCGGGGCGGCTTGGGAACTGCGCGCGCTTGGCGGCGGAAACGAGTCTATGCTCAAGAACCTGCGCAAGGTGGCGGGCAAGCGCGCAGTGAAGCTGGGAATCGTGGGAACCGGCGGAGTCAGCGTGAAGGTGCTCGCAGACCTGCTGGATAGTTCCACCCAGTTCCAGTATGCGATGGCCCCGGACATGAGCAAACCCGACCCTGAGTCCAACACCCACGACACCCAGGAACTCAGAGTCATCTGGGACCTCACCAAGGCCCTGAGGGTGCCGGTCAGCGTGCGCAGCTACCAGGAAGCCGATGAACCCGGTGAGTGGGCAAAGGCTTTTGCAAAGGCAGGAAAGGAATGCGACATCGTCGTGTTCTTTGAGTCCTATTGGGATGAGATAACTCCCGCGCTCCAGGCGATAAAAGCCTCCAAGGCGCTGTTCCTGTGCCCTTACGGGGAAGTCGGCGACAGACCAACAAAGACCGCCGTCCAGGGCTACTCAGCCAAGCCGTGGGCCGATGGCATCCCTAACCTTCTGACGGTTGCTCCGCTCGCAAAGAAAGGCCCCACCATTCTCACCATCCTTGACCGTCCCGGGCAGGACATTGCCGTGATCAACCTGATCGCGCCGTCCTACTACGCCAGTGGCCCTGGCGGAACTTGCCCATCCGCAGCCGTCGCTACAGCCGTCGCGTGCTACGCATTCTCGGCTCTGCCTGCTGCCCCCAAAGCAGCGGGACTTGCTGCAATCCTGCGCAACAACTCCACCATCGATCGATTCGCACTTGAGTCCGTGCCCGAGTATGGTCCGGATGTCGTTGACAAGCTTGTCCTGCAGATCAGCTCAATGGTCAACCCAAAGCAGGGCGAACGGCGCAAGCTGGATGCAAAGGGGCTTCTGAGCCTCAAGGAACTCTACAAAGTCCTGGCTCCGCGGTTCCCGGGCAGGCGGCCTTAGCCGCGACGGCTCAGGCGTCAAACTTGCGCTTGATGTATGAGACAAACGCCTCGCTGCTCAGGGGCTTCCCGGTTGTGCGCTCGACGAGTTCCTTCGCCTGGTAGCTGCGTCCCAGACTGTGCACATGCTTCCTCTGCCAGCCCAGCACCGCGCTGAAATCACCCTTCGCCATATTGTCGAACAGGGTAGGCACAGCGGCTGTAGCAGCCTCCATAAACATCGCCCCATAGATATTGCCCAGCGCATAGGTTGGGAAGTATCCCACAGCTCCGGAATACCAATGAACATCCTGCATGGCCCCATTCTTGAGGCTGTCCGGCCTGATTCCAAGGTAACGCTCGTAATAGCTGTCCCAGGCATCAGGTATGTCTGAAACTTGCATATCGCCTGAGATGAGCGATTCTTCCAGCAGCATTCGAATGACGACGTGAAGCGAATAGGTGACCTCATCCGCCTCAGTCCGTATGAGGCTTGGCCTTACGTGATTCACGGAATGCCATATGTCTTGTGGTGTGACGTCTTTGGCAGCCTCAGGGAAGAACTCAGTCAGAATCCCGTGCAGGTATACGCAGAACTGAGAGCTTCGGCCAACCAGGTTCTCCCAAGTACGGGATTGCGACTCGTGTATCCCGGTCGATGCCTCCATTCCCATTGGCGTTCCGGCATACTCTTCCCGCAGCCCCAATTCGTAGAGCGCGTGCCCCGTTTCATGGATCGTGCTGTAGAGCGAGTAGAGCGGGTCGGACTCATCGAATCGCGTGGTAATGCGCACATCCCGTGGTCCGATGCTGGTCATAAACGGGTGTGCGGTGGCATCTATCCGGCCTGATTCAAAGCTGTAGCCCAGGTCTGAAGCTATACGCGAGCAGAACTTGATCTGGTCAGCCACCGGGAAAACACCAGAAAGCTTCTTAGGTTCAGGGCACTTTGCGGAAATGGCCGGGAGAATGGCGCTCAGTTGCTCTGCAAGGTCCAGAAGCAACGGACGCACAACAGCGATCTTTGCCCCAGGCTCGAACTCGTCGAGCAGCGCATCGTAGGGAGTGCTCTCATACCCCACAAGCTCCGCCTCTTGCCTGCAAAGTCTGAACATAGTCTCGAGGTGTGGTTTGACCGCGGCGAAATCGCTCTTTGGTCGCGCCGTGAGCCACGCGTCATACCCGAGAACGCAGGCGGTCGATTTCTCTGATACAAACTCCCCGGGCAGCTTGGAGGCGCGGTCCACAATCCGTTTGGTCTCGCGGACGTTCACTGCGTCCTCCCGGCTCAGGTCACCGATGGAGTCGTTAAGAGATGAGAGGATGTCAGAGAATGCCGGATCAGTGAAGCGAGTATGCACCAGCCTGTGGGTAAGTTCCGTCTGTTCGGCGCGATGCGACGCGCCACCGCGAGGCATATACACCTGTTGGTCCCATTCGAGCAGGGCTGCAATGCCGTGCAGCCTGAATATCTCCAACATTCGGGAGTAATACTGCGCAAGAAGCTCTTTTTGCTTTGGGTTTGGCACGTTTTCCACCTCTGAACCGTATATGCTTTGTGTCTAGCGGTCTACTCTTACTACTGTGACTCTCAGGGGTATCATTCCTTCGTGAGTTGGCTCGCATGTGGTATAATCGCGATGGAAGATATGGTGTTGCCAAGATGATTATGCGTTTCACAATACTGCTGATGACCCTGGCGTTATTCGCCACCCCACAACTGGCCCTTGCCGCGGACAGCGCGCCGCCCGCAGTCGGGTGGTCCATCGACTTTTCCGACGCGGCTGTTGTTGCAGCTTTGCAGCCTGCTGTGTTCTATGATGGCAAGTCGCGTCAGAACGTTCAGGGGCGCTCCAGCGTGACCCAGGTGGACAAAGCCCTTCGCATAACAGCTTTGTACGGCTGGGGCACAACGAACCACGGTGACTATGTCCGCTTGGAACTGCCTATGTCCGCCGCAGTGGACCTCGCCAAATATCCCGTGATCGAGGTCGAGTGGCGGACGGATGTGCCGGACCCATCCGAGTGCCTGGATATCACCGGCCAGACCCAGAGCGCAGGCGGCGGAGCATCTGCCTCGAGTTTCTTTGTCCCGGGATCAAAACCCGCTGAGTGGGTCACTTCCAGCTACCAGTACGTCCCAGACGTGAGCAACCCGACTCCCGGCACCCCAATCAAGCTCACCGGCCTGACTCTTCGAACTTTCGCCGGGTCTGCTGTTGGAGAGTTCTGGGTTGAGTTGCGAGGGATTCGCGTTCGTGCCATGACGGAGGCCGAAGCCATTGCGGACGCCCGGCAGGAAGTTGAGTTCAAGGACGCCGTAAAGAACGCAGCGGCCCGTAAGCCGGCTGCCACCAAGTACTTCCCATTCGGGTGGGCAGGGGTGTGCAGAGGGCCTGAGGGGTTGGAGTCGTGGTATGACACCGTTGTACGTCATCATGCCAACTACAGCGCATACCATTTCAGCCAATCCGACGACTGGCGAGGGTGGGGCGAGATACTGCCCGTGGATGACTACATATCCTTCCGAAAGAAAGAGCTTGCTCCAGCTACTGCCCGTGGTTTGTATATACAGCCGGTCTTGCCGCTGGCCGGTGTGATCAAAGGCAAGGGTCCGGAGAACCTGACCTGGGTAGAGGGCTATGCCGAGTCCCTGGCCGAGGCTTTCCGCAATGAACCTTACCTTGCGGGATGGACGGTGGCTGATGAGGCTACAGACGATTGGCTGTGGGGCGTAGCCGGTGTGGTCGATGCTCTAGGCCAGGCCGACCCGAGCAAAGTCGCGATTGCCAACCAGTACTCCATTAACCGGATGCTGAGGTTTGAGCCGTATCTGGGCGTGCTGATGACGGAGATATACCCCATACGCAAGGCAAGCCGGGACCCGTGGATAGTCGGCCCGTGGTGCAGGGAGGTGAGCAGGAAGTCGGATAAGCCGCATTGGGTGTTCCTGCAGGCCATGGGTGGTGCGGACTGGTTCTCCAGTGATTCCGATTTCATAATGCCCACCGGACAGGAAATCCGCCTGATGAGCTATCTGGCGCTGGCCAATGGAGCCAAGGGTATCTCTTACTTCTGCTACGGTACAAGTGACCTGTATCCTGGATCTTTTAGCGCAATAGGTAACCCTTTGCCTCTGGCCAACCCGATTTCGGAGACTATCAGTGCAATCGGCGAGAGAGTCGCTGAGATAGGGCCGTTTCTAATCGATACGAAGATGCTCCCAAGGACTTCCGCGTGGACTCAGGCGATGGCCAAGAGCGAGAAAGGTGTGAGCGTGGGCGTTCGGCAGTCCGCAAGGGGATCGTTTGTGGTTGCAGTGAACGAGAACACAGCTCAGTCAGGCAGTTCGCTCGTGTACCTCGCCAAAGACATTGCCTCAAAGGGCCGCGCTGTCTACGACCTGTACAGTCTGCGCATGGTCGCCAAACTCGGCTCGCGCAGTTTTCAGACCGCCAGCCTCGCGCCGGGAGACGGGCGCTTCTACCTGGTGGCATCCCCCCAGCAGTTCCAGGCAGTCCGTCGCGGGATGATGCGCAATCGTGCTCTGGAGACCCTGAGAATGGCGGAACTGGACCGGCTGATAGCCCAAAGGTGGGGACTGGACACCAAGGCCGTCGATGCGCAGATGAAGAAGGCAGCTCAAAGGGCTGAGTGGGGCGACGTGCGCTCTGCTGAAGATGCCAGGACGATGTCTATGGGTCTGTTCAAGGCAGGCAGTGACATCGCCGAGTGCCGTAGGCTTGTGAACGAAGCGAAAGGCGCTCTTGGAATGGCCTACTATGAAGCCCGCACAGGTTACGAGAAGGTAGTGCCAGGGTGCGAGAAGCTGGTCTCCAGCCTCCAAGCGCCGGAGCCGAACACCGTTGAAGCCCTTTGGTTCAAGTTCGCCCTCGCGCAGGAGGACTTCTATCTGGGCAAGAAGGAAGGACTGCTTACCTACCTGACCAAGCTGTCCGAAGACGCCCAAGACATCCTCGACAAGGTCAGAGCCGCCCGGAAATAGCAGATGCCCCGGCTCTTCTCATCTACTTCAGGACCTGCCGACAGGTGAAGTCATCTATCCATGCGGTTCCGTTGGCCTGGTCGTCGTAGATCAGCGCTTCGATAGCTAGAAACGCCGTGTCGGTATCGACGGTTGCCTGCGACCTCAGAATGCGCCAGTCGCCGCCGGTGTCATTTATCCCTTTCGCTCCGCCCAGGTGCGTGATGAAGTTACCGGCTTTGTCGTACGCAGTGAAGATGGTATAGAGCCCGCCGGTCTCGATATCGGTCTGGTAATACAGGTCCGCCTGGTACGTCTCTCCCGGCTTGACGTGGAATCGCTGTCTGACTGAGACCACTTTCCTGGCTTTGGGCGTCTTGTGGAGGCGAACTGAAGCTCTCCCTGCGTGTGCGGTCGATCTGTCCACGGCAACCCCAAGCTTGTCCAGGTCATAGTCTTCAGGGAAATACTTGCCTTCGGTTGTCCATCCGGGCGGGAGTCCGTTCTGTGCGGTTTCCTCGAAGTCAGGGTTCGTGAGCAAATTGGCCCCCAGGGTCTCCGCGGGAGGACTGATCTGGTTCTCAAGTCTGGTCTTGTCCTGCGCGAGCGCCTTGAAGTCGGCGATAGTCATCTCATCGCCGGATATAGAGGTCCTGCGCAATGTCGGCACCCCCAACTCCTCCACTAGCGGGAAGAAGCGGGCGAACGCTCTTGCGCGGAGTGGGTGATCAAGTGGAGCGGTGCACAAAACCGCGAGATCGGGTGAGAGTCGCGCCATCCGCACCCGCCGCAGGAGGGTCTTGTCTTTGGCCACTTTCTTCTCAGCCTTTTCGAATAAGGCGTCTGCTTTCTCCAGAACATCGATCTTCATATAAGGCGCTCCGCCGATGTCCATGTGCACTCCCCGATAGGAAGCGAATGTCGGGCCGTTGGTTCTGTCGTAGGAGGACTCCAGTTCCTCTGTCATCGCCCATTGCGCCAGTTCCGGACCCGCCGCGCCGTAATAGGCCGTGCAGAACTCCTTGATACCTTTTGTGAGGTCGTAGTCGGGGTCCCACATCAGTCGGCAGGACAGGTATGTCTTGAGGTGCGTCATTCCCACCGGAACGGTAAACCAGCCGTATTCTGCTGAGTCGTTGTATGCAGGCATCAGCTTGTCGCCATCCGAGACAGGGTTCTTTCGGCGGCCGCACCACGCTCCTATGGGCTCGACGAACACCCCATCCAATCCCTGCTTCCTGAACTCCTTGAATGAACTCTGCGCAGCGAAGAGCCTGGGGTGGGGGTTCCAGCAGTCGGACTGGTAGAAGTAGTACCATACCTGCATCAGCTTTGCGTTTTGTCGCCATTGTGCGCACTGCTGCAGGAGGGTGCCTTCCCGGTTCGGAGCGCAGTCTCCCAGTCCGTGCATGTAGCACGCGCTTATCGGGCACCACGTGACAAGCACATTGTCACGCATCTTGACTGAGGTTGGCGAAAATGTCATGCCGTAGGCCAGTGTATCTATTATGGCGTTTGGATGGGTCTTGGCAATCTCGGCCGCAACATTGTTGACGAACTCCATGTACGTGCCGGAGATGCCCACCCGGGAGTAGTTGGCTTTGCATACGTCGCACTGGCAGTGGTTGGAACTGTCCGACTGGCCAAGCCCGGCGAAAGTGATACGCTTTGGGTCACTGGAAGCAACCCCGGGAGTGAGAAAGCCGGCCATATACTTGACGAACTCCGGATTGGTCACGCAATAGGCCCGCATGTTGGCCTGCGGTTCGGGGTAGAACCTCCTCTCTCCTGCCACCAGCGCCAGCCATTCGGGGTGTTCTTTACCCACCGATTCCGGGATGTAGCCCATCGTGTGTGCCGGGTAGTAGTTGCCGAGGGACTCCGTACGCGGATCGCTCATAAGCATCATTGTCGCGACCGACCCACCCTCTGCCTTGGACATATTGAGCCTGTTGCGAACCGTGAAATTGGCGTCATAGCCCTGGGGGTTCATAGTGGACCGCCATCGGAAAGCGGGTTTGCGGCGGTCGGTGAAGGGGGCGATGGTCACTGTCTGCATCTCTGGGATGTCCTGGCAGCCGGGCGTGAACCACCTGCAGGCCAGGTGGTCCTGCAGGAAGCCGTAGACACCATTGATGGTTCCTCTGGGAGGAGATCCCGCTATCAGCAATCGCTGACCAACCGTCCTGATCACGTACTCTCCATAGCCAAAGCCCTTGGTGAGCTTGTCCAGCTTCAGAATCTTCAGGCGCGAGTTGTTCTCGCCGATAACAATCTCGGTGGAAACTGGGGCAGTTTTGTCATCGACGACTCTGAACGTGGCGCGAGTCATCTGCCTGAGAATACTCGCCAGGTCATTTGCCACAGCCTTGTCGCTTGGATCCGCGGATGCGCTAACGACGATCACGTACGGCGTCGCTCCGTTTCTGGCAAGGGTTAGCGGCAGTGGCTTCGCCGCTAAGCAGGCTGTCGAGACAAGGGACAGAACCAGTAGAAGAACGGGGTTGATGTAGCGAGTATTCAAAACGCCTCCAGGGAATGTGAGGTATGACGGGTAGCTAGTATCTCCAATATACCTGCACTCCGCATGTTTGTCCAGTTATCCGGGTTGATCAGTCTTCCTGAGAACTCCCTCTCCCCGGCCTCGCGGGGAGAGGGCGGGGGTGAGGGGCGCGCACTATGTGGCGAATATCGCAATCACCAATACTGAACAGCTACTATCCGGGTTGACAAGAACGCTCGGCGAATGTAATCTCAATCAGTAAGATCTGTGAAACACGCCATTTGGAGGAACTGAGATGAAGAGGCTTCTTTGTGTATTGTGCTTGCTTATCGCGCTGAGCGCGTCGAGTTCGTGGGCCATTCCGGTGCGAGTGCTGACAACGGGTGATACCCACGGGTGGATATCTGCCCAGAAGTCCGACGAAAGAATCCTCGGTGGGACAGCGGAAATGCTATCCTACTGGCAGAAGTATGAGCGCTATGTGCCGTCGAAGTTCCTTGTGGTCAGCGCCGGAGACAACGCCACGGGCCCGGCAATAACCACGGCATTCAAAGGCGACCCTGCGATAGCCGTGATGAACATAATGGGATACGATGTGTCGGCGATCGGCAATCACGAGTTCGACTTCATGCTCGACAAGCTGATCGACTGGACCAAGACGGCCAGGTTCCCGTTCGTAGCTGCGAACATCACTACAAAGGATGGCAGCCCTCTGCCTTTTGCCGTGCCATACGTGTTCAACAACGAACAGGGCGTAAAGATAGCTATTATCGGCCTCACTACCACGGAACTGCAAAAGAGCACCAACAACGCGAAGGCCTATATCGTGAGCGACTACGCTGCAGCGCTGAGGCCGTTGGTGAAGACTGTTCGCGAGCAGGGAGCTGAGATGGTGGTGATTGCCGCTCACGTTCCCCAGGAGGAGCTGGTCAAGCTTGCCGCCGAAGTGCAGGACCTGAAGATACCGCTGATGATCGGCGGCCATAGCCACGAAATGGCGCAGAGGATGGAGGGTGAGACCTGGGTCATCAACAGTGGCCTCTGGTGGGACTCCTACACCCGCATCGATCTCGACTACAATCCAAAGACCGGCAAGTCTATTGTGCTTTCCAGCAAACAGGTGTGGCTGTCGCAAGTCAAGCCCACCGCCGACCGTGCCGTGGCGAAAGAAATCGCCTCATGGCAGAAGAAAATGGACGCGGAGTTCGGGACGGTGATGGGATACACTGCATCGGGGCTTACCAGAATCCCAGCGCTGTACAACTTCGTGGCCGATGCCTACGCCGCTTACGATACAACTGCCGACTTCGCCGTTCTCAACTATGGCTCTCTGCGGCAGGACATACCAGCCGGAGACCTCACAAAAGGCACTGTCTTCAGCCTGATGCCATTCACCAACACCCTTCTGAAAGTGAAGCTAACTGGTCAGCAGCTATCCGAATTCCTCGCCAATGCCGGCAATCTCGGCGTATCCGGCTTGCAGAAGACGAACGGCAGTTGGATAGTCACCAAAACAGGCGCCGCAATTGACCCGGCCGCCAACTATGCGATTGTGATGCCCAACTTCATCTACGAGACCACCGAAATCCTGACAACATCCGACCCATCCGCCGCAATGCTCTCCGACGACTGGCGAACCCCCGTCTACCAGTGGCTGGAGAAGAACCCAACCAGCAAAGACAAGCCGCTGGAGGGTTTGATTGACGGGAAGCTGAGGATATAGGCCGAAGACCAAATCTATCACGAAAACACGAAATCATGAAAGCACGAAACATTCCTGATCTTCTTTCGTGTTTTCTCCCTTTCGTGTTTTCGTGATTACGGCCCCTTTCTCGGGCGTGTACTACTGCATCCTCACGTCAATGGTCTTCTCATTTGTGTAGGTTACCCGGCCTGGGGCGGAGCCTCGGGGTTTTCGGACGAACTTGCGCAGGGTGTAGTCGACCGGTACCAGCGAGGAGTGCTTAGCATCTGAGTTCTTGGCTGCGATGCCGGCGGCCTGTTCTATCACCGACCTGGGCACCACCACCGACCTGCCCGCAACCCGGATCACCACGTGTGCTCCCGTGATAGACCTTGTGTGGAACCAGAGGTCATTGGGCCTGGCTATGCGCGTGGTGAGCAAGTCATTAGCCGTGGCGTTTTCGCCGTAGAGGATCTCCCAGCCATCGGGTGTGGTGAAGCGCCGGATGTGCTTGCCCTGGAGTTCATCGGGCGGCCCTTGTTCCACCGTCTGCTTCTCGTGCCGAAGCAGACCTCGGGCCAGGAAGTCGTCTCGCAGCGCGCGCAGTTCCTCCACAGTCTCCAAGGACTCAGCCCGGCTAAGCGCATGTCCCAGCTCAGCCACCTCAGACTCAAGCAGTTCCAGCCTGCTGCTGGCGAGTGCCAGCGCCTCTTTGGTCTTGCGGTATCTCTTGTAGTATCGCTGGGCGTTCTCCTGAGGTGTGAGCTTCTCGTCGAGTTCCACCTCGATAGTTGAGAGGTCGGGGTCGAAGTAGTTCACAAGTTGTGCCGTCACGTCGCCCTTGGTGATTGACTGCACGCTGCCAAGGATCAGGTCACCGATCTGCTTGTAACGCTCCGAACGTTCCGCCTCCTCGATAGTCCTGCGGGCTGAGTCCAGGAACTGCTGCTTTGTTGATAGCGAGCGCTCCAGCGAGACTAGGACCTGTCTGCGTTCGTCTTCAATCCGGTTGTTCGCCAGAAGCGACCGGAACATCGCGTCAACGGGATCATTGAGGTTTTCCCTGGGGTGCTGCTCGTCCTTTGTATACTGAAGACTCGGGATTGGGTAGGCCGCCACATCGCGTCCGTCGTGACGGATGAGCACGGGGTGAATGTCGCCGCTGTGGACGACTTCGGCGATGTCGATAAGCACTCCCGACAACCCTTCGCAACTCAGGTCGCAGGTGTTGCCGATCCTGGCAATTACTTCATTGGCCAGGAACGGGCCGATGCCCGCGAACGTCTTCATCAACCATCCCTTTGCATCGGCAGTTTGCGCATACTGAGCACAGATCTCTCTGATCTGGGCCCTGTCCAGCATCGCCCAGTCAGCCTTCGGGTCGCCCGGAGGCGGGAGATATGGGCCACCCGGCAGTATCTGCCGAGTTCTGCTCATCGATACACCTACATACTTAGCTGCTGCAAGAACCCTCTGGCCCTCATCGACAAGCACGATATTGCTGTGCTTGCCCATGATCTCGACTATCAGGGTCCGTGGCGCCCGCAGGCGCGCCGTCATTTCTATGTGGAGGACGCGGTCCATTCCAATCTGGCGGATGTTTGTAACGAACAGCCCCTCCAGATGCTTGCGCAGTGTCATGCAGAATGCGGACGGTTCCGGGACCGCTGGCTCACGTGAGGCAGTGAGGTAGATCCGCGGGAAACGCGGGTCACAGGACATCAGCAGTCGCTCGGTGCGCCCCGCAAGTCGGAGTTCCAGTGTGAAGTCCGTGTCCGAATGCTGGCGCACGTGCTGGAGCTTGCCGCCGATAATCCTGGAGCGAAACTCAGCACTGAGCGCCGCAAGTATTAGGCCGTCGTAGTTCATTTCCTAGATATCCATTCTGTCACCTCTGCCGGGTAAAACCGCCAGAGCCGGTCGGTTGCCTCGCGAATGCCGATGCGTGGCCGTTCAACGATTCTATCACAGGCGGCACCGTCATCCACAACAAACAACGTGTCGCCCAGCAGGTCGGTTCCGTTCAGTCGGCCGTCAATGCCGAACGCCTGACACAGCTTGCCGGGTCCGCTGCAGAGCTTACGCGCGACCTCGGTCTTGCGGTTGAGCATCATAGTCTCAATGCCCAGAAGAGGCTGGAGCGCCCGGATCAGCACGCCTTCAGCAACTCCTTCGGGCTGAGTTACGAAGTTTAGGCAGTAATGGACTCCGTATGTGAAGTAGACATACGCACGGCCCGCCTCGCCAAACATCACTGCGTTGCGATTGGTCTTGCCTCTGTTTGCGTGGCAGGCGGGGTCGTTCCGCGTATATGCCTCTGTTTCAACGATCCTGCCCGCAAGCACACCCGAAGAGCTTCCGTAGACCACCACTTTTCCGAGCAAGCGCCGCGCAACATCCAATGTCGGCTCCAGAAAGAAACTTCTGGGCAGCTGCGGGTACGCGGTATGATCATATTCGGGAATGCCAAACATCACAGTAGATTCTACCCGCCAGAGGTGCTTTTCGACAAGTCTCCGAGCGAGTGCGTGTGATGGTGACCAGGTAATCCACGCCAAGTCACCCGCATACGTCACCCATGTGCCACCTACACGTCACCCTGAACTTGTTTCAGGGTCTACCTCTGACCAGTGTCTGGGGAGCAAGCGTGGTATGACGTGTGGTCGACCAAACATGAAAATAATTGCATGCAACTGAAGGAATCTGCCCCAACGCAGTATAAGAGAACAGTACTTGTGTTATCAATGCGATGCTATCCAAAGGAGACCAACCCAATGCGTGTTCTCAATGTAGCTGTTCTGCTTCTCGCAGTGTATGCGCTTGTTGCCCCATTCGCACTCGCGTCCGCCGATGAACCTACCCCGGCAGAGATTATTGAGTTCAGAGTGCCTGCCCCGCCATCGGTGGGTGTCAGGAAGCTGGATGTTGGGGTTGAGTATGGCGCTCCCATAGGCTGGCCCACCGTGCTCAAGGCCAAAGACGGACGGGTGATGATGATCGGCGAGGGCAAGATGCGGTTCTCATCCGACAACGGCCTCACCTGGTCTGAGCCGGAGAAGACAGAGCCATCGGTGGAGATGGTGATCCGGCTGCAGTCCGGCAAGCTCGGCGGTTTCAACGGTTCGACATTCTACACCTCGGAGGATGAGGGTAAGACATGGGTCAAGCAGGGAGTGTGGGATGCTGCGCCCATGAACGGCAGTTGGCCTTATCCCAACACGCTCATTCAAGCCAGGACAGGTCGACTGGTGGTGCCAATGAGGTGGACATCAGGCGCAGGGCACGATGGTCTCTACGTACTGGGCCGCAGCTTCGGGACTCTCAACGGTAAGCTGGTCCCGGAAGAGGGCCACGCGCACTATCCCGAGCCTGACAACGGCTGTATCGTTTACTCCGACGATGAAGGCAAGACCTGGCACAAGAGCGAGGGCGGGATAATGATCTGGGACAAGGAAGGCTACGGCGGAATGTGGCCGGTCGATGAACCCAGCATCATCGAGACCCGAAGTGGCGATCTCGTCCTGTTCGCCCGAACAACTCTCGGCAGGCTCTACACTGCTCATAGCGTAACGCGCAGCTACGTCGATGAGTCCGGAAACCAGGTTAAATACATTCCTGGGCAGCGGTTCGACTACCCCCGGCCCACCATCCTGTGCAACTCCTACTCTCCCTGCGCTATCACCAGGATCGAGAAGACCGGCGACTGGCTCCTCCTCTGGAACCAGGTGTCGGGTGATGAAGTCCGGGCCAGCTACCGCAGGGGCAGGCTGAGTTCAGCGATCAGCCAGGATGACGGAAAGACCTGGAAGTTCTTCAGAACCATCGATACCAGCGTTCTCCCGCCGGCGGGCTATGTCGCTCCCGATCCAATCCCGCAGATGGCGAGAGGGCTGGACTACGTGGGAATATTGCCGGAGGACTATGGCAGCGTCTCCTATCCGACAGTAAGTGTTGTGGATGACACAGTCTATCTGACCTGGGACAAAGGTGTGGTAAAGCCACGGCCCGGTGACGTGTATGGCCGCAGGATGCGCGCTCTGCTGCTCTCGTGGTTCTACCAGGAAGACGCGCCGCTGCCGGCATCCCAGGCGAAGCTGCTGTTGCAGGTCTCCGCCGGCGACTCGAAAGACACGCTCAACACGTGGGAGATACCATCGCAGTTCTACGACGGCAGGTTCTACTGCAAGCTGAGCGACCTTGCTGTATACCTGAAGAGCCCGGTCGGGCGATTGGGATATGATATGTTCGCGCCGGTTGAGCAGGTGGTGAGCTGCCTTGGGTGGATCGCCACATTCGACCGCAGCAAGATCAACGATCCGCAGAACCCCAGCATGACAATGACCTGCCGTCAGGTCTTCTCGACCTCCAACCCAATTGAGATCAGAACGGCGGCGCCTGTGGCTCCGAAGAACTCGCCGGTAGCAAAGAACGCAGTTCGCCTTTCGCCAGTTGACGCTCTTCCCGATCTCTTCCAAGTTGCTGTGGGAACGAAGAAAGCCATGACTTTCGACCTGCCCTTTGCTGCCGGTATGGTCAAGAATGCCTGGCTGGAGCTGAATGTTGACGATATCGACGAGCCAAAGGAGGCGGTCATCTCTCTCAACGGCAAGACGGCGATAGCAGTTGACTCCAGCGTGGTCGGCGAAGGCGCCGGGCATAGTGGCTGGCTCCTGGTGCCTGCCAAGGCTCTGGTCAAAGGCAAGAACACATTCGAGTTTACTTTCGCAAGTAATCTCGATGGGGCAACTCAGGGCTACACCATACTCGGCGCGACGCTCGCGTTGGAGTTGAAGTAGATCGTATCTGTCGGGTATATAGGAGGAAGCAAATGGATTTCATGACTGGAGTCGGTCTCAGAGTGCTGGCGATGATGATGCTCCTGGTATTCGCGACCTGCTGCGCAGCGGACACGGATATGGTGACTGCCAGGAAGAAAGCGGCCTACAAGCAGCGACGAATCATCTTCAACAATGACGGGGATGACAACTGGTATGCCAGGGCAGCCACGCCTGATGCCTATCTGGACGTGCGAATACGGCCGGCGCTGAAGACTCAGGTGGACAGCATGTTCTTCTGCACCACAGAAGACATCGGCTACTACCTCCACCGAAACAAGACCGGCCGGTACTTCGACAAAGAGCACACGGGCATTCCCTGCTCCAAGGATGTGATGCTCACAAAGCACCTGGCGGAGCAGGGGACTGATGTGCTGCAGATTGCTGTCGACTACACGCACAGCCAGAAGAAAGAGCTGATCTGGACCCTCCGGATGAATGGAATGGAAGATATGGTGGTGGACTGGCTGCTGGGCGACTGGAAAGCCAAGCACCCCGAGTGGTGGCTGGGAACTCCCGATTTTGAGCAGAAGTATCCCACGGGGGATCCCAGGCATTGGTACAAGGTTGTTGACTACGGCGTGCCCCAAGTGCGGGAGTATGTCCTGTCGAACATCCAGGAAGTCATCGACGACTACGACATCGACGGCGTTGAACTGGACTACATGCGCGACCCGTGGCTGTTCAAGGAGACATTCAGCGACCCGGTCCAGCCGGTGACAAAAGAGCACTGCCAGGTAATGGTGGATTTCCACAAACAGGTCCGGGCAATGCTGGACGTGAAAGCGAAGCGTATAGGCAGGCCTCTCTTGCTCGCCGTCAGGGTTCCGCGCTGGCTCGACATCTCGAGGAATCTCGGCCTGGACCTGGAGGCCAACCTTAAGAGCGGGGCTATCGACATCATGGTCGGGGGTGGGGGCTACATCCCGATGGCGATGCCGACCACGGACTTCATCAACCTCGGCGCGAAGTACAAAGTCCCTACCTACATCTGCATCAGTTCCTCAGGTATGCGAGACCTCAAGCAGTACGAAGCCCATCGGCGCAACTCTGTTGCCGCTTGGCGCGGGGCGGCTGTGAACCTTTGGGACGCGGGAGTCAGCGGCCAGTACGTGTTCAACACGTTCCCTGACGGCTCCGAGCCCAACTGGTGTGTGGATGTGATGAACGAGATCGGCGACCGAAAGGCGATGCTGAAGAGAGAGATGCTCTTTACCCTCGACAGCCGAGACACATTCGTCAACGCAGGCTACTGCAACCACGCGTTCTCGTGGGAAGGGCTGCTGCCGGTGAAGCTGGAGCAGGGCAAGACATCTGGCTGTGATTTCTACGTCGGCGCAAACGTGTGGAGAATGCGGCCCAAGCCGACTGTAAGCCTGCGGGTGTGGCTGACCGACAAGACCGCAGAGGACCTAGTGGAGATGTTCCTAAACGGCAGACCACTCACGCCATCAGGAGTGGCAGCATCAGGCGCTTACACCGACTATCTCGTCGACGCCAGCATTGTAAAGCACCGTCGAAACAGACTGGAGGCAAAGGTCCTGCGTCCGGACGGATCCACAGGCAACGTCGCCCTCTCGCACTTCGAGTTGGTGGTGACGCCAAAAGCGGGCGGGTGAGGAAGATCCGCTGGTTGAGCGAAGTCGAAAGCAAGTGTTAGAACGACGTCCATTTCGACTCCGCTCAATGGACGTATCCCGCTGGTTGAGCCGTCGCCCCGCAAGCAACGGAACGAAGTGGAGTTGCGGCAGGGTGAAGTCGAAACATAGCAGCTAAGCGAACAAAGCCGCCGCGTCTCGAGACGCGGCGGCTTTGTGTCATTTTGCCTTGGTCTCGACGGCCTGCGCTGCGGGGACGACCGTGCCACGACTAAGCCAGTACTTGAGCGTCGGGTAGAAGAAGACATCCAACTGCGCCGGGTTGCCGATTCCGGAGTCATTGAGCGCTGTCAGCTTTGCCTTGCTTGCAGCGCCCGAGAACCTCTCTGCGTCGGTTTTGAGCGCGTCAGGTATTGGGGCAGACATATCCACAATCGATACCGGGCCGCTGATGCCGTCGGTCGATTTCGGGTTATAGAGCTGCACTACAATTGTGTGCTTGCCCTCTGCCAGCGCGCCCGAGAGAGGGAGGAAGAATCCTATGCCTTTGCGAAGCTCGTAGTCCAGCTTGTATTCGCCGAGTCGCTTGCCGTCCAGGTAGACCTCGATCTCGCCGTCCGCCGCGCTAATGTAGAGAGCCAACTTTGTGCTGCTGGAGTTGGCCGCGTCAAAGGTGGTCCCGAGCCAGGAATACCCCTGCACGTCGATATCCTGCTTGAGCAGGGACCGGTCAACCTTGACC
>CAZTAO010000020.1:0-73454 GCA_964611645.1 uncultured bacterium | reverse complement strand
TAGACATTGATGCTCCCTCCTCGTGCTTTCTCTTCGCAGCTAAAGTCTACGAGATAGGGAGCATCATTCACAATTTACACACTAAAAGACTACACCACTTTGCAGAGCGCGAAAACCCGAGGCTTGGGCTGAGAACCGACTAGCGTGGGTTGTTGCGGCGGGGTATAATGCGGTGTGGGCTACCGAGTTGCGGGTGCGTTGGAGGAAGACATGCCGAGAGTCATAGGATGGGCGTTGCTGCTGGCAATACTCTGCGCTACAGGCCAGGGGAGCGCGGATGCGTTTCGATACAGGTTTGCGCCGGGCGAGACCGTGCGCTACAAGATGACCTCCAGTTTCTGGCTGGAGTTGGGAGTGAGGCCGGATGGCCAGTTCTTCGCGATTCCGATGAAGATAGATGCAATCGGCAGGCAGGCAACCCAGTCGGTATCGCCCGCGGGAGACGCTCAACTGGTGTTTTCTATCGAGTCGCTCAAGCTCACCCTCGGCAACGAGTCCTTTGACGCCGTGCCGGAGAGAATACCCTCGTTCACAGTGGTCCTTGGCTCGCGTGGTGATATCAAGCAGGTGGTGGATGCGAACATAAGCATGAACAGCATTCTTGAGACCCAACTCTACAGCCAGATAAACCTCGCCGCGTTTGCATTGGCATTCCCGGAGAAACCGCTTCCCGGTGAATCCTGGTCACGCGAAGTCCTGCTGGGGGCCAAGGGGGGCACCCTGAAGCTCACTAGCAGGATGGCCGGGCCGGACAAGGGGCGCGTGGATGTCCGGGGTTCGATCGATCTGGGGTTTCCGTATGTGTCTCGTATGGACAAGGGAGCGACAGTGCGAGCCAAGGGCGAGGCCGTGGGAGGAATGGACGTGTTCCTCGCGCCGGAGATCGGCAAGACCCGGCAGGTCAAGGCCAAGGGCGATATGGACCTCGCGGTCACTGTGACAGGAGCAAAAGGCGCGCAGACGACTTACGTCAGACTGCGCGCCGCTGTATTCGAGGCGTCTTTGCTGGACTCTAAAGCTCAACCGCCAGCTTCTGAGTGAGGATCCTGCCCTGGCCATCCTCCACGCACCAGTAAGTCGCCATGATCTCGCCGCTCTTGAGCCTGGTCAGCGACGGCTGGCCGAACCTCAGCGATGCGCACTGGGCCGCGAAACCGTCCGTGTTGGACTGGGGCAGAGCGCTGCGCAGTATGTTCTTCTCGCACACGGTCTTCCACTTGTCCCCGGAGAAGTCGACTACCCGCACCATCAGCCCGACATCGCCGGACCTGTGCGAGTGGATAGTCAGCAGCATATCCCCACCCAGCCACATCAAGTTTGATGCCTGTGCCGGGATTCCGGTGCTGATCGGGGCGGTCCACGTATGCCCGTTGTCGTGAGATACTGTGTAGTGGTTTGGCAGATTCTCGCCGGTGTCGTAGTTGAATGCCCATACCAGCGACACGATCCTGCCATCCTGCATCTCGCATAGCCGGCTCTCAAAGGGCGAGAAAGCTCTGCCCGGCGCTTCGAAGAATATCTCGTTGTCGGACCACGTTTTGCCCCGGTCCTTGCTTCTCAGGAGAACGCCAAGCTGCCCCGAAGGCAGGCTGCCGTCCCATTGCTTGAATGTTGCGGAGGAGGCAATAACATCTCCGCAGCGAAGCTGAGCAGGGGGTCCCGAGACCTCAAGCAACTCGAGGTAGCTCTTGGAGATCGGCTGCGGGATCGTCCAGGTGCGCCCTTCGTCTCTGGAAAATGAGATGACGTCGTCGCCCGGCTGGATGCCTTCGGTATCCGGGTTTCCAAGTCCGTCCTCACTATTAGACCTATAGAACCAGTAGCCCATTGCGATGAGTGTGCCATCGTCCAGGATCAGGGGCTTCATTGTATCTGATACGGTCATCGGAACCGCAGCCTTGTCAAACAAAGGCCCCTGAAGAGTCCACGTGCGCCCGCCATCGGCAGACCTGGAGATATTGGTCGCCATGTCCACCGACTCAAACGCTTCTCCGATGACAAACAGAGCTATCAACTCCCCGGAAGGCAACTCCGCCACACCCGGAAAGTAGGCATGTCTGCTCTTGACGTGGGGCTTGGGGTTCTCATACAAAACTGCAAAATCCAGCAGATCGATCTTTGGCATATCAGGCCTCCGTAGTCATTAACACGTAACTGGTTTGAAGTGTACCACAAGCCGCCGGTTGTGGGCAAGCTTGGTCGGAACCGGCTTCTATGTTATAGTATCTCTGACAGGAATTCCCTTCAATACACGGAGAACGGCCCGCGATGTCTGATACAAGCCCCCCGAACTGCATAGTCCTGCTGGACGAGCACACTGCCAACCGTATCGCGGCGGGCGAGGTTATCGAGCGTCCGGCCTCAGTGGTCAAGGAATTGCTGGAGAATTCCCTGGACGCCGGCTCCACGCAGATCAGCGTGGTTGTGGAGAACGGCGGCAAGGACCTCATCAAGATCACAGACAACGGCTGCGGGATGACGCGCGAGGACTGCGTGATGTCCCTGCAGCGGCATGCAACCTCCAAAATATCTTCTGCCGATGATCTCGACGCCATCTCCACCCTGGGCTTTAGAGGAGAAGCGCTTCCCAGCATCGCGTCTGTCTCCCTGATCGAGATTGTTACCAAGCCGTCCGACGGCGAAGCAGGCACGCGGCTGGAGTGCGAGGCCGGGACCATCACCAACCTGGAGTCAGTAGGCGCAGCGGATGGGACCACTATCTCGGTCCGCAACCTGTTCTTCAATACTCCCGCCAGGCTCAAGTTCCTCAAGACCGCCCAGACCGAGCTCGGCCACATCGCCGACCTGGTCGGGCAATATGCGATGGTCTATCCGGGCATATCGTTCAGACTGAGCCAGGCTGGCAGGGAGGTCCTGGCGAGTCCTGCATCAGTCTCGATGCTCAACGGGATCGCGGCAGTGCTGGGTTCGGAGGTCGCAAGGAAACTGCACCCGATCCTGTTTGAGACTCCCGCGATCCGGGTCCACGGCTACGTCGCTTCGCCGGATGTGAACCGCAACAGCCGCCGCGACCAGGTGCTCTTTGTCAACGGACGCCCTATCCGCTCGCGCACTATAACCCACGCGATCGACGAGGGCTATCGAGGCCTGATCCAGCCCGGCCGGTATCCGATTGCGGTGGTTGTGATCGAGGTCGCGCCGGAGCTTGTGGATGTGAATGTGCATCCCACCAAGGCCGAGGTCAAGTTCTCCAGCGAGGGCGAGGTCCACAGCGCGGTCCATCGGGCGGTAAATGAAACCCTCAAGCAGGGGGCGGCTGTGACCCCGATGTCCACCCCCGCGGACACTACTAGATCCAGGACGGACCTCACCCTGCGACCCGACTACAACCAGGGCACTCTGCCGGGCGCAAGGCCCACCGAGCAGGATGTGGAGGCGTTCCGCGAGATGCTGCGCCTGCGGCGCGAAGAGGCGATTAGCAATCCTGCAACCCAGGACCCCATTGTATGGCAGCCCGGGTCGGGGGTCCCGATGGAGGACTCGCCGGTCCCGGAGGCCAACTTCGAGGCCGCTCGAACTGTCGCGCTGACCGGCGTGAAAGTGATCGGCCAGGCGAGAAACACCTACATACTGGCGCAGTGTGAAGACGGAGTCCTGATCATCGACCAGCACGTTGCGCACGAGCGGGTGCTGTTCGACCGAATGGCCAAGGACGCCGCGTCGGGCAGGCCTGCCGTCCAGATGCTGATGATGCCGGTGGCGATTTCGATGGCCGCAAGGGAAGCCACCCTGGTCGCGCAAAGGCTCCCCGAGTTGAGGCAATCGGGTTATGAACTCGAAGCATTCGGCGGGAACACATTCATGATGCGGGGAGTCCCTGCCGCGCTTGACAACAGCCAGGCGGAGGCCGTTCTGCGGGACATGATCACCGAACTGGTGGATATCACCGTCGCCAAGCACCTGCTTGTTCGCGGAGACCAGGTCTACATCACGGCATCGTGCAAGCTTGCGGTCAAAGCGGGCGACTCGATGACTATGCCGGAGATGGAGCGGCTGGTGCAGGATCTGCTGGAGTGCGAAAATCCCTTCACCTGCCCCCATGGCCGCCCCATTATTATCAGCCTCTCAAACTGGGAACTAGACCGGAAGTTCCGAAGGGTCTAGCCTCCCCCTCCTCGCAAGGAGGGGGGTAGGGGGCGGTTCTTCGGCCTCTCGATTCTATTCCGCCAGCGTGCACAGGAATTCAAAACTCATCTTCAGCGAGTCGAACGGGTCGGCTGGGGTCTCGTCCTGCTCCACAATGAACCACTCACAGCCTGACGCTTCCGCAGCCGGGATTATGGCTTCCCAGTTGAGATTGCCATTGCCGATCTCGGTATAGGTGATCGCATTATCCGGGGTAATGGCGAAGTCCTTGAGGTGCAGCAGCGGAAGCCTGCCCGCGAGCTTCTTGCACCACTTTACCGGGTTTCCGCCGCCGTATTGCACCCAGTAGGTGTCGATCTCTCCCAGCAGGTTCTTGGGGTCGGTCTCGTCGTAGAGCACATCCAGCATCAGCTTGCCGTCGAACTTGCGGAACTCGATGTGGTGGTTGTGGTACGTGAGGACCTTGCCGGCCTTGCGAAGTACGGCTCCGGCCGAGTCCAACCCCTTCGCCAACGCCTGCACATCGGCGAGAGTGTTCAGAGGAACGCCGCCGGGATAGGGGTAAGCGGTGTACTTGCACTGGAGCCTGTCGAGCTTTTCGGCGACGCCCTCCGGGTCGGCCAGAATCCATTGGCTGTCCTCGTGGGTGCCGCAAAGGACGAGTCCCTGCCCGTCGAGCATTCTTAGTAGTTCGGCATCGCCAATCTCCGCCATTGCGCTGGCCTGAATGGCCTCGTATCCGATAGCTCTGACCTTCTTCAGCGACTCTGCAATGCCCTTAGCATCCTTGGTGAAATCGCGAACAGTATACATCTGCGCAGCAATCTGGTTTCTTTTCATGATTTCGTTACCCTTTCGGTGGTTATCAATCTATGCCTATATTTATACTACGACGCGCGACGGAATCACAAGTCGGTCTATTCGCCTCTAGCAAGGGACGGCAGGGTGGGCTCGAGTGACGAGTCAGGCCTTTGCGCCACCATCCCACAACCCACGAATCCGCTGATACGCCTTGTGACACCACGCTGCTGCGTCTGCTGATTCCGGCTTACCGACCTCCAAGTTCAACGGTCCCGCAAAGCCGGAGCGCTTCAATCCGGTGATGACTGTCGGCCAGTGGATGCTCCCTTCGCGAGGGAGAAGATGCTGGTCTGATATACCATAATTGTCGTGAAGATGTGTCGCGATAAGTCGATCAGGGAATATGTCCAGCATATCCATATCACCCCGCACATGCGCGTGTCCGGAGTCGAAGCACCATCCCAGGTAAACAGCCGGGTAGCTTTCCAGCAACTCACCGAGAAGCTCCCGATTATTTGGCCAATAATCGCCGTTGACGGAGCCCGCCCCCGCTCCTGGCGAGTTCTCCAAAGCAACTTTCACACCCCACATGTCGGCGCATGGCCGCAATCCATCCAACATCTCTCTGGAATGGCGAATCTGCTCAGCGAGTTCGGCCCGGCTTGTACTCGGCAGATGCAGGACAATGCAACCCGCTCCAACCCTGGCCGCAAACTCCAGATTCGCCTTGTTCAACTCCAGCCACAACGCATCCAGTCCTTTTGGAGCACCAGTATACGGCACAGACAGGTGCGTGGCTCCGTGTACGGTCGCGATCCGCAGCCCATGCTGCCGGCACAAACGCAATGTCTCGGCGGCATCGCGCTCACCATACAGTGCGTCGGTACCGTATTGCTCAGTCCAGTCTATGGCTGTGAATCCTGCATTATGAAAAGCGGCCAGGCGCGAGTCTATAGGCTTGTGCCAGTCATAGGCTATTGTGCTGATCGAAAAATCCATATTCGTACCCCTTGCAGTTATACTCTTGTCGGCGAGTCGGCGTCAACTGGGATAGGACCTCTGCGACCGATGAGACGAATACGACGAGGGGCTGTAGTTCAACGGAGGAAATCCTCGCGCTGCCGTGTAACCTTCCTAGAGTATCAAGGAGGCGTAATTCCCTATGCAGTCTATTTCCCCCGATGCAGTTCAGATCAACCGCCTGGTTATCCATGGCTATAGCAATCTCGCCGACGAACCCGATATCGCGGAATCGGAACAGCAGTTGTCCGACGGTATGCGCAGGTTCTTTGAGGAGCACATTCGCGGCTGCCTGAAGTCGAGCAGTGCGCTTACTGCGAAGTTCGGCTCTTCTGACAGCACCGTTGCTGCGTGCACTGCGACAGTTGCCGCACGGCCCGAGGAGTTTGTGGAGCAGTGCAAGGTCATCGGCCTTTGGTTTGCCCACAACTACAAAGACAGCGCCCAGGTTCAGACATTCCTGGCGATAGCTCTTTTCACCGATGAAGATACCAATGAGCGCTACCTCGCCTTGCTCAAGCTCGACCTTCTGCAGGGGTTTGTGCGGCAGGAGAGCGGGTTCGAGCAGGTCCAGATCCTGCCGGATGCATCCAAACAACTCAACCGGTTTGCGATAGTCCGGCCTTATGATGACGACAGCCGTTACGATGTCCTCTATCGCAACCAGGCAGCCTCCCGCGACGAGGACCCCATCACCTCCGGCATGTGGCTCGAGGGTTTCCTGGAGGCGGCTGATGTGCCGACCCCCAGGCATATGACCCAGCTTGTCGTGCGAGAAACCGAGAAGTGGATGGCTTCCAAGGACCAGCTCGATGACGAGTCCCGGAGCGCGCTGCGAGAGGGAGTTCGCACACTGGCTCAGTCCGAGGAGATGGACGTCGAAGCTATTGCCTCGCACGCTCTGAAAGAGGAGGCTCTTCGCGAGGACTATGTCGGCAGGCTTCTGGACAGGGGCCTTACAGAGACCGTCTTCCAGCCGGACAAGGAGTGGGCGACCAAGCGCTCGAAGAAGACAGTCTACATCTGCGACGACGGGGTCCAGGTGACCGGCCCCAGCGACGTCATCGACGAAGTAGTCCAAATGCTTCCCAAAACCGAAGACAGAAAGACCAGACTGGTCATTGAGACAAGGAAGTTTGTGGAGAAGCTCGGGTGATCTTCCTGGCTGGGAGGGAGTAGATGAGCGATCCGGAGGTCACGAAGAAGACGCGTCACATAAGGCCTTGCTGCACTACAGGCATTGTGGTCTGTGTGCTGGTCATCGGCGGTCTATACTGGGCACATCTACATGCGCGTGCAAGCGGTCGGCAGGTGAGCTGCTTGAGCACGATCAAGCAAGTTAACCTTGCTATGAACCAGTATGCCTATGACCATGATGACCATTTTCCGCCTGCGTCAGCGTGGAATGAAGCGATCCTGAAGACATACATGCGGCGATCCCAGTTCGAGGGTTGTCCGGGAACGCCGGGAGAGGACCCTGATTTCGCGATGAATGCCGGATTGTCATCCAACAGCGCAAAGAATGTGGAGAGGCAGTATGAGACGGTCCTCATCTACGAGTCGATCTCCGGCAAAAACAGGGCGGGCGGGCCGGAACTCCTTCCCAAACCCGGCAGGCACATGCGCGGCAACAACATAGGCTTCGCCGATGGCCATGCGAAATGGTACAAAGACGGCACGTACTCGCAATTGCGCTGGAAGCCATAGAGGCGGCGGGCCCCTCCGCTCTCGGCTCCCTTCATCTGCGACATCTGCGGATAATCCCGTTTCCCGAGGAATTCTGGATTGAGCTTGCCAAACCTGCTATAATTGCCGAGTAACCGTCACAGGCGGAGGTAGTCTTTTGCTCAGATACACTGTTGTTCTGCTATTATCGCTGGCCCTGATGCTTGGCGCGACTCACGCGTTTGCCGCTGCGTCCGACGATATCCTCATATTCCAGGCCATAGACGCGAATGACCTGGCTGCGGTCAACAAGATCATCGCTCGCAGTCCCAAGGTTGTTGCCGCCAAAGACAAGGACGGATGGACTCCGCTGCACGCCGCCGCTGCCGCTGGGCGCAAGGCCATTGCCGAGGCTCTGATAGCGAAGGGCGCTGATGTTTCCGCCCGCGCAGTTGACCAGACCACACCGCTGCACTTCGCCTGCCTCTACGGCCAGCAAGCCATTGCCGAACTGCTTCTGGAGAAGGGAGCCGATGTCAACGCGCAAGCAACCAACGGCATGACCCCTCTGCACGGCGCGGCAATGGAAGGTCAGCTCGAAATAGCCAAGTTCCTGGTCAGCAAGGGCGCTGATGTCAACGCCAAAGACAAGTCGGGCGGAGCGCCGCTGCATATCGCGTCGGACAAGGGCCAGGAGGACGTGGTTGCGTTTCTGATCGCGAACAAGGCTGATGTAAACGCCAAGGACAATCAGGGGCGCACACCGCTGCACTTGGTCGCCGACGCAGGCAACAAGTATGTGGCCGAAATCTTGGTCAAGGGCGGCGCGCTCATCGACACCAAGGACAACAACGGCTGGTCCCCGCTTCGCACGGCTGTGGATAATGGCCAGAAACCGATAGCTGAGCTACTCCTCTTCAACGGCGCGGAGCCGGACAGCAAGGATCTCATTGGCTGGACCCCCCTCCACGATGCCGCCGACAAAGGCTACAAGGATATAGTAACCCTGCTCATGGAAAAGGGTCATCCGGTTGATTCCAGGACCCGTGAAGGCTGGACTCCGCTTCATGTTGCCGCTGCGGCAGGTCGCAAGGACGTTTGCCAGATACTCTTGGACAAAGGCGCTGATGTGAATGCGAGGTCCAAGGAGGGCGAGACCCCTCTGCATCGCGCAGCCAACAAGACAAGCAAGAATGTTGTGGGCCTCTTGGTTGAGAAGGGCGCTGATGTGAACGCGCGGACCCGGGACGGCTGGACTCCTCTCCACGCCGCCGCCTTGGACGGCAACCAGTTCCTGGTGACGTTCCTTATCCAGAAAGGCGCGGACGTCAACAGCAAGTCAAAAGAGGGTTGGACTCCGATGCATGTCGCTTCCGCGGTCGGCCAGAAGGACGTCGTGGCGATCCTGGCCTCCAACGGTGGAAACGTCAACGCAAGAGGAACCAACAACCGCACCCCGCTGCACGTAGCTGCGGCAGCAGGTCAGAAGGCAACAGCGTATGTGCTGGTGCTGAGAGGTGCAAGCCTGACCGCCAAGACCACCGACGGCAAGACCGCCTACGACCTCGCAGTAGCCAACAAAAGGACCGACGTAGCCGCATTTCTGAAGCAGCGGGCTGGAGGGAAGAAGTAGCATTCCCTCCTCGCGGGAGGCGCTGGCCGAAAGCAGCTTTGCGGAGCAATTCAGCGAAAGGCGGGCAGGGGCGCTTCTTTTCAGTGCACACAAAGCAATCAGTTCGCGCTTTTCGCAATTGGCCTACGGTTATCGCAAGCCCAATTCCCCCTTTGAAGGGGGACCTCCGCAGAGGCGGGGATGTGAACTGTCTTTCGGGTGAAACACGGGGTCCGTTGCCATAGAATACGCTCGAAGAACCTCTCCCTGACCTCCCCTGCGAGGGGAGGGGATTTACAGCCTCGCCACCACCTTCCGCCAGTCTTTCTTGTCCAGGAAGCTGCCTCGGACGTTGTCTTCCATCTCCCGCCACATCTTCCATGGCGCGGTGAATGACAGAAGCTCTTTGTCGACTATCGCGCGGACCGTGACATCAGTCAGCCCAACCACCGCCCGCTGTCTCTCCTGCAGTGACTCTCTGTATGGCAGAAGAAACACTGTGTGGCAGCCGGCTCCGTGCTCGATTATGACGTTGTCGGAGGTCGGCCGTCCGTAGTTTGCCAGCACTACAAGCGCGGAAAGCTGGTCCGGGTTGCAGAGCGCGCTCACCAGGGTCGGCGGTTGTTGGGCTACGTCCAACTGGTCGAGTGGTGTAAATACTACATACAGGGTGGGGATAACGGTGCTGGGCAGGTTCTCCACGAACGCTTTCGCCAGTTCCGGGGTCTTCTTATAGCCCTCGCCTTCGGGGAAGCCTTCGCCTCTGCCGGTTGAGAGGAAATACTCTATTCCGCCGGGAGGTCCGGCGAACTCATCACAGAACCCCAGGCCGATTGCGCCGCCCTGGCAGCCGACTGTCTTGCGGTCAAACACGGCGGTCTTGCCTCTGGCAGCGGCGTTGAGCATGGCGATCACGCAACTCCAGACGCCTTCCTTGAACTGCACGGCGTTTTCGGGCTTATCGTTAGTGAGGAGTATTGCTACGGGGGAGTGTTTCAGCTTGATTGCTCGGGAGATGGGACTGCACATCTGGTAGAGCCTCCGAGGCAACATAGTATATCCCGCAGTATTCCCAGCCGCACGGCGCCCCAAACGGTTCGCAGGACAATCAGCCCCAAATGCCTAAGGGGTAATAGTACACGCGGAGGTTCCCGGCTTTGCCTGTCTCGCTCACCAATCCATCCCAACACAATCCCACGTTGCAGCAACGCCTCACCGTCGCGGGCAGCTATCTCTTTGTCGGCGCTCACCCCGATGACATCGAGTTCTACTGCGGGGCGTTGGTTAGGGAGCTTACGGGGCAGGGCAAGCGGGTCCAATATGTGGTCCTCACCAGAGGCGGCAGAAGTCGGCAGGGCCAGGCCAAGCACCGGCTGGAGATGCTTCGCACCCGCCACCAGCAGCAGGCGGCAACAGCGCTGGGAGTTGAGTCAGTCGATTTCCTGGATTTCCCGGACGGAAGCTTGTCTTCCCATGCAGAGGAAGCAGTCGGCTCGCTGCGGGAGATTGTGGCGAGTCTCAAACCTGAGATGGTCTTGTGCTGGGACCCCGAGCACACATACAACCCGCATCCGGACCACGTTGCCGCCGCCCGTGTCTGCGCCGCCGCTATGGGTTCGGCGAACGTTGTCTACTATGGAACGCTCCGGCCCGATGTCTGGTTCGGCTTCGGGGGCAGTCTGGCTAAGGCCAAGCTGGCGTCGATATACGCTCACAAGACGGAGTCGCCTTGGTTCTACCGACCGCTACTAAGATATGTCCTCTTCAGGAAGCTGGCGATGGAAGGCTGCAAGATCGGCGCGAAGTTCGCGGAGACGTTCAGGTTTGGCGAGATTGAGACGTCACCCTGAACTTGTTTCAGGGTCTCGCGCTGGTTTCGACTCCGCTCAACCAGCGCGCGCCGTTCATTGAGCGAAGTCGAAATGAACTATGTGGCGAACAGAACAAAGAGGTCCAATGGATATTCGTTCGGAAACACTTGATTTCATCTCCCGCGATGGCGCATTCTCCAGGCTTTGCAGCGGCTACGAATACAGGCCGCAGCAGTTGTCGATGGCTCAGGCGGTGGCGGATGTGCTGGTCAACAAGGGCCGGCTGCTGGTGGAGGCGGGGACTGGGGTCGGGAAGACGGTCGCGTACCTCACTCCCGCAATCCTGCACGCCCTGGATTGCGACAGGCCCGTAGTTATCTCCACCCACACCCTCAACCTCCAAAGCCAGCTTCTGGGCAAAGACATTCCGATGCTGCAGGCAGCCATGCCGGACCACCCGTTCACTGCGGTGGTGATGAAGGGCCGCTCCAACTTCCTGTGCCTGAAGGAAGTCGACCACGCATCTGAGAGCCTTCTCTTCAGCAATGACCCGCTGTTCAAACACCTCTGCGACTGGGCGGCGGCCTCCGATACCGGAGAGTTCCAGGATCTGGACTTCCAGTTCAGCGAGTGGGGGGAGGTGTGCGGCAACCCGGATACCTGCAAGCGGCAGGACTGCACATATTACGACAACCGCTGCTTCTACTACAAAATGCGCAAGCGGGCCGCCGCGGCGGACATAATAGTGGTCAACCACGCCCTGTTCTTCGCCGACCTCAGTATCCGGCAAGTCGACCCGCGCAACTCGATCATTCCGAAGTACTCAGGCGTGATATTCGATGAAGCGCATCACCTGGAGGACGTAGCCACCGACGCCTTCGGTGTGGAGCTTTCCAACCACCGAATCCCCTGGCTGATCAACCGCCTGAAGAAGAGGTCGGATGTGGCCATATCGGCTTCAGAGCTTGGGATGCTGGATGCGGCGAACAAGGAACTGTTCTCGTTGTTTGAGTCGATGCCCAAGCAGGAGTACTTTCTGGAGGAGCTTGGTTCCAGCATTCGGCTGGAGCGGGTGGTGGAGCTTGGGGAGGAACTCGGGGAGATGGTGGAGGGCCTGCGCAAGGAGCTCAACGCGCAGGACACCGAGGGCAACCCGCAGCTAAAGGACCGCATCGAGGGCTACTGCAAGATGCTGGCGCATGTGGAGGATGACCTCAAAGGCGTGATCTTCGGCAATAACCCCGGCTACTTCAAGTGGTGCGAAAAGACCTCCGGCTCGCGGTTTGTGAATACCTACCTGCATTACACCCCGGTGAACGTCGGCGAGATTCTCGGCACAATGCTCTGGGACACGGTGGACACCGTCATCTGCACCTCCGCCACCCTCGCCAACTCCGGCACATTCGACTACATGCGGTCCCGGCTGGGCGTATATGAGGCGGATGAAGTCATTCTTGGCTCGCCCTTCGACTTCAAGAAGCGCGCGATTCTCTATGTCCCCAGAGACCTGCCGCAGCCCTCGGAGAAGCACGAGTATGCCGACCTGGTGAGCGCAAGGATAAAGGAACTGCTGATGGCGGTCCAAGGCCGCGCGTTCCTGCTATTCACATCCTACCGGATGCTCAACTCAGTCTTCGACCGCCTGATCGATAACATCCCGTTCCGCCTGCTCAAGCAGGGAGAGATGTCCAACGAGCGCCTCCTCAAGGAGTTCCGCGAGAACGACGACACCTGCCTGATGGGGGTTCACAGCTTCTGGGAGGGGGTGGACGTAAAAGGCGAGCGACTGACCTGCGTGGTGATAGACAAGCTGCCATTCGCTGTCCCGGACAGCCCGGTGGTCAAGGCCAGGTGCAGGGAGATAGAGGAGGGCGGCGGCAACCCATTCGCCGACTACTCAGTCCCCCAAGCCCAAATCCGCCTAAAACAAGGCTTTGGCAGACTAATTCGCACCAAAACGGACTACGGAGTAGTAGCCATCCTCGACAGCAGAATCCACACCAAGTTCTACGGCAAACAGTTCGTGAAGTACCTGCCAGACAGCCGTAAGACCACCGAACTGTCGGCAGTGGTGGAGTTCTTGAAGGAGTTTGCGGAATGATCCGAGGACGAAGAAGTTATCCGCAGATGACGCAGATGGCGCAGATTAGCCTATGGCTAATGGCCTATGGCTTATGGCAGACTTCACGATGAGCGCAGACGTAATCCTCTCTCCCGGGTGAGAGAGTTAGAGAGAGGGCGCAACGTGTCACTTCTAGATGAAACTATCAATCGCGCACAAGGCCAATTCCCCCTTTGAAGGGGGCGAGGGGGATGTTCGTAATGGCTTCGAAATCGCTGAATCCTCTAATTACGAGAACAATGTGTCACAAAGTGAAATCATTCCCCCGTTTCCTACGTCTAATTATCAAACGCAAACCCGGCAAGGACAAACACAATGAGACAAACAACCCTGCTGCTGTGCCTGGCGTTGTGCGCTTTCCTTTGCGCGCCTGCCTTCTGCGCCGAGAAAGAGAAGCCACCCGAGGCAACAGTCAAAGGCCCCGGTTTCCACTTCACCGTGGCCCTGACCAAGTCAACATACCTGGAAGGCGAACCCGTCCTCGCCAAGTGCTCAATTACCAACGATTTGAAGAAGACGCAGAAGCTGGTGGAGCCGGATGACAAATGGGAGGTTATCAGGTGGAACGTAGTGCGGCTCCCAGGCAGGGAACCGGCCTACCATGCCGATTGGTATCCACTGCCGTCCAGGATGCGGATACCGGACGACTGTTTCTGGGAGTTTAGACGCGGTGAGACAAAGTCTGCGTATGTGAACCTACGCGACCGGATTGACTATTATTGGACTCAGCCCGGGGAATATGCGGTGAAGCTCAAGTATGTCGCCGACGATCACATAGGGGCTGACTGGGTAGGCACGCTAGAAACGGACGAGATCCTGTTTCGCGTCGTTCCTGCTACGGGCAAGGATACAAAGGCTATGCTCGCGCTGCGCGCAAGATATGCAGGGCAGGAGACTAAAGAGCTGCTCCTCGCCAGAGCAACAGAGCTTATGGGGTTGTACAATGATGACCGCCATGGAAGATACGCGCCTGAACTCGGCTACCTGGCGGCACTCGCGCTCTACCGGATGGATCGGGCGGCTGGCATCGCCGCATTCAAGGACTACGTCGCGGCCAATCGCCACGCCCCATACTACGGCCTCCGGTGTTGTGAGTTGCTCGGAGGCGTCTACACGGAGGACAAGAATTGGGTTGAGGTCAGAAAGGCATATTCCATGCTGCCTGAAGGCTACTGGCGTGACTACCAGCTTCAAAGCTGCGACCGTTCGGAGGCGCGCGCCCGCGACGCCAACAAGTAATCCCATCTGCGGCATCTGCGGATAACTCCCGTTCAAAAGCAAAACCCGGCAAGGACAAAGACTATGAGACATAAAACTCTGCTGCTGTGCCTTCTGCTGTGCGCAATCCTCTGCGCGCCCGCCTTCTGCGCCGAAAAAGAGAAGCCGCCGGAGGCAACCGTCAAAGGCCCTGGCTTCCACTTCACCGTCGCGCTGACCAGAGCAACATACCTGGAAGGCGAACCAGTCCTCGCCAAGTGCTCGATTACCAATGATCTGAAGACGAGCCAGAAGCTAGTGGAGCCTGATGATTGGCGGGTCGTTGAGTGGAGTGTTCTGCGGCTTCCCGGCAGAGAGAGAGCTTACCATCCCGATTGGTACCCCCTGCCGGGTACGGCGGGGCTTGACGCCGATTGCTTCTGGGAGTTCAGACCCGGAGAAACCAAGTCTGCGTATTTTGATGTTCGACGGAACATAGACCATGCGTGGACGCAGCCTGGAGGATACGCGGTTACTTTCAAATATGCCGTCACCAATTACGTGAAGGCAGACTGGGTAGGCACCCTCCAAACCAGTGAAATGTCTTTCCACGTAGTTTCAGCCACGGGAAGAGACGCGGATGTGGTCCGTGCGTTACGACCGCGTAATATGCCAGAACAGAGTACGCTGCCACCAGTTAGTCTGCCACAACTGAGTCACGAGCAACGGGTTGCGCGGGTGGCAGAGTTGACAAAGCTCTACAACTCAGACAGACGGGGAAGGTATGCATCCCTGATTGGATATTTGGCAGCTATTGGGCTCAAGTCGATAGATCGCCCCGCTGATCTGGACGCACTGAGGAAGTACGCTATCGAAAACCGCAATACCCCGTACTTTGGTCATGAAGCCGCACTACGTCTTGGCTTGGGGAGCATAGACGCCAAGGACTACGAAGGTGCTCGGGAAGCTTTTCGAATGTTCCCCGAAGGATATAAGCGCAACTATTATCTACAAAGCTGCGATAGGTGGGAGGAAAGGGACCGGCAAAACAACAAGTAATCCCATCTGCGCCATCTGCGTCATCTGCGGATAACTCGTTCTTCGACTTCCCACCCCCTTCCGTGGTAAAATGCCCTCGCAATGATCCTATCTGATAGACGATTTATAGTATTCACCTGGGGCTGCCAGATGAACGATGACGACTCCGAACAGATTTCCGCATTGCTGCAGGGCATGGGTTATACTCCGTGCGAGCGGCAGGAGGATGCGGACATCGCGGTTTTGGTCACCTGCAGCGTGCGCGAGAAGCCGGAGCAGAAGGCCAAGTCCAAGCTGGGCGAGCTTCGGGTGCTCAAGGAAGAGAAACCGGGCCTCCTGATCGGGTTGTGCGGGTGTATGGCCCAGAGGGTGGGGGAAAGCGTGCGAAAGAGCAGGCCGTTCATCGATTTCGTGGTCGGAACCGGCCAGATTCACACCATCCCGGAGATAATCCGCCAGATAGATGAGGAGCGCCGCCCGGTGTCTTCGCTGTATCTGCCACAGGGCCAAGAAGACGGCATTGCGCCGAGAGTCGGCAGAGAAACCCCTGCGCTGAAGCGGTTTGTGCCTGTGATGTATGGCTGCGACAACTTCTGCTCCTACTGCGTTGTCCCCTACGCCCGTGGCAGAGAGCGCAGCAGGCCTGTTGTGGACATCATCGATGAGATCACGCAACTTGCCGGCAATGGCTGCAAGGATGTGACCCTGCTGGGCCAGAATGTGAACTCCTACGGCTCGACTCTGGAAGACAAACCTGACTTCGCCGACCTGCTGGCGCGCTTGAACGACATCTCAGGCCTTGAGCGAATCAGGTTCACCACCAGCCACCCCAAAGACCTTTCCGACCGCCTGATCGAGGCTATGCGGGACCTGCCAAAGGTTTGCGAGCATATCCATCTGGCGGTGCAATCGGGGGATGATGCAGTCCTGGCCCGCATGAACCGCAAATACACCCGCGAGCGCCTCCTGGAGCGAATCGCCGCCCTGCGAGCCGCCGTGCCTGAGATATGCATCACCACAGACTTCCTCGTGGGCTTCCCCGGAGAGACCCGGGAGCAGTTCGAGAACACAATGAGCCTTGCCGAGGAAGTCCGGTTCGACGCGGCGTTTATGTTTGCATTCGACGCCATCCCCAAGACCGCCGCCGCCAAGATGGAGGACCAGGTATCCGACGCCGAGAAGAACTCCCGCCTGCGGGAACTCATCGCCGTGCAAAACGCAATCACCTGCGAGATCAACAACGGAGCCATCGGGCGATCCTTCCAAGTGCTGGTAGAGGGCAACAGCCCAAGAGACCCCAACCGACAAACCGGCCTGACCCGCCAGAACAAAACAGTAAACTTCCCAACCTGCGCCGCGCGGGAGGGGGATATGGTGGATGTGACGGTGACCGAGGGCCACCTTTACGGGTTCGTGGGGGAGTGTTACTATCATTAGGCGTGGGGATCTCGTGGCTCAGTATTCGTGGCGTAGGACGCAGGAGAAAGGATTAGTTGGCCATGCAAACGATGCCGAGGAGGATGGACCTGTTCTATCAGGCGGTGTGTGAGTGCTACGAGATCCACCTCAAGACACTGGGGTTTCAAGCTCCGAAGGTACGCGACTGAGGGACAGTGCTCGAGTCAAAGGCCTGCGTGCTTACCTTCATGATCGAACAGGACTACAGATCGTACCTGTCGCTGACGTGGCCGACTGCTGATGCCCCTTGGCATGGATGGTATCCGCGAACTTGGGGGCATGCCGACAACCCCGGCGTGCTCACGACGTCGCTGAACCTTGATGAGGTCGTGGATGCCATTGACCCGAACTACGTCTTTCTCACTCGGTCTCCAGCACATACGTACGAGGGCGTCAGAGATCGAGTGTGCTGGCTTTGTGAGACGTTCAGAGCCTTCTGTGAGCCACTGACTCGCGGAACTCCCGAGCCCTGGAGAGAGATCCTCGCAAAGGTGAAGCAACGGCGCGAGTATTGGAGCGGTCTGCCGAATAAGCTAAGAGATGAGGCATTCCGCGATGAATTCCGGTCAGAAGCGGCAGGGGTGTTCGCGAGAGGAAACTACTATCTGGCCAAAGATATGTACGATACGCTCGTTCATTCTGGATTCCCTTTGACTCTCGCCGAGCGGTTGAGACGTTGGCAGGCGGGCAGACGCTGAGATTTGGTGCTTCGCATGGGAAGTACTGTTTCGGGATTTCCGGACGGGTTGAGGGCTGGTTTTTCTAGCGGCGGCTATGTAGTCCCGTCCTCAAATCCCGAAACACCGTGGTAGTTGTTCCCTTTCTGGCTTTCGTCTATTTCTGGTTTTCTGCTCTCGTTCTTTTTCGTGTTTTCGTACTTTCGTGCTTTCGTGATTGCTTTTGGTTTCTCTTTCGCGCTTCCGTAATTACGTAACCCAGGAGTTTCTGATTGGACGCTAAGAAAATCACTCCCATGGTGTCGCAGTATCAGGCGATCAAGGCTGAGTACCCTGATGTGCTGCTGATGTTCCGCATGGGCGACTTTTATGAGTTGTTCGGCGATGACGCCGTGACTGCCTCGCGGGAACTGGAGATAGTCCTTACATCCAGGTCTCAGGGCTACGCTGCGGACGTGCCGATGTGCGGGATGCCTCACCACGCCGCCGACCGCTACATCGCCCGGCTTATCGCCAAGGGTTACCGGGTGGCGGTGTGCGACCAGCTCGAGGACCCCAAGAAGACCAAAACGCTCGTGAAGCGCGGCGTGACCAGAGTAGTCACCCCCGGCACTGTGATGGAAGATGGCATGCTGGAGGCCAAGTCCAACAACTACCTGCTCGCGGTAGCCAGCGCCCCGGATGCCTACGGTCTGGCGGTGGTCGACATTTCCACCGGCGAGTTCGCGGCCACGGAGATCACCGGCAAGGAAGCCTCGCGGAAGCTTCTGGAGGAGATCGCGCGGCTTGCCCCCGCGGAGGTACTGTTGTCGGAGATGGACATGGACCTTGCGGAGCCTGTGAAACGAGCCTGTGGGGCGGCAATCACCCCCCGCGTGGATTCCGGATTCTTCGCAAAGCCCGCCAAGCAGATTCTCTGCGACCACTTCCACACAGACAGCCTCCGGGGCTTCGGCGCGGAGGAACTGCTGGTGGCAGTCGAAGCCGCCGCCGCCGCTCTGGACTACATGCGCCAGACCAACGCAGGTTCGCTTCAAGCAGTTGTTTCTCTCTCAATCTACTCCACCACCGGCTTTATGGTCCTGGACGCGGCAGCCCGGCGCAACCTGGAGTTGACGCAATCGATGTCGATGGACAACCGGGGCGCGAGCCTGCTTTCGGTGATGGACCAGACCAGGACCGCAATGGGCGGCAGGCAGCTTCGCAAATGGCTCGACCAACCACTGCTGGATGTGAAAGAGATCAATGCCCGGCTGGATGCGGTCGAAGAGTTCACCCAGTCAAAGATAATGCTGGATGATTTCAGAGGCTGCTTGAGTGGTGTGCAGGACATTGAGCGGCTTATGTCGCGAATAGTGGCTGAAAGCGCAAATGCCCGGGATCTGGTCGGCCTGTCTCTCTCGCTCAAGAAACTCCCGGCGATACGCGACGCCTTGAAGAATGTCCATTCCCAGAAGCTGAGTTCGCTCGCCGCCGGGTTGGACGACCTTGGTGGGGTGGTCGAACTCATCGATACCTCCATCGTCCCTGAGCCTCCAATGCTGCTTCGTGAAGGCGGGATGATCGCCAAAGCCTACAACGCCGAACTCGACGAACTCCGCTCGGCTTCTACCGACGCCAAGCAGTGGATCGCATCGATGGAGGCAGAGGAGCGCGAGCGTACCGGTATCAAGAATATGAAGGTGGGCTACAACTCGGTGTTCGGTTATTACATCGAGATCTCCAAGTCCAGCGTCCACCTCGCTCCCGAAGATTACATCCGCAAGCAGACCACCACCAACGCCGAGCGCTACGTCACCCCGGCCCTCAAGGAAATGGAAGCCAAGATCCTCGGAGCCGACGACAAAGCCGCCGAGCTTGAGTATGAGCTTTTCAAGGAGATTCGGAGCAAAGTGGCTGATGAGTCGCTGAAGGTGATAGCCGTGGCTCGCGCTTTGGCTGAGTTGGATGTTCTTGCGAGCCTCGCTGAAGTGGCAGTGAGCAAGGCCTTCGTGAAGCCGGAAGTGAACGATGGTGAGGAGATTATCATCAGGAATGGCCGTCACCCGGTGGTCGAGCACTACATCCAGGAGCGCTTTGTCCCCAACGATACCCGCGTCGACTGCTCCGCCGACCAACTTCTTATAATCACCGGCCCCAACATGGCGGGCAAATCCACCTACCTGCGGCAGGTCGCCCTCATCACGCTGCTCGCCCAGATGGGAAGCTTTATCCCCGCGGAATCGGCTTCGATTGGAGTGGTTGACCGCATATTCACTCGCGTCGGCGCTCACGACGAACTAGCCAGCGGCCAGAGCACCTTTATGGTGGAGATGAACGAGACCGCCAGCATCCTCAACAACGCCACCACCCGCAGCCTGATAGTCCTCGATGAGATAGGCAGAGGCACCTCGACTTACGACGGCCTCTCCATAGCCTGGGCAGTGGCGGAGCAGATCAACCAACTCGGCGCGCGCACCCTCTTCGCCACCCACTACCACCACCTCAACGAGCTTGAAAAGCAGCTTGCAGGGGTGAAGAACTACCGGATAGCGGTGAGCGAGGAAAAGGACAAGATAGTCTGGCTGCGGAAGATAGTCCCCGGCGGCACCGACAAGAGCTACGGCATAGAGGTAGCGCGTCTCGCGGGCCTGCCCCAGCAGACTATCGAGCGCGCCAAGGAAATCCTCAAAGACCTGGAAACGAAAGGCGCAAACACCAACCTGCCGGGCAAGAAACTCAAGATCAAAGAAAAGGCCAGCGTGTTACAACTCAATCTCTTCCAGGGCGAAAAGCACGCGGTAGTAACCGAACTGGAGAAACTAGACATCTCCACCCTAACCCCAATAGAGGCCCTGAACAGGCTGAATGAGTTGCAGAAACTGTTGTAGTGAGTCGGGAGTTGGCGGTCATCAGTCCACAGTCGACAGTCGATTGGAGCTCAACCATCAAACCATCAAACTATCAAACCATCAAGCCAAAATGAGAGTACTCAAAGAAACATACAGACTATTGGCGGCGTTGTTGCTGGGGGCTTGCGCGGGGTGGGGCGCTGAGTTCCTGGGATACCTCATGCTGCCTGCCGCTGTGCTGTTTGGTCTCGGGGCGGGTGGGGTGATGGCGCGCCTGTGGAAGAAGAAACCCCGGATATTTGTGGCCATTGCTGTTCCGATCCTGATGGCGGCCGGGGCGGTGCTTGCCAGAGCCGCAGTCGCTCAACTGCTGCTCATAGACTCTCCCGAACTCAACCCTCCACTTGGCGCGTGGCAAGCTGTGACCGGCCTTACAGACCCCAGCCCCGCCCCGCTGATAGTGCTCATAGCGACCCTGGTCGCCGCGGAAGTGCGGGTGATTCGGAATGGCTCCGCAGTTTCTCAACTCGGAACTCCGAACCCGGAACTCGGAACGAAGTTTGACTAACCCATTCACAATATGATAATATTGGGGCACAATTCAATACCCCAAAAGCAATGAAGGGGATAGTAGGCGCGTGCAGGTGGCCACAGAGACCCGCGGTAGCTGAGAAGCGGGGCACCGGCGTATCCGAATCTCACCCCTGAGCTGAAAGCTGAACCCGCCGAAATTGTATCGGCGCAAGTAAGCCGACCCGGGAGCGCCCGTTAAAGCGCACTTGAGAGCTTTGGCGCATGTGCGCCTGGCTGAACAAGGGTGGTACCACGAGCACGCAATGCCTCTCGTCCCTACACGGACTGAGGCATTTTTGTTAGGTCATTGGCGTTGCGTGATGGGGTTTGATTTCTCAACGGGGAGTGTTTTGTTATGAGAAGCGATGTTGTGAGAACGGGGCCTGAGAGAGCTGCGCATAGAGCTTTGCTGAAGGGGATGGGCTATATCGATGAAGAGATGTATCGCCCGCTGGTTGGCATTGCCAACTCCTGGAACGAGGTTGTGCCCGGCCACATCAACCTGGACAAGATTGCCGAGGCGGTCAAGACCGGCGTTCGCATAGCAGGTGGCACCCCCATGGAGTTTGGGGTAATAGGTGTCTGCGACGGAATCGCCATGGGCCACGAGGGCATGAAGTACTCCCTGGCTACGCGGGAAATTATCGCCGACTCCATAGAGTGCATGATGAAAGCCCACGCGTTCGATGCCCTGGTGCTGATCCCCAACTGCGACAAAATCATCCCTGCCATGTTGATGGCTGCCGCCAGGCTGAACATACCGACAGTGGTAATCAGCGGCGGGCCTATGTTGGCTGGTCGGTTCAAGGGCAAAGATATATCGGTGACGCAGATGTTCGAGGCTGCGGGCGCGCTGAGATCCGGCAAGATCACGGAGTGTGATATGGCCGAGATGGAAGACAGCGCGTGCCCCGGCTGCGGAAGCTGCGCGGGCATGTTCACCGCCAACTCTATGAACTGCCTCACCGAAGCCCTGGGTATGGGCTTGCCTGGTAATGGTTCTATTCCCGCAGTGCACGCTGCCCGAATTCGGCTGGCTAAGCACGCGGGCATGAAGGTGATGGACCTCTTCAGAGCCGGAGTGAAGGCGCGCGATGTGATGACCCCTCAGGCGTTCAAGAACGCGCTCGCCGTCGATATGGCTCTGGGGTGTTCCACCAACACCACCCTGCACGTGCCTGCGATAGCGCACGAAGCAGGCGTGGAATTCAGGCTGGATATGTTCAATGAGGTGAGTGCGGCCACGCCGCATCTCGTTACCCTGAGCCCGGCCATAGCGCATCCGTCGCCGGATCCTGCGAAACAGGTGATTCACCACATGCAGGACTTCAACGAAGCTGGCGGCGTGATGGCGGTGATGAACGAGTTGAGCAAAAAGGGACTGGTTGATCTGTCTGTGATGACGGCCACCGGCAAGACTCTCGGGGAGAACCTCGAGGGTGTCAGAATCCGGGATGAGGACGTCATCCATCCGATAAACAGGCCATATCACCCCGAGGGTGGTCTGGCTATACTCAAAGGTAATCTCTGCCCGGACGGCGCGGTTGTGAAGCAGTCGGCAGTCGAGCCCGAAGCTCTGGTCTTTGAGGGACCGGCGCATGTGTTCGAGTGCGAGGACGACGCTGTAGCCGCTTTGTTGTCGGACAAGATAGTCAAAGGCGAGGTCATCGTGATCCGCAATGAAGGCCCGCGAGGCGGACCTGGTATGCGGGAGATGCTGACAGCCACGGCGACAGTGTCCGGGATGGGCTGGGGCAAGGACATCGCCCTCATAACGGACGGCAGGTTCTCGGGGGCCACGCGCGGTGCGGCCATCGGCCATGTCTCGCCGGAAGGCGCATCGGGAGGCGTGATTGGCCTCTTGAAGGACGGAGATGTGATAAGCATCAACATTCCGAACAAGACAATGGACGTGAAGCTGTCGGACGCCGAGATTGCCGATCGCAGAGCCAAGGCAAAACCTTTTGAGATAAGGGTGAAGACCGGTTACCTGGCTAGATATGCCAGACTCGTATCATCAGCCGCAAAAGGAGCGATAGTCGAGTAACAGCAACAGTTCTGTCGACCAAACGCTCCCTCTCCCCGGCATCCGGGGAGAGGGTTGGGGTGAGGGGAAGAGATAACCTTCCAATAGAACTGTCACAGGTAACACTACTTTTGCACAGAAAGGGCTGACTAAAGTGAAAATGACAGGTGCACAAGCCTTGATCCGTTCCCTGGTGGACGGCGGGGTGGAAGTGATATTCGGAATACCGGGTGGGGTGATGATCCCCATCTACGACGCATTGTATGAGGCGCACGACCTGCGCAACATACTAATGCGCCACGAGCAGGGCGCCGCGCACGCCGCCGAGGGTTACTCTCGGGCAACCGGCAAGCTGGGTGTGTGTTTTGCCACGTCCGGCCCAGGCGCGACCAACCTGGTAACAGGACTGGCCAATGCCTACATGGACTCCATTCCAATGCTGGCGGTTACCGGGCAGGTGCGGACCATAGCGCTGGGTAAGGACGCTTTCCAGGAAGCAGACACAACCGGCATAACGATGCCCATTACCAAGCACAACTTCCTGGTGAAAGACGCCGCAGACCTGGCAAGGACCATTGCCGAGGCGATGTACATTGCCACGACCGGCCGACCTGGCCCCGTGCTGGTGGATATACCGATGGACGTGTCGCTGCAGAGTGTAGACTACCAGCCGGTGAAGGAAGTGTCGGTGAGGGGATACGTCCCGTATCGCGAGATCAAGACTGCCGACATAGAAGCGGCTGCCGAACTGATAGCCAAGGCCGAGAGGCCGGTGCTCTACGCGGGCGGTGGAGTCATATCGGCGGGGGCATCAGAGGAACTGACAAAGCTCTCGGAGAAGACCCATATCCTGGTTGCCAACACGCTGCTGGGAAAAGGCGCGATATCGGAGAACCATCCGCACTCTCTGGGGATGCTGGGGATGCACGGAACAGCCTACGCCAACCACGCGGTCCACGAGTGCGACCTGCTGATAGCGGTGGGCGCCAGGTTCGACGACAGGGTCACCGGTAAGCTGGCGGCGTTCGCCAAGAAGGCGAAAGTGATCCACATGGACGTTGACCCGGCCGAGATCGGCAAGACTGTCCACGTGGATGTGTCGATTATAGGCAACTGCAAGCGGGCGCTGGCAATGCTGACGGAGAGGGTCCAGCCCAAGCCGGAGAGCGACTGGAACGAGCAGATCATGCAGTGGCGCAAGGACTACGCGCTGGTGTGTCCGGTGGATGATAGCTGCATAATGCCGCAGTGTGTAGTCAACATGCTGTCTGAGATGGCCAACGACGATGCCATTGTGGTTACAGACGTAGGCCAGAACCAGATGTGGGCCGCTCTGTTCTATAAGACGCGGACACCGAGGACGTTTCTGTCGAGTGGCGGCTTAGGCACGATGGGGTATGGCTTCCCGGCGGCATTTGGCGCGCAGGTCGGCTGCCCGGACCGGCAGGTGTTCGTCATCTGCGGGGACGGCGGGTTCCAGATGACCCTGCAGGAACTGGCTCCGGCCGTGGAGCACAAGCTGCCGATCAAGATCGTGCTGCTGAACAACGGCTTCCTGGGTATGGTGAGGCAGTGGCAGGACCTGTTCTGGGGCAAGCGTTACTCAGGAGTGGATATATCCCACCAGCCGAATTTCGAGAAGTTGGCTGAGGCGTACGGGGCGGTCGGCATCACTATCGAAAAGATGTCGGATGTTGAGCCTGCGCTGAGGCGGTCGATGGAGATCAACGACCGGCCGGTGCTGATGGATTTCAGGACCTCGCCTGAGGAAAACGTGTTCCCGATGATACCGGCGGGCGGAAGCATTGAGGAAATGATGGTCAACAGACCGGGCCAGGAGGATGGAAATGGGCAGTAACGGCAGAAAAATGCAGCATACCATTACCGCGCTGGTTGTGAACAAACCCGGTGTGTTAGCCAGAGTCTCGGGGCTGTACGCCAGACGTGGGTTCAACATAGAGTCCCTCGCGGTGAGCATCACCAACGACCCGAGCATCAGCCGCATGACTATCGTGGTCAGTGGCGATGACGCCGTGCTGGAGCAGATCAGCAAGCAGACGGACAAACTCATCGACGTGATCAACGTCATCGACTACAGCGAGATCCCGATCCTGGAGCGCGAACTGGCGATGATCAAGGTCAACGCGGTCGCGAACAACCGGATGGAGATAATGCAGATCGTCGACATCTTCCGCGCGAAGATTATCGACGTGAGCGATACTACATTCACCATCGAGGTGACCGGTAACGTCGACAAGATCGACGCCATCGAGTCGATGCTGAACCCGTACGGCATACGAGAAGTTGTCCGCACGGGCAAGATAGCCATGTCACGAGGAGCGCGAACGGCGCTGGATGAAGTTGAAACAACTGGTTGACGAAAACACAGTCAATATCGCTTTGGTTTGGCTGGCCGTGCTGGGGCCTGTCGTGGGATTAGCTGCGGGTGCAGTTGTTGGCGCGGTCAGGCGGTCTTTGGCGAGAGGAATGGTGGCAGGACTGGCGCTCGGGTTGAGCGGCACGTTGGTCTTTGTGTTGTGGATAGCTCACAACGCTTTCACTGACGCGGTCGGCTTTGACTCTGCGCCAGGCTTGCTTGCCCGATTATGTTTGTTTGCGCTGCTGGGAGCGGCGCTTGGTGTTGCCGTGTCGAAAGCGGCAAAGTGGTACAGCGAGAAGAAACTCTAGCAGCAAAAAACAACCAAGTCATTGGTATTAGAGCGCCAATGCAATCCAATGGAGGAAAAACATGCCGGCAAAAGTGTATTACGACAAAGACGCGAATCTGGACTTACTCAAGGGAAAGAAAGTAGCGATCATTGGCTACGGAAGCCAGGGCCATGCCCAGGCTCAGAACCTGCGCGACAGCGGAGTTGAAGTGATTGTTTCTGATCTCCCTGGGAGCGATAACTGGAAGATAGCCATCGAGCACGGCTTCAAGCCCGTGTCCGCGTCGGAGGCCAGCAAGCAGGCCGACCTGATCCAGATACTTACCGAGGACGAAACCCAGCCGATAGTGTACAAGAACGAAGTCGAAGCGAATCTGACAGCCGGCAAGGTGCTGATCTTCTCGCACGGCTTCAACATCCACTTCGGCCAGATAATCCCGCCCAAGAACGTGGACGTGATCATGGTTGCGCCCAAAGGCCCTGGCCACCTGGTGCGCAGAGTCTACACCGAAGGCGCCGGAGTTCCCGCGCTGATCGCTATCTATCAGGATGCCAGTGGTAAGGCCAAGGACATCGCGCTTGCTTACGGCAAGGGAATCGGCGCTGCGAAGGTCGGCATACTTGAGACGACTTTCGAGGAAGAGACCGAGACGGACCTCTTCGGCGAGCAGGCCGTGCTTTGCGGTGGAGCTACCGCGCTTGTGAAGGCGGGCTTCGATATTCTCGTGGAAGCCGGCTACCAGCCTGAGATCGCGTACTTTGAGTGCTTGCACGAGCTCAAGCTTATCGTCGACCTCATGTATGAGGGCGGCATGAGCTACATGAGATACTCGATCAGCAACACTGCCGAGTATGGCGACTACACCCGCGGGCCAAGAGTGGTGACCGAGGACGTGAAGGACGAGATGCGGATTATCCTTGAGGAGATCCAGTCCGGCGAGTTCGCGAGAGAGTGGATCCTTGAGAACCAGGCAAGGAAAGCCACCCTCAACGCGTCCCGCAGGAGAGCCGACCGCGAGCTTATAGAGGAAGTAGGCGCTGGACTCAGAGAGATGATGCCCTGGATCAAAACCAAGAAGGGCTAATCCCCCGGTAAGAATACCGGAGAAGTAAGAAAAGTCTCTCAACAGCCCGGCGCCCCCAGGTGTGCCGGGCTGTACTTGTACCGGACGCCTGTGCGCAGAAGAAGATGCTTGGGCGACGATGAAGTCGTCCCCTCTCCCCTTGCGGGAGAGGCGCTGCCCGCAAGCAGCCCTTAGCGAAGCGGGGCTGCGAAAGGGCTCAGGGTGAGGGGTGTCCTATCGACAACCTCTCAACAGGAGGAAAACAAAATGGCAAGGCGAATACGGATATTCGATACCACGCTGCGCGATGGGGAGCAGTGCCCCGGAGCCAGCATGAACATAGCTGAGAAGCTGGAAGTTGCGCGCGCTCTGGCGAGGCTGAAAGTCGACGTCATCGAGGCGGGCTTCCCTATCTCATCCATCGGCGATTTCGAGGCGGTGAAGGCCGTTTCGGAGATGATAAAGGGACCGGCCGTGGCTGGCCTGTGCCGCGCGAGCACCAAGGACATCGACCGCGCGTGGGAAGCACTGCAGTATGCCAAGAAGCCGGTAATCCACACGTTCATCGCGACCAGCGACCTGCACATCGAGAAGAAACTGCAGAAGACTCGGGAACAGGTTCTGGAGCTGGCAGTTGCGGCAGTCAAGCACGCCAAAGGCTACTGCGAAGAAGTCGAGTTCTCCGCAGAAGACGCGTCGCGGTCCGACATCGACTACCTGTGCCAGGTTGTCGAGGCTGTAATCGATGCGGGCGCGACTGTTGTGAACGTGCCGGACACAGTGGGGTACGGAGTGCCTCAGGAATACGGCAAAATGATCGCCACCCTGTTTAAGCGCGTGCCCAACATCAAGAACTGCGTCATCAGCGTTCATTGCCACAATGACCTGGGGCTGGCTGTCGCCAACTCCCTGGCGGCGGTGGCTGAGGGCGCGGGGCAGGTGGAGTGTACTATCAACGGCATCGGCGAGCGCGCGGGGAACTGCTCTCTGGAAGAAGTGGTTATGTCGCTGAACACTCGCGCGGACATCTACGGCGCGAAGACCGGCGTCTACACCAAGGAGATTATCCCCGCCAGCAGGCTGGTCAGCAACATCACGGGGCTTGATGTGCAGGTGAACAAGGCCATAGTCGGCGCTAACGCGTTCCGACACGAAGCCGGCATTCACCAGCACGGAGTCCTGCAAGACCGCCGGACATACGAGATCATGGATGCTGAGTCTGTCGGCTTCACAGAGACCAAACTGGTCCTGGGCAAGCATTCCGGCCGGCACGCGTTCGAGGAGCGGCTGAAGACTCTGGGATTCCATCTGAGCAAGGCTGACCTGGACAAGGCGTTCGTGCGGTTCAAGGAACTGGCAGACCGGAAGAAAGAGATCTTCGACGAGGACATCGAGGCCATAGTGGCGGACGAGGTCTACACCGCGCCAACCAAGTACGAACTGAGCTACATGACGGTAATGACCACGCTGGAAGGTGTGTCAACTGCCACTATAAGGCTGAAGACGGCCGATGGCGACACGATAAAGGCAGGCATGGGCGTCGGCTCCGTGGACGCGGTATACAAGACAATCGACAAGATGGTCAGCGCCAAGTATACCCTGGCGGACTACACCGTGAAGTCGGTCACCGGCGGCACGGACGCGCTGGCTGATGTGACGGTGAAGATGATCAGCGACCAGGACAGGATATACACCGGCCACGGCACCAGCCTGGACATAGTGGAAGCCAGCGCCAAAGCCTACATCAACGCGATCAACAAGCTGGTCTACCAGCAAGAAAGACGAGAAAACGGCGACAGCGGAGTTGAGAAGGTGACGCTGTAGGGAAGGACCTGCAATGGAAAGCGTGGAACAGGCCGCGAGGCCACGGTTCGATAGGAAGTTCGTTGGTTGGCACGTCTTCTACACGGTTATTCTGACAGCGTGGGGCTGCTTGCTGGCGAGGCCTGTAGCACAGAATGAAATAGGACCCGACCTAGGGTACTGGATTCTGGCTATTGGCGCACTGCCGTCGCTGATACTGACTGTGTTGGGGGTGCTGCGGCCAATCATGGCCTACAGACTAGCCATGATCTATGCGGGCGTTCTGGCTGCCGGGACTATAGTGTTAGTGGGCGCAACAGCCAATTTCCTGTGGGCAGTGGTGGTCTTCCCTCTGTTCGGTTTCATTGTAGAGGGAGTCGTGCTCTACATGTCGAGGAGCAGGGTGTTCAGTCGGTGAGGACCATCATCGATGGGTGGCGATTTCCGAATCGCCACCCATCAGGGCGTAGCAATCGACGATTAGCTAGTTGGAGGGTCCAAGATGGGCGAGAATGATGCGGGTGTTGGCGCGGGCAAGGGCAATCCTACAGTACAAATGCTTCTGTATTTTGCGGCGTTCGCTGTTCCGACAGCAGTGGTGGCGGTTGTGCTTCCTGCCTATGCGCCGTATATTATGATGATCGGAATACTGTTGCTTTTTGCCGTGACCAGTTTTCTTATCGGCTTGCATTGGAGTGATTCTGGCTGGACACCTACAGCTCGCAGCGCGGTCACAAACGGCCTGATTTGGTTCATAGTTGTCATTCCTGTCGCCTCATTTTTTATGCGTCAGCCACGAAATGTAGTCGGGCTGATCGTGGAACTCGCCGTTTTTGCTGCGGCGACTATGCCCTGGTTTTACCTAGGTAAGAGTATCGGACGTTGGCGATCACGTGGTGTGGGAGTGAACCGCTAACACTACCGGAATATCGAAAGAGGAGTCTAAATGAAACAAACAATCACACAAAAGATACTGGCGGCGCATTGCGGTCAGGAGAGGGTGGAGCCGGGGGAACTGATCACGGTGAAGCTGGACATGGTGCTGGGGAATGATATCACTGCGCCTATCGCCATTCGGGAGTTCGAGAAGCTGGGAGCAGCGACAGTCTGGGACAAAGACAGAATCGCCCTGGTGCCTGACCACTCGACCCCCAACAAAGACATCAAGTCGGCGGAGTTGGTGAAGATACTGCGCGACTTTGCCAGGAAGCACAATATCACCTGGTTCTTCGAGATTGGGAAGATGGGTATTGAGCATACTCTGCTGCCTGATGAGGGCCTGGTGCTGCCGGGTGATGCCATCATCGGCGCAGACTCCCATACCTGCACCTACGGCGCTTTGGGAGCGTTCTCGACCGGGGTCGGAAGCACCGACCTGGGCTGCGCGATGGCGGTTGGCGAGACCTGGCTGAAGGTGCCGGAGCAGATCAAGTTTGTCTACACCGGCAAAATGCCCAAGTGGGTCGGCGGCAAGGACCTGATCCTCTACACCATCGGCAAGATAGGCGTGGACGGCGCGCTGTACTCATCGATGGAGTTCACTGGCGAGGCTATCGACGATCTGGACATGGCTGGCCGCTTCACCATGTGCAATATGGCCATCGAGGCAGGCGCGAAAAACGGTATTATGGCCCCGGACGCCAAGACTCTGAGCTACGTTCAGGGCAGAGCCAAGCGCAAGTTCGCTATATACAATAGCGATGACGACGCCGAATACAAAGACATCATCGAGATCGATGTGTCCAAGATGGAGCCGCAAGTCAGCTTCCCGCATCTGCCGGAGAACGCCAAGCCCATCAGCGAATGCGTGGATGTGCGGATAGACCAGTCGGTGATAGGCTCTTGTACCAACGGCCGCATCGAAGACCTTCGGATAGCGGCTGGAGTTATTAAGGGCCATCAGGTTCACCCGGATGTGCGGCTGATAGTCATCCCCGCCACCCAGGAGATATACCTGCAGGCGATCAAAGAGGGGCTGACGCAGATATTCGTGGAAGCGGGTGGGGCGGTAAGCACCCCGACCTGCGGCCCCTGCCTCGGCGGTCACATGGGAGTGCTGGCGGCAGGCGAGCGCTCAGTCGCCACAACCAACCGAAACTTCGTAGGCAGAATGGGCCACGTTCAATCAGAAGTATACCTGGCCGGCCCAGCAGTAGCCGCCGCATCCGCGATACTGGGAAGACTAGCCAGCCCTGAGGAACTGAAATAGAAGACGGAATCACGAAAAGGAACTAGAGAACGGAATCACGAAAGCACGAAAGACGGAAAACACGAAAGAGGACGGAAAAGGTATTGAGTTTGAGGATGGCAGCAAGGAAGTCATAGCTGCGGCCATTGAGGTGCATAAGCGGCTAGGGCCGGGATTCCTCGAGTCAGTCTACGAGAACGCATTGTGTATAGAGCTTGCGAAGCGCCGGATACTCTTTGAGACACAGAAGCAGATCACTGTCTTCTACGACGGGAGGATCGTGGGCAATCATGTTCTCGACATAATGGTGGGAGACGCCCTCGTTCTAGAACTCAAGGCAGTGAAAGCACTCGAGGATGTTCACTATGCTCAGGTGAGATCCTACCTCCGAGCAACTGGGGCGAAAGTCGGGCTGCTTCTGAATTTCAGCAGCGCGACCCTGACGATAAAGAGAATAGTAAACTAGTTCTTTTTCGTGTTTTCTCCCTTTCGTGTTTTCGTGATAAAAAGGAGCATCAAAAATGATCAAAGGCAGAGTTCATAAATATGGTAGCAACGTCGATACTGACGTTATTATACCGGCGCGGTATCTCAATAGCACTGACCCCAAGGAGCTGGCTTCGCACGCCATGGAGGACATCGACACGGAGTTTGTGAAGAAAGTCCAGCCGGGTGATGTGATGGTCGGAGAGGATAACTTTGGCTGTGGGTCTTCACGCGAGCACGCGCCTATCGCCATAAAGGCATCAGGAATTTCTGTGGTGATAGCCAACAACTTCGCCCGCATCTTCTTCCGAAATGCTCTCAACACCGGTCTGCCGATTCTGGAAAGCCCGGAAGCGGTGGCTGGAATCTCCAATGGCGACACTGTTGAAGTGGACCTGGATACGGGTGCGATAAGAAACGTGACCACCGGCAAGTCATTCCAGGCCAAGCCCTTCCCGCCGTTCATGAAGCAGTTGATCGAGGTCGGGGGCTTGGTGAACTACACAAGAACGAAGATTGGCAAGTAGTATGGTCCCAAAGAAGTACAAGATAGCAGTGCTCCCCGGTGACGGCGTCGGGACCGAGATAATACCACAGGGCATCAAGGCTCTTGACGCCGCCGCCGGGAAGCTGGGAATCTCGTTCGAATATACCGAGGCCCTTATCGGCGGCGCAGCGATAGATGCAGTGGGCACGCCGCTGCCCAAAGACACGCTCGAGCTCTCTCTGGCAAGTGACGCAGTGTTCTTCGGGGCGGTTGGTGGGCCGAAGTGGGACAACCTTCAGCCTGCCGCCGCGCGGCCTGAGTCGGGCGGCTTGTTTCCTCTGAGAAAAGCCCTGGGAGCGTACGCCAACCTGCGACCAGTAGTCGTCTTTGAGTCCCTCACTGCCGCCTCCAGCCTGAAGCAGGAGAAAGTGGAAGGTGGTCTGGACATTCTCTTTGTGCGCGAATTGACCGGCGGAGTCTACTTCGGCCTACCCAAGGGTAGGCACGAGGAGAATGGCGAAGTTGTCGCGGTCGACACCTGCACCTACAGTGTGAGCGAGATCACGCGGATAGCGCACGTCGCTTTCCAGCAGGCTCGCAGGCGGCGGGGCAAGGTCCACTCGGTCGACAAGGCCAACGCGATGGAAACCTCCCGGCTGTGGCGCGAGGTTGTGACCGAGGTCGGCAAAGAGTATCCGGACATCGAACTGACTCACATGCTCGCCGACAACTGCGGAATGCAGCTTCTGCGGAATCCGAAGCAATTCGATGTAATCCTGGCAGACAACCTCTTCGGCGACCTTCTGACCGATGAGGCGTCGATGCTGGCCGGGTCGCTGGGCATGCTTCCCTCCGCCAGCATAGGCACAGAGCACGGTGGCCTCTACGAACCGATCCACGGCTCCGCGCCCGATATCGCGGGCCAAAACATCTGCAACCCGATAGCCACAATTCTCACAGCCGCAATGCTGCTGAGATACGCCTGCAACTCCCCCGAAGGCGCGGTGATGATCAGATCAGCGGTGGAGTCCGTTCTCAATGACGGCTACCGAACCGCCGACATACAAACCCCGGGGTGCAAGGTTCTCTCCTGCAGCGAGATGGGTGACGTGGTGGCGGAGCGGATTCGGGGTGGGAGCGTCGGATGCAAGTGATCCTGGCAAAGCATGCCGGTGTTTGCTTTGGTGTCAAGCGGGCTTTGGAGATTGTCGATGGGGCTTTGGCCGGAGGCGAGCGAATTGCCACGCTAGGCCCGATTATTCACAATCCCCAAGTAGTGGACGCCCTGAGCGGTCGCGGTGTGAAAGCCGTGAAGACGCTAGATGAGGTGGGCGAGGGGAGCGTTGTAGTGCCTTCCCACGGTGTGCCGGACGAACTCGCCAATAGAGCCCGAGGAATGGGTCTCAATGTGATCGACGCCACGTGCCCTTTCGTTGCCATAGTCCACCGCAAAGCCGCCGAGCTTGCCCAGGGCGGGTATCTGGTGGCAATCGTTGGGGACGAGGGCCACAGTGAGGTCAAGGGGATTCTCAGCGCGGCGGGGGATAGCGCATTGGTGCTCAATAGCCCCGAGGCGGCGCTGTCGGCGTGTTTCGAGGGTGGCAAAGTCGGTGTAGTCAGCCAGACTACTCAAACCCCCGAACGGTTCGGTGAAGTGGTCGGGGCAATTGCTCAAAGAGCCTCCGAGACCGTGGCGTACAACACCATCTGTTACGCCACCATCGAACGGCAGAATGCCGCGAGGGAACTTGCGCCAAAGGTGGACGCGATGTTCGTTGTTGGCGGGTTCAACAGCGCGAATACCAATCGACTGGCCGACATCTGCCGGGAGATCAATTCCCGCACCTACCACATCGAGACCGTTTCTGACATCAAAGAAGAGTGGCTGGGGGGCGTGAGTGTGGCCGGGCTGACTGCCGGCGCTTCTACTCCGGACTGGACCATCAGCGAAGTCACCCGCTTCCTGGAGGGCCGCTAGTTGGGCGGCGTAGTATCCTCTATCGAGCGCGGTGGCATGGCTGAAGCTCTAGGGCTTATGCCGGGCGATGAGATAGTCGCCATCAACGGCCACGAGCTTCGCGACTCCATCGATTACCGGTTCTTCGTGTCGGATGAGTTCATCACCCTCGCAGTAAGTCGGGGTGGACATCTTAACCAATTCAAGATCGAAAAAGACGCAGACACCTTGCTTGGTGTCGAGTTCACCGACGAACTATTCGACGGCATCCGCACCTGCGGAGCGCGGTGTCTGTTCTGCTTCGTGGAACAGCTTCCAAAGGGCTTGAGGAAGTCTCTGTATCTCAAAGACGATGACTACCGCCTCTCCTTCCTCCACGGCAACTACGTCACCTTGGCCAATGTGAGCCAGGCGGAGTTGGAGCGGGTTGTCGAACAGCGGCTCAGCCCCCTCTACATTTCAGTCCACGCCGTTGACGACGATCTCAGGCATAGAATGCTAGGTCGCGATGCGCCATCGATTCTAGGCCAGATAGACCACCTCGCCATCGCCAGAATCACAATGCACACCCAGATAGTGCTGTGTCCCGGGATCAACGATAGTGACTACCTATTGGACTCCATTCGGGAGTTGTCCAAGCGCCACCCCGCCGTGCAGTCTATCGCAGTGGTTCCCGTTGGGCTTACTGCTCATCGACGCAACAAGACGCCAATTCCCGAAATAGACCGCGACTACGCACAGAGCATTCTCGAACTGGTCGCCCGCGAACAGAAGAGGCTTCTGGCGAAGCGTGGCTCACGGATCGTTTGGGCGGCGGACGAGTTCTTCCTCAAGGCCGGCAAGCCGGTTCCGAGTTCCTCCACGTACGAAGGATATGCGCAACTGGGCAATGGTGTTGGTATGGTTAGACGCTTCCTGGACAGCGGGCGACGAGCGAAAACTATTCTCAATGAGAGCTTCAAGGGCAGTCTTCGCGTCACGCTGATTTCCGGCGCACTCTTTGCCCCTATTCTCGCGCAATGGGCACGCAGCATCGGTTGTGAGGGGCTGGACATCCGCGTGGTCCCAGTCGAAAACAGACTGTTCGGTGAGAGCGTGACCGTCACTGGGCTTATGACAGGGCGAGACGTCATCGACCAATTACATGGCCGTGAACTGGGCGACATCGTATTTGTGCCTGCCGTGGCGCTTCGGGATGGGGTGTTTCTTGATGACGTTACTCTGGAGGATGTCGCGACGAGTGTGGGATGCAGGGTCGAGGCGATTGCACCCAACCCCGTTCGACTTGTGCGCAGGCTGATTGAACTGGCTGGAGGATGCAGTTGAGACAGGGCAGCGGGATTTCGCTCCTGATTCTGGTGGTCCTGGGCGTGGTTGTTGCAGCGGGTACATTCCTGGTGGCGATCCAACACCCCGTCGCTGCCGGCTCCAAGTCAGTGGAGAGTGGCACAAGGTCAGATTGTTCATACTGCATCGTTGATTTGAGGACCGGCAAGTATGACGTGCGCCCGGTTCTCGCGACAGACCGGCAGAATGGCGAGCGTATCGAGGCAATAGCGAAGCGAACCAATGCCGTGGCAGTTATTGGCGGGACCTACTGGGATATGGATCACAAGCCCCTGGGTGACATCGTCGCAGATGGACGTGTGGTTAGCCGGGGTGGGCAGAGACAGGGGATAGGCTTCAACAGCAAAGGCGCCGTTGTCTTTCGCGAACGCAAACGCAACGGCAAAATCAACTGGCGCGGCTGCAATTCGGGAATTGCCTGCGGCCCAAGGCTGCTGCGAAATGGCGTTATCCAGACAGACTACTCCAGCGATGGCTTCGGCCCCGCTGCTGGTAAAATCGAAGCAAAGCGCGGGGCGGTAGGGGCAACCCGTGACGGGAAGCTTGTTATGTGCTCTGTGAAGAAGCCAATCACTCTGCGCAAGCTTTCAAAGATCATGCTCAAGCTCGGAGCCGTCGATGCCATCAACCTCGATGGCGGGGTCTCCTGCTCTCTCTACGCCGAAGGCAAGCTTCTGGTCGAACCGTTCTTCCCCATGCACAATGTCCTAGTAGTGAGCAAGAAACCCTGAGCCTACTTCTCCAGATAGTACCGGTAGTTGACCACCACAATCCCCGGATAGAACATGAGCATCAGTTTGAGCAGAATTCCTGACTGGTGATGGAGCAGCTTGTGCCACCACTTCAGCGGCACGAACTCCGGCACTACCACCGTGATAATATGATTGGGCCGCTCATTCTTGGCCTCTTCGATGTATTCCATTATAGGGCCGATCACCGAGCGATACTGCGAGTGCAGGATCACAAGCGGCACGCCCACACCATACTTCTCCCACCGGTCCTTTATTATGGCAGTCTCAGCGGGATCCATATCTATAAACAACGCGCGGCAGTCGTGGGACAGCGTCCGGGCATATTCCAGCGCTGGAAGGACGCCCTTGTGGATACCGGAGGTCAGAACAATCGACGTCGTTCTGACCGCGGCAGGAGCGACATAGTTCTCGTCCGTCAGCCTCAGTTGCTCGCCTAACTGGATATAGTGGGTATGGATCTTCCGGAAAATGAAGACCAGAATAGGTATGAGGAATACGACGATCACCGCACCGTGAGTGAACTTCGTGACCACTGTCACCGTGGCAACAATGCCTGTTACTGTTCCACCGATGATGCTGAGTGCGTATCGGTAATGCCACCCGCTCTGCTTCAGCCTTTTCTGGCGGACCGACATACCGAACTGTGAGAGAGTGAACGACACAAACACGCCTACCGCGTACAGTGGTATCAGCAAGTGGGTGTCGCCACGGAAGAGTATCAGCAGAACAATCGCGAGGCCGGACAACAGGAATATGCCGTTTGAGAATACCAGCCGGTCACCGATCCTCGTCAACTGTCTCGGGGCATAGCGGTCCTTTGCGAGAATGGACCCGAGTCTGGGGAAGTCTTGAAATGCGGTATTGGCCGCCAGTATGAGGATAGCTGTAGTCGCCCCTTGAATCAGGAAGTAGAACCATCCCCGATGGAAGACCTGTTCAGAAATCTGGGACACGAGTGTCTGATGCTGGAGCGCGGCAAAGTTTGGCAGACTTGCCATTTCCTTGCTGTAGTCCATCAGAAACGCCCCCGGGAGCGCGCGGTAGATATGCCCTAGATACGCAATGCCTATTACCAGAACGGCCAGGATGCCTGCCATTATGGACATTGTAAGTGCGGCATTCTTGGACTCCGGCGGCCTGAATGCCGGAACCCCGTTGGCAATAGCCTCGATTCCAGTCAGAGCGGAGCAGCCACTCGAAAACGCCTTCAGGATGATGAACAGGCCCATTACATGCATCGTGGGCATCGGGAAATCCAGCGGCACTATCGGATGCACCGGCTCAGTGAATGTCTTCACGAACCCCACAATGCACAGGATGAAAAGGCTCACTATGAATGTGTAGGTTGGGAGGGCGAACAGAGCACCCGACTCCCGCAGTCCCCTCATGTTTGCGAAAGCGACAATCAGCACGCATAAGATGCAGATTGCAGTGCGATGCGGAGCCCAGTCTGGTATCGCTTTGCAAGGGTGTAACCACGGCGTACAAGTTTCAGCGCGCGAGCGTGTGGGGAAATGCACACCACTATGGATTCACGAGCAGCTTTGCCCTGGGGCATCCGGTGCGCTTCCATATAGTGCTGAAGCTGTTCATCCACCTCCTCCGCAGTCAGCCGCAGCGCAAGTTCCCTCAGCGCTACTATATTGCCTTTGCGGAAGAAATTGGCCAAAGCCTGAGGGACTTTGTCATCTTTATAGATATCTCCCCGTCTGAGCCTGTTGAGCACCGCATCCGGAGTGAGGTCCACCAGTTCTACTTCGTCCGCGGTGTCTATCACCCAGTCCGGAACAGTCTCCCGCACTCGCACTCCGGTGATTTCCTGGACTGCGTCGTTCAAGCTTTCCACATGCTGGACATTGAGAGTAGTGATCACGTTTATGCCCGCGTCGCGGATCTCCTCAATGCTCTGCCACCGCTTGGGATGGACCGTGCCTGGAATGTTGGTGTGAGCGAGTTCATCTATCAGTACCCATTCGGGTCTTCGCGCAATCACTGCCGCCGTGTCGAGTTCGTAGAACGTCTTGTCGCGATACTTGATGGGTTTCAGCGGAACCTGCTCCATGCCTTCGAGCAGTTCGGCTGTGCCTTGCCTGCCGTGCGTCTCCACCAACCCGACCACAATGTTTTCCCCGCGCGAGAACCTTCGCCGGGCCTCGGATAGCATCTTGTAGGTCTTCCCGACGCCCGCCAGCGCGCCGAGGAATATCTTCAGCTTTCCCCGCTGCCTGGCTACATGCGCGTCTATCTCTTGGCGTTCTTCCGAGGTCATTTCCGAGAACCCTCTGTCAATGAATCAAGCTCTAGATTCAGCATCAGCACGTTCACTCGCGGCTCCCCGAGAAAGCCGAATGTCCGATTCTCCACATGAGCGCGAACCAGCTTTCTCAATGCTGTGTCATCCATGCCTCGCGCCGCCGCAACACGCGCGACCTGGGCGAAGGCGTTGCTGGGGGATATGTGTGGATCCAGCCCGCTGGCTGATGCAGTGACCATATCCGCCGGAACGCTGCCGAGCTTGAGGCCAGGATTCAGGGCCAGTTCCCTCTTTACGTCACCGGCTAGTCTATCACGCAACGCCTTGCTTGTTGGGCCGAAGTTCGAGCCGCCGGAGACCCATCTGTCCTGCCGCGCGTTAGCATCCGGATTGAAGGCAGCTGATGGCCTTGGGTGGTAATACTCACTCTTGTCAAAGGGCTGTACGATGAGTCTCGAGCCGATGACCTTGCCGTCGCTCACGACCAGGCTGCCGTTTGCCTGTGCGGGGAAGGCAAGCTGAGCAATCCCGGTCACCGCGAGAGGGTACACCACACCAAGAAGCACACTCAGAACAACAGTAAGTTTCACCGCGATCATCAATTGTCTTGCCATGCTACTCAACCCCTTATCCTGCCATGCCCATGGCCGTCAGCGCGAGATCTATGACTTTCAGCCCGATGAACGGGGCAATCAGTCCGCCGAGACCGTAGACGAGCAGGTTCCTGCGCAGCAGCGATGCCGCCCCCACAGGGCGATATTTCACCCCTCGAAGCGCGAGTGGGATAAGCGCCACAATCACCAGAGCGTTGAAAATGACCGCCGACATAATCGCGCTCTGTGGGCTATGCAGACGCATGATGTTGAGCTTATCCAGGAGTGGGTATGCGTTTACGAAGATGGCCGGAATAATGGCGAAATACTTGGCGACATCGTTTGCTATGCTGAAAGTTGTCAGAGCCCCGCGGGTCATCAGAAGCTGCTTGCCTATCTCAACAATCTCTATCAGCTTGGTGGGATTGGAATCCAAGTCCACCATGTTGCCCGCTTCTTTGGCTGCCATTGTCCCGGTGTTCATCGCGACGCCGACATCGGCCTGAGCCAAAGCGGGGGCATCGTTTGTACCGTCGCCGGTCATCGCAACCAGCTTTCCGCTTGACTGCTCCTTGCGAATAAGCTCCATCTTGGTTTCCGGGGTGGCCTGAGCCAGGAAATCGTCTACTCCTGCTTCCTTGGCTATAGCCGCTGCCGTGAGAGGATTGTCTCCCGTAATCATTACCGTCCGAATCCCCATGGCCCGCAGTTGGTCGAACCGCTCGCGGATTCCGCCCTTCACCACGTCCTTCAGATGGATGACTCCGATAGTGTCCTTGTCCCGCGCCACCACCAGCGGTGTGCCGCCTGAGTTTGAGATTCGCTCCACGACGGGTTTGAGCCCTTTTGGGATGGTTCCCCCGTTCTCCTTTACCCAAGCCTCCACGGCGTCTGTAGCTCCCTTGCGAATTCGGCTTCCGTTCCAGTCGATGCCGCTCATTCGGGTCTGCGCGGAGAAGGGAACGAACTCGGCTTCGACCTGGCTGATGTGCCGGTCTCTGAAGCCGTAGTCCTTTGCCAGCACAACTATTGACCGTCCTTCCGGGGTCTCATCACTGAGTGAGGCAAGCTGCGCCGCATCCGCAACATCAATCTCGGCAAATCCGTCCACCGGCAGAAACTCTGCTGCTTGGCGATTGCCGAGAGTGATCGTGCCGGTCTTATCCAGCAAGAGTGTATGAATATCGCCAGCGGCTTCGACTGCCCGACCCGACATCGCCAGCACATTGTGCTGTACAAGCCTGTCCATCCCTGCGATTCCTATGGACGAGAGAAGACCTCCAATGGTGGTAGGGATCAGGCACACAAGCAGCGCAATCAGCACTGGAACTGGTATTGAAGTCCCTGCGTAGACGGCGAAAGGCTGAAGTGTCACTACCACCAGCAGGAATATGATGCTCAGACCGGCGAGCAGAATGTTCAGGGCGATCTCGTTGGGAGTCTTCTGCCGCGCGGCCCCCTCCACCAGCGCTATCATTCGGTCGAGGAATGTCTGGCCAGGCTCGGAGGTGATTCTGACTTTGATTTCGTCGGATAGGACTTTAGTGCCGCCGGTTACCGCGCTTCTGTCGCCTCCACTTTCCCTGATTACCGGAGCCGATTCCCCAGTGATGGCGGACTCATCTACCGAGGCAATGCCCTCGACAACCTCTCCATCGCCCGGGATGATCTGTCCCGCGGAAATCACCACAACATCGCCTTTGCGTAGTTGCGTTGCTGAGACCATCTCTACGTGATCTCCGACAACCCGCGCAGCCATCGTCTCAGTCTTCATTCTCCGAAGGGAATCCGCTTGGGCCTTGCCTCGGCCCTCGGCCATGGCTTCCGCGAAGTTGGCAAACAGCACGGTGAACCACAGCCAGGCTGCAATGGCTCCCGTGAAACCCACTGCGCCGCTTCCAGTGAAAAGTGCGGCTGCGAAGTAGCATGTCGTGATGGCGCTGCCGATCTCGGTTATGAAGATCACGGGGTTGGAAAGAAGGCTGCGGGGGTCCAGCTTTCTGACTGCGTCCACCACCGCCTGCCTCATGATCGGGGCTGCGGGAATAGCCTTTCGTTTGCTGTGAGAATGGTGGTCTTCATTAGGCATGATTCCATCGTTCCTGTTCATCTTATCTGCCTCCTCAAAGGACACCACCCGTGCGCGCAAGGAAGTGTTCGACTATTGGCCCCAATGAGTAGGCAGGGAAGAATGTTAGTGCGCCGACTATGACAATGACCCCGATCACCAGCCCCACGAAGAGCGCCCCTGTGGTTGGGAATGTGCCGCTAGTCTCCGGGACAGTCCTCTTTCCAGCCATTGAGCCTGCTAGTGCCAGTATCGGTATGTAGACCAGGTACCGTCCGACTAGCATCGCGATTCCCAGTAATGTGTTGTAGAAAGGCGTGTTTGCGTTCAGGCCGGCGAACGCGCTGCCGTTGTTGCCCGCGGCGGAGTGCGCGGCATATAGTATCTCGGAGAACCCGTGTGGCCCAGTGTTGAGCCTGCCCGCGAGTCCTGCCGACGTCGCCACAGCCACCGCAGTGACACACAGCACTGTTGCCGCGAAGAAGAGAACGGACAGCATAGCCATCTTCATCTCCCTGGACTCGACCTTCTTCCCCAAGTATTCCGGCGTTCTCCCAACCATCAGTCCGGCAATGAACACGGCGAGAATTGCGAAGACCAACATGCTCATCACGCCAACTCCAATGCCGCCGAACACCACTTCACCAAGACCGATGTTGAGGAGCAGTACCCCACCGCCGAGCGGTGTGAAGCTGTCGTGCATGGAGTTGACCGATCCGTTGGATGCGTCCGTTGTAGCGACTGCCCACAGAGCGGAGTTGGCAATCCCAAACCTTACTTCCTTACCCTCCATATTGCCGCCGGATCTTTCGACTCCCGCTGCGGCAGTGATTGGGTTGCCCAACTGTTCACTCCAGTAGACTGCCCCCACCGCGACTATGAACAACAAGAACATCGCCGCGAACAACGCCCAACCCTGGCGCTGATTACCGACGAAACGCCCGAATGTGTAGGTCAGAGCAGCGGGTATCAGCAGTATCGCCAGCATCTCCACGAAGTTGGATAGCGGTGTCGGATTCTCAAACGGATGGCCGGAGTTGGCGTTGAAGAATCCTCCGCCGTTTGTTCCTAGCTGCTTTATCGCGACCTGGGATGCTGTTGGGCCGTTCGGGATAGTCTGGCTTGCTCCCTGAACCGTCGATGCAGTCGTGTAAGGCGAAAGGTTCTGGATCACCCCCTGCGACACAAGAAACAGCGACAGAACCAGAGACAGCGGCAGCAGCACGTACAGACATGACCGCGTCATGTCCACCCAGAAGTTCCCAATCTCGCCAGCCGACCGCCTAGCGAAACCTCGGAATACGGCCACCGCCATCGCGACTCCCGTGGCAGCAGATACGAAGTTGTGGAATGTGAGTCCGACCATTTGGGAGAAGTAACTGGCGGTCGACTCTCCTGGATATGCTTGCCAGTTGGTATTCGTAGCGAAGCTGACCGCCGTATTGAACGCAAGGTCCGGAGGCATTCCAGGCAGCTTCATCGGACTAAGTGGCAGCACATGTTGCAGCCTCAGAATTCCATAGAGAAGCAAGAATCCGACGAAGTTGAATGCGAGCAACGCGATGCAATAGGTTGTCCAGCGCATTTCTCTGTTGGGGGCAATCCCGCACAGGCGATATATCAGCTTCTCCACAGGCGCAAAGGCGGGGCTGAGCAATGTTCTCTCGCCTTGAAAAATGCGGGCCATATATGCTCCCAACGGCTTTATCAGCAGCAGGAGCAATAAGCAGTATGCAGCGATCTGCAGTATACCAAAATGGATTGAGCTTGCCATGATGTGCTCTACAGCCTCTCTGGTCGCAAGAGAGCATAGCCAAGATAGGACAAAGTAGCGAGTGCGATGAGGCCATTAATCAGGTATTCAGGGTTCATCGACTCCCACCTATAGCCTGTCGATGCCGCGCACGAACCAGACGCTCGCTGCGTAGAACGCTGCAGCAAGCAAAATGTAGATTAGATCTGTCATCAGACTCCTCCTTTGAGTATCCCGGTACGACGTAAGTCCGCAGTTCAGGCGCTTCCTGCTTCTCCTCGACGTGTGTGTCCCGAGAAGTGTAGGTGTGCCAGATCAGCATCCGGGAGTAGACCCATAAGACGATCAAGCTAATAAGTAGAAGCAGCATTGCGTTCATGGTGATTCTTCCTTCGTCGGCAAGACGATGTATTGCCGCAACCATGAATAGCATAGCCAATGGGGTGTTATAGGGCCGTAAAATGAGGCGGGTTGGGTGTAAAGTTTGTGTTAATTATTTGCGAGGCGGAAACCCACGCCCGGCTCGGTGAGCACGTAGTGGGGAACGGATGGGTGAGGTTCTATCTTCTTTCTGAGGTGACTTATGTGGACACGGAGGGTCTGTGTGTCGTCCCCGTATTCAGGACCCCATACTTTCTCCAATATCATCTTCGAGGTGACCACGCAATCGAGGTTCTGGGCGAGGTAGGCCAGAATGTCGAACTCAATACGAGTAAGCTCAACCTCGTTGCCCCCGCGTCTGACCCTGCGGTGGGCAAGGTCTATCTCCATATCTCCGACTGCTATCACTGGGGGTGGGGCAACAAGCTGAGCAGTGCGGCGAAGCTGCGCGCGAACCCGCGCAAGCAGTTCACCCGCCGAGAATGGCTTTGTGAGGTAATCATCGGCGCCTGTGTCCAGGGCTGCGATCTTGTCGGCGTCCCCGGCTCTAACACTCAGCACCAGGATAGGGCCGGTGTACCAGGCGCGAAGCTCCTTGCATATCGCAATGCCGTCTATTCCGGGCAGCGATAGGTCAAGGATCACCATATCGGGACTGAAGTCTATGGCCAGGTCTATGGCTTCCTCGCCTGTGGAGGCCGTGATGACCTCGTACTTACGCGTCGACAGAATCGACTTGAGCGCGCGACGAATCTGCTCCTCGTCGTCTACTATCAGGATTCTTGGCGGCTTTTCAGGCGAAGTCACTGTTTGGCCTCCCTTGGCAGACATACCATAAGCCTCGCGCCGCGGGGTTCTGCGTCTTCGGCCCATATCTTGCCGCCGTGGGACTTTACAATCTCCGCCGCAACCGCAAGCCCGAGTCCGGTGCCCGACGGCATCTTGGCCGATGCGGCGCCTCGGTAGAACTTCTCGAAGACGCGCTTTCGTTCCTCCGGAGCAATCCCAGGCCCGGCGTCCTCAACCCACATATTGACGTGGTCGTCAGTAGATGATGCGCCGAAAGCCACCGGAGCCTTCGCGCCGCTGTAGGTAAGGGCATTTTCCAGGAGGTTCTGCAGCACGCGGGACATCTGCTGGAAATCCACGCGCACCGCAGGCAAGTCCTCGGGCAGCGAGAATGAGACGCGGCCGCGCAGCTTCTCCGGAATGCTTGACATGGTGGTCCCGAGAATCTCGCCCACATCGTACCAGTCTTTCTTTGGTTCCCAGGCTGCTGCTTCGAGTCGAGAGAAGTCCAGAAGCGCGCCGATGCTGTTGTTAAGACGTTGGAGATCCTCCTGCAGAGCCTCGAGTTCCCCGCGCACGCTAGTTGCGTCCCACGAGACATCTGCCTCAAGCAGGTTTGTGATAGTGGCGGTGATTGAGGCTATGGGCGTCTTCAACTCGTGGGATATCGATGACACGAAAGTGGACTTGAGTCGGTCCGCCTCTTGCAGCGCCTCTGCTTCTACCTCCACAGCCTGAAGCTGCTTGCGTTCCAGGAATGCCGACGCCAGATTGGCTATCGCGATCAGAACGCGAACGTCGGAAGATGAGAATGGCTGCGCGTCGGTTCGCTGACCAACATACAAGACCCCCACGCGTCGTGTGGCAGTTTGCAGCGGCAGAACAATATCATCTCGGGATTCGCCGAATCCTGCCTCGGAATGGGTGACCGCCACCGGCCAACCCGTGGTTCTGGCAATTGGTGGGTGGTCGGCTTCCGCAATGCCGATTGCTTTGGATTCCCGGTACACCCATTCGACCATTCGGGCCACATCCGGATCATGGGGCTCAACCTGTCCGGCGGCAACCACCGCCTTGGTCAGCTTCTCCGAGTTGTCGGGCACAAACAGGGCTGATACCCTTGCCCGCGTTGCTCGAGTAACTTCTTCCTGCAGTACGTTGGCCATTTCGTCTACTGACAGATCGGAAACCAGGTGAGCGCTGAATCGGTTGAGCAGTATTGTCTCACGTTCGCGGGCCAGGGCCTCCTGTTCCCGCTGTCTCAGTTTTGCAGTCTGCAGGCCGACTATGATCCCGACAATGAGAAATACAACCAGCGAAAGCCAGTCCTTGAGATCGGAGACAACGAATGTATGGTACGGGGGGAGGAAGAAGAAGTTCCAACACAGAAACGACAGGACAGCCGCAAGCAACGCGGCCCTCACGCCGCTCAAGGCAGCAACAAACATTATCACTAACAAGTAAAGAAGAGCCCACTGTCCCTTAGCAAAGTAGTATCGCCCAGGAAGCAGAAGGATCGTAGCTAGAGCCACTGAGGCCAAAGCTGCCCCGTATCTGCGCAGTTCCGGTGTAAAGCGTTGTGGTGAGATCATCTTAACACATCCCGATCCAGTCCAAGTTCCATGTATTCTACTCGTTCATGGCCGCGCACTACAAGTTGCCGGGGCCAAACGAGCATCCGTTTGCGACATGTGTTCTGCCAAGGAGGATTGTGCTATCATGACAACGTATACAAATAGGGACATCAGGCCGGCTTGCTGCAGATGGCGGTCCGGCTGATTTGGTAGGTGGGAGAGAAACATGACGGAGCATACTTCAAGCTTTGACCAGGGAGTCGAAGCGTTCGGAAATGGCGATTACAAAGGGGCCGTGTCGATGTTCGAGGCAGCGACTCGTGAGTCGGGAGATGACTACGAGTCTTTCGTCTACCTTGGCATCGCATACTCGCAGCTTGGCCGCTACAATGCTGCAATCGGAGCGCTGAAACGGGCCTCTGAGATCCGCCCCAATTCTCCGGTGGTCCACTACAACCTTGGCCAGGCCTACGAAGCTGCCGATGTGCCAAATGAGGCGTGGAGCGAGTATTCTACCGCTGTGGCTATCGATCCGCTATATGCGCGGGCCAAGAACGCCATGGAGTCACTGTCTCAGAGGCTTCCTGAGCTTATGTCTTCCGGGATAGAACTGGATCAGTAGCTTCGGCCGGCGCCGGCTGTAATAGCTGTCAGCGCGTAGACCGATACTCCTCGAAGTCCTTCTTTACACGCGGAACGGGGCTCAGGAATGCTTGTACTATGCTTTCCAGAGCCTCAGGGCGTTTGGACTCGAATCGCAGTGTGAGCACCGGCTCAGTGACCGAGATTCTTGCCAGTCCCCAGCCTTCATCGAAGAGCACTTTCACTCCATCCAGCCGCTGTACCCGGTCGGACGGGAACGCTGAGGCGATTGCATCCAAAACTGCGGGGCTGTTGTCGGTGTGCAGCCGGATGTCCGGCGTGGTGAAGTAATGGGGGACTTCTTCTCGCAGTTCGGACAGCTTCCCTGCCGTCGACACTATGTGGGTCATTAGCAGGGCGGTGTACATACCATCGTCCGCGTAGCCCAGGTCTCTGTAGAAGTAGTGCCCACTCACCTCGCCCCCCAGCTTAGCGTCCTCTATTGCCATACGGGTCCGGATGAACGTGTGGCCGGACTTCTCCGACAGCGGCGTTCCGCCACAGGATCGCACCACATCATGCGCGCATTGGCTGCATTTGATATCGAGCACAACGCTCTCGCCCGCCACTCCACCGGGAATGTGGGCGGCTAGCACAGCGACGCCTGTGTCCGCATCCAGGTAGAGACCGTTCTCATCGACGAATGAGACTCTGTCCCCATCGCCGTCAAATGCTATGCCAAGATTGGCGCGTTGTTCGACCACGGTCCTGCTGAGGGCGGTGAGGTTCGCGGCCAGTGATGAGTCGGGGCTTCTGCTTGGGAATGCCCCATCCACCTCACAGAACAGCGGCACAAATTCCACACCCAGCTCACGGAGCACTCTGGGCGCAATCTCGGAGAAGCTGCCATTGCCGCAATCGACAACGACCTTCAGTCCGCACTTCTTTCCCCGTGTCAGGTCTGTCCAAAACTGCTTCAAGAAGCCAACATGGTCTTCTGTGACGTCTACTGTTTCTATGCTCCCGACCGCGGAACGGAAGTCACCTGACTCATAGACCGCTTTGATGTCGGACACCTGGCCGGGGGTTATCGGCAGATCGCCCAGGATCATCTTGAGACCGTTGTACTCCGGCGGATTGTGGGATGCGGTGACCATTACGCCTGCGTTAACCCCCAGGCGCCGCCGTGCGTAGTAGAATGCGGGGGTGGGGAGTATACCCAGGTCAATGACACTGATTCCCGTATCGGCTAGCCCCCGAGTCACTGCTGACTTCAGCTCAGGGGTAGACAGTCGCACATCGCCGCCCACAAGCGCCGAACCGCCGTTCAGCAATGTGCCTACGGCCTTTCCGATTCTCTCTGCTATCTGGGCGTCGATGTCCGTCGGGAACACGCCCCGTATATCACATGGCTTGAAGATGCTCAGGGGACTCTCCATTTCCTTACTGCGTGCTACTCTATTGCACCACTCTGAATGATCTCACTTCGCCGTCCTCGCAGCGGACCGCCAAAGTGGAACCGTCTTTCGATTCCCGGGAGTCGACAATCTTGGATTGTACCTGTGCCAGAGGCTTCAGGTCGCTCGTGACACCAAGCGACATAAGGCTCTTGTTTGTGTTATGGACAATTGCATACCCGCTGTCAGTCATCATGATGGGCCTGATGTCCGAGAACAGCGACCCCTTGTCCACCAACACTTCTCCGTTGGGATCGACAATCTCGCAGTGCCTTTCGTACAGCACCTTGTCTTTGTTTGTTATCGGCCGGCTGTACGCAACCGCAACAAAGTCACCGCTTGGAGATGGATGGAATCGTTCCGCTGCTGTGAAGCACGTGGGGAGAGTCCAGAGTGTTGCGCCATCGCTGTCTAGCATGCCGTAGTGCCCTACCTTCAGCGGGTTGTTCGGGCGCGACTGCAAGAAGAGCCGCTGTCCTCCCCACAACAAAGAAACATCCTGAAGGCTCTGGCTATCTCCGGCTGCCTGCCATAGCTGCCGGTGGTCCATATCGATCTTCTCAATGAGAGACCTCTGCCAGCACCCGATGACCACATTATTGCACCCGGGGTCGATGCCGACGCTCACGATGGCTCCTTCGGCCCTGTAGCTTTTCCTGCGCCAACCGTTGCCATTGTTTCGGAATACGAATAGCGTGCCGTTTCCTGTGCCGACGGCGAAGACGTCTTCATCCTCGGCGCTGGCAGCGTCGGAGCACCAGACTGCGCCATTCACGGACACCGATGTCACAGTCTTGCCGTTTGCTCCTATGAACGTGACTCTTGGAGCCTCTGTGTTCATTCGGGCATAAGCGATCACCCACCTGCCGCTCGGAGCCACCGTAGCGGTGTCGCAGCCGGGAACGGCGACCCTGAATACTTCGCGGGATCTAGTTTCGCACAGCCTCAACAGTCCGGAGTTGTCCATAGTGCACAGGAACCTGCCCGAAGCAGACAATCCCCAGAATCGGGCTTGTCCAATGGCGACGTGACCCGTGGCCATTAGTGTGGGGGCGGCGCGTTCTACCAGGGCCGGACGCCCGTGCTGGGGACGGGAAAGATATGCTGAGAGGCCAGCACCCAGAAGCAGAAGCCCCAACACGACCACGAACCCCCATGCTAGGCGAAGCCTGTTGACGCGAATCCAGCCAAATAGTTTGTGGGCAAATGTGTTCATAAGCGGCAGACCTAGAATAGCATTCCGTGGCTGGAGTGTCAACGGCCCCAGACACGGGTAAACCATAGATAGTAAACTCTCGAGCGTGGAGAACGTGACAAAATGAAAATGAGACTTGTAGCGATTTCTGTTGTTCTGCTGGTGTTGGGCGGAGTGATGGTCTGGGCGGATCTGAAGGCAGGCACAAAAGCTCCGGACTTCACCCTGCAGACCCTTGATTGCAAGACATTCAAGCTGTCGGACAACTTCGCAAAACCGGGCAAGGTAGTAGTGCTGGACCTCTGGGCCACGTGGTGCCCGCCGTGCCAGGCGGTGATACCAAACCTGGTCAAGCTGAACAAGAAGTACGAAGGAAAAGCAGTGAAGTTTGTTGGAGTGGCCCTTGACGATGACAAAGACATCGTTCAGGAATACGTGACAAAGAACGGGGTGAAGTATACAACGTGCCTGGACCCCGGAGGAGCGGAACTGAACAAGCTCTACAAGCTCTCAGAGGGGATTCCGGCCCTGTACGTCATTGACAAGACAGGCGTGATCAAGATGATGGAAGTGGGCTTTCCCAGAGACAAGCAGATGCAGGCCAAGAAGATCAAGCAGCTAACTGACACAGTGGATCGCCTTCTCAAGAAGTGATGATATCCTGACAGGCGCAAGAGGAATCTGGCGTCGCTGTGAGTAAGAAGTAACCGTCTGCCGGAGTAATGTCTGGCAGACGGTTTTGTTACAGGAGATCGCGAAGCGGTGAATGCGCAGATCGCACGCTCAGCGATGACAACTGGATTCAATGAACAGTACTGCCCGCGGTTTATGTATCGATGACAGCAGACCGTGGTGGGCACATCTGATATGGGAACGATTGTTCCGGGGAAGGTCGAGCTTATGAGCGAAAATGCCGGCGATACGAGGCGTCCTTTCGCGATTGTTACGTGGCCGTTTGGGCTTCGCGCCTGCGAGCTGATAATGCGGGACCTTAGCGCGGGTGAGAGCGCTCTCGATTCCGTAGAAGCTGGTATCCGACTTGTAGAGGATGCTCTGGAAGTCGATACCGTGGGACTGGGCGGGCTTCCGAACTCGGATGGGGTGGTGGAGCTCGACGCGGGAATAATGTGTGGTCCCGGCAGGCGGACCGGAGCGGTCGCCGGCCTTCGCGGCATCAAGGAAGCTATTTCCGTTGCTCGGAAGGTGATGGAAGCCACTCCGCACTGCTTGCTGGTCGGCGAAGGAGCGCGTGATTTTGCTATCGAGCATGGCTTCGCGCCGACGGAACTCCTGACCCTGGAAGCCCGCAAGAAGTGGCAGGAGTGGAAGCTTCGACATCGCGCGGAGGACACTCACGATACGGTGTGCGCAATTGCTCTGGACAAACGAGGCGACATCTGTGTGGGCACATCGACCAGCGGAATCGCTTTCAAACTTCCGGGCAGGGTGGGGGATACCCCCCTCATCGGGTGTGGTTTCTACTGCGACAACGCCGTTGGAGGCGCAGCGGCTACAGGCGTTGGCGAAAGCATTATGAGATATGCTATGAGCTTTAGGATTGTGGATGCCATGAGACGAGGGGCTTCTCCGCTGGACGCGTGCGAGTCCACGATGGCATGGGCCATAAAGGACGACCCCAGGCTGCTGGACGTTTCAGTCAACGTCATAGCAATGAACAAGGATGGTGAGTTTGGCGCGGCAGCAAGCCGCGAGGGATTCACCGCAGCCAAGGGCAACTCCGACGGCGTAATGCTGTCAGAGGTTGGTCCAGTCTCCATATAGCCTTCACTCGAACCACAACCCTAAGGAAGACAGATGAAACGCGCCTTGATAGACCCTGCAAAGTGCCGCGGATGCGAAACATGTGGCATTGAGTCTCAGTGTGAGATGAAAGCGGCTTTCCGAGATGAACCGGGTGAGCAGCCGTGGGTTGATTTCTATAGGTGCGCGGGTTGTATGAAGTGCAAAAGTTACTGCGCCAATTCCGCGGTGATTGAGATTACTCAACCGTGTGCGGGGACGGCTCGCGGAAGCTGGTAGGAGACTTTGACGAATGCCTAGAACCAAACGCCCCCCCGCTTTAGCCCCATCGCAGGACCTGTCAGAGGATACCACACAGCCGCAAGCAGAGGGTTACGATCGCAGACAAAGGCCGAACACACTCAACGATCTGAACAATAGCGAGTGGATTGTAGAGACCAAGAGTGTGTGGTTCAGCAAGCCTCCCCCTCGCGACAAGCGCAAAGTCCAGCACCCCGCCACGTTCGCCGAGACCGACATCGCGCGGCTGATCAGGTTCTTCACCAAGCAGTGCCAGAGCGTTCTCGACCCGTTCCTCGGCACGGGTTCGACTCTCATCGCCTGCGCCCAGACCGGCAGGCTTGGTACAGGCGTGGAACTCAGCGAGAGATGGGCAGATACCGCGCGCGCCAGGCTGGCGGAGGTTGAGTGCGGCGATACGCAGCAAGTCATCACAGGTGACGCCAGGCTCGCGCTTCCGGATATGGAAGAGGACTCGTTCAGTTTCATAGTCACCAGCCCGCCGTACTGGTCCATCCTTGGCAAGAAGGCTGATCACAAGACCCGCGTGGAGCGCCAGAGCAGGGGCCTTGAGACTCAATACAGCAACGATACTCAAGACCTCGGGAACACGGCTTCGTACGAGGAGTTTCTGGCTGAGCTTGCCCAGGTCTTCGGAGAATGCCGCAGGCTTCTGAGGCCGCGTGGCTATATGGCAGTGATAGTCTCTGACTTCCGGCACGGCTCCAAGTTCGTGCCCTACCACGCCGACATCAGCAGAGTTGTGGAGTCGGTGGAAATGACACTCGAAGGCATAACGGTCCTGGTGCAGGACAGCAAAGCCCTCTACCCGTACGGCATGCCCCACGCATTCGTCTCCAACGTCCACCACCAGTACATACTCATCTTCCGCAAGATGGCCACGCGCGATGCCGCAGACGCCGGACCACTCGCTGGGCTTGAACCGTCTGAGGCCAAAGTGGTATAATTGGTCGGTTAACTAAGGAGCGCAGATTATGGACAAATGGGTTTTTCTGAATGACAAGTTCGTGCCGTCGGAGGAAGCGCATGTTCCGATATATGACCATGGCTTTCTCTATGGCGACGGCGCATTCGAGGGCATAAGGGCCTACAACTGCAAAGTCTTTAAGCTCAACGAGCATATCGAGCGGTTGTACAGTTCGCTCAAGGCGCTCTGGATCGACATGCCCTACGATGCGAACCAATTCGTCGCCAACGTCCTGAAACTCGTTGAGATGAACGAGGCCAAGGATGCCTACATACGAGTGACGGTCACCCGCGGCGTAAGTCTGGGGCTGGACCCAAAGAACGTCAAGACGGGGCCTACCATCGTCATCTCAACCGACAAACTATCCCTCTACCCTCCGTCAATGTATGAGACGGGCATGGAAGTTGTGACGGTAGCTACTCGCGTGGCCAGCCCGCACAGCATGGAAGTGCGGATTAAGTCGCTGGGCAAGTATCTTGCCAACATACAGGCCAAGATCGAAGCTAACCACGTCGGAGCGGGCGAAGGGCTGATGCTTACAGAGGCTGGCTACGTGGCGGAGTGCACCGGCGACAACCTTTTCTACATCAAGAAGGGTGTTGTCTATACCCCTCCCGGATACGTCGGTATTCTGGAAGGAATTACTCGCGGCACGGTTATCGACATTCTTCGAGACGGTGGCTATACCGTCAACGAGTGTCTGTTCACCAGATTCGACCTGTACAACGCTGACGAGTGCTTCTGCACCGGCACCGCCGCTGAGGTCATCCCGATGGTCAAGCTGGACGGCAGACTGATTAACGACGGCGTACCCGGTCCAATCACCAAGGAGACAATGGCAGCTTTCAGGGCGTACGTCAGTAGCTGCTCATAGTTCTATGGCCTCCCGGGAATTGGTTTGCGAGTTATGTGGGGTGCGGCGTGCCGAAACGGATGTGACGGTGCGCCGTAGTTCCATTCATGTCACCTGCCACTACTGCTGGGAATGCGCTTCTGCCTGCCAAAGGCTTCTGGTTCCAGGTCTCGACTTCCACAGCCTCCTAGGGGCAATTGTCGAGCGTGCCCCAAAGATGATAACCGATCCCGGAACGTGCCCAAACTGTGGCGAAATGCTCCAGGAATCGATTGAGCTTGGCATGCTTGGCTGTGCGCACTGCTATGAGCGATTCCGCGATGAGCTTGCCCCGGTGATCCTGGAAACCCAGGGACGCGACAAGCACATTGGCAAGTCTCCAAGATGATGATCAGTCAACCCCTAATCCAGCCTGGTTGGGTCGACGCTTCGGGGCCGGACTCCGACGTTGTGATATCCACTCGCGCTCGTCTCGCCAGATCGATCGAAGGCGCGGCTTTCCCGTGGGCTGCTTCAGACGAGGAGTTGGAGTACGTCGCAAGTCGAACCCGTGCCGCTGCCTCCGACCTGCAGGCTGCGTTTCCCGGAATCCGAACCCTGAGCGTTGATTCTCTTAGCGACGAGCAGCGCTACAGTCTGCTCGACGCTCACATGGCCAGCCTTGAGCACACGTCCGGCGGGGTTGGCCGCGCGATCATCGTGGTTTCCGATGGGCGGTTGTCTATTATGGTCAACGAGGAAGACCACTTGCGCATCCAGAGTGTTATGTCAGGCCTCGCAGTGGAGGAGGCGTGGCGACTGGTAGACAGTGCCGACGATACTCTCTCCGGCGCTCTCAAATACGCCTACGACGATAACCTTGGCTATCTTACCGCCAGCCCGAGCAATCTGGGTACTGGTCTCCGCATTTCGGTAATGATGCACCTCGGCGCACAAGCCATGCTTCACACCCTCCGTGACACTTTGCGCGCGGCGTATGACTTGGGCGGATCGGTGCGAGGCGTCATGGGCGAAGGCTCCACATTCATCGGCGATCTGTATCAGGTGTCCAATGAAGCCACACTGGGTATCTCTGAACAGGAGATAGTTGATAGGGTGCGCGCAGTCGCAAACTACATACTGCAAAAGGAGCGCGAAGCTCGAAAAGAGATTCTGCATTCGCAGAGGCAACTTCTGGCGACCTCGGCGTCGAAAGCTCTTGCGACCCTTCAGGGCAATATGACGGTCACATCGGCCAGGGCGGTATCCTTGCTTTCCACCATCAGGACGGCGCACAGCGTCGGATTGCTCCACGGTTGCGCCCTTGCCACCCTCAACCAACTCCTGGCAGGAATGCGCGTGGGCGCTGCGGAAGACTATAATAGTGGTGTGGCTCGCGCGGAGCTGACACGCCGATTACTGGCGCCGGCATACATATTGGGCTGAATGTTGTGCCTGAGCCGAACCGAATTGCTTGCTGCGGCGTCTAAGACGTAGTGGCACTGTTGTTTCTTCACGTTCCATAGTCGCGGAGCGTGCGGTGCTGTAGGAGTGTAGAAAAGATGTGGCAGAGGTTTACCGAGAGGGCTAGGAGAGTCGTCTTCTTCGCACAGGAGGAAGCTGCGAGGCTGGGTGAGAACTATGTCTCGACTGAGCACCTGCTTCTTGGGTTGGTAAGAGAAAACGACAGCGTGGCTGCGAGAATACTGGACCGTATGGGTGTTAGCCTTGGACGGATCCGGTCTGAGATAGAGCGACAGGTGTCGCGAGGCGACGGTCGCCTCGGGCAGGATATGCAGTTGACCCCGCGCGCCAAGCGCGTAATTGACCTCGCCTACGACGAGTCGAGGAGCCTGGGTCAGAACTATATCGGCACTGAGCACCTGCTGCTTGGACTGATCCGAGAGGGTGAGGGCGTCGCGGGCAGAGTGCTGCAGAAGTTGGGAGTCGACCTCGAACGCGCCCGCAAGGAAGTGACGAGTCTTCAAGAGCCGGAAGCCACTGCTCCCACGGGCAGCAGCGCTAAGCAGCGTTCCAAAACGCCTACTTTGGATGAGTTCGGCAGAGACCTTACGGAACTGGCACGCCAGGAGAAGCTCGATCCCTGTATCGGTCGTGACAACGAGATTGAGCGGGTCATGCAGATACTGTCCCGGCGAACCAAGAACAATCCGTGCCTCATTGGCGACCCAGGCGTCGGCAAAACAGCCATCGCCGAGGGACTCGCCCAGCGGATAGTAAACAACGATACCCCGGATATGCTCAAGGACAAGCGTGTGGTGGCTCTGGACCTCGCCGGCATTGTGGCAGGCACCAAGTACCGTGGCGAGTTCGAGGAGCGGATGAAACGGGTTATGGACGAGGTCCGCAAGGCGAACGGTGAAGTGATCCTGTTTATCGATGAGCTTCACACGCTGGTTGGCGCGGGAGCCGCTGAAGGGGCTATCGATGCGTCCAATATCCTCAAGCCCGCGCTGGCTCGTGGGGAGCTGCAGTGCATCGGCGCAACAACCATGGATGAGTTCCGCAAGTACATCGAACGGGACGCCGCGCTGGAGCGCAGGTTCCAGCCAATCCAAGTCAGGCAGCCGAGCGTTGACGAGACCATCGAGATTCTTCGCGGACTTCGTGACCGTTACGAGACTCACCACACTGTGACTATCGATGAGACCGCCCTGACTGCGGCTGCGGGTCTGTCCGATCGCTACATCACCGACAGGTCCCTCCCGGACAAGGCTATCGACCTTATCGACGAGGCCGCTTCCCGGGTGAGGCTAAAGCTGTCTCTGCCGCCTGGCGAGCTCCGAGCCGCAAAGCAGGACCTGGCGAAGATTCGCGCTGAGATTCAGCAGATGGCTGCAGGGTCCAACTACGAACGGGTCCCGGAACTGCGCGCCGATGAGAAGGAACTTGCGACGAAGGTCGAAGATTTGGAGCTGACTTGGGCGCACGACAGAGAACTGCTTCCCAGTATGGTCACTGAGGCCGAAGTTGCGCACATAGTCTACAGTTGGACCGGGATACCGGTTTCGCGGCTGGTAGAAGGCGAGTCCGCCAAGCTGCTGAAGATGGAAGAGGTGCTGCACGAGCGGATAATCGGTCAGCACGAAGCGATTGTGGCTGTGTGCAAAGCCATTCGCCGCGCCAGATCAGGCATGAAAGACCCGAAGCGGCCTATGGGAAGCTTTATATTCCTTGGACCGACCGGGGTTGGGAAGACCGAGTTGGCGCGCGCTTTGGCGTCGTTCCTCTTCGAGTCTGAGGATGCCCTGATCAGGATAGACATGTCCGAGTATATGGAGAGGTTCGCGGTCTCAAGGCTGGTTGGCGCGCCTCCCGGATACGTTGGATACGATGAGGGCGGACAGCTTACCGAGGCAGTTAGGCGAAGGCCGTATTCGATCGTCCTTCTCGATGAGATAGAAAAGGCTCACCCGGAGGTTTTCAATATCCTGTTGCAGGTAATGGATGACGGTCGACTTACCGACTCTCAGGGTCGAGTTGTGGACTTCAAGAACTGCATCGTCATTATGACCAGCAACGTCGGCGCTCAACTCATTCAGAGTGGTCCGACTCTCGGGTTCCGTGGGGCAGGGGATGCCACCACCGAAAAGGGCTACGAGAGTATGAAGACCAAGATAATGGATGAGGTCAAGCGGACATTCCGGCCGGAGTTCCTCAACCGCGTTGACGAGACCATCGTGTTCCATCAACTGGTCAAAGAGGAGATCCTGCAGATTGTGGACCTGATGCTTATTCGCATCAAGGACCAGCTTTCTTCGCAGGGCATGCGGTTGGACGTCAGTGATGGGGTCAAGGAAGTACTCGCTGGTGAAGGGTTCGATATCAACTATGGAGCGAGACCGCTGAGGCGGGCCATTCAGAGGTTGATTGAGGATCCGATGTCTGAGGAGATTCTCATGGGCAGATTCTCGGAAGGCGACACCATCAGGGCTGAGTTGGAGGACGGAAAAGTGTTCTTCACCAAGGGAGTTGACCTCAAGGTGCTTCAGACCGACAGACAGTAGACGACTACCTGCCGTATGTAGCTATCGAAACAATCAGGGGACCGAGGCATTGCCCAGGTCCCCTGATTTGCGTATGCGTCAGGTTGCTGCAGACTATCGCATGAAGAGCATCTCTGCATAGGTAGGCAGCGGCCAAAGCTTGGCATCTACCACCATCTCCAGACCGTCCACGGTTGCCCGCAGCGTTTCCATCGCTGGGATGACTGTGTCTCTGTAGAACTCGGCCGCTTCCTTGGTCTCAGCCATTGAATCGGCTTTTGCGGTCGATTCCTCCAACAGCACGATGTTGTCCAGCAGGTCGGCCACCAGCGAGGTGACTATCTCCAATGTCCGAATGTTGGACCCCGCCTTGAGGCCCATTGCCTTGATCGTGGACGCAGCGTTGGCGACTGTGCCGGAGTACTCGATGGCGCAAGGCATGATCTGTCGCTTGGCCATCGAGACCATCGTAAGCGCTTCTATCCGGATAGTCTTGCTGTATCTCTCAAGGAATATCTCGTATCTTGCCCGCAGTTCCTGCTCAGACAGGATGCAGTGCCGGCTGAACAGAGATATAACCTCGTCGGTGACCAGAGTATGCAGGCTGTCCACGCTGTTCTTGATGTTGGGCAGTCCGCGTCGGGCTGCTTCATCTTCCCACTCCTGGGAGTAGTTGTCGCCATTGAACACGATTCGTCCGTGTTCTTTCGCGATGCGCTGCAGTATCTGCGCGGCGGCGGCGTGCGGGTCGCTTGCTTTCTCAAGCTCGTCGGCAATCTCATTGAGAACGTCGGAGACTATGGCGTTCAGCGAGAAGTTCGGCCCGGACATCGACTGAGAGGAGCCGACCATCCTGAACTCGAACTTGTTGCCGGTGAAGGCAAACGGCGAAGTCCTGTTGCGGTCAGTAGTATCCCTCGGCAGCGGAGGAAGCGTGTTGACGCTGAGCTTTAGTTCGCCACCCTCACTGGATTCCACTTTTCCGCCCGAGGCAAGCTGCTCGAGTATGGCGGTCAACTGGTCGCCGAGGAAGATCGACACTATCGCGGGAGGCGCTTCGTTGGCGCCAAGGCGGTGGTCATTGCCGGCATGCGCAACGCTCGCCCTCAGCACTTCGGGATACTTGTCGACCGCTTTTACCACGGCACACAGGAACACGAGGAACAGTTCATTTTCGTGAGGGGTTCTACCGGGATCGAGCAAGTTTGTTCCGTCATCCGCTACCAGACTCCAGTTGTTGTGCTTCCCTGATCCGTTTACTCCGGCGAACGGCTTCTCATGCAGCAGGCAGACAAAGTCGTGTCGCAGGGCCACTTTCTGCATTGTTTCCATAACAAGCTGGTTGTGGTCGGTGGCCAGGTTGACCGTTGCGAAAACCGGCGCAAGCTCATACTGGGCTGGGGCGACTTCGTTGTGCTGGGTCTTCGCGGATACGCCAAGTTTCCATAACTCTATGTTGAGCGCGTTCATAAAGCAGGCTACACGCTCATGGAGGCTGCCGAAGTAGTGGTCCTCCATCTCCTGACCCTTGGGTGGCGACGCCCCGAAAAGGGTGCGGCCCGTCAGAACGAGGTCCAGTCTGTCTTCAAAGAACCTTCGGTCCACCAGGAAATACTCCTGCTCGGGTCCGAGTGTCGCGCTAACGTGGGTGGCAGTAGTATGGCCAAGCGCGCGCATCACCCTGAGGCACTGCGTGTTCAGCGCGGCCATGGAACGCAGGAGCGGTGTCTTCTTGTCGATTGCTTCGCCGGTATACGAGCAGAACGCGCTGGGAATGTACAGGGTTACTATATCGCCATTCTCTTTGACGAACACAGGGGAAGTGCAATCCCACGCCGTATATCCTCTGGCCTCGAATGTTGACCGCAATCCGCCCGACGGGAATGACGACGCGTCCGGCTCGCCCTTGATCAGTTCCTTGCCGCTGAACTCCGTGACTGTTCTGCCTTCGCTGGTTGGGGCAATGAACGAATCGTGCTTCTCTGCTGTTACACCTGTCATTGGCTGGAACCAGTGGCAGTAGTGGGTGGCGCCTTTCTCCAGCGCCCAGTCCTTCATGGCATTTGCCACGACGTCCGCGATGCTCGGGTCAAGCGGCTCCAGGCCGTAGATGGTTCGCTTGATGGACTTGTATATATCTTTCGGCAGCCGCTCTTTCATAACGGCTTCGCTAAACACGTTGGACCCGAATACTTCAGTGATCTGCTCGCGCATTCTCTCAGTATCCCGCCTCTCGTTAGATTCGTTACCAATATTATGAGGTTTCCTTGTTTCGCGATTGTTTCAAACGCTTTAACCGTTTGTATCAGCGGCCAATTTGCGAAAACTACCCCGCATATATTAGCATATTGCGGGGTCGAACCGTGAAGGAGTGGTCCGTGAACATAAGCAGGCTTACCACCATAGGCGCGACATTCTGCCTCGGGGTTACGTTTCTCGCGTTGCAGTGTTTCTTTGGATGTGGCCCCGCACGCGCAGAGGGTTATATCGACAGTATGACCACGGCACTGGACGCCATGGAGCAGGGCGCGGCCAATGAGTGCGCCGACGCCATCGATGAAGCCTTTGGATACAACGCCAACGATCCTCTTGCATACGTTGCCTACGGTACTCTTCTGCTCTCGCACGGCAACCTGAAAGACTCCGCAGTCTACTTGCAGAAAGCCAGGTCTCTGGATCCGGGGTTCGTCGAGACCGACTATTTGTTGGGCATCAGGTCTCTTATGCAGAGGAACTTCGAGAACAGTCTGAGCCACTTCCTGGATGCGGCCTCTGGTGGATTCGGGGACGGATCAGCCGGGGCTGTCGAGTACTCCAAAAGCCTGATGGGAAACCTCTATACAGCGCCACTGGATGCGAACTACCCTCTTGACCCCGCGATGACGGGAATGCAGGCACTCAGGCATTTGAAGAGCGGGCAGTGTCAGGAATCGCAGAAACGCTGGAACCAGGTCCTTACGGGGATCGGTGGCTACGGAGTCAGGCCATCAGGTCTCTTTGGTATGACATTCGTACGTGAGACGCCGGTGTCTGGCGTCGGCGGACCCCTGAAGCGCTCATCCTCGGGCATTCTATCTCGGGTTGCCAAGGCTCCAAACGTAACCGGCAAGGTGACTCTGCGGGCCGACATCAAGAACGCCAAAAACGTAATGTTCGTGTCTTTCAGCATCGACGGAAGACTGGCCGGGGTGATGAACTCCCCGCCGTATGAGATGACGTGGGACTCCACCACCGCCGCCAACGGCATTCACACCGTCACCATCGATGGGAGCGATTTCTCCGGGTTGCTGATTTCCAGCAAGAACATGACTATATCAGTAGCTAACCAGGGATCTGCCGTCTCGGGGCTGGTTCGCGGCGAACGAGCTTCAGAGCTTAGGGAGAGGCTGAAGAGGCTTCTCCTGTTGAAGCCGGCGTCCGAGGCGACGAACTACTATCTGGCGTATTGCTTCTCGAAACTCGGTGATGCAAAGGGGCGTGAACAGGCGCTTGAGCGCACACTTGCGTGCAATCCCAGGTTCAGGGACGCAAGGGCACAGCTCAGCAGTATATACAAAGCAAGCCGTTCGCGAGGGGCGGTTCCTGGTGGCAAAACGCTTGCCCTGGTTATCAAAGGTGGCCCATCGCCTAACACCGCTGACTTCCTCGACAGCCTGAAGAAGTCAAACTGCAAAGCCACATTTCTGCTCACCCCGGAGCGCATATTCTCCGACAATCTCCTCGTCAAACGAATTGTCGAAGAGGGACACACAGTTGGAGTCCTCGCGACGGACAGAGGCAAAGGCAAAGACATGTCTGAGCAGGTACTTACCAAGGAGTTCTTCACCGGCGTCTCGCTGCTCAGAGCGATGGCGGGGCAGGGGACACGGGTCTTCGACCTGGACACCAACCGGACAGGCCTGAGCTACCCGGCATTTGCCCATGACTTTGGTCTGGCGGACATGACTCAGCGGGGAATGCTTGTGCGCGGTGAAACAACTGAGCTCTTTGTCGAACAGGCATTGCGCGCCGCGGGCAAAACACGTATTTTGCTAATGCGGGATGATGATCCTGTCGCCGTAATCGCCGCGGCAGGGCTGGTCCAAAGACTACAGACGGTGGGCTACCAGTTGGTTGGTGCACAGCGAGCGCTGGGGCAGTAGGGAGTTTTTCGCGCCCAAACCGGTATTCTCGCGAAAAATGCATCAAATATAGAAGGATAGCTTGGCTGTGAGGTATAATAGTATATAAGTGAGAGAATCAGTTTGAGGCGCCGGACTCTAGATTGTGTGGGTCTGTGCGTGTGTTGGGGTCTGAATCCTGATTCACAAGGGAGACTGTGTTCAATGGTATGTTCTGCAAAGAGAGTCTTGGCGGCATTGGCGGCAGGAACAGTACTGTTCGGGCTTGCTGCCGTGGCGGCCGCGCCAATTCTGGCTGCTGACTTAGCGAAGCTTTGGGTGCCCAAAGACTACATCAGTGGCTGTAAGAATACGAAGAACCGCGTGTTCTACAGAACATCGGTGCCTGAAAATGCTCTGGTGGGGATCAGGCTCGGCCGGAAGGCAAACGAAGTACTTAGGAAATATGGCGATCCCACGAGAGTAGTCGTAGGCCAGCCGTCTCGGACGAACAGCCAGCAGACAATACCGGGATCCATGCCAGGCGGTATGCCTGGAGCGATGCCCGGCATGGGAATGCAGGGAGTCCCATATACCCCCGGTGGCGAAGATGCTAACGGAATGGGCTTTGATCCTGCAAGGCCGGGAATGCCGGCTTTTGGCATGCTGCCTGGTGCGGGAATGCAGGGTCCTGGGATGCCCGGAGCAGGTGGGCTTGTCGGCCCGCCGATGCCTATGGGCGGAGGAGTTGGTATGGGGCCGGGTGGTATGGCTGGTGGAATGCCCGGGGTGATGCCGGGTGCGGGCGGTGCTCCAGGCGCGATGGGTATGCCGGGAGCTCCCGGAATGCTGGGCCTTGGCGGGCCAAATGCCGCTGGCGCGCAGGGTAACCAAATGGCGCAGTCGTGGGGTGGGGCGTCTTCGAGACTTCTGGAAAACCAGATAGCCTGGACCTACGATCTGCCCAACGGAGTCACACTTGAGTTTGAGCTGACGGACGGTATTGTGACCAGTATTACGGCCGTGGGAACCGGACCATACATCGCTTCCAGAACCAGAATTGGTCTGGAGTTGGGCGACACCTATAGGCTCGCCTTGCTGGTTGCGGGTTTCCCAGAAACGCAGTTGAGCCAGACCAGGTTCATCGTGGCGAGGTATCCTCAGAAGCGCGCCACTCTCACATTCGACAAGAACAAACTCGTTGGAATTAACGTTGCGATAGAAGCAGACGAAGAGTAGCAGTAGGCCGAGTGGGTTCGGACCTCTTTGTCCGCGTGCGGCGCAGCGACATACAGTGTAACAATAGTGAAAGTGTCCGACAGCCACTGCCGGGCACTTTCTTATTCCCGAAACCGGGTTATTCACCGGTGATACATGGAAGTGGGTGTGGATTGTGGCAGGGTTTCAGTTCCCCACCGCTGAAATACGGTCGCGATGCGACTTGGTGGACATCGTATCGGCGCACGTCGCGCTAAAGAAGCGAGGGCGCAAGTTCCTCGGTCTCTGCCCGTTCCACAACGAGAAGACTCCATCGTTCAACGTCGACCCCGACAAGCAGTTCTGGAAGTGCTTTGGCTGTGGTGAAGGGGGTGACGTCTTCGACTTCGTTCAGAAGATCGATGGGCTGAGTTTCCCGGAAGCAGCCGAACAGCTTGCCCGGCGCTGCGGTATAGAGATAGACCGATCGCGGCAGCAGACTGGCGAGCCCAGCGATCGAGAACGCGTTCTCAGGCTAAACGAAGAGGCCACCGTCTATTACGAATCGGTCTTGGCGCGATCAGACGCGGCGAATGCCTATATACAGAAACGCGGCCTCCCGTGGGACGCCGTCACTAAGTATAGAATGGGTTTTGCGCTGGACTCCTGGGATGGCTTGGCCAACCATCTCACGAAGCTGAAAGTGAACCTTGCTGATGCTGCGAAGGCAGGGCTGGTCGCGGCTCGCGAGAACGGGCCTGGCTACTACGACCGTTTCCGTGGTCGTCTGATGTTTCCGATTATGAATGCCTCCAACCGGGTGATAGGATTTGGGGGTAGAATAATAGGTGAGGGTGAGCCCAAGTATCTGAACTCACCCGAGACATCGGTTTTTAGCAAGAACAAGGTGTTGTATGGCCTCAATTACGCGCGCAAGGCCATCGCCGATCAGGATCTAGCCATTGTAGTGGAAGGGTTTCTGGACGCTATCACTGTCCAGGAGGCCGGCTTTGCCAACACCGTAGCGACTATGGGCACGGCGCTGACCCCGGATCACGCACAGCTTCTGCACAGATATACGAGTAACGTCTCGTTGTCATTTGACTCAGACTCGGCGGGGATGACTGCTGCGCTCCGAAGCGGCCCGATTTTCGAACGCGAGGGAGTTGCTACCCGTATTATCGTTGTGCCCAAGGGAGATGATCCCGACAGCCTGCTGAGGAAAGGCGGCCCATCGGTATTTGCGCAGTTGGTAGCTGATGCGGTTCAGCTTGCGGATTATCAGGTAAAGGTCGCGATGTCGAAGTTCGACCTTACTACTGACGAGGGAAAGACCAAGGCTCTGAACCAGGCTTGTGCCATAGTGGCATCCGTCGAGAACACAATGGAGCGTGAGAGGCTCATTAGGGTATTGACGAAGTATCATCCGAACTTCGACACGGGCACAACCATTGTCGAAGACCAGCTTCGCAGAGAGGTGAGTCGGCTTCGCGCAAGGGCCGTGACTCATACTCAGCGTCCGATGACTCCCGGCCTGGGTGTCAGGCCGGACGGGCGCCCCAGTTTGCTTGAAAGGTCAGAAAAGCAAATTTTGGGGATAATTATTTTTCAGCAAGCAGATGCGAACAAGGTATTTGAGTCGTTGCCGCCGAATGAGTTTAGTAATGAACAACTGCGAGGCTTTGCGACAGCGCTGGAAGAACAGATCAGGCGCGTGGGACGAGTAGACGCGGATGCGTTTCGGGAAGAAGTGAGCGGCACCGACGCCGAGCAGCTTCTGGTGGAACTGGGTAACGAAGATATTAGCTATCCCATTGGGGATTTGATACAAACAGTCAGGCAACAGAAAGATGCTCAGGTAAGAAACCTGATGCGGAGTCTGGCGCCTAAGATAGCCGACGGGACAATACAGCGCGGCGACCCGGAGTATGAAGAATACTACAGGTTGATACGCGAGATGTCTGCGTTCAGGCATTAGAAAGAAAAGCCGCGCCCGTGTGCGCTGCATTGGGGGTCCTTTGAAGGGAGAAGTAGTAAAAGTGGCTGTAGAGCTGAAAGGCAACGATCGCCTGCAGAAGCTCATAGAGGAAGGTAAGCGTAATGGCTTCCTGACCTATGAGCAGATTCACGAGTCGCTGGGTCACGAGGACCTTGACTCGGAGCAGGTAGACGATCTGTTGCAGATGTTTACGGAGGAAGGCATTCGCGTCGTCGACAAAGAAGAGGACGCCGCGTTTGAGGGTTTTGACGAAGAGGAAGTCGACGTCAAGGACCTTGAAGCCGCCGAGCAGGAACTTCTTGAAATGGAAGGGATGCCGCTTGACGACTCCGTGAGAATGTGGCTTCGCGAGATAGGCAAGACTCCTCTGCTCACGATGGCGGAAGAGATTCAATTGGCTAAGCGCATCGAGGCGGGAGACGAGGAGTCCAAGGGAGTGCTGACGGAAGCCAACCTCCGTCTGGTGGTAAGCATCGCGAAGCGTTACTCCGGTCGCGGCATGAGCTTCCCCGACCTTATTCAAGAGGGCAACATCGGCCTCATAAGGGCCGTGGAGAAGTTCGACTATCGCAAGGGCTACAAGTTCAGCACTTACGCGACGTGGTGGATTCGTCAGGCCATTACACGCGCCATAGCAGACCAGGGAAGGACCATCCGCATCCCGGTCCATATGGTGGAAACCATCAACCGACTCGTCAAGACCTCCAGCCAACTGCTGCAGGATCTGGGCCGCGAGCCGACTCTTGATGAGATAGCCCACGAGATGGGGATTACGGCTGACCGCGTAAGTGAGATCATCCGTATTGCCCCGGAGCCGCTGTCGTTGGAGACCCCCATTGGGGAAGAGGAAGACAGCCACCTCGCGGACTTCGTCGAGGACCAGGAAGCGGTGTCACCGGCGGAGGCGGCATCGAGCACGATTCTTCGGGAGAAGATCGAGGACGCCCTCAACAAGCTGACTCCCAGGGAAAGAGACGTGCTGAAGATGCGTTTCGGCCTGGAGGACGGCTACTCGAGGACGTTGGAAGAGGTTGGTCGTTACTTCCGAGTTACCAGAGAACGTATTCGCCAGATAGAGGCGAAAGCGCTGAAGAAGCTGAGGCACCCAAGCCGGAGCAAGAAGCTGCGCGATTATCTGGAGTAGACGGGTATCAAGAACCAGAGAATCACACTGATGGGCTATCGCCATGCTTGAGCAGGTCGGCGATGGCCCTCATTACCCTTAGCCCGATCTCGTCATAGGCCTCCCTGTTGCCCATCTGCTCGAGGTCGGACAGGTCAAGCGGCTTCCCATAGACCACCCTTACGTGGGAGAATGCCAGCCACCAGGTGTGTGGGCGCAGAAGCTTGTTTGTGTTGATGAGCGCTGCCGGAACCACCGGCACACCTGCGTTCTTCGCGATCATACCAATCCCTGATTCAGCGGGAAGCAGATTCCCGTCCAGGCTGCGTTTACCTTCAGGGAACATCGCAACCACGTTCCCCGAGCGAAGCAGATCGATGGCCTGGCGCAGCGCCTGTCGGTCGGCTGTGCCTCTGTGGACAGGAAACGCCCCGTATGAAGTGATCATCCCTCCGAGAATGGGTATCTTGAACAACTCCGCTTTGGCCATGAAGTGGACTTTGCGAGCCAGGGGGCATCCCACCGCGGGTGGATCGATATAGCTGACGTGGTTGGCGCAGACCAGCACGCCGCCTTCGGACGGCACATTTTCCAGCCCCATCGCCTTAATGCGTCCAAATAACGCAAGCAACAGCCTCAGAATGCCCCTGGCAATAACGTACCCCAACTTCAGCCTAGCCTTTCTCTGCAAACAGCCAGAACGCTCTCCACCACCTGTTCTATGGACAGGCCATCGGTGTCTACGGCGACGGCATCCGAGGCTGCACGAAGGGGTGAATCGGCTCTGGTTGTATCACGATGGTCGCGTTCCTGTATCTCCCTCTCAACCGCATCGACATCGGCATCGAGACCCTTTGCCCGCAACTCCAGCGTTCTCCTGCGGGCCCTTTCCCTTGCAGAAGCAGTGAGGAATACCTTGACCCTGGCATCGGGAAATACCACGGTCCCGATGTCCCGGCCTTCCATAACGATGCCTCCGGTTCCGGCCATCTTTCGCTGGGCGGCAACCATGCTTCGCCTCACCCCCGGGACAGCGCTCACCACGGAACTCAGCCTGCTGGCCTCAGGAGACCTGATGGCATCGGTGAGGTCCATACCATCCACCAAGATTGTGTTGATGCCCTGCCGCTTCTCAAAGCGAATATTGAGGGATTCCGCCAACGCGGTAAGAGCGGCGGGGTCTTGCGTGCTGACACCCTTGGACGTTGCGGTTACGGCAACCGCGCGGTACATTGCGCCGGAGTCCACGTATGTGTAACCCAGCCGCTCGGCAACCATCTTGGCAATGGTGCTCTTGCCGGCTCCTGCGGGCCCGTCAATGGCCACCACGGGCAGACTCATTTCCTGAGCCTCATTGCGGCCTCTCTCACGCCCCTGGCTGAGTCGAAGAAGTCGTATATCGCCTTATCGTCCAACTCCAGCAGGGAATCTTTCATACTGTTGATCCAAAGCTGGAAGTCCTCGATGGCGCGGACAATCTCATCGGCGTTGCTCAGGCAGATATCCCGCCAGATTTCCGGCGGGCTGTCGGATACACGCGTAGCATCTCTGAAACTGCCTGCCGCGAGCCGGAAGATGCTGCCGCAAGACTTAGCGCTGCTTTCGGTCTGGGCAAGCAGGGCAGCAGAGATCACGTGCGGCAGGTGGCTCACAAGGGCAACCGCTCTGTCGTGTTCCTCAGCGCCCATTATCTCGACGCGAGCGCCGGTGGTCTCGATGAGGTTTGTAAGGCAGCCCAAAGCGCTAAGATCCGCTGAATCGGTAGGCGTGAGAACGTATGTTGCTCCGAGAAACAGATCAGGGAAGGCTGACTCCACACCGGACTTCTCCGCTCCCGCCATCGGGTGCCCACCGATGAATGTCGCGTGTGGCGGAACGCACTCCGCTGCGGCAGCCATTATCTCCCGCTTGGTGCTTCCTACGTCCGTGATGATCGCGCCGGGTTTGTACCTACCGGAGAACGAACGTAGCTTGGAGATGATTGTACGCACTGGGGTGCAGATCACAACCAGGTCGGCGTCTTCCACACTGTCATCGGCTTCGATGCGGTATTCGTCAATTGCCCCGAGGATTCGCGCCTGCATCAGCCGCTGCTCGGAACGCCCTACGCCGATGACTCTCTCGGCCAGCCCATTTCTCTTGATGGACATGCCCAGAGAGCCGCCGATGAGACCAACTCCAACCAGCGCTACGGTGCCAAAGAAACCTTCGGGCTCCTCTGACATCAGGCGTACCTGCCGACGGCCCGAGCCACCAGCGCCAGTTCCTTCATCAGAGTGGCAAAGTGAGCTGGTGTAAGGGACTGGGGACCATCTTTCATCGCTCGCTCAGGGTGGGGGTGCACTTCGATCATCAGACCATCCGCTCCCGCTGCCACCGCCGCCTTTGCCACTGGTCCGACAAGCTGGTACTTGCCGGTGCCGTGGCTGGGATCGGCGATGATCGGCAGATGGCTCAGATGTGTGACCGACGGAATCGAGCTGACGTCAAACGTGTTGCGAGTGTAGGTCTCGAAAGTCCGGATGCCGCGCTCGCAGAGTATGATGTTGTAGTTGCCGCGAGTCGCGATGTATTCAGCGGCTTGCAGCCATTCCTCGATAGTCGATGACATGCCGCGCTTGAGCATCACCGGCTTCTTCGACATCCCGACTTCCTGGAGCAGCGCGAAGTTGGTCATATTCCGGGTGCCAACCTGGAGAATATCGGCGTACTTTGCTACAAGCTCAACGTCTCGAGTGTCCATTACTTCTGTGATTATCGGCATCCCGGTCGCCTCTCGCGCGGTGACCAGCATCTTCAGAGCGTCTTCGCCGAAGCCGTGAAAGCTGTACGGCGAAGTACTCGGTTTGAACGCTCCGCCTCGAAGTATGACCGCTCCGGCTGCCTTGACGGCTTGAGCTACCTCGATGGTCTGCTCTTCGGACTCAACCGAACACGGGCCTGCCATTGTCACGACTTTCTGACCGCCTATGTCCACATCGCCAACCCGCACAATTGTCTTGTCGGGGTGAAACTCCTTGCTGACTATCTTGTAGGGCTTCAGAATCGGGACTACGCGCTCCACGTAGTCGAGTGAACTCAACTGCTCGGCCAGCAGCACCTTCTCTTCGTCAAGAGCGCCTATGGCCCCCACAATGGTCTTCTCGACACCTTTGGACACGTGGACGCCATATCCACGGTCCTTGAGGTTGGTCAGCAGTTCCTGCAGGTCGTTATCGTTCGCTGATGGAGACAGGATGATGATCATTTGCCAAGCACCTCGCGAAATGCGGTGATGAACCGCGCGTTTTGTTCGTCAGTGCCTGTCGAGACCCTGATGTGAGTAGGACAACCGAAGATATCACCCGTCCGGACGATCACTCCACGCTTCAGCAGCTCCGTGAACACCTTGCGGCATTCGGTTCCAGTGTCGATCCAGAGGAAGTTGGCCTGGGTGGGTGTGTATGTCACACCCATTTTGTCCAGCTCGGTATAGAAATACTCCTTCGACTTCAGGTTCTGTGCTCGGCTGCGTGTTACCTGGCTTGGGTCCTTGAGGCTCGCCAATGCAGCGACTTGGGCCAGGCTGTTCACATTGAATGGCGCGCGAACTCTCTCCAGCACCTGGATGATGCTCTCAGGCGCCACGCCATAGCCTATACGAAGACCAGCCAAGCCGTAAATCTTTGAGAATGTGCGCAGGGCGAGCACATTCCTGCCTTCTTTCACCCATTCGATAGATCTGGTGTAGGCCGGGTCGTCGACGTATTCATAGTATGCCTCGTCAAGGAGCAGTATGCACTGAGGCGGCAGCTTATCCAGAACCTCTTCGACCTTCTTCAGCGGAATCAGGGTCCCGGTCGGGTTGTTCGGGTTGGTGATGGTAAACAGCTTTGTGCGCTTCGTGACGAGTTCCAGCATCGCGTCGATGTCCGTCTCGAAGTCACTGACTGGCGCACAGCAAATGTTGCATCCCATCAGGGTCGCCGTGGTCTCGTACTCGCTGAAAGTCACCGAGGATTGAACAGTCTCATCTCCCTCATCCAGGAACGCGAGGGCCAGGTGAAAAATGACCTCGTCACCGCCCGCGCCGAATATGAGCATTCCGGGGTCGACGCCCAGATGAGCGGATAGCTCCTTGCGGAGCGCGTAGCAGCTCCCGTCAGGGTAGAGCGAGACATCCTTTGCCCCGGCCTGTATAGCTTCGATGGCCAGGGGCGATGGCCCCAGCGGATTCTCATTTGATGCGAGTTTGACGACATCGTCGATCCCCAACTCTCGCTTAACCTCTTCAATCGGCTTGCCTGGGACGTAGGGCTTAATGCCCAGTATGCATTGGCGGCAAGTCTGCGTGTGACACAACATTAGTTTCATCTCCGTGCGATTCGACGCCTGCTTTTTGGCTTGGACAGGGCGTCTTCAAAATGGCTCAACTCTAATCGCGCAGGCGCAAATACAGCTTCGCCATCATAGCCAGATTATAGCATTGGACCCTCTGGCGGTCAAACTCAGCGGACTTCCGAAGATTCCAGCTACATTACAAGCGAGAAAATGGACCCCAAAACTCCCCGAAACTCCCCGAAACAGTTGACGTAGCCTCTGTAGTGTGGTATAACGTGCTAACTGGTAAACAGCGAGGGGGCTTTGTGCTACGCTTGGAGAGCACGTTGTCACCGAAGCTGGGCGTGTGTCCGGCAAACGGATTCACACCTAAGTCAGGAATCTATGAGGGAGTCGGAAGGAGAGGATACTAATATGAGGTACTTGTTAGGTTTTGTGGTCATTGTCGCGATGTTGGCGGCTATTTCCGGATGTGGCGGCAGTAGCGACTGCTTCGTTCCACCTGCCGGCGGCGGCAGTGTAGTCGTCATCGGACCTCCGGTTATTGCTGGAGACTATACGATGAGCGGCACAGTTTCCGCAGTCGGCGGCGATCCTAGCGCCAAGAAGATCACGCTGTCAGCGATTCTGGACTCTGGAGTGCCCCTCGACCTGGTTGCAGGCGATTTCAAGGTCTATGAGGGAGAGACAGAGATCAAACCCATCGTAGTTACGCAGTTGTCTGACACAACTTCCAAAGCCGACGTAGCCTTTGCGGTCGACGCGACCGGCAGTATGAGTGGGGCAATCGGCGGCGTCAAGGACAGCATCGTTGCCTTCGCGGACAGCCTGGCAGGCAGCGGCATCGACGTGAAGTTTGCCGGCGTCGATTTCTACGACAAAGTCGGCTACGACGCGGGTGGAACCCCTCCTGCAGACCTGGGTATATTCAGCAAGAATCTTGACAAGACTACGGCTGAGTTCAAGACTTGGGTAGGTGCCCTGGTAGCCAGCGGCGGCGGCGACGGCCCTGAAGTGTCCGTTGACGCCGTCTACGAGTTGGCCAAGAGAGTCAATTGGCGACCGGATGCCCAGAGCATCATTATCGCCATCACCGACATCGTCTCCCATCAGAGAGACGACGGGACAACATTCGCTCTGTGGACTGCTGACGAGGCCATAGCGGCATGCCTTGGCCGGATAGTCGTTCACACGTTCTCACCCGGCGGCGTTGCCCCCACAGCTACAAGCACGGCGATGCTCAACAACGACGGCTCAGTGTTCGTTCCGAACAAAGCCACTTCGACTGTAGACGTTTCCGTTGTCGCCAACGGCACGGGTGGCAGAGCGTTCTTCTACAACCATGGCACGCTCGACCTGAGCGCGATCCCGCTTGCCTCGACGATCTCCAGAGGGTTCTCAGTGACCTTTGCTGATCCTATGACCGGCGAGCACAAGATCAAAGTCGTGATCACCAAGGGTGGCAAGACTGCCAGCATAGAGTTCCTGGTGTCCGGCTAGTATCCGATTGCCTGGTTGAAGTTCATCCGGGCTAAGAGGACAGTTGATGCAAAGCGGGGCTTGCCTCTCGGCAAGCCCCGCTTTCTGTTTGGGTAGGTGTGACTTCAGGTGTGTCTACTCGTGGGGGTTATAGATCGCGAGTTCATCCATCCATGCGGCTGCGCAGACTGGCTTTTCGAGACCCTTGAAGACGCCGTCTTCCACCACATACTTAGCCGCTTCCTGCGCGTCTGAGGCGACGAATACGTGGCTTTCAGCCTCGATCCGGTCGATCTCGTATGTGCAGATGAATCGGCAGGTGTTGGGTTGGAGGTCGAAGCACGTAATCTCGAGCCCATCGATCCTGACTATGCCAAGATAGCCAACTCCGCCTGCCAATACTCCCGCAATCCTGGGGGTGTTGAGTTCGTCCTTTTCGTAGCCCATCTCGCCGAGGACAGATTGCAGCGCGGCATCGGGCAGCGCGCCGGCTTCAATGGCTTCGTGTATGCCGTCCGTGTGAGTGCCGTTAGAGACCACAACCCCTTTGGCTCCCACTCGGACGCAGTTGTATGCAATATATGGGTTCTTCTTCAGGTCTTCGGGATCCAGAGGCTGGATCGCTACGCCTGAATCCGTAATGCGAGCCACCCGGTTAGGAAATGACCTCGAAGAGACTCTGTATGCCACGAACGGTCGCTCGGCCATGCCAACAACCACAATTCTTCCAACGTACAACGTTGTGCCTCCAGTAGTCGATTTGGTTTACTGACTCGCGATAGGTCTACGATGACGCTGCAAACACATCGCGCAGCAAGGCTTCCTGGTTGGACTTCACCATCGCAATCACGCTGTCTCCAGGCTTCAGCTTGGTGTCTGACGTTGGGATAATCGCGTGGTCATCACAGACAACGCTGATGATCAGCGCGTCCTTTGGCAGGCCAAGCTCGCTGATCTGCTTGCCCACAACCGGGGAATCAGGCTTGATGTCCACTTCCACAACTTCAATCTCGCCGTTCCGGAGCGCGACCAATGGTATGATCTGTCCGGAGTCGATCCTCTGCTCCAGGAGGTTGAAGATTATCCGGGTGCTGCTGACCGTCTGGTCGATGCCCAGTTCGAGAAAGAGCCCCTCGTTCTTGGGGTCATTGACTCTCGCTATTGTCCGCGACACGCCGAATCTGCGGGCCATCTGGCATATAACCAGGTTGTCGGCATCATCCTGGGTCACGGCCACAACCACGTTGGCCCTACCCATTCCGGCCTCGGCGACAGTGCGGATCTCACAACCATCGCCCCAGAGCACAACGTCGCCAAACTCCGACGTCAGAGCCTCTGCAGCCTTGCGGTCTTTCTCTATTACCAACACCTCATTGCCTTCAGCCATCAGCGCCTTTGTGAGGTAGTAGCCGACTTTCCCGCCACCCACAACAATCACATACATCCGCTCTCGCTTACCCATTATGAACACCTGCAATCTGGTCGGTATGGGCCGCTGCAAGATACTCAGAGATGGTGTGGAACGGCTTGCCCAACACTACATCCCGCACCATTCCCGCTCCCACCACTGTGGTACAGACGGTTTCTATGCCCATCTGCGCGTATTCAAACGCCCGGTTGGGATCATAGATTCTGGCAACAACTTTGGGGACTTTGAAGCGCACTTTCGCTATCTGGACCGACATGATGTTGCGGTTGTCGCCGTTGGTTACTGCCACGAACGCCGCCGCGTCGCCGGTGTTCGCTTTGGCCAGGGTATCTTCGTCAAGACCGTTGCCCACCATTGTCTTCCCGCAGAAGTCGGGGGCTAACCTCTTGAACTGGTCCGGGTTCTGGTCTATTATCGTCACTTCGTGTCCCTCTCTGCAGAGGTCGGAAGCGATGGTAGAACCTGTTCTTCCGCAGCCAAGAATGACTACTTTCAATGCAAAAACCTCCATTACGCCTAAGCGACCTGGTTTTGTCTGGTTGCCCAGATATGGTCGCAGAGACAAGTGTACAATGGCATGAATTGCCTGTCAACAATGCGGCGCAGAGGCGACGCAAAGATATCCGGGCAAAGCAAAATGGGTGGCGATTCAGAAAATCACCACCCAGTCCTTTTGTTCTAACCTCTAACCTCTAGCTTCTGATTTCTAAGCTAGTAGTCGCCCATGCCTCCGCCGCCACCGGGGGGCATTGCCTGGCCCTTGGGCTCAGGCTTGTCAGCAACCAGACCCTCAGTGGTAAGGATCAGAGCGCCGATGCTCGCTGCGTTTTCGAGGGCAGAGCGGGTGACCTTGACCGGGTCAACTATTCCCGCTTTGAGCATATCGCAGTACTCATCGGTAAGGGCGTTGTATCCGAAGCCCTTCTTCTCGTTCTTCACTCGCTCGACCACAACGCTGCCTTCCTGGCCCGCGTTCTCCGCGATCTGCCGCAGAGGCTCTTCCAGCGCGCGAACAACGATCTTCAGACCCACGGCCTCGTCACCCTCGGCCTTCATCTTCTTGAGAGCCGGGATGATGTTGACCAGGGTCACGCCGCCGCCGGGGACTATTCCCTCTTCAACGGCCGCGCGAGTCGCGGACAGAGCATCTTCGAACCGATGCTTCTTCTCTTTGAGTTCGGTCTCGGTCGCCGCGCCGACTTTGATCACCGCAACGCCGCCCGCGAGCTTGGCCAGTCTCTCCTGAAGCTTCTCGCGGTCGTAGTTGGAATCGGTGTTCTCGATCTGCTTGCGGATCTGCGCGATGCGACCATGAACTGCAGCCGCTGTGCCCTTGCCCTCGATGAGGGTGGTGTTGTCCTTGGTGATCACAACCTTGGCGCAGGAGCCGAGGTCGGTGAGTTCCGTGTTCTCCAGCTTGACGCCGAGGTCCTCGGAGATGAAGTTGCCGGCGGTGAGAACGGCAATATCTTCAAGCATAGACTTGCGGCGATCGCCGAAGCCCGGGGCCTTGACTGCGGCCACGTTCAGGGCGCCGCGAAGCTTGTTCACGACCATGGTCGCAAGCGCGTCGCCATCGACATCCTCGGCGATGATGAGCAGA
>CAZTAO010000019.1:0-76384 GCA_964611645.1 uncultured bacterium | reverse complement strand
GGGGGAGTCCACGCGTAAGTGGAAACGCAAACAGAAGGGAAACCCGGGGTTCCCTGGTCCAAGACTCCAATAATCTACAATGCACAACACAGTGGGCAACCTGTCTTCCAGGTCCGGCGCGCCCAAAATCAGCACGCCCGAACCCACCCAAACAGCCCACCAACCCGTCACAACCCCACCCGAGGCATCAAGCAACGACGGTAATACTCAAAGCAAGGCACCATTACTGCACACTAGCTGTCTTGTCTATTGTGTATTACTAGTCACTTCGCCGCAAACACCTCAAGACTCCGGATGATGGTCACTCTGTCCTTCGGAGCCACTACCGGCTTGTCGGGTGAGGTGATCCGCCTGCCGGTGTCACAGGTCTTGGTCATATAGAGCCTTATGGCGGTGGTTGTGATGGGGGCGAAATCGTGCCTGTAGAGGAAGTCATCGGCGCGGGTGTGGGTCTTCAGAAACTCCAGGTATCGGGGGGCGTTGAAGACCGGCGGGACAATATCCACCCAATGCCCGTCCACAAAGCGCTGCACCCTGTAGTCCAGAGGCACGCACTCGCTGCTGGGCATATCCGCCCCCATGAGGTCGCCTGCATATATGTCCACCCTATCGATCCGCCGAGGCTTGTCCCAATGCACCTCCACCCACGCAGGCCTGGTGGTGAAGCTTACCGCCGTGGGGTACACATACGGGTCGTGCAGGATGAACTCGGGCGAAAAGCTGGACGGCGATGAGATCACAGTCGCACCCTCACTCAGCAGGGCGATGTTCTTCCGGGCAGCAGGCGGGGTGTGCTTGATGAACTTGTTGATATCGAGTTTGTTGCGCAGGTCCGAATCGGCGGGCGCGGAGGCGATCCTGTTGGCCTTGCTCACAGGGTTGGTATTGGGCTTCCATCTGATGATGGTTATGTCGGTCGGAGTGATGTCTCGCCTCGTCGGGTCGATCCGTTTTCCGGCTCCGACTGCCGTGAGAATCGTGCCGTCCGGCAGGAGTATACTGGAGACATTGCAGCCCGCAGCCATATCGCAGAACGTATCCCTGGCGCTGTAAGGGCCGACCCACTGAAACAGAATGTAGCGGTGGTCGAGGTCCCAGGTCTGGCCGTTGTCGTGGCTGACGATTGCTTCCGCGCCATACTGTGGATGGCCGCCGTCGGGAGTGTTGGGGTAGCCGCGCCTGTTGAGATAGCTGACCACAATGTCGCCGTTGGGCATCAGCACGGGGCTGCCGTGCATCCTGCCCCACTCAAATAACTGGTTGGGCTTGCTCCAGGTGTAGCCGCTATCCTTGGAAACCGACACAGCCATCCCGCAGTAGTTGTCGTGCCACAACTGCCGGTATCGCCCGCGCATATTGGTGCGGAGGATGGCTACAATGTCGCCGTTCTTCGCTCGCACGGTAACACTCTCATTGACGCTCTTCCACTCCGGGATCGCCTTTGCATCGCTCCAGGTCTTCCCCTCGTCCTCACTGAATCTGATGAACGGCTGGCAGTCGAACGGCTCAACTCCCCATGTACCAACATCGCAGTAGCGTGTGTCTATGAGGCGAACCACTTTCCCCGTCTGCGGGTCTCGGTCTACTGTGAAAGGGTACCATGGCCACAGGTCCTTACCGTCGGATGTCTTGAGCAGAGGAGTTGCGCCGGTCCAGGTCAGGCCGTAGTCCGAGCTGAACCGCACACCGGCGGCTGAAGAGACGAGCTTCCCGCCGCCGAGGTAGGCAATGCCCATAGACCCCTCCCCGCTCGCGTCGCCATTGGCATCCGCCATATAGTAGGGCTTGGCCCAGGTCTGGCCCTCATCGTCGCTGTAGCTGAGCACGTTCCCGCTCATCTCGCCAAGGATACGGTTCACATAGAGCAGAATCCTGCCTTTGTCCGGCATATAGACCAGGAACGGCAACTGGGTCCGCCCCGGCCATGTCTCGCTGGGGATCAAAGCAGACGCCTGATGCTTCATAGGCGCGCCGGTGCTGTTGAGTTGGTAGATTGTGTGGTCCTGCCACGTTGCCGTGTTCTCAAGCGCCGATGCCATTCCCGAACACACTCCCATAACAGCCGCAAAGAAGACTGCAGTAATCGCTACTCTGGTAACTAGTTTCAAAATCGCTCTCCTATCCGCGAGGCTCTTACTTAGCCTCAAACACCTCAAAGCTCCTGATGACAGTCACCCTCTTGTCCGCCGGGGTGATGACCTTGTCCGGCGAACTCATTCTCTTGCCGCTGTCGCTGGACTTGGTTATGAACAGGCGGACGGCGGTGGTGGTGATGGGGGCGAACTTGTGCTCATACTTGAAATCATCCGCCCAGGTGTGGGTCTTGAGGAACTCGCTGACTCTCAGCGCATTGAAAACTCGCGGGACAATGTCCACCCACTGCCCGTATCTCATCGCCTGGAGCCTGTATTCCACCGGCAGAGTCTCATTGCTGGGGTTAAGATACGCGCTGGGATCGCCGGCGTAGATGTCTATCTGGTCGATCCTCTGAGCATTGGGCCACCTGACCTCGATCCACGCCGGAATAGTCTCGAATGAAACAGCCTCCGGGTAAACATACGGATCGTGCAGCACGAAAGACGGGTCCCATGCCGATTGCGAGGACGTAACCACCGCGCCAAATGCAGCCGAAGCCACGTTCTTCCTGGTTACAGGCGGGGTGGCCTTGATGAACTTGTTGATGTCGAGGTGGTTGCGCAGGTCGGAGTCGTAGGGCGCGTCCGCTATCTTCGTCGACCTGCTCACCGGTCCCGCATTGGGCCGCCACTTCACAAGTATGACATCTCTGGGTGTGATGTCTCGTTTGGTCGGATCGAGCCTCGGCCCCACCCCAGCGCCTGTCAGGATCGAGCCATCCGGCAGCACAATGCTGGTGCAGTTGCAGCCGGTGGACATGCCGGTGTAGGGGTCTCGCGAACTGATCGCGCTTGTCCATTCGTAGATAATGTAGCGGTGGTCAAGGTCCCAGGTCTGGCCGTTATCGTGGCTGACCACAGCCTCAACCCCATACTGGGGCCTGCTCTCATCCGGTGTATTGGGGTAGCCGCGCCGGACCAGATATGTTACGACGATATCGCCGTTGGGCATCAGGACCGGGCTGGAATGCATCCGGCCGTAGTCGAACAGGGTCACGACCTTGGACCATGTATAGCCGTTGTCCTTGGAAATGGATACACCCATACCGCAGTAGTTGTCGTTCCACGTCTGCTCGAAGCGACCGTGCATATTGATCCGGCATATCGCGACGATGTCGCCGTTCTTCGCGCGAACGCACACAACCTCGTTGATCCCCAGCCACTCGGGGACATCTATCTCCTTGGCCCAGGTCTTGCCCTCGTCCGTGCTGAACCGGATGCTGGCCTGGCAGGTGTAGCCCTTGTTACCGTAGACGCCCACATCCCGGAACCGCGTGTCGGCCAGTCGGATGGTCTTGCCTGTCGACAGGTCTTTGTCCACCAGCATGACGTTCCAAGGCTGAAGGTCCTGGCCGTCGGATGCCTTCGGCACCTCCATTCGGTCGCCCCAGGTTGCACCGTAGTCGTAGCTGAACCAGAACACGCCCGACGCGGAAATGAGTTTACCGTCGCCGAGGTAGGTGAGACCGATTGCAGGCTCGGCATCGGAGATTCCTTCAGCGTTGGTGTGCGCAAGCCACGGCTGGCTCCACGTCTTGCCCAGGTCATCGCTGGACATCAGATACACCCCGCCCGGATCGGTCTTTATCCTCTGAAAGTGCAGCAGGACACGGTTTTTCTCCGGCATGAAGACCATATACGGGAACTGGGTCATCCCCGGCCAGTCCGCGCTTGGCATCCAGAAAGCCGCCTGCTGCTTCATCGGCATGCCGGTGCTGTTCAACTGGTAGATGGTGTGGTCTTTCCAACCCGCCACAATATCCGCCGCCGGTAATGCCGTCGCGCATGCTCCGAGAAGCCCGGCTACAAGAGCCGCTCCCACTATTCCTGTAGAAAATGATCTCAAACTCAGCCTCTTTCTATTTCGCCCCATGATCGGGTGCGATTTGCAATCGCACCCGCACGGAAACCAGGTACCCTCGCGTTCTGTTACGTGCGCGATTGCAAATCGCGCACGATCCCTGACCACCTATTTCGCCTGGTAGACCTCGAACATCCGTAGGATTGTGTTTACTCCGTCCGGGTTGCTGGTTCTGGTGATGTTCATACGCACTGCTTTGGTGGTCACCGTGGGGAACTTGTGCTCGTACTTGAAGAGGTCGAGACGCTTGTTGGTCTTGAGGTAGTCGCTGTATCTCGGCGCGTCTTTGACCGCCACAATATCCACCCACTTTCCGTCTTTCTCATACTGCAGTTGGTAATCCAGCGGGACCATCTCAGTTGAAGCCGAAGAAGCCTTGCTGGGATCGCCGGGATAGATGTCTATCTGGTCGATCCTCTTGGCCCTTGCCCACCGCACTTCTATCCAAGCCGGCATGTCGGAGAACCGGGTGATGGCCGGATAGACATACGGGTCGTGCAGCAGGAACTCCGGCGAGATCGGGCCAGGGCCGTAGTAGTCGCGCATGCCCGGCGATGAAGTCACTTTGGCTCCCTCGGTCAAGAGCGCGATGTTCTTCTTCGCCGCAGGCGGGGTAGCCTTGATGAACTTGTTGATGTTGATCCGGTTGCGGATATCCGAGTCCACCGGAGCAGAGGCCAGTTGATGCGGGCCGCCCACAGCCTTCGGACTCAACTTCCACTTGATAATGAAATCGTCTCGGATGGTTGTGTCTTTGCGGGTTGGGTCAAGCCTTGGGCCAGCGCCGACAACAGTCAGCAGCGTGGAATCCGGCGCGACTACCGTGGAGACGTTGCACCCCGTGGCCATATCGAGATAGATGTCCCTGGAACTGACAGGGCCGGTCCATTCGAAAATCATATAGCGGTGGTCGATGTCCCAGGTCTTGCCGTTGTCGTGGCTGACTATGCCCTCCACCCCATACTGAGGCCAGTTGCCGTCAGGGGTGTTGGGGTAGCCTCTTCGGACCAGGTATGTGATAACCAGGTCGCCATTGGGCAGCAGAACCGGGCTGGAGTGCATTCTACCCCAGTCAAAGAGCACCTGTCGCTCCGACCACGTGTAGCCGTTGTCTTTGGAGATCGATACAGCCAGGCCGCAGTAGTTGTCGTGCCAAAGCTGGGCATAGCGGCCCCGGAAGTTGGGCCTGAGAACCGCGACAATGTCCCCGTTCTTCGCTCGAACCAGCACGCATTCGTTGCAGTCGCGCCACTGAGGAGGCTCGATCTCCTTGCCCCAGGTCTTGCCGCCATCCGTGCTGAAGCGGATGCAAGACTGACAGGTATAGCCGGGCACGCCGTAAGTGCCTATCTCCTTATAGCGGGTGTCCGCAAGCCTGACCAGGTCGCCTGTCTTGGGGTCGATGTCGGCCAGGAGCGGATCCCACTGGTACATGGGCTTGCCGTCGACGCCACCCGGCATCTGCATCCAGTCGCCCCAGGTCTTGCCGTAGTCGCTGCTGAAGCCTATCTGTTCGGAAGTGGCGACCAGCTTGCCATTGCCCAGATAGGTGAGTCCAGTGGAGGCCGGGGCAATAGAACTCCCGGCAGCGTCCGTCTGCATAAAGCGAGGCTTGCTCCAGGTGTTGCCGAAGTCGTCGGACTCGATCAGGTACGTGCCCGGATCTGAGCCGTTCCTGCGGCGAAAATGCAGAATTACTCTGTGTTTATCCGGCATATAGGCCATGTAGGCAAGCTCAGTCATACCGTCCCAGTTCTCGCTCAGCATCCGGACCTTCGCGGCCTGCTTCGCCGGACGGTTCAGGCCGTTGAACTGGTAGATAGTATGGTCTTTCCAAGCTCCAACAGGCGCAAGCTCCGCTATAGCCGGGCTGCTTGCCGCCGCAAACGCCGCCACCAAAGCCACAAGAACTAGACTGCTCAATATGTGGTTCATCTGATGTCTCCCTTTTTTCAGGCTCGTTGTCAACATCACGTCACCCTGAACTTGATTCAGGGTCTATTGCGCGGAGGTATGGATGCCGGATCAAGTCCGGCATGACGTGATCATTCTGCGTTTTGCTTACTGCAAACCCAACTTACAGACTTCGCTCCCCACGGGCTGGGTTCGCCCAGAATGTTTGCGCTGGTGCTGGATATTCGCAGGGTCAGCTCGTGCCTGCCCGCTGCCAGACCAATGAGGTCGAAGCTGTAGGGCCATGTGATCGCCCGGCCGACTGAGCTGCCATCTATCAGCACCTCAAGGCAGTCCTCCGAGGCCAGCTCGACGCTGATTCCCGTGACCCGGTCGGCGAGCTCCGCCGAGACCTCCACACTGCCATCCAGAGTAAGCACACCATCATACTGCTCCCAGCCCTGCTTGCCGAGATCGATGGGCAAGTCGAGAGAGCCGGAATTGTCGAGAACCTTGCCGTCCACAAACCGGAAATCCCCCGCGACGCAGACATCGCACGTGGGCATCGGGTCGTCGCAGTGGAATGTGTGGTTGTGAAGGCTGGTCTCGAACTTCTCGAAAGCCAGCAAGCCCTCGACCACGTTCTCGCCCACGACCGCCGCATCATTCGTGTCGACGAAGGCGGTTGAGCGGTCCCAGACCATCGATGGAATAGGCTTCGAGATATCAATGGGCTTGCCGTTCACCGTCAGAGACTCAAGGTGAGCCGGCTCGAAGAGAATACCGAGGCTGCCAGGGATGGAGTCGCAACTGAACTTCCCGCGCATCCTGATCTTCGTCTCACCGTGGAACTCTCGCGGGATGCCTGTAAGGTAGCGGCTCTTGCCGAACTCCAACACGGATGTATCAGTCGCCGGGAGCCAACCGAGTTTCTCGTGGTGGAACTCTATCTGGGTGAATCTGGCTGTGTTTGGCCTATCCGTGCAGGGAGACCATGCCGACTCAATCGGCACGAGGTTCTGGTCTTCCGCAGGCGCGGCGCCGATTGCCTCATCGGTCACTGTAACCATCAAAGTACAGTGCGGAGCGATCTCACGAGTAAGGCTGTTGCCCGAGTCGATTATCGAGCCCGTTACGGAGTCCCAAATGGAGATTCGCTTCTCGGAAGACAGCTTCACCGTGCCCGGCTCCTCGGATACGTTCCTGAAGCCGAACAGCATACCGTCACTGAACTCAAAACGGTAGATTCTGATGTCGGTGTCGCCGCCGCATCTGTCTACCTTGAGCGTATCCGAGTAGTCGTAACCAGTGGCGATGATCGACGCTGCAATGTCATCTATGCTCCAGCGCATCACCGGCCCGCCCTCGCCGTCCATTCGGTCGAGTTGGGCTGCTGTCTCGGGGAAGAACTCTATATCGGACGGAGCCAGAATGGCATCGTAATGGGCGTTAGGAAATACGATCTTTCCGTCCACGCCCTTGCCCTGGTCGAGAATCTCGGGGAAGACGTAGTCAAAGGACTCCCCTGCCTGGTAGGCGGCTTCGGCCAGCTTCATTACCATCTTGCTGCCCGGGTCCCACAGGGCGATGCTGCCCTCCATCACATCGATCTGCTCCAGGGTATTCTGCGGGTACATAATCGCGTATCTGGCGCAGCGCTTGCCCAGGGCTGTGAGGCTCAGGGTGCGGGCGCTGCCGTCACGATACTGCGGGTAGAACTCCCACCAAGGCGCTTCCTCGAATATCGGCGGCCAGTAGTTCTGCTTGCGTATGCCGTCCAGGCTGTCCAGAATTCCCATCAGGGCGATGTCGTCTACCCCGTGAAGACCGAACATCTGCACCCTGCGAAGCATTGCGCCAAGTCGGAGGTCGAGCGGAGATATGCCGTAAGCTTCGCACATTACCCGCTCTCTGCCCGCATGCCTTGCGATGCTGGGAATGAGGACCTCGTGGGTGTACTTGCCCTCGGGTTCAGGCCCCCACCCCAGATAATCGATTCCAGGCTCGCCCATCTCGCTGATGCAGTTGTAGATGCTGCCGGAATAGCGAACCTGCCCCAGGAACCAGTCTTCGCCCGCGTGGCCGGTGAATACCACCCCGTGGTCCACGCACCAGTCACCAATCTGCTTGTAGAATGCCTTATAGTAGAGGTCCTTGGCCAGCGCCCAGTAGTCTCGCTTGATCTCCGACGGGCCGTCGCCGGCAAGCTGGGTGTAGAGAGGTTCGATGTCGTAGCCGAAGCGCTCTTTGAACTGCGCGGGAAAGCTGGGGGTCCAGGGCAGGCCGATTGCGCCGAACTGGTGGCCCTGGTGATTGTCGCAGTCCATCATAGAGACCGGCTCATCGGTGAAGAAGCCAAGGATAGTATCGCCGAAGTAATCGCTGCAGTGCTCGTAGTAGCGGCCGTGGGTGTAGTCTATGAATGACTTCACAGCCTCAACAGACAGCGTGTCCACATAACCAACTTCGTTTTGGGTCCAGGGAGCGCCCGAGGAGCTGTCGGTAATGCGATCAGACTGGGTCGGGGTGGCTGTGATATTGCCCTGCTCGTCTGTCTGAAATCGCAGGTACCAGCCGGTGTGCTCCGGATGCTCGCGTATAACAAGCCCGCCCGCGTTTCCGCTGGGCCAGCCGTATTCGTCATATATCCACACCCCGATCCCGCGCTCTTTGGCCATCTCCAGCGCAATTCGAACCCGTTTGAAGTACTCTTCAGAGAGATACTCCACAGTCATCGCGTGGAACGGGTGAATGAGGAACTGGCGGATGCCGTTGGCTGCCATCGCGTCTATGACGTGGCGCATTCGGTCGGGGTCGAGTTCGGAGTTCCAGAACCAGAACGCGGTCGGGCGGTAGTCCTGCGAAAGCCCCAGCCAGTTCTGCGATAGCTGCTTCAGGGTGATATTGCTCCCCGCGCCGTTGATCATTATACCTTCTCCCACTTTCCGGTATCGAAATTGTACGTCTTTATCGCCTTAGCGGGAGAACCCACTGCAACGCTGTATGGCGGAATATCTTTGGTAACCACTGAGTTGCTTCCTATGACCGAGTGCTTACCTATGGTCACATTCGGCAACACGCAAACGCCCTCCCCCAGCCAGACCTCATCTTCTATGGTCACAGGGCCTGGGTTACTGAGAGGCTGGGGCATAATCGGCTTGGTGACGTCCGCAAAACCGTGGAGGTTGTCGCTGATGTAGACCCCGTCCGCGATCACCACGTTGCTACCGATCTTCATGTGGCTGCAGGCGACTATGTGCGCACGATAGCCAATGTAGGTCCGCTCGCCGATTTCCAGCTTGGGTTCATATACTGCGTCGTAGTATTGAGGAATGGTGTCGAGCCAGCTATATGCATTGATTCTGCAGTAATTGCCGATGTAGACATGCTGCGGGCTGTCGCTGCGGAACGGCGGGCTAAGCAGCACCGCCTCTCCCATGAATCCGAACTCCTTGCGGATCATGTTCGTATACCACCGCGATTTCTTGACGTTCCACCATTGCTCGAGTTTTAGATAGTTCATTACACCCCTCACTACATTCCCCCTCCGCACCGGAGGGGGTTAGGGGGCGGTTCTTTTCACCTGACAAACCTGCACTATCTTACGTGATAAGAACCTCTCCCCAGCCCTCCCCTGCGAGGGGAGGGAGCTACATTCCCCCTCCGCGCCGGAGGGGGTTAGGGGCGGTTCTTCTGGCGTAACAATAACTGAGATTGCTACGCTGAAGGAACCTCACCCCAGCCCTCTCCCAGCGGGGAGAGGGAGTCTCATTCCCCCTCCCGCCAGGAGGGGGTTAGGGGGCGGTTCTTCTGGCGTAGCAACAACTGAGATTGCCGCGCTGAAGGAACCTCACCCCAGCCCTCTCCCAGCGGGGAGAGGGGGTTCTGACTACTTTATCCCCGCCACGTCGAACAGGTTGCGGGTGTCGGATTCTAGTTTGGCGTCTCGGATGGTCCTGTCCCGGGTTGCGGGCTTTTCGGTCAGGCTCCATCTCACAATGGCCACGTCCATCTTCCACAGAGTCTGGCTGGGGACATTGCGGACTCCCGTGCCGAAGACGGTAAGTATGCTGCCGTTCGGGAGGAGCACGTTGGATGTGGACTGCGGTGAGCCCCAGTTGGTCCGGCCGCCTGTCATCGTGGAACTGTTGGACGCCAGCACATACTTGTTGTCCAAGTCCCAGGTCTGGCCATTGTCTTTGCTCACAACAGCCTCGATGCCGAACATGTTCAGGCCCTCTCCATTGGGCTTGTAGCCATTGCGTACCACATAGGTCATAACTATGTCGCCGTTGGGCATTGTGATCATGTGCGGATGATGCCTGCCCCAATCGTACACATAGTTCAGCTCAGACCACGTGTACCCGTTGTCCTTGGAGACCGATGTAGCCAGACCGCTGTATTGGTCGTTGTCCGTGCCGACGAACTTGGCCACATTGTCCCTGCGGCAGGCGGCCACTATGTCGCCATTCTTTGCCCGACACAGCACGATCTCGTTTGTGCCTTTCCACTGCGGAACGTTGATTTCCGTGCTCCAGGTCTTGCCCTCATCCGCGCTGAAACGGATGCAGCCCTGGGAGAAGTAGTCCGGCTTATCGAACGTGCCGTTTTCCTTGTAGCGGGTATCAACCAGGCGGGTGACCTTACCGGTCTTGGGGTCTCTGTCCACCAGCATCGGGTCCCACTGATACATCAGCTTTCCATCGGAACCGCGCGGAACCGGCGCGTAATCGGCCCAGGTCTTGCCGTAGTCTGTGCTGGCCCAATACCTGCTCTCGCTCCCTATAATGAGCTTGCCGTCAGCCAGATAGGTCAACTGGGTTGCCGCGCCCAGGTCGGGGTTGCCTGCTGCATCGGTATGCATCCACGAAGGCTTGGTCCAGGTCTTGCCGAAATCGTCACTGAAAACCTGCGTGGCATGGATGGTGGGTTTGTCGACAGATGCCGCAAGCATCAGTTTCTTGCGGTCCGGCATGTAGACCAGATACGGCATCTGAGAGTTGTTCCATTCCCACTCGCCACCGATGAAGTAGAGCTGAGCTGGGAGTTTCAGCGCGGGCTTGGGGCCATTGAGCCGGATAACCCCGTGCTTCTGCCACCCCCAGTGGGTCCAGGGAGTATCTCTGGGGTCTACTTTGGAGTTCAGGTCACTAACCAGCGGAGCGTTACTCATTGGGTCACATCCTCCCACAAGCGCAGGCAGCAGGCAACACACCGCTGCCACCGCCACAATTACCAATATTACTGTCTTTGAGAACATACTACTCTCCTTCTTTCGATTCGACTACTGAGGGGCTACATCCCCCCTCCTCGCTAGGAGGGGGTTAGGGGGCGGTTCTTCTAGCGTAACAATTACTGAGATTGCTACGCTGAAGGAACCTCACCCCAGCCCTCTCCCAGCGGGGAGAGGGAGTTTCGACTATTTGATACCCACCACATCGAACACGTTCCGGGCGTCCGACTTGTAGTCGGCGTCCCGGATGGTCCTGTCTCGGGTTGCGGGTTTGTCTGTCAGATTCCATTTCACCAGCGCAACATCCATCTTCCACAGAGTCTGGCTTGGCACGTTGCGCACTCCCGTGCAGAACGTGGTGAGTATACTGCCGTCCGGAAGAAGCACATTTGATGTCGACTGAGGCGAACCCCATTCCCTGCGGTCGCCGCTCATCACGGAACTGTTAGATGCCAGTATATAGCGGTTGTCCAAGTCCCAGGTCTGGCCGTTGTCTTTGCTGACCACAGCCTCTATCCCGAACATCAGCAGGCCTTCCTTGTTCGGCTTATAGCCGTTGCGGACCACGTAGGTCATCACCATGTCTCCGTTTGGCATGACAATCACGTGCGGGTGGTGCCTGCCCCAGGAGTAGAGGAAGTTGAGATCGGACCATGTGTAGCCGTTGTCTTTGGATATGGAAACTGCGAGGCCACTATACTGGTCGGAGCCGCTCAGGAAGTACTGCGGCGGATTATCCGTTCGGCAGGCTGCGATCATGTCCCCGTTCTTCGCCCTGCACAGCACAACCTCACTCACGTATTTCCACTGCGGGACATTGATCGTCTTGCTCCAGGTCTTGCCCTCATCCGTGCTGAAACGGATACAGCCGTGCGAGAAATAGTCATTCGTGCCGAAGTTGTTGTTGGAGGAATAGCGGGTCTCCACCAGGCGAACTACCTTGCCGGTCTTGGGGTCTTTGTCGACCAGCATCGGGTCCCACTGGTAGACCGGGGTGCCGTTTGCGTCCGGAGGAACCGGCGCGTAGTCCGCCCAAGTCTTGCTGTAGTCTGTGCTGAACCAGTACCTGGTCTCCGCCCCCATGATCAGCTTGCCATCGCCCAGATATGTAAGCTGGGTTGCGCCTCCCAGGTCCGGGTTGTCGGCGGCGTCTGTGTGCATCCATGTCGGCTTGCTCCAGGTCTTGCCGAAGTCATCACTGAAAACCTGGGTAGCTTTGATAGTGGGCTTGTCAACCGATGCAGCCAGAACAATCCGCTTTCGCTCCGGCATATAGACCAGATATGGCATCTGGGAGTTGTTCCACTCCCACTCACCGCCGATGAAGTATAGCTGCGCAGGAGACTTCAGCGCGGGCTTGGGGCCGTTGAGCCTGATGACGCCATGCTTCTGCCAACCCCAGTGGGTCCATGGGGTGTCTCGAGGGTCTACCTTGGAGTTCAGGTCACAGACCAGAGGCGCGTTGCTCATTGTTTCACTTCCTTGCACTTCAGCGGACAGCAAACAAGATGCTACCCCCACCGCCGCGATAACTGATAATGCTATTCTGACGATCATACTACTCCCCTGCTTACGATGTGAACTACTTGACCGCCGCCGGGTCGAAGAGGTTTCGGGTGTCTGAGTCGAACTTGGCGTCGCGGATTGTGCGGTCGGGATTGGCTGGTTTGTCACTGAGTTTCCACTTCACCAGGCCAACATCAAGTTTGCACGCTGCCTGGGTAGGCTCGTTGCGGTAGCCAGTGCCGAATGTGGTAAGCAGAGAGCCGTCCGGAAGCAGCACGGTGGAGGTGGTCTGGCTGAGGCCAAACCACGAGTTCTCGCCCTTCCACTTGCCCGTCCACCATCCCAGGATGTACTTGTTGTCCAAGTCCCAGGTCTTGCCGTTGTCTTTGCTCACAACAGCCTCGACGCCAAACTGCCAGAAACCATCCTTGGAGTCAACGTAGCCACGGCGCACCACATAGGCCATCACAATGTCGCCATTGGGCATAACTACGAAGCTGGCGTGATGCCGGCCCCAGTCGTAGAGCTTGTCGGGTTTGGACCAGGCAATCCCGTTGTCCTTGGAGAAGGACACGCCCATGCCGCAGTAGTTGTCCAGCCACTCTTTCTTGAAGCGAGGGGGGATATCGATGCGGCAGGAAGCTACAATCTCATTGTTCCTTGCCCGGACCAGCGTAACCTCGTTGACGTGGAACCACTCGTCTATCTTCTTCTCCGGAGACCACGTCTTGGCGCCATCCGTGCTGAACCAGATGTATGCCTGGGATTCGTAGCACTCGTCCGAGCCCGGAGGATTTGTCTTGACCGTGTGCTTCACTTCTGTAAGGCGGACAATCTTGCCTGACTTGTCCCTGTCGATCAGCATCGGGTCCCAGTGGTAGAGTTCCATTCCGTTCGCGCCGCTGGGGTGCTTTACCGACTCTTCCCAGGTCTGGCCATAGTCGCTGGAGAACCTGCGAAGGCCGCTGTTTCCGCACTGGCTCATCACCAGGCGTCCGTTGCCGAGGTAAGTCATACCGACAGGGCAGGAGAAGTCCGGCTTGCCCTGCGCGTCCACGTGGAGCCATCGTTTGTCGGTCCAGGTGTTGCCGTAGTCGTCGCTGGTGAGGACGATGGTCTGAACGGGCGAGCCGTACTGAATCGTCATCAGCAGGCGCTTCTTCTCTGGCATATATGCTATCTCAGGCATCTGGGCGTTCTCGTGGTTCCAGGGAGCGCTCATGAGCTGGAACTTGGCAGGCAGGCGCAGGGCCTTGTCCTTGCCGTTGGTCCTGACTACCGTATGCTCCTGCCAACCTGTGGGCGGATCGGTCGTGGCCACTAACTGGGCGTTCTTGCCGGTTACGTTTGTTGTAGCTCCCGGCACTGGGTTCTCTGCCTTACAGGAACATCCCAGGACTAAGGTTGCGCAAATGGCTGTCACAGCCAGACTGACTATAGAATGATTAGTCATATTGACTCTCCTTTGAGTTCCCACACCCGTATATATTATACGATATTGGCTCCGCCGAACGCATTCCGTGGGGCTGTTCCGAGTATCCGAGTTACTTGACCGACGCAACGTCGAAAAGATTGCGCGCATCGGACTCAATGGGCGCATCGCGGATGGTGCGGTCACGGCTCAAGCGCCTCTCATCCAGCTTCCATTTGACCATTCCGGCATCCATCACCAGAGGCTTGGACGGCTCGTTGCGGAACCCCGTGGCAAACACCGTGAGCAGCGAACCGTCGGGCAGGAGTGCAGTGGAAGTCATCTGGCTCATGCCCCACCACGAGTTGTTCCCGGTGACTTTACCTGTCCACCAGGCCAGAATGTACTTGTTGTCCATGTCCCACGTCTTGCCGTTGTCGCGGCTGACTACAGCTTCCACTCCGAATCGCGGGAAGCCGTCTGCGCTCCTGGTGTAGCCAAGACGGACTACATAGGCCATCACAATGCTGCCGTTGGGCATCACCGCAAAGGAAGCGTGGTGCCGCCCGTAGTCGTAGGTCTTGTCCGGCGTGGACCAAGTCAGGCCATTGTCTTTGGATATGGAGACTCCAAGCCCGCAATAGTGATCCAGCCATTCGTCTTTCAGGCGAGGCGATATGTCCATCCGGCAGGCGGCGATTATGTCTCCGTTTTTGGCGCGGGCCAGAGCAACCTCGTTAACCCCGGACCATTGCGGGACCTTCTTTTCTTTCGACCACGTCTTCCCGCTATCCGCACTGAACCAGATGTAGGCCTGCGACAGATATCGGGACGCCGACCCCGCAGGCAGTGTCTCGCAGGTGTATCTGGTTTCGGCAAGCCGTGTAACACTCCCCGACTTGTCCGTATCTACCAGCATTGGGTCCCAGTGATAGAGCTCTTCGCCATTTGCGCGGCTGGGAATCGGAGCGGACTCGGCCCAGGTAAGCCCGTAGTCGTGGCTAACTTTCCGAGGAACTAGTGTACCTTCGGCGCTAACAGTCAAGTTGCCATTTCCCAGATACGTAACGCCAATAGGTATGGGGTAGTCCGGGTTGCCTTTGGCATCGGTGCTCAAGAAACGCTTCTCACTCCAGGTGGCGCCGAAGTCGTCACTTGTGATCACAACCGCCTGGCCGCTGGTCATCGCTATCAGGAGCCGTTTCTTCTCAGGCATATATACGATACCCGGCAATGTGCCGCAAAGTTCCTTCCAACGCGCGCTGACGAGTTGAAACTGAGCCGGAAGTCGCAACGCCCTGGACTTGCCGTTCGTCCTCACAACCGTGTGCTTCTGCCAACCGATGGGCGGGTTAGAGGTCGCTATCAGTTCCGCGTTCTTCGCCGCAATGTTCGTGGAGCCTTCGCTCGCCGTATCCGCAGCCACGCACGAGCACCCAAGGAACAAGCCCGCGCACACAAAGGTCACTGCAATCGCGCCAATTCTACTCTTGAGCAAACAACTTTCCCCCTCAGTTTCCAACAGGGCCATACTTCTTTCTTAGTTCGGTTGCCCGCTGTCGTGCTTTGTCTAGAGCATCTCGGTAGCCGTCGGGGACCCATTTGGTTGCGGTTCCGTGCCATCCTAACTCTTTGACGTACGGGGCGATGGTTTGGTCCGCTGAGTGCAGATGCCACGTGGCTGTCTCGCTGTATATCCACACAAAACCGTCCCCGGCCGCCAGCGCGTTGCCTAGAACCAACGCAAACCTCTCGGGGGTGTAGTAGTTCTTCGCCGGGTTGGCGGAATCCCAGGGATTGCCGCGCCAGTCGCGATCCAGGTAGACGGCAAAACCAACCCGCGTCTTCTTCTTGAACAGCGCCGGGACCTCACTGAGCTTGATGCACTCCGTCTTGAACGTCTGCACCCTCTCCACAAAGTCCGGGAATGAATCCGACCAATAAGTGGCTTCGCAGCCATCTATGATGGTAGTCTTGTCGTCTGAGCCTTCCAGAATACCATCCAGAAACGCCGGAAGCAGGCCGTACCAGCCCTTGTCCAGTTGGGCCCTGGTTGGGCGAGGGTCTTCGTAGCGCAGGGCGGTGTCATAGCCGTGTATGGAGAGTATCCGAACGCCGGGGTATGCGCTGTTGAGGGCGCGGGCAAACTCTCGGCCTCGCTGCCTTACCTTGGCCTGCACCTGCTTGTAGGTCTTGTCTTTGTAGATGGGGTCCTTGCTCAGTTCCGGCCAGCCCCAGAACGCACAGCCGTACATCTCAGGATCAAAGAGAATACCTTCGCACCCGCCTTCCTTGGCAAGAGCGGCCTGCAGCCTGGCGTTCTCGTCTATGGTTTTCCACCAGGCGTCATCGAACCAGTCTATGGATGTTACGCCGCCAGTGAGGAACGAGATGATGCTGATGTAGTTGCTGCGGAACCTGGTGAACTTCGTGGACTGCAAATCAGCGATAGCAGGCTCGATCTGAGCGCGGGTTGCCCTGGCCTTCTGGAACACCTCCCAGCTCATGTCGCCGGTGCCGTAGCCGTAAAGGGCGCGGCCCATGTCCAGGCGAGGGTTGGCGGCGTATGTGGTCCAGCCGTCCAAATGGACTTTCTCCATCTCAGCCACATTATCGTGCAGGAACTTGGTGTCCGGGGTGGTCCAGCTTAGGGATATGATGGTGAATGGATTATTGTTCACCGTCCGGGCCTTCGGCAGGCGCGTTATGGCTTCAGGCTTGACGGCCTTGACGGCCACATTGTCCACCGCTACGTTCTGCGATGCCAGCAAGGTAAAGTAGTTCGGCTCGAAGCCTTCGTACGCGACCACGTGCCGGTTGCCCGGCCAGTTGTCTTGCAGCGCCAGCCACTTGCTTGTGCCGCAGGGTTTGTACCACGCCGCCCCCAGCCACTGGCCGTCGCTCAGGAACACCTGCAGCTTCACATCATACCAGGTGTCGACTTTCACCTTCCCGAGACGGTAGGGAAGACCTGAACCGCAGGATGGGTGGTCGTATCTCAGGTTCAACAGGGCGTAGGGCTTTTTGTCGCCCTCTTTCGGGGTTATTGGGCCCAGTGACAGGAAGATGCCCGGAAAGTGAACATTGGGAGAGTAGTTTGGAGACTTGGGGTTGCCGACGTCCGCGTGAGCGGCCGGAGTGAACCCGATGAATGCGGCGGTCCAGTCGCCTATCGGTGAGACCTTCATCCTGGCGGTCGCCTCAACAGACTTCCCCGTCGGGGTCCTGCGCCACATCGAACCATATCGACGGCCATCGGCGGCACCTGTCACCCCGTCCGCGGTGATCTGAACACCGTCGGCGTTATCCCAAGCCGGGAATCCCGCCCCGAGTTGGCCGAAGCTATCGCTCCAGTTTTGAGCGCAGAGCGCTCCCGATACAACCGTGCCCGCCATCAGAATGCAGGCGATAATTGCCAGGTTCTTCATATACTCTCCCATACAGTCTCAGCAGTCAAAATGCTAGAGCTTGATGTCGTACTTATTGCGGCCGTCGGAATCAAACGGCGCGCTGGATATTGTCTTGTCGGTGTTGACCGGCTTGTTGCTGGGCCTCCAGTTCACCAGCGCGGTGTCCATTATGCACAGGGGCTGCCCCGGCTCATTACGGAATCCGGTGCTGAACGTGGTCAGAAGAGAGCCGTCGGGCAGCAGCACAGTCGCGGTAGACTGCGCCAGGCCCCACCACCAGTTCCCGCCGGTGCACTTGCCCGTCCACCACGCCAGGATGTACTTGTGGTCGAGGTCCCAGGTCTTGCCGTTATCTTTGCTTACCACGGCCTCGATGCCAAACCGCCACAGCCCCTCGGCATTGTTGGTGTAGCCGCATCGAACAACATAGACCATCACCAGGTCGCCGTTGGGCATTACCACGAAGCTGGGGTGATGTCGGCCATACTCATATAATGGGTTCTGGGGGGACCAGGTCTTGCCGTTGTCTTTGGAGATCGAGATTGCCAGACCCGACCACATGTCCTGGATATCGGTAAACCTGACGGGGTTATCCGTGCGACATCCGGCGATGATGTCGCCGTTCATTGCCCTCACCAACGCAAGCTCATTGACCCCATACCACTGCGGAACCTCTAGCGGCTCAGACCACGTCTTGCCGATGTCCTCGCTGAACCATATCACCGCCTGGTCGAACTTGTGAGTGGGATCGGGATCGTTCCTGCCGTAGCCAGTCTCGTGGTAGCGCGCTTCGGCCAGCCTGGTGATATTGCCGGACTTGTCTTTGTCCACCAGCAGAGGATCCCAGTGGTAGAGAGCTTTGCCTTTGGTGACCGCCGGAACCGGGTAGGATTCTGTCCATGTCTCACCGAAATCGCGGCTGAACACCCGCATCCCTGACTCCGGGCTGGCCGTGACCACTCCCTTGCCAAGGTAGGTTGTGCCGACCGTCATGGCTATGTCCGGGTCTCCGTTGGCATTGGTGCGCATCCAGCGTTTCTGTGTCCAGGTCCCGCCGAAATCGTTGCTGGTCATGATTATAGTCTTCACGGTGGGTGGGCCGAACTCCGCCGTAATGAGCAGCCGCTTCTTCTCGGGCATGTAGATGAGGCTTGGCATCTGCATGTTCTGGTGCTCGTATGGGCCGCTGACCAGGTTGAACTGAGCAGGCAGCCGCAAAGGCTCGCCACTGCCGTTTGCCCGAATCACCGTGTGCTTCTGCCACCCGATCGGAGGATTGGATGATGATATGATTTCCGCGTTTCTTGCCGACGGATTGGTGTTGCCGACAGTCTTCATAGCCTCAGAATCCTTGCACAGCGCCATCCCGCATCCCCAACAAATAATGGTTGCCACTCCGACTATCACAAGTCCTGCTATCACGCCTCGTCTCATATCAATGCCCTCCAGAATAGTGACTGCCGCGCGGAGATATGCTGGCATCCAGCGTCCGCACGGCAGTCGAATAACTAGACCAACTCGCGTACTCGACGACTAGGGTGTGTCCAAATCCCACATAGTCGAGTTCATCGCTGATTCCCTGTACCATTTTACGTGTCCGTCAGCAAACTGGCAATTCACACCAAGCTAATGGACAACCAGCCGTTACCGGACTGGCTGGGGCACGGTCGCAGGACAGTAGCGACATAGGCACAACCTCAGCAGGCCAATGAGACTTTACTAGAGCGGATTCCAGATGGAGGGGCTTCCCGCCCGATCCGCCACAGCTTCGTTGTAAAAAGTAGTCTCTTTCATCCACTTTACGTGGCCGTCAGCATAGATCAGGTTGGTGCCATCACTGTGGGTACGTGCTGATGGTGTCCCGTCGGGCCACACAAGGTCGGTTCTGGATGAGCCGCCGGACAGGTATAGGTAGTTTTCACCATTCAATACCACGATCATCTGCGTCTCAGCCCATTTGTCATACGCATCGAACAGCATCATAGTGGCGGAGGGGCTCTTGATACTGGCGAGAGTGGCAGGAGTACCGAACCACGTGACTACTCTCCAGTTGCCCATATAGCATTTCGGCACACGGACGGTAACACCGGGCGGAGGGCTGGTGGTAAACAGAGCCCATCCCGGCTTGGGCTGGCTTGGGCAACTCCATACATCCAAGGATTTGATGTAGGGCTCAAGGCAGCCCATATATGTTGGGCCGTAAGTACCACCAGGGCCCTGTAACCATGAGGTAGGATATGTCTCGTCGTAGTCCTGCACGTATTGCATGGCCGCAAGACCAATTTGCTTCTGATTGCTCAGACATGTAGCCTGCCGTGCCTTTTCACGGGCTTTGGCAAACACGGGGAAGAGTATGGCCGCCAGTATAGCTATAATTGCTATGACTACCAGCAGTTCGATCAGGGTAAAACCTTTCCGCTTCATCTCAGTATCTCTCCTTGTTTTTGTCGTTACGTACGATACAAAGACCTAACTGCACTACGGGCTACGCCATTATCAGATTCATCACCTCCTGGTTTTGAAGCACTTCGTCATTCCCTATCTCTATGTGGTGGCACAATCTGCTCCGCGCGAGGGAGAGGTCCCGCACGCGGAGGGCATCCAATATCTCCCTGTGACTGTTGGCATCGATCACCACATCCTCGGGAATCCTGCTCACATTGACCATGTCGGCCTCGTCAAGAAAGAACTCGCGAAGCAACGCGCACAGCTCTATCAGCAACGGGTTACGAGACGCAGCTATGAGCCCACCGTGAAACTCCATTTCAGCGGCGATATACTCGTCGGCGCACCGCGCGCACTCCAGCCTGCGGCAAGTGTTCTCCAGCTTGCTGAAATCGGTGTCATTGATATTGGCCAGCACCTCTCCCAAAGCGCCGACCTCGATGGCCAATCTGGTCATAGCCAGATGGCGAAACTCCTGCGGAAACCTCATGAGGGCGAAGGAAATGTGGTTAAAGAGGGCTGGGCCTACTCTATCGGACACGTATACACCGTTACCAGCGCTTATCTCAACTATCCCAACCGCTTCCAGGGTTTTCAGAGCCTCGCGCGTAACAGCGCGACTCACACCCAGAGTGCGCGCCAGCTCTCGCTCACCCGGGAGCTTCGACCCAGGCGCAAGATCGTTGGCAGTGATATAGCCCTTGATGCTGTCGACTACCTGCGTTGTCAGGTTGGTCCTGACAACAGGCTCCAGACCTATAGCTTCGGTGGTCATGTTGAAGGCTCTACCCAACAGGCGAGCGATTCCGGGATTTCACGCTCGACACTGAGATACCCCAGCCTGATTGAGTGGCTGGGTGTTCTGGTGGTACGGTGGTCGTACCACTTAACGCATACAATTTACCTCACCCAATATCATTTGTCAATACCTCAAGACAAACTATTTTCTACCATTGCAGAATGGCCGCCCCGGATGGGGCGGCCATTGTTTGTAGCATTCCAGACTGGGAAGAAACAACTCAGAACCCGTTACCACTCCACATTCTGTCATCCGGGTTGGACAGGTCGGCGTTGGACCTGATGAACCACTTCGCGTGGCCGTCAGCCAGCGTAAGATTCATTCCCTCGTTGTGCCGGAAGTGTGGCCCTACGGTGTCGCCAAAGCCGGACATCGCGGGGTTATACTGGAACCAGCTATTGGTCAGAGCATTCCCGCCAGCGCCGCTCGGGGGCAGGAAGCAGGAACTGCTGCCCACGCACTCGCCCTGAAGCACTGTAGATGCAGGCATCTTCACATTCGCCAAGGTCATAGGAGCGTTGGGCAGTATCCACCACGGAGCCGCCGTGCCAAACTGAACACCGCCACCCAGGGTTGCATTGTAGGCATAGGTGGCAGGGATGCCCGCAGCCCCGGGCCATGTGTCATTCTTGTCCCGACTGGGGCAAAGCCAGAAGTCCATGCTCTTGATGTATGGGTTCAAGACGCTGGGAGCCGGAGTTCCGGCAGGCAGATACGCCCACACCGGGCAAGGCCAACTCGTGGTAGCCGGGTATGTTTCGTCGTAGTCCTGAACATACTGCATAAAGGCCAGGCCAATCTGCTTGCAGTTGCTCAGACATGCTGTCTGCCGTGCCTTCTCGCGGGCCTTGGCAAATACAGGGAAAAGGATGGCTGCTAGTATAGCGATAATCGCTATGACTACCAGCAGTTCGATTAGGGTAAAACCTTTCCGATTCATTTCAGCATTTCTCCTTTTTTATGTGTATTACGAATCACGGAGACTCCCTAAGACTACCGACCACTCTCAGAATCAGTAAGCACACCCCCCTTTCAGATAACTGCATTCGACCACATAGTCGGCTCCGGCAACGCACGTAGCCACTGCCAACAGAGAACGCCCAACTCCTCCTCTCCGTTTCCACGAAGAGGAGGAGGCAAGACAGACAGCCTGTTCGCGCCAAGAGCGCATATCTACGGCTGGTAATCCACGCTGCAACTGATCTGCTGTTCCGGCCAAGTGCTCGCCCAGGCCGCCGCCGGCATGCTGGAGTAGTTGTACCACTTGACGTGTCCGTCCGCGAAACCGATGTTTCCGCCCTCACCGTGAGGCCCACCATTGCTATAGGCCTCGGCCTTGTAGAAACCGATGTTGGTATTTGTTAACCTGCCAGCGGGATAAAGCATGTCTATCAAGCTGATAACGGAGGCAACATTCTTAAAATACGACAACCGGGCGCCAGGAGTAGCGAACGCGGCTCGGGTACACCCCCAGACGCGATCTTGATAGGCAGCGGTCCAGTTGTGCATTATGCCCGTGATTGACTTGGTACTCGGGCAGATGAGAGTCTGACTACTCTTCATGTATGGCGCCAGGCCGTACAACTGCCCGTAGGGAGCAGGCGGAACGCCACCGTTCAGGCAGCAGCCCGCCATGGGGTATGTCTCATCATAGTCCTGTACATACTGCAGAGACGCGAGGCCGACCTGCTTGAAGTTGCTTGTGCAAGAGGCCTGTCGGGCCTTCTCCCTTGCCTTTGCGAAGACAGGGAACAGTATGGCTGCCAGTATAGCTATGATAGCTATGACTACCAGCAGTTCGATAAGGGTAAAACCTTTCCGTTTCATCTTAACATCTCTCCTTGTTCTTGGGTCAACTATTCTTGCTGGATATATACATCACACTCAATCTACTAGTCCGGCTACATCGCCGATGCTACCACCTCCTCCAACGGACCATCCTGGTGCTGAATATGGTCACTTATTATGCTCCGGGCGAGCGGAATATCCCGTCTCCGAAGCGCATCGAGTATATCCCGATGTCGATTGGCGTCTATCACTGCATCCTGCCGGATGCGGTCAATATTCACAATGGGCACAACGCTGAGGAAGAACTCCCTCAGTAAGGAGGAAAGGCTCACAAGAAGCGGATTGCGGGTGGCAGCTATGATACCGCCATGAAACTCCATCTCCGCAGCGACATACTCGCCGGCAGACTCGGCGGACTCCAGCTTTGCGCAAGCCAGTTCCAAAGCCTCCAAGTCGCCCTCATCGATGTTCTCCAGCACCTCTTCAAGCGCGCCAACTTCTATGGCCATCCTGGTGCGGAGCAGATGCCGGAACTCCTGGGGAGAGCGCAAGAGGGCGAAAGAGATGTGATCGACAAGTGCGGGGAAGACGTGTTCGGCGACATATATGCCGTTGCCGGCGCTGATCCGCAAGATACCGACAGCCTCCAATGCCTTAAGGGCTTCGCGGGCCACGGTGCGGCTTACGCCTAGAGTCGCAGCCAAGTCCCGCTCGCCAGGAAGCCTGGCTCCCGGAGCGAGATCATTGGCCGTTATGTATGCCTTGACACTCTCAATGACCTGGGAGGTCAGGTTTGAGCGAACAACCGGCTCCATCGCGACAACTGCGTCTGCCATACTCGGTTTACTACCTCGTGCTCCTCAGCGATCAAGCCGTTGACTTGACGCCGACGGATGCGCTAGACTTCATTGTCGCAGCGTCGTTGCAGCGGTTAGGTGGTCTGACCATCGACCACCAATTTGAGCATATCACCGTGCAAGACAGAAGTCAATACATTGGCTGTAACTTTTTGCGGTTTTTTGGGTCTAGTATCATGTATAATGACTGAGCAATCCTGCTTGGATGTTCCCTCGTGCACGTCAATCCACCTGGCATGCATAGCTGCCTGCCGACCTGAAAGGACCTACTACATGAAGTTCCGCGCAATTCCGCTTGCCCTGCTCGCCATTGGTTTCTCGCTTCTTGGAGGGACAGTCATGCTTCACGCTCAAGAGCAGCCCAAGCCGCCGAACAGTATCGGATACGGCTATACCCTGAATGGTGACCTTACCGGCGCTTCCGCCTGGTGGTGCGAAAGCGCCTGGAAAGTAGACCCCATCGGCGGGACCCCGGCAGACAACTCCCGGCCCACAATCGCTCTGGAGGCCGCGCGAGGCGAGTTCGAGCCAGTGCAGATAGTGCTGGCGGCGAAATCCGCGGGCCTGTCCATCAACAAGGTTGTCGTGTCCGACTTGCGGGGAAAGCGAAGCCGGATTCCGGCGTCGGCCATTTTGCTCTTTGAGGTTGCCACGGTCAATATAGTGAACCCAACAGATTATCTTGGCCACGCCGGCGAATACCCCGATCCCCTGCCCCCGCTTAAGACGCCCCTCGTGGTCCCTGCGGGACGAAGCCAGTCGATCTGGGTGCTGGTGAGAGTCCCCGAGCGCATCGCGGCGGGGGATTACAGCGGCAAGATTGAGATCGTGACCGATAAGGGGACGTTGTCCGCGCCGCTGACGGTTACAGTCTTCGATTTCACCCTCCCGCGTGAGAGCCACCTGAGAAGCGGGTTTGGGTTCTACCCGGCCAATATGGAGAAGTATCACCACGTCAAGACACAGGCCGATAAGGAGAAGGTCTTCGCCGAGTATATGAAGTCATTCGGCGAGCACCGGATAGCGCCTTACTCTTTCTACGAGTACGCCCCGATCAAGGTGAGCGTTGTGGGAAAGGGCGACCAGCAGAAGGTGAAGGTGGACTTCCGCGCTTTCGACAAGGCCGCGAAGACCTACATGGACAAGTACCATTTCAACGCGTTTGTGCTGCCTCTGGAGGCGCTCGGCGGCGGCACATTCTATGAACGCAGGATCGGCAAGATCGGGGAATACTCCGCCGGCAGCCCAGAGTATGAACGGCTGGTGGCCGACTACTTCGGGCAGATTCAGAATCACCTTGTAACGAAAGGCTGGATCGACAAGGCATATATCTACTGGTTTGATGAGCCTGATACGAAAGACTATCCGTTTGTCGCCGAGGTGATGGACCGTATCAAGAAGTATGCGCCCAAGCTCAAGAGAATGCTCACAAAGCAGCCTTCGCCGGACCTGATGGGCAAGGTGGACCTGTGGTGCGCGCTGTCACCGGAATGGACACCCGAGAAAGTAGCCGAGCGGAAGGCAGCGGGCGAGGAGGTTTGGTGGTATATTTGCTGCGCGCCTCAGGCTCCGTATATCAGTGAGTTCATCGAGCATCCGGCGACTGAAATGAGGCTGTGGCCGTGGCAGTCGTGGCAGTATGGTGTCCAGGGAATACTCATCTGGAGCACCAACTGGTGGACAAGCGCAAATGCCTTCCCGGACTCCCTGCAAGACCCGTGGGCCGATCCCGCGAGCTATGTTGAAGGCTACGGGACGCCTATCGGCAAGAAGCAGTCCTGGGGCAACGGCGATGGCCGATACCTCTACCCGCCAAGAGTGGACCCCAACAAACCGCACGACCCGATCTTTGCTTCGGCAATCTCCTCTGTCCGCTGGGAAAACCTGCGGGACGGTATGGAGGACTACGAATACTTCTACATGCTCAAGCAGCAGGTAGACCGGGTTCGTGGCAAAGCCGATGCCGCCGTAGTGGTCGAAGCGGAAGGGCTGCTGGTGGTTCCGACCAACATCTCCGAAAACACCGTCAAGTTCACAACCGACCCAAGGCCGATGATGGAGCATAGAGGGAAGATTGCGAAGATGATTGAGAGGCTGAGGAAGATCACATTCTGAACACGATTTGAATGATTGAGGGATGGGCAGGATTGGGGCAGTTGGGCAACCGTTACCTAATCCTGTCCATCCTTGAATCTGCCTAATCGTGTTCAGACAGTTTTCCACCGCTCCTGCAGCCCGTAGAACTCCCAGGGGTTGTCGTGGAAGAGTTGTTTGGCTCGGGTCAGGGCGGCTTCTTCGGTGCATTTGCCGTCGGCGACCCGACGGGACAGGGCCTTGGCTACCATCTCCTGGGCCATCTCCAGATGCGCGCAGACCTCGAAGAATGTGAGGCAGTCTCCGCCGAAGGCCATCAGCTTGTTGGATGGCAGCGTGTCCAGCCATTCCGAGAGCCACATGTCCGTCGCCGGGCCGGACACCAGCGCAAGCCACGCCATATCTATGGTGACGTTGTGGAACCCGCGCGCCAGGCCGGTGAGTTCGTCCATGTACGGGTATGAACCGTGGAGTATGGCGAATTGGGTATCGCGGAAATCGCACAAGCTGGGCAGGAACGCTGTGGGGCGACCGTCCCAGGGCTGGTCGAACTCCATCCCGCTGTGAACCTGCACAGGCAGCCCATTCTTCCCGGCCCAGTCAAAGCAGAACCTGTAACAAGTGTCGTGGAATGGCCGGAGGTTGTCCATTACTCCAGGTTCATCCCAACTGCAGTGCTTGCTGTTGAGCAGGAACTGGTAGGACCGTTCCACGTCCGCCTGTTGATGGGCAATGAAGTTGATAGGGCGGCGGCGGGCAGTCCAGCCGATCTTTATGCAAACCGCCCCCTTTGACTTCGCCTCATCCAGCATCGGGCCGAGACTCTCGATGTATTGCGCCGCAGTCAGCGGAGCGCCATCCGGGCAAGACAGCTCCATCTCCGCGCGGGTTACCGGCCCAGCCATCGGGCAGATGTACAGGACCGGCGCGAAATACTCCGGCTCCACATAACTGTTGCCTATCTTCAGGCACACCCGAATCCCATACTCCTCCTGTAGAATCTTCTTGTAGACTCCGGGGTACTGGTATTCGCTGATTCGGCTTGAGACCTCGACCGCAGTTTCTTCGTTGAGATCGTCAACGTCGAAGAACCGCTTCAGGGCGCGGCGGGTGCATTGAGCGTAACGAGCCTCCCTCGCCTTGGGCCAGTATGGCGCCATCCTCTGCCACTTCTCCTGAGGGCTGACGTCCGTGTAGGCAACGTGCTGGGACAGACCCCACGGCCCCGCATAGAGCCCGGCGCCACCTAGGTCCAGCCCCGTGTAGGCCATGATGTAGCCGAAGTCGAGCTTCAGAGAATTGAAGTCCGCCTCGGTCATCAGGTGTTCGTGGGTATCCACCACCGGTATATGCCGGATCTGGCTCAAGAGGCTGTTGTAGATATCCTGCTGATCTCGCGAACTCAATTCATCACCCCAGAAGCCGCATGGCGTTGTTGTAGAATATGTCTTCGAGATCAGACTTAGTGAGGCCGAGGTAGTAGGCCGCATCCAGCAACGCCCGTGTCGACTCGATTCCCACCAGAGTGGGGTTGAACCCGGAGTAACCCGGCTCCTGAGCAACAGTGTCCGGCTGAATCCAGAAGAAGCCTTCGCCGATGCTCACGGCTCGCCCACGGATTTCCGAGTCGGGGTAGTCGGTTCCCCACATCAGCTTGCGGACCCCGAAGCTCTTGATCACCTCAATGAACGGCCCCGCCTCGCAGATAGCGGCGGTGTCGAACCAGACGTTGTCCAGGCCCTTGATCATCTCAAACCCTTTGCGGGCGTTGGGGGAATGGAAAGTCCTGCCACAGTGGGCCAGGATCAGCTTGGCCTTGGGATACTGGGTGCACTTCTTGACGACATACTCATAGTTCGCGGGGTCGGCGATAGCTTTCTCTTTGACTACGTGAAGCGTGATTACCAGGCCGCGCTCGTTGGCGATGTCCCAGACCCAGTCCGGAATGTATGTCTCAGGCGGGCAGGCGTATTTGTCTGCCTCCGTGCTGAAGAACGAGTAGGGTTTGAACCCCACTATCCCAGGGCTGCTCAGCCACTTCTCTGCGAGTTCCCGAGGGGTATTCGGCCCGACCAGAATCAGGCCCCTGCTGCCCGACCCGTCCGCAATCTGCTCCATAAGGAACTCGTTGGCATTCTCCATCTCAAGGTCCAGCGACGGCATTGCGAAGAAGAGGCCGCCATTGAGCCGTGAGGCCCCGACCTGCCTGCCTATGTGCTCGCAGTATGCAGCCACATCAGACACAGCCGGGCCAGGCGACATCCATTCGTCGGTGGGCGAGTGCATGTGAGCGTATTTGTAGAGGTGGGCGTGGATGTCGAAGAGTTTGTCGGGAAGAGAAGCCTGCGCGTCGGCGGCGATTCGCTTATCGACATCAGTGAATGTCCAGTTGTATGTCATGTTTGTGCTCCCTGTTTCTGATTTCGGAACTTCTCTATCACACGTCACCCTGAACTCGTTTCAGGGTCTGTTTGTTGACCGAGAACAGATGCTGAAACAAGTTCAGCATGACGTAACCCTCTGACCGCCTACATCTTGATGGCTCGTATGGCGTCTATGTAGTGGCGGTAGTTGTCGAAGCTTACCTCGGGCGGGACCATGTCGTCAACCGCGGGCACGTAACCACCCTCTCGTATTACCGGCAGCAGCCTCTGGATCTCGCGGTCTATTGCTTCCGGCCCCGCGATAAGGGCCTCCTTGGGCACCCCACCCGCCAGTCTGAGTTCCTTGCCGAACTGCTTGCGAAGCTCGATTGGGTCCATTCCACACGCCCGCTCCAAGGGCCAGGTGAGGTTGAACCCCCGCTCCATCAAGAGTGGAAGCAAGGAGAAGATGTTGCCGGATGTATACAGGTTGATGATCTTCACTCCCGCCGCGCGGCATTCCGCAACAAGTGGGTCCTGGTATCGCAGGAAGAACTCCGTGTACATCTTCGGCGAAAGATGCGGACCGCCTTTGTACGCGAGGTCTTCGGCGAAGGACACCACGTCTATCTGCACTCTACCCAGAAACGGCCGCAGACCCTTGGTTACCAGTTCGCTCCAGTGGGCGAACATGTCGTGGATGAGGTCGGGCATCTCGTAGAACGCTGTCATGAAGCGCTCCATGCCCATGGAGTAGAAGCCCAGCCGGAAGAACCACGGCATCAGGGTGACTCCAACCGGCATCTGAGACGCGTTGAGCCTGGCAATCCAGCCATCGACATCCTGCATAACCCGCTCAGGCTCATCGATCCGGAAGCGTTCCTTGTAGCTCTCCCAGTCCTCACGGTTCTTGACCGGATGATCCAGATAGCCGTAGTACATTGTCGGGTGGGCTTTGGAACGGCGAACGGTGCAGCCGAGGTAATCGATCTCAGTGTAGGTCTCGGAATCTTCGGCAATGATCTTCTGCTCAAAGCCAGGCACAGGCCCGAGGTGAAGCGGGACTAGCTGTATCGATGATATGCCCAGGAACTCGTCAGGCGACTTGTCCGCGGGGAGGCCCTCTTTGCGCCAGCGGGCAATCCCATCGTCCTCGTAAGGCTCCAGCCTCATAACCGGCAGAGCATCCACCGGCTGGTAATTCATGATTGCGTTGAAGCGTTGTCTGTCGTTCATATCTTGGTGTCTGCATCTCCCGGTGATGTTGTTTCACATAGGATAGCACAAATGGGAGGAATGAGGGTAAGGGAGGAGGCGAGGTCTCGTAATCACGAAAACACGAAAGGACGAAAGCACGAAAACTGCGATCTCGTTGTTCTTTTCTGGTTTTCTTGAATTTCGGGTTTTCTGCTTCCGTTCTCACCCGTTCCCATTCGTGTTTTCCGGTTTTCGTGATTTCGTGATGAATCGGCTCTTGGGGTTCACGGGTGGAATCAGCTCAGGGGCGACATAGGAGGGCTATGGCGGAGAGACTGGGATTCGAACCCAGGGTGGCTTGCACCACATCAGTTTTCGAGACTGACCCATTAAACCGCTCTGGCATCTCTCCGCGCAGTTTTGGCAACCTACGTGGCAACCGCAGTTGACACACAGGGCAGTGGTGGCCGATGAGGGATTCGAACCCCCGACGCCCGCCTTAGGACGGCGGCGCTCTATCCCCTGAGCTAATCGGCCTCTAAGTGGTGCGCCCGAAGGGATTCGAACCCCCGGCCTAATGGTCCGCAACCATTCGCTCTATCCCCTGAGCTACGGGCGCAAAGTCTCGGTCGACAGCCGAAATCAGCCGTCTTCCAGGCACTCAGTATAGCAGTCTGAGGGCTGAGATGTCAACCGAAACGGAGCGCCTGAGAGTGCTAACGCGACAGGCGACAGGCTGTGCGAACCCCTCACCCGTTGGCCGCAAGCAACTTGGCCGCAGCCACATTTGCGAAAGGCCCAGCCCTCTCCCCGACGGCGCGGGGAGAGGGAGTTTTGGCGCGTCTGCACGGAAGAGAGTTCCGTCGCTCTTTACGCCACCAGCTTGAATGTCTTTATCTCGAAGGGCTTTGACTCGAATGTGAAGGATTGGCCGTCGGTTTTGATCTTGGCTATGTTTCGTTCCATCAGGTCGCACTCGTAGACTTGTTTGAATGGCAGCTTCAGGGTGACTTTCGCCTCGGCGCGAGAGTTGTGGCACTCGTAGAAGCGCAGGATCGTGGCTTCTTCTTTCTCGGCCTTTTTCACAGTCTCCAGGATGACGTTGTCGGCATCGACTGAGACGAATGACTGAGAAGTGGGAAGCGTGCCTGCGGATGGCCTGTCAACCTGGCAGACCAGAGGCACGTTGAGTTCATAGGCCCGGCGGACTGTCTCGGCGGTGGTGTAGTCACCCTCGTGAGGCATGATTGAGTATGTGAACTCGTGCTCGCACATATCCGCCATCGAGTCAGGGCTTTTCGGGGAGCGCAGGAGAGTGATCTGCATCTGGCCGTTGGCTACGTGGTGGCCGTATTTGCAGTCGTTCATCAGGCTCAGCCCGAAGCCGTTCTCGGAGTAGTCGACCCACTTGTGGCCGCAGACCTCGAACCTGGCGAAGTCCCAGCTTGTGTTGGTGTGGGCAGGCCGGACAGCGTTGCCGAACTGAATCTCGTAACGGGCTTCGGCGGCGTTGATGTCCACAGGGAACGCAGCTTTGAGGCACTTCTCATCTTCATGCCAATCGACCCATGTGCGGAAGTCGACTCTTGGGGAATCGGCGTACATCGCTATCTGCTGTCGAAGTTTGGACTTGCCGAACTCGTGCTCAACCTCGACAGTTCCCCGCACCGGGCCGCTCTCAGTTACCTTGAAGCTGGTGGGGCTGGCGAGGTCATCCGCCTTGTCCAGATGGAAGTATTCGATGTCCCAGGCATCCCAGTTGTTGGGCTTGTCCTCGAAGACCTGGAGCATATTGCCCTTAGCGCCTTGCGGCAGCACTTCCCGGCCGTTGGATTTTAGGATCATAGAGGTTATGCAACCGTCGGAGTCTAGAGCGAGCTTGAGGAATTTGTTCTCCATGCCTGCTTCGCTGACCTTGAGGCCGGAGTCCGCCGAAGACGCCTTTCGGTCTACTATCCGGTAGACGTTGTATCCCATCGATGGGACGTCGGCGTTGAAGATCAGGGAGTCTGCTGCCTGCTGAGAGGGGACTTCTTTGCCGTCGGAATCGGTAATGGCATAGTCGCTGTCTCCGGGAGTGCCGACCCACCCGATATCGCGACGGTCCCACGGAAGGGTGTTGAAGATCACCGCTGCCCAACCGTCGCCGCTAGTGTCTATGTTCTGCGCTATCTTACCCAGAGCGGTCCACACGGTCTCCCGGCCGACCTCCATTATCTCCCCATACATGACTTCGGTGTCTTCGTAGACCTCACGAATGGAACTGCCGGGGATGACATCGTGGAACTGGTTGCAGAGTATCTTCTTCCACTCCTTGAGCAGCGCCTCGCGGGGATAAGCAAGCCCCATAGGTTCTGCGATACTGCTGAGTAATTCAGCATCCCTGTATCGCAGTTCGCTCTTGCGGTTGAGCATCTTGTTGCGGGCTTGGGTGGTGTAGGTGCCTCTGTGAAGCTCGAAGTACAATTCGCCGAACCATTCCGGGAAGTCCGCTGCTCCATCGATCTTGTGGAAGAACTCAGATACGCCCATCTGCTTGCATTTCGGCACGCCCTCAAGGTCGGCAGCTCTTCGGAAGTACTCACTGTGCCTGGCCTCTGGTCCACCGCCGCCATCGCCCCACCCGAAGCTCATCAGCGACCAGTCGCTGCGGTCCTTCTCTATGAACTTGCTAACCTGGTTCCTCAGGATAGAAGGCTGTGGGAGAGCGTTGTAGTCGCCGGCTGGCGGGAAATGAGCCAGCACGCGAGTGCCATCGATGCCTTTCCAGTGGAACGTGCTGTAGGGGAACTTGTTGAACTGGTTCCAGTGGATCTTGATGGTGGAGAAATAGTCCACTCCGGACTTCTTGAGTATCTGGGGCAGAGCGGCGGAGTATCCGAATACGTCCGGCAGCCAGAGAGTGTCCGTCTCCACGCCGAACTCGTCCATGAAGAAGTTCTTGCCCACCAGAATCTGGCGAACAAGGGACTCGCCGGAGCTGATGTTGCAGTCGGCCTCAACCCACATGCTCCCCATCACGTCCCATCGGCCCTCTTTGGCGCGGGCCTTGATCTCGTCATACAGGCTCGGCCACCGCTCCTTGGTGAACTCATAGAGCTGCGCCTGGCTCTGGCTGTAGATGTATTCCGGGTATTGCTCCATCAACCGCATTACGCTGGAGAACGTGCGCGAGCACTTCCTGATGGTTTCTCGGTATGGCCAAAGCCACGCCGTATCGATGTGGGCATGACCGTGGGCTGCGATGCTGGTGGAACTGGCATCCGCCTTGCATTCCATCAGCGGCTTCAGAATCGCGTTCGCTCGAATCGCCGAAATACATAGCGAGTCGGCGTCTTTATTGGTGTAGTCAAAGGCGTCAACGCTCTTGTTCAGGAGATAGATAATCTTGGCTCTGCGCGGACTGTCCGCTGGCAGGTCTACTGCCAGCAGCCGAAGGAATTCCAGATCATACCAATACTGCGAGACCTCAGGGTTGCGGGTGGCTATCTCCGCGCGATAGAGCACACTGTAGGCCAGATTGCGGGTCGCGCCGAACACCGCATGCGCCCAGCCTTTGCACATGGCGTCGATCACTATATCGAACCGCTCCCCGCCCTTTGCATCGGTGAGCAGCAATATCTCCTCATGGTTGGGGTCGAGGCCCTGGACCGGCTTGCCGTCGATGAACGCGCACCCCTCGCCATCGAATGCAATATAGGCCGCGACCTGCTTACCCTGGAACTCCCGAGGCACGCTGATGCTGAGCTTGAACCAGCCGTTGACCCGGTATCCGCCCCAGAGGTCGCCGGGCCTGATGGGTTTGTAACCATCGGCGACAACCGCATCCTCCAGCCTCTCGTATTCGGGGGTTTCCCGAAGCATTATGTTCTCGATCGGCTGAATATTCGAGATTCTGTATCCTGATATCTCCGCGCTGCGCTTCGCCAGTTTGTCCAGCAGCATTTTCTGTTTTGTCTCATGAAGCTCCAAGTTGCGCCACCTCCAAAAGATTGCCGTTTTAGTATAGGGCAACGGGGTTCAAAGTTCAAAGTCAGAGGTCCGGGTCCCAGCAGGAGCTCACTCTGCCTTCACTGGCTCCCAGATTGACCGCATGGTGAATTTTCGCTACTATGTACGCACAATGGAGAATGTAGTCCTGCAGAAGAGCTAGCCGAGATCGACCAATGTCGAGAGGAGAGCAGAATGCCCGGAGTAATCACCACGTGCGCTGAGTGTGCTGCCGAGTTTTCCTGGAACACGGACTTTCAGGAGATGCCAGATTGTCCCAGGTGTGGTTACAACCCCCGTCGTCGGTTTCAGCAGAGCGATGTTCCAAGTCTAGTTGGCATGCTGGAGAGCGGCGACATGTACGTTAGCAGCAATGCCGCAGAAGAACTCGGCAAACGAGACGACCGCCAAGCTGTGGAGCCACTGATCGCGGCTCTGAAGGACGGTGGCCCGAAGCTCGCCGCTGTAATCGCTTTGGGGAAGATAGCTGATGCCAAAGCCGTAGAGCCCCTCATTGCCGTCCTCAAAGAGGGACAGGGTCCTAGCGGTTCTGCAGCATGGGCACTTGTCAGAATCGGTTCCACTGATGCCATCCAGGCTGTTGCGGAAAGTATGGAGCATATCGACGCCCGCGCACTTGACGATGTGTTCGAGGCTTTCGAGAGCAACGGTAAGTCCAGCGTGCCGGTGCTTATCCCAATGCTAGAGAGTGAAGACAAATTCGTCAGGCGAGGGGCCAGAAGGGTGCTGGCGCGCTTGGGGTGGCATCCAGAGGGTCAAGCTGAGCAGATTAGCTTCTATCTTCAGGCGGGGATGATCGCCAAGCTGGCGGAGGCGGGTGCTGACGCCGTTGAAACCCTCGTCGGAAGACTAAAGGACGATGACTCTGTGGTTCGCGTATGGGCCGCCCAGGCGTTGGGAGAAATCAAGGACGCTCGTGCAGTGGAACCCTTAATTGCGGCACTGCAAAACTGTGACAGCGATTTCGTCCGCCGTGAGGTGGCGACAGCCTTGATGGCGCTGGGGGCTATCAAAGACCTGAGGGTCATGCGTTCGCTGATCAACATGCTGGCAGACGAACAGGCACAGAATCGATTGTTCGCTGCAAAGGCGTTGAGTGCCATCGGCACGCCAGCGATATTCGTCCTCGTCGCAGCGCTAAAGAGCAGGGATGAGAGGATTCGCCGGTATGCCACCGGGGCGTTGGGCGAACTCGCGGACAGTCGGGCAGTTGAACCACTCCTATCCCGCCTACATGACTCGGAAGACTCGATTCGCATGCTATGCGCGGAATCGCTCGGTATGATCGGGGACGCGCGTGCCGTGGAACCCTTGATTGCGGCACTGAAAGACCGCGTGAGCGACGTACGCAGTTTGGCAGCTGAAGCGCTGGGTAAGATAGGTGATCCCAGGGCAGTCAAAGAGCTCGAAACACTGCACAAGATCGCGCGAAAGGATAAGGATTGGGCGACTGCGCGAGCAGCCCAAGACGCTCTAGCGCAAATCACGGGCAGACGTCCCAACGAAAACGAATCGTTCCGCGACCGACTTATGGGGTTTGTACGCAGCCTGCTAAGCGGGCGGAAGGGCTAGAATTGTTAGGCGTTCTTCACGCGAGTTGGTTGCCGACATAATATAGTTGAGAATGTATGGCCTGGGGCAAGTCCGGGGCTGATAGGACATATAGGACACATACGACAAATAGGACGCGGTTCGTACGCGCCACCGAGGAAAGCCGCGGCAGTTGAAACAGCGTGCCGACCTATCGCCCAAACATTGCTGTGGCAGCTTCGGCCAGGCGGATCAGGGGTGTGGGGTAGATGCCGAAGAAGACGATGACAGATGAGCAGGCGGCGAGAGCTATCTGGATCGGGAGGTCGATAGGTGGGATCGGCTCGCGCTGCTCGTTGTCATCTGAGTACATCGCTATAACAACACGCAAGTAGTAGAACGCGGACATGCCGGTGTTCACCACACCCACGATCAGCAGCAGCCACATCCCCATACCGGCCGCCGCGCCGAAGATATAGAGTTTGGCGAAGAAGCCGGAGGTCAGCGGAATGCCTACCAGCGAAAGTAGCGCGAGGGTGAGGACTGCTGCCAGGATGGGGTTCCGGCGCGACAATCCCCGATAGTCATCCAGGCTGTCACTATCCCCCACCCTCCGAGAAGCCGACAAGGCAGCTACTACCCCAAATGCCGCGATTGTGGTGGCGAAATACGATGCCAGGTAGAACGCTATCGAGGCTGCGCCTTCTGTTCCACCTGCTATGAGTGGTATGAGCAGATAGCCCATGTGCGCGATGGATGAGTAGGCAAGCATGCGCTTGATGTTGTTCTGTAGCAGCGCGAGGAGGTTGCCGGCAGTCATGTTCAGTATCGCCAAGACACTCAACGCCATCGGGGGATGGAAATACCGAATCCCCGTGCTAGTAGTCGTGTACACAGGCGTTAGGAGCGGAGAGGCGTTGGCGCTGCAGTGGGCTGACATAGATTTCGCAACTGGCTACATCACCGTGAGACATAACCTCATACAGGTACCGGGACGTGTAGAACTGAAGGCAACGAAGTCGGAGAACGTAAGGCTTGTGAAGATGGACATCGATCTGCAGGAGATACTCGCGGTCGAACAGTAGAGGCAGAAGTCTGAGGGGATGGAAACTCCGTGGGTAGGATGCAACAAGGATGGCGAGCGCCTGACTCCTGATGGGATAACCGGTGCTTTCGCACGTTTGGCCAAGGAGCATGGTATCCGCATCAGAGTGCGTGGCTACAGACACACACAAGCCACAGCCCTGATGGAAGCAGAGATACCCACAACCATTGTGGCGGCTCGCCTGGGCCATGCTACCACAGCATTTACTCAGGACAAATACCAGCACCCCAACCCCAGCATGCAGGACCCTTCTGTGGCCGCAATACACCAACTAATGGAGGCCGCTAAGAAGTTCAATCTTGAGGCTAAGGCGGCTTCTGAAACCGAAGAGTCAAAACCAAATATGGCCTAGATGTGGCATTTCTTACTGAGGTTTTGCAAATCTGAGGCTAAACACTGGAGCCGACGGAGGGACTCGAACCCACGGCCTGAGCTTTACGAAAGCCCTGCTCTACCACTGAGCTACGTCGGCGGGAAAGAGTGGTGCCGAGAGCCAGAGTTGAACTGGCGACACGCGGATTTTCAGTCCGCTGCTCTACCAACTGAGCTACCTCGGCTCGAACAACGCGCTCCGAAGCCACGCTTGGCTTCGGGGAGATGGTGGCGGGGATGACGAGACTCGAACTCGCGGCCTCCTACGTGACAGGCAGGCGCTCTAACCAACTGAGCTACACCCCCATAAACCCTGGTGGGCGAAACAGGACTCGAACCTGTGACATCTTCCGTGTAAGGGAAGCGCTCTCCCAACTGAGCTATTCGCCCAGGATGAACTCCAATCCGTTCGCCTTAGGGTGAATAAAGTATATCAAAACGCTGTTTCGGTGTCAAACAATTCGCTTCGCGGGGCCGGTTCAACAGAAAACCAGAAATGAGAGAAAGCCAGAAAAGGGACGGGAAGGCGGACTACAGCCGGTTGCTTCGCTAGCAGCCAGTTACACACAAGCCTTACAAATCTGCACAATCTCGCTACCGAAGACACGCAAAGCTTTCACCCAACAGACAACATAGCTGCGGGAACTTGCGCAGATGGCTGTTGGAGAGTCAGTGCTAACCGACATTCCCGCAACACGCCTATACAAGTTCCCGCAGCATTGTCCAGCTCTGATTTGCTGCCGAGAGTGTTTGCAGGGCGGCGAGCCATTGTGCTATAATCGTTTCGTTGATCGGGGCGTGGCTCAGCTTGGCAGAGCGCTCGGTTCGGGACTGAGAGGTCGGCGGTTCAAATCCGCCCGCCCCGACCAATTCCTCTCACTCAGTGTTCCGCACATTCCACCCCGCACCTAATGCTACTCCTGGCCTCGCAACATCCTCAACACGCCCGCAGCGGACAGATTGTGCATATCCCACAGCTTCTCAGCCGCCATCTTCCGCACCATTTTCGGTTCGGCCAACTCCCCTGCCTTTGTGTAGAACTCATTCTTTGCCTTGCGGGAGTCGAGGTTGGCTTCGGCCCACGGGCTGTAATAGCCCATTCCGGCGTTCTTGGCGAGGAATGTGTGGCCCCAGAAGAAGTAGGCGCCATCGATGAAGTCTTTCGCGAACGGCGCGAGCTCGGGAGCGGAGAAGTTGTCCACAAACGGCAGCCCGGCCTTGTTCATTTCGGTGCCGACGCAAAGCGGGAAGTCGATAGCCTTGGCAGCGCGCACGGCCTTGCCCAGATTCTCCACCTTGATTCGCTTCTCCTCGGGGTCTTTGATGTTCCAGTTGCGCTCCGGGACTATGTTCATCGCCACAACTCCCTTGGACGCCAATACTCCCAGCAGAGCTTCGATATCAGCCTCGCCATCGGTTGTGCCGTCGAGCCAGGTGGCGGTCGGAAGCGCGCCCATGCCCACGATCATCCCAACAACGCTCTCGATGGTCGGGAATGTGTCCGCAGTCGGCGGAACATACCCCACTCCGCCGAACTTCATAAGGGCGGAGCGCATCTTCTCGTGGAGCTTGGGCGTGTCCTCCAGTAACTCCGCGGCAGCGGATTCCGAAACACCCAACTTCGCAGCCCAGAACAATGCCAGCTTCGCGGGATCCAGGAACACGTTGCGGGCCTTGTCATCATAGGCCGCGAGCATATGCCTCTCGGTGGCGTTGCCCGAAGGGGTCAGAGGCAGGACGTCGTGTTCGTAGTCCAGCCGAACAGCGTCCAGAAAGTCGTTCACTCTAGTCATAACGCTCAGGTTGCGGTCTCTGGCCATGTCTCGCATCTTCTGCAGCACAAGGCCCGGTTCCGAACCCGGGTCGGGCTTCTTCCAACAGCCGCCGGCCATAAAGTAAGTGACTCCCGGTTCATTGGGCGAGGTCATGACTTTGTCCGAGTATTCGCTGAGGAAGACCCTGGTCTCAAGAGCGGCACAGGCCCGCAGATCGATGCCGGGGGTCTCGGCGGCGGAAAGGAACTCCCCCACCCCATCCAGCACGTCGAAATCCACAATCCCGGCTGCTTTGAGTCCATACTTCCTGGCTTCCCACGCTATCCGGCTGGGCGACCACATGTTGGCGTTATAGCTGAAGAATGTATGGAAGTGGAGGTTGACCTCATCAAGCTCAGCGCCTACCGGCGCCTCCCCAGCCTCTACCATAGCTCCAAGCTGCCGAATGGCCTCCGCCCTCGATATCGGGTCGCGGTTATCCAGTTTGTGTTCCAGTTTATCAACAATCGACAAGTCCTCAGACTCCTTTCACAAGCAACGGTCGGATGCCCGATCATGAATAGACGACTACCAACGCCAAAAAGCTAACACCCGCCCGGCGCCTCGTATGCTGGCGGGTTCTCAAAATGATGCACTTCCAAGCTCGGGAACTGGGTGCGCAGCCAATCGCAGAATGCGCCAAGGCCCGGGTTTTCGCTTGCCTCGTGGCCTGTCTCCACGAACTCCACACCTGATTCCTTGGCGAAGTGGAAGGTGTAGCTGTCGGCTTCCCCGCCTATAAGAACCTCACAGCCCATTTCCACCAGCCTCTGGCTGTAGGAAATGTTCACCGATAGCCCCATACCACCCCACGGCAGACCGATCCGAGTGACGACACGGCCAGGATCGCCCAGAGTCCGCCGCTGGATATTGAACCCTCGGCTCTCAATCTGTTCGAGCAACTGGGCGTATGTGATCGGTTCCACTTTGTATACTCTCATGAAATCCGGTTCGTCGACAACTATGTCCGACAGGCCCAACTGCTGGGCGATGGTGTCGAAGATGGTCAGTTTGTCCGCGCTGTAGTGGAACCGGGCGCAGGTCAGGTTGATCTGGGCCAGCAGCCTCACACGATTCACGTTAGCCGGCCAAGTGAGGAAATCAGGGTTGCTTCCCGTGTGTTCGGCCTCGTATGGGAAGAACAGCGACTCATGGCAGATAAGCATATCGGCTTCCAGCTTGGCGGCCTCGAGGATGGCTTCCGGAGTCGCCATCCAGCATACCAGCACCCGGTTGACTGACTTGTCCCTGTCACCGAACACAACGATGTCTTCGTGGCTGTTGGTCTCGGAGACGGTATGGACTCTCTGTACGATCTGTTCAGGGGTTACCGGCATTACTCTTCTCCTCAGGCACACGCAGCCTCTCCCGCGCAAACGCCTTTACTCTGTCCACCGGCAACTCCCCCGGAGCCACCAGGCACACATATACGAATGCCTCCGCACCGAGGTCCGGGATGGTGAGGGCATACTTGCCGGTGCTGCCTTGCCATTTGGCGAAAGGATCAGCCGAAAGGATATCGGCGGGGCCCAGGTTCCATTGAACCGGATAGCCGTAGTTGGCCGGCAGATCGAACAGCGCAAACGAATAGGGGTTACCCATTACTTTCGCCTGTGCCAGGAGCCATTGGGCGCGCTGCCCTATGCACTTGCGGTCCGGGCTCCCCAGCGAATTGGCAAGCTTGTAGTCTGTGCCGGCGGGCAATTGCAGTCGGTAGAAAGCCTTGTCTGTGTATTCTAGATGCAGGTCGCCGTTCGCCGGGAACAGGGTGATCATAGTTGAGACCACCAAGCCATCCGGGGAACTCAGAAATGAGTGACGCCTGTCCTCCCGGCAGATCAGCTTATTCCCACGCCCGATCCACTCGTTGGACGCGTGTATGTTCCAGTAACCAGGCTCTATCGAGTCAAAGTTCAAAGCCGTCTGTTTGATCGTGCCACCGCGGGTTTTGCTGACGTTCCAGAAATTCGCATCCTCGATCTTGTCGTAACCAACCCGGATAGACGCGATGGCAATCTCGGTCTTTTCGTCACCCAGTCTCCGCCCCAGCAGATCCAGAGTGGGGAACGATTGACTGAAGTCATAGCGAGCCACAGGCACTCCGTCCTTGAGCACGTCCACGGAATCCTTGTTTTGTTTGTAGGTCAGGTCGCGGGCGAGCGGGGCAGCCAAGGCCGTAGGCAACAGAACGCCCAAACCCATAGCCAACACCAGAAGCCCTATCACGGTTTTCAGCGTCATTCTCTCCACCTCACCAACAGACCTATTCCCCATCCACCCCGCCAACTCCTGCCGGATTGTGTTTGAGTATGTGTTTAGTCTTGGTAAGCGAGGTGTCGGAAGCTTCTTCTCTTCCCCTCACTCCAACTCTCTCCCCGGAGGCCGGGGAGAGAGGGCACCCCACCCGCCTGAACGATGGTTGTTTGACCGCGGGTTAGTTTCCAAGTAGAATGAGCGCGAAAGTCCGATTGGGTGGAGTTGAGAGTTGAAAGTAATAATAGCGCCGGATTCGTTCAAGGGGAGTTTGTCTGCGGTTGAGGTAGCCGAGGCAATGGCTGCCGGGGTCCGCGCGGCCTCGACTGACACTGAGACCGTGCTTGTGCCGCTGGCGGATGGTGGAGAGGGAACGGTTGAGGCGTTGGTCAAGGCTACGGGAGGAAAGATAGTCGCCGCCCAGGCAACCGACCCGCTTGGCAACAGGATAGAATCATTCTTCGGTATACTTGGGGATGGTGAGACTGCGGTGGTGGAGATGGCGGCGGCTTCCGGGCTGCCTCTTGTGCCACTGGAACTCCGAAACCCGCTCAATACCACCACTTACGGGACCGGCGAACTTATCAGAACCGCCTTGGATTCAGGCTGCCGAAAGCTGATACTGGGCATCGGAGGAAGCGCGACCAATGACGGGGGGATAGGAGCGGCCCAGGCTCTCGGGGTCAGCTTCAAGGACTCAAGGGGCGTGGAAGTCGGATTCGGGGGGAGGGAACTAGCCAGGATAGCCTCAATTGATGTGTCCAAAGTGGATCCTCGACTGCACGAGACACAAGTAATGGTCGCGTGCGACGTTACCAATCCCCTCACAGGCCCTCTGGGGGCATCGGCTGTGTTTGGACCGCAGAAGGGCGCGGCTCCTGAGATGGTCGCAGAACTTGACGCGGGGCTGGCTAACCTGGCGCATATTATCCGGGAGCAGCTTGGAATTGAGATTGAGCAGATGCCTGGAGCAGGAGCGGCGGGCGGGCTTGGAGCGGGGGCTGTGGCGTTCATCGCGGCAGGTCTCAGATCGGGAATCGAGATAGTGCTGGAGGCTGTTCACTTTGATGATCTGCTGGCCAATGCTTCGCTGGTTATCACCGGGGAAGGCCGTATTGACTCACAGACCCTCGGCGGCAAGACTATCAGCGGAGTGCTCAAAGCGGCGCGGGATGCCGGTGTACCGGTTGTGGCCATCGGCGGGGGAGTGGAGCCCGAGGGCTACGAGCTTTTGGAACACGGCGCCATTGCGGTGCTGTCGATTGTGGATAGGCCGATGTCCTTAGAAGAGGCGCAGTCCAACGCTGCGGGGCTGCTATCGAGAGTGACGGAGCAGGCGATGAGGTTGGTCTTGATCGGGCGTTAGTTGCACTGACGCCTGCGGAAGAAGCTGCCGGATTTCAAATCCAGGCGTTCTGTTTCGCACGCGATTGCAAATCGCGCGCGATCATGGCGCAATCAACGGACCGTTGGTTTCGACTTCGCTCAACCAACGTGGAAATGGCTAGACGTTTAGTGACTTCACAAACCCCTCAATCGCGGCGCGGGCGGATTCCAGGCGGATTGTGGCTCGGTCTTTCTTTTTGGTTGCGCCCTGCGGCTCCGGGAGGATGCCGAAGTTGGAGTTCATTGGCTGGAATGTCCTGACCGGCGGGCTGGAGATGTAGCTTAACAGTGAGCCGATTACTGTCTCCCGCGGCGGTGTGACGAGACTCAAGCCCTGGAGAAGCCTTGCGGCGTTGATGCCGGAGATTATTCCGCTGGCCGCCGACTCCATATACCCCTCCACCCCAACCAACTGCCCCGCGAAGAACAACCCCGGCTTGAGTCGGCATTCCAGCGTTGGATCGAGGACCGTTGGCGAGTCGATGTAGGTGTTGCGGTGGCAGGAACCAAGTCGCACGAATCGGGCGTTCTCCAGGCCCGGAATCATCCTGAACACCCGCTCCTGCTCCCCCTGCTTAAGCTGCGTCTGGAAACCTACCAAACCCCAGACCGTGCCCTCCGCGTTCTCCTGGCGCAGTTGGATGACGGCATGGGGGCGTCTGCCGGTGACGGGGTCAGTCAGGCCGACTGGTTTCATGGTGCCGTGGGAGAGTGTTTCCCTGCCCCTGCTCGCCATGACTTCTATCGGCAGGCACCCCTCGAAATACTGCGGATTCTCTTCCTCCGGCAGATGCATTTCGGCCTTTTCGGCTTCGAGCAGGGCATTCACGAATGCCTCATACTGCCGCGCGTCCATCGGGCAGTTGATGTATGCCGCTTCGCCCTTGTCGTAGCGGGACTGCACGAAAACCTTGCTCTGGTCGATGCTGTCCAGCCAGACTGACGGCGCGATGGCATCGAAGAAATGCAGCCGTTTTGCGCCGGTGAGTTCGGAGATGCTCAGGCATAGAGGATCGGAGGTAAGGGGGCCGGTGGCTATGATGGTCGGAACATCTTCGGGAATCTCAGATATCTCTTCGCGGACGATGGTGATACTCGGGTGGGAGACGATCTTGTCTGTTATCCGCTCGGCGAACGTGTCACGGTCAACGCAAAGAGCGTCTCCGCCTGGGACCCTGGCCCCCTCCGCGCATTCGATCACCAGAGAACCCAGAAGCCGCATCTCGTGCTTGAGCTCGCCGTGGGCTGTCGAGGGGTTATCGGACTTCAGAGAACTTGAACACACCAACTCGGCAAGACAGCCGGAGCAGTGCGCGGGGGTCATCTTGCCGGGACGCATTTCGTAGAGCAGGACCTGGAACCCACGCTGCGCAATCTGCCAGGCAGCTTCGCAGCCGGCAAGCCCGCCGCCTACTATGGTAACGCGCTCCGGTACGGTCAACTCCCCACAACTTTCACCCAGCACTGCCGGTTGCGCGGGCCGTCGAACTCCGCGAAGTATATCGCCTGCCAGGTTCCGAGCTGGATGTGGCCATTTTCTACGATCACCGCTAGCGTTGGTCCGATGAGACTGGACTTGGTGTGGGCGTCGGAATTGCCCTCGGAGTGCTTATAGTTGGGGTTCTCAGGAGCGATTTTGGTCAGGCTGGAGAGCACGTCAACCACCACGTCCGGGTCTGCATTCTCGTTGATAGTCACTCCGGCGGTGGTGTGAGGCACGAAAACGCACGCAATACCACTCTTCACCCCAGACTCCGCCACGCTCTGCTGTACGTGGGAAGTGATGTTGATAAGCTCATTGCGTTTAGAAGTGCGAACCGAGAAAGTCTTCATAGCAAACCTCCCGAGGATCGTTGGACAAGGCAGTAATATTATAGCCGCGATTGCCAGATAGTGTAAAAGGCAGAAGGCACGAGATCACGAAAACACGAAAAGGGGAGAAAACCAGAAAGGACCTAGAGTATAAGACAAGTAGGACAAATATGACATATAGCACGCGTGGGACGGATGCGAGGCTGCCTGCACCCCACCAACACCTGAAACCCAACACCCATCACCCACTTTTGACTTGCCGCTGGTATTTCGGTATCCTTTTCCATGTCATTCCCACACTCCATCGGAGGATACGTCTTATGAGCTACCTCTTAGGCATCGACGTTGGCACCAGCGGGACCAAGTCTCTTCTCATAGATTCCAACCAGGGCGGCCGAGTTGTTGCCTCTTGTACGAAGACCTACCCACTCTATACCCCGAAGCCGCTCTGGGCCGAGCAGGACCCTGAGGACTGGTGGCAGGCGACTGTCGCATCGGTCAAGGAACTCCTGGAGACTTCGGGAATCAGCCCGTCGCAGATCAGGGGAATGGGGCTTTCCGGCCAGATGCATGGCTCGGTTTTCCTTGATGCTGACAACCAGGTAATCAGGCCGGCGATCCTCTGGTGCGATCAACGGACTCACGCCGAGTGCGAATGGATCACCCAGACTGTCGGTCTCGAAAAGGTCATAAAGCTCACCAGCAACCCCGTCCTCACAGGCTTCACCGCAGGAAAAATCATCTGGCTTCGCAACAATGAGCCGGAAGCCTACGCTCGGGTGAGGAAGGTGCTGCTGCCCAAGGACTATATCCGGTTCCGACTTACGGGCGAATATGCGACCGAAGTCTCGGACGCCAGCGGGACCTCGCTTTTCAACGTGACAAAGCGAGACTGGGCGGACGAGATGCTGGAGCTAATCGGCATACCCAGGGCGTGGATGCCCAAGGTCTACGAAAGCCCGGAAGTCAGCGGTCGCATATCATCCACTGCGGCCTCCGTCACAGGCTTAGTCGAGGGAACGCCGGTAGTTGGCGGAGGCGGAGACCAGGCGGCGGGGGCTGTTGGCAACGGGATCGTGCGGCCGGGAGCGCTGTCTTGCAGCCTCGGGACATCGGGAGTGATATTTGCTTTCTCCGAGAAGCCGACAGTCGATTCGCAGCTTCGCCTGCACACTTTCTGCCACGCGGTGCCGGGCAAATGGCACATGATGGGAGTGGTACTCTCAGCGGGCGGCAGCTTACGGTGGTTCAGGGATACTTTCGCCGACACCGAAGTATCGGTGGCAAAGCAGGTTGGCGTGGACCCGTACGAGATAATGTGCGATGAAGCCGCGCAGGCTCCCGCAGGCAGCGAAGGCTTGATCTTCCTGCCCTATCTCACCGGCGAGCGAACCCCTTACGCCGACCCTCACGCCAAAGGTGTGTTCTTCGGAATCAGCCTGAGGCATACCCGCGCATATTTCGTGCGGTCGGTGCTCGAAGGCGTGGCGTATGGCCTCAAAGACTCTTTCGGGACTCTGGCTGAGAACAATGTGCCTGTGACCCAGGTAAGGGCATCCGGCGGCGGCGCCAGGAGCGCTGTCTGGAAGCAGATCATGGCGGACGTTACGGGCTACGACCAGTCTACGATCAATGTGGACGAAGGCCCCGCTTTGGGCGTTGCTTTACTGGCTGGGGTCGGAACCGGCGTGTGGAAGAGCGTGGAAGAAGCGTGTGATTCGGTGATCAGCGTGGTCAGTTCTGTAAAGACTAACCCCGCCGCGACTGACACGTATAACCAATTCTACCCGATATATCGGTCGCTGTACCAGTCTCTCAAGGGCAACTTTGGCGACGTGTCCGCGGCGGTTTCATAAAGGACAGGTCTTTCGGGATTTGAACGGAGTGGAAATCCCGAAAGGAACCTAAGTTTCGGCATTTCCGCTGCGGCTCAAATGCCGAAACACCGGCGCTTTCTTGGTTTCGGTATTTCCGCTGCGGCTCAAATGCCGAAACACCATTGACTTGCAAGTAATATGGAGTAAACGACATTGCGCAATTCCCGTGACCTATCATCTCTGGGCTGGCAACTGACCGGCTGGATTCCATTCGCCGCGCAGGTGCATGCCGACTCTGCACTTGTGCCCTCCTCGGACGTTGACGTGTCGGCGATACCTGCGCAGGTTCCGGGGTCCGCGCAGTCCGCGCTCAGAGAGTCCGGAATTATCCCGGACTGGAATATCGGGCTGAACTCGCGGCTGTGCGAGTGGGTTGAGAACCGGGACTGGCTGTTCGCGGCGGATATTCCCGATGAGTGGGTCAAACCCGGCAAGAGCTATCGGCTTGAATGTAAGGGACTGGACTACTCGGGCTATGTGCTGGTGAACGGCATCCGGGCCGGAGACTTCAAAGGTTCACTGATTCCGCACACATTCGACATCTCTGCGCTTCTGAAGGAAACCGGCAACCGCATCGGGATACTGTTCCAGCCGCCACCAAGATGGCTGGGGCAGTACGGACGCACTTGCGATATGACCGAATGGAAACCCCGCTTCAACTATACCTGGGACTGGACCAATCGGGTCGTGCAGATAGGGATATGGGACCATATAGCGCTGGTTGAGTCCGACGGGTGTGAGATTACCGAGTTTCGGTGTTACACAGAGCCGGGTGCCGCGATGGGACAGTGGACAGTGAAGGCGTTCGCCGGAACCACCGGTGAATCGGCTTCAAGCTGCCGGCTGGAAGTACGCGACGGCGAAGAGACACTCGCCACACGGCAGTTTCCACTTGGAGCTCTCGGCAGCGGAGTTGAGCTTGAGTGTTCGGGCGTTGAGACGTGGTGGCCGAACCTCGAGGGCGAGCAGCCACTCTACACCATCAAGTGCACTCTGTTGGACGGCGCCGGAGCGGAGATCGATTGCGTTGAGCGAAGGATTGGGTTCAAGTCGGTGGAGTGGCGGCAGTGCGAGGGCGCGCCTGAGGCGGCGGACCCGTGGATCTGCGTTGTGAACGGGAAGCCGATATTCCTTCAAGGGGTAAACTGGACTCCCATCCGGCCGAATTTCGCCGATGTGACCGTTGATGACTACCGCAAGAGACTACAAATATACAAAGACCTCGGCTGCAACGTGCTGCGGGTGTGGGGCGGAGCATTCCTTGAGAAAGAATGCTTCTACGACCTATGCGATGAGATGGGCCTGCTGGTGTGGCAGGAGTTCCCGTTATCCTCATCCGGCATCAGCAATTGGCCTCCGGAGGATGAGAAGTCTATCGCGGAGTTGTCCGAGATTGCCAGGTCATATATCACGCGTCGGCAGCACCATGCGTCGCTTCTGCTTTGGTGTGGCGGGAATGAACTCCAGGGAGCGCTGGATGGCGGGAAAGATGGTATCGGCAAGCCGGTCGACCTCACCCACCCTCTCCTTGCCCGATTCGCCAAAATAGTGGCCGAGATGGACCCAACAAAGAGATTCCTGCCAACCTCCTCCAGCGGGCCCAGATTCTACGCGGAGCAGAAGGACTACGGCAAAGGCATCCATTGGGATGTGCACGGGCCTTGGAAAGTCGAAGGAGACATCGAACCGGGTTGGGTGAGTTACTGGGCGGAGGATGACTCGCTGCTGCGGTCCGAGTTGGGCGCGCCGGGGGCCAGCTCCGTTGAGATACTGCGACGGTACCTGGGCGACTGCAGTGAGATGCCTGTATCCGGCGCGAACCCCTACTGGCGAAGGCCTGTGAACTGGTGGGTCGAGTCGGGGCAGTTTGCCAAGGAACACGGACGGGAGCCAATGAGCGTGGAAGAATACGTGGAATGGAGCCAGGAGAGGCAGAGAAAGGCGCTGAGCATCGCTGTGGGGTCGAGCAAAGGCAGGTTCCCGAAGTGCGGCGGGTCTATCATCTGGATGGGACATGACAGCTTCCCCTGCGCCGCAAACACTGCCATTGTGGACTTTGACGGCAACCCCAAACCGGCGGCGTTGGCTTTGAGCGAGATATGGCGAGGAGATAAAGGCAAGCTATGAGGATTCGCTTAGTGGTTTTCGCTCTTCTCGCCTCGATATGGCTGGCTTCGCAGGGCCAGGCAGCGCCTGTCGATCCGGCGGTTGAGCTTCGGTTGTGGAATATACCCTCCAAAACTTCCGTACGGCCCATAGACGTGGCTCGCAGGCGAGTGTTCGACGCTTTCAGAATGAAGAACCCCGACATTCGAGTGCGGGCGCTGGTCCCACTGAAGATACAGGGGCCTGCGGCGGAAGGCAACGAGTTTCTGGCGGTGGCCGGTGGCGTGGCCCCGGATGTGTTCTACCTCTATGGCCGCAAAATCGGTGACTACCGCTCCCAAGGCTTTCTGCAACCGCTCAACGACTACCTCAAACGATACAAAGCGCAATATGGCAAGCCATACGAAGGCATCATCGCCCCGGACAAGGTCTGGGAACTCTGCCAGAACAACGGCAACATCGAATGCGTGCCGTACCTGTATTATTCGCTCACTCTGCAGTGCGACAACCCTGCCTTTGCCAAGGCCGGTCTGGCTGGAAAAGCGCCTAAGAACTGGGACGAACTCTACTGGTTTGCCAGGCGCCTGAGCTACGACCCTACAAAGGAACCGACCGGCAAGCCTGATGAGCCGATCCAATACGGTCTCCAGATGCTGACGGGGATCGTGGCAGGGTGGCATTATCTGCAGTATGTGTGGTCTGCGGGCGGAGAGGTAGTGCGGCCTTACTACCTGAAGGATGATAAGCTCAATTTGGTGCCCGTGCCGCCTGTGGATTATCGCAGTCTGCTGGTCAAAATCAGCAATGAGGGTCAGTACTACTCTCAGTTAGCCAGAGACCGGGAAGACCTGACAAAGCGCGGGTTGCCGACCCAGTATGGCATGGAAAAGCTTGAGTGGAGGCTGGAGACCAACTCGGCAAAGGCCATCCGAGCGTTCTATTTCTACCGCAAGCTGGTGCATCAGCCGTGGCTTCGCAATGGCGACCACGAGTTTGATATCAGCCCGGAGATGTTCAAGTCCGGCAAGGCAGTTGACCCCGAGACAGGCGACACATTTGACCTCAAAGACTCCAAGGTGCAGAAGCGCATCTACCGTGGAGTCACAGCCGCCGCAAACCAGCAATCCGGAACTCTGAAGCTGGAACGAGTCCGATACGCCATGAGCATCGGGACGCTCGAGGAGGTCAACGACTCCGAACCCGGCAGGCTGACCCTGGTGCCGTTCCCGCCCATTGCAGGAGAAGCGCCTTCGGCGTTCATCGCCGGGCATTACGTGGCCATCAATCGCGCGATTGTGCCTGAAGACAGGCCGGGGCGGCGCAATGTGGATGCGGTGCGCGATGCTGCCTGGAAGTACCTCGAGTTTGTGACCGGCCCAGAGGCGCAGAAGATAACTATCCAGACATTCGCTGAGTTCGGTTTGGCAGAGTTTGTGAGACCAGCTCTGCTGAAGGAGGCCGGCTACGAGGACCTCCTTGCCCGCATACCCCAGGAGCGCAAGCAGCTTTGGGACAACTTGGCCCAATACGCGCGGGTGGAGCCTTACGCAAAGGGCTTCACGCATGTTATGACCCGCGAGTTGGGAATGGCGATTGAGACTATAGTCAATGATACGCCGGACCCCAAGACCGGGGAGTTCCGAGTTAGCCCTCAGGAAGTCATGGATGCGACCGTCAAGAACGTCAATACCATGATCCTGGGCAAGATGCCGGAGGCGGAGGTAAAGCGCCGTGCGCGGATCGGATGGGTGATCTTTGTTGTGATGGCCGTAGCTTTGGCTATTGGAGCACGGCAGGTTGTGGTGATCGCTCTCAAGAGCCAGGCAAAGGTCGCCGACAACGAGGGCTTTGGAGTAGGTGGAGACCCCAGCAGGCGTCGGCTATACGCGTGGGTCTTCCTGGTGCCTGCCGTGGCGACCATCGCAATTTGGGCGTATTATCCGCTGCTCCAAGGCATGCTCATGGCATTCCAGGATTTCAAGATACTCGGCGGATCGGACTATGTCGGTCTGCGGAACTTTGTGGCGGCGGTCAGTGAGCCAAAGTTCTGGCGGTATCTGCTGCAGACATTCGAGTACATGGCCCTGGCAGTGGGCATCGGCTTCCTGATCCCCATTTTCCTGGCCATTTTCCTGACCGAAATACCCAAGGGCAAAGTCCTCTACCGGACCATCTACTACCTGCCCGCGGTGACCAGCGGCCTTGTGACCCTGTTCCTGTGGAAGGGTCTGATGTACGACCCGTCCAACCAGGGAGTCATCAACAGCCTGCTGGTGTGGTTCAACGCCTGGCCGGTATGGCTGGTCGCTGTCGCGAGGCTGGGTGTGCTTACGGGCAGCGTGGCATTGGCGGTTTCGATGTTCGCGCAGATGACACAGGCCGTGAACACCAGAAATGAACGGATATTCGCGGGGTTCATTGGAGTTCTGATCGCCGGCGCAGTGGCCTGGTATCTGGGTTCCATGTTTGCCGAGGCAGGGTTCGGCGGCCTGATTGCCGGAATCGTCAGCAAGTTCGACTTCCAGACCCAGACCTATTTGCTGGACCCCAAGCTGGCGATGCTCTGGGTGGTTGTGCCGACTATCTGGGCAGGCGCGGGGCCTGGCTGCCTGATCTATCTCGCCGCGCTCAAGGGCATCCCCGAGGAGCAATACGAAGCGGCCGACCTTGACGGCGCGGGGATATGGCACAAGGTGATGAACGTCATCTACCCCAACCTCAAGGCACTGATTATCATCAACCTTGTTGGCGCAGTGATCGGTGGGTTCAAGGAGTCGGGAAACATATTCGTTATGACCGGCGGCGGCCCCGAGGACGCGACCATGACCACCGGCTTGTATATCTGGTACAACGCGTTTATGTTCCTCAACTTCGGGCTGGCAACTGCAATGGCGTGGATAATGGGAGCGCTGCTGATTGGGTTCACCCTGAAGCAGTTGCAGATACTCAACAAGATCCAGTTCCGCAGCACGGCAGTAGAAGACGAAACCAAGGGCGGGAATTAGCAATGCCTCTAGTTAGTGTAGTCGGTAGAAAATCGCTCAAGACCAGGAGTTTCTTCCTGGGCGTGTACCTGCTGCTCACCGTGGGCGCGATCACTATGGTGTATCCTTTCGCCCTGATGCTGAGCATGTCCACTTGCAGCCGCGCGGATTACGAAGATTTCTCCGTTACCCCCGCGTTCTGGCTCGACGACGGCGCGATGTTCAAGAAGATAATCGTGGATGCCGGACCAATGGATGAGATCTCGGTCTGGTTCGATAAGGACACATGGTTCTCACCCAGAGACATCGACACCAAGGATTTCGAGAGCCTGAAGGCAATGCCTGAGGCTCAGCGCAAGCAGACTGCGGCGGATATGCGGGAGTTCCTGACAAGTGTCTGCCCCGATGAGTTCAAGATGCCGATGCACAGCCTGCAGGTGGACAGCCCTCTCTATCTGGCCACTGACTACCAGAAGTGGCTCAAGGCAAGATACGGGACCATCGAGGCAGTCAACAGGCGTTATTCGGATAACGCAGAGGCCTGGGATGAGTTCGGCATGCCACAGGAGCAGCCCAACCGCCAGCCCCAACCGGATGCCAAGAGCCAGGACTGGCGCGAGTTTATCGAAAGCAGGCCGCCTGAGAAAACCGACCTGGCAAACGCGGACCGTGACGTCCGCCGAATGATAACCACGGTGGGCGCACCGCTGGACTACAAAGGCCCCCGCAACGAAAAGGACCAGCCGATACTTGCGACTATCACATACGACGATCTCACGGCAGGCAAACTCGGCACGGGGATGGTGGACAAGTTCTTCGAGGCTTATGCGTCCACACGGTTTGTGGAAGTCGATGTGGCAAAGGCATCGTCCGCCTGGTCGGGTTTCCTTGCTTCACGAGGGGTAATGACGCGGCAGGCGCTTACCCCGAGGCTGCCCGTGCGGCAAGGGGAGGCGAGCTTGTGGGCACAGTTCGTCCAGAGGGGCTGTCCAAGAGAGGCCCTCTCGCTGCTGCGGCCCGAGGACAATTGGCGGGAGTATCTGGAGAAGAAGTACGGCACAGTCGCTGCAATGAACGCCGCACACGGTTCCAGCTATGCGGACTTCGGCTCCGCGCGTATACCTTACTCTGTGTTCCAATACCAGAGCTACGTTGACAGAGCAGACCAACTCAAACGCTCGTATTTCGGCTACAATTTCGCAACCTCGCTTTCTTTCATCACAGTCCACGGCAACGCGCTGCTTGTGACCGTCATTTACATTGCAATGTCGATCCTTGCGGCGCTGACAGTCAACCCGTTGGCCGCCTACGCTATGTCCAGATTCAGGCTGAAAGAGAACTACCACATACTCATATTCCTGCTGGCGACAATGGCTTTTCCCGGCGAAGTGCTGATGATACCCAACTTCCTGCTTATCAAGAGCTTCCCGATAGTGCAGATAGTCGCGGTGGGGCTGTGCCTTCTTGGTTTCTATCTGCTGTTCGCGAAGCTGAAATTGCGGCTCGCGCCTATTGTCAGCGCAACAATCGCGCTACTGGTGACCGCTGGAGTTGCGGGTTGGGTTATTCCGGCGGCGATGCGGGGTGCAGGAATTGATACTTCGGTCAGCTTGATGAACACCTACTGGGCGTTGGTGCTGCCCGCGCTTGCCAGCGGATACGGCATATTCCTGCTGAAGGGATTCTTTGACAGCCTCCCGCCCGAACTCTACGAGGCTGGCCTGATAGATGGCGCAAGCGAGATGAGAATGTTCTGGCAGATCACCCTGCCATTGTGCAAGCCGATCCTGGCGGTGCTTGCTCTGGGAGCTTTCACGGCAGCCTACGGCGCTTTCATGCACGCATTTCTGGTGTGCCAGGACCCAAAGATGTGGACTTTGATGGTGTTCCTGTACGAGTTCCAGCAGAACCACAACGTGCCGATGTCGATGTCGGCGCTAGTTCTGGCCGCTGTCCCGACGCTGGTGGTGTTCATCTTCTGCCAGAACATCATCCTGCGGGGTATAGTTATACCGACGTACAAGTAGTCGATTGTTGCCCTCCAGGTTCGGAGACCTGGAGGGATGAAGCTGTGCTTCGGCACGCTTTTTCCGCCGAAGCCCGATCGTGGCAGGCGTCGGGGCGAAAAGCCTGCCGACGCATAGAAAATAGGATGGATACGAATTGAGCCTTCTGCACAAGTATCGATCTCACTGGATAATCCTCGGCATCGGCCTGGTCAGCGGGCTGTTCGGGGGGCTGCTGGGAGTCGGCGGTGGGGTAATAATGGTTCCCGCGATGGTCTTCTTCCTTCGCTTCGATCAGAAGCGCGCGCACGGCACCTCCCTTATGTGCGTGCTGATGCTGGCTGCTTCGGGGTTGATCGTGTATGCCAAGAATGGGAGTGTTGACCTGCCGTTCGCGATGGTTGTGGCCGTAGGCGGTGTCCTCGGAGCGCTTATCGGGGCGCGCGTGGCCTGCGTGATGAAGAACAAACTCCTCAGGCAGGTCTTTGCGGTCTTTGTGCTCACGGTTGGATGCTACATGATCCTCAAAGGAACCGGCATTCTGGCTGTTCCACCCGGAGGCACGGAGGTATCCCTGGACACAACAGGCCAGATTGCCACGGCGGTAGGCATAGGGCTGGGGACCGGTTTCATGAGCGCGCTGCTCGGCGTGGGCGGCGGAATGGTGATGATACCGGCAATGGTGCTGATCCTGGGCATCAGCCAGAAGCTCGCCCAAGGCATCTCACTGGCCGCAATGATTCCGACAGCGTTGTCCGGAATGCTGATGCATGCGCGGATGGGGAATGTGGAAGTGAAAGCGGGCAAGTGGATCGGGCTGGGAGCCATAGTGGGCGCGCTCGCCGGTGGATACGGGGCAACCAGGCTGGAAGACAACATCCTGCAGATAGTATTCGGCTGCCTGCTCCTCTGGACCAGCACGGCCCTGTGGCTCAAACGGGACAAGGCGTGCTAGTCACAAAGCAGGCTGCACTAAACGGAAACCGATGGAGTAGCTGCGGTAGCTGGGAGGGTAGCTCAGTCGACTGGAGCATCGATAGTATCTCGTCAGCGTGCGCCACTTGCCCCCGCGCAGAATCCTATAGCCCCCTCTTTCCGGTCCCGTCGGATTGATGGCGGGTGATTTGCTGTAGTAGTCCTTGCTGTACCAGTCGGAACACCATTCCCACACATTGCCGGCCATATCCATGCACCCGTATGGACTGGCTCCTTCCGGATAGCTTCCCACGGGCTCCGTTCGCATCAGGCCGTTTGCCCGTCTGTTGCACTTCGAGCGGTTGTAGTCGTTGCCCCACGGGTATATGCGCCCGTCCGTCCCCCGCGCGGCTTTCTCCCACTGCGCTTCACTCGGTAGAGATAACCCGGCCCACGTCGCGTAGTTCGCGGCTTCCCGCCATGTGATGTAGGCAATCGGGTGATCATCCAGCCATCCGGACTCCGGCGCTTTCGGCATCTGCCTCCCAGTCTCCGCGCAGTACTTCCGATACTGAGCCACCGTTACTTCATACTTGTACACCCAGTATCCCGACAATGCCACGGCGTGCTGAGGCAATTCGGCTTTCCGCCACTCATCTTCGGCAGCACTCTGCAGCGAGGAGATCCGCGACTTCTCCGGAAGATTCTCTATCTGCTCCGGCGTGCTGCCCATCAGGAACTCGCCTGCGGGCACCAACACCATCTCCGCGCCATCCTTCGTGTTGATCCTGACATCTCCAGCCTTCAGGGCAGGCCTACCATCGTACATAGCCGAAGACACCGCACCAGGTAGTAGAAGCGCTCCCCTCAGCAGAAAGGCGGCGGAAAGGACAATCAACAGGTTCATACGTTTTGCCTCGCGTCATTGCTATCGGCCAACAACACCACCATACTACACAAGACGACCGCAACCTGGGCGCATTGCCGTGGGACTGTAGTTTTCCGACTTTCAAACGACAGCCTGAAACCGCTATAATGTAGTGTTGGTAAGCGCTCCGGTTGTGCAAACACCGGAGCGTTAGCACGAATGCGACTGGCACGTCCGGCTTTCGCGTTCAGATGGCTAGGATGGCGGGATGTCCGACAACATGCAGTTCGTAGTAGGAGTCGACCTTGGGGGCACCAATGTGCGCGCCTCGGTGGTGGACTCGACTGGCAAGATTCTCAGTGAGGCTCGGATGGACTCCAAGGCAATGGAGGGACTCGACGCCACGCTGGGGCAGTTGGTGAAGACTGTTCGGCAGGCCGTGGCCTCCTCGCCCGTTGGTTTTGACTCCATCAAAGGTGTTGGAATCGGGATTCCCGGGACTATACGAAATGCTACCGGCGTAGTTGACTGGAACCCCAACTTCAAAGGTTGGGACGGGGTCCAGGTCCGCAAGCCGCTGTTCGATGAGTTGGGTGTGTCGATCCAGATGGGTAACGATGCGAACGTGGCGGCTCTTGGGGAGTATACTTTCGGAGCGGGGCAAGGCTCAAAGATCATGGTAATGCTCACTCTGGGCACCGGCATAGGAAGCGGACTGATCATAGACGGCAAGAGCTTCACCGGAGTCACCGACTGCGCTCCCGAACTGGGCCACCACATAATCGATGTCAACGGGCCACAGTGCGGCTGTGGCAAGTTCGGGTGCCTGGAGTCCCTAACACAGCGGGACGCCATCTGCCAGCGCGCCCAGAAGAAAGCGCACATGGGCAGGGCCACGAGCCTGCTGGAGAAATCCAACCACGACCTGCGCTACATTACTCCGAGGATGATAGCAGAGGCCGCGGCGGAAGGCGATGAAGTTTCCATAGAGACTCTTGCCGAAACTGGGTATTACCTTGGTATCGGAGTCTCCAACATAATTAACATCATCAACCCGGACAAACTGGTGATCGGCGGGGGCATATCGGCTGCCGGCGACCTCCTCTTCGCGCCGATGCGAAGGACCGTGGAAGTGAACGCAATATACGGGCCGCTGACGGCCTGCGAGATTGTTCCCGCAATGCTCGGCGACGATGCGGGAGTACTTGGCGGCGCCGCAATGGCGCTGCAAGGCGGCTAGTAGCCAATAGCAAATGGCCTATGGCGGAAGGCAAAAGAGCCGACTGCTATTGGCTATAGGCTATGAGCAGAATACACAGAGAGGTAATTGGCAGATTTTATGGTCGACGACATCAGGGGTAAGGCGCTGAATGTCATCAACGGATCCTCGAGAGCGGTGTTCACCACCATCGATGGCAGCGGTTTTCCGCAGTCTCGGGTGATGGAGAGCGCCGGGATAGACGATGACTTCACTACATATTTCGTCACGGAGCGAGCGATGGGCAAGACTCGACAGGTCTATGCCAACCCGAGGGTCTCGGCATACTGGGTCTGCCCGAAGACATTCTGCAACGTCCACATAAAGGGCACGGCGGTTGTAACAGAAGACGCCGCGCTCAAGGAAAAACTGTGGCACGGTGGTCTGGCTGCGTACTTCCCCCAGGGCATCAGCGACCCTAGTTTTGTGGTTATAGTGGTCAAACCGTTTATGGTTGAGTATGCTGATGAAGTCGACGGTAAGTCGACCAATCTCATTTGACAGCCCTGCCCGTGATGCAGCGTCCGGAGCCGGGCCAGTCTCGCCAGAGTCGATGATTAGCCGGGAGCCTGCATGAGACTCAAGCTGCCTTCGATCATAGAACGCCAGGAGCGTCTGCGGCGCTCCACCCGGATCCTCCGTGCCGTGCTGTCCTACCTGGGGCCGGGTTTCCTTGTGACTGTCGGGTTCATTGACCCCGGCAACTGGGCCACCAACCTCTCCGCCGGCGCTCACTTCGGCTACGATCTGCTTTGGGTAGTCACCCTCGGCACCCTCATCCTCATCCTCTGGCAACATATGTCCGCTCACCTTGGGGTGGTCACGGGCAAGTGCTTGGCCGAGGCCGTGCGGGAACACTGCAAACCCGCCGCCAGTGTGGTGTATGGCGTCACGGCGATGGCTGCCTGCATTGCCACTGCCCTTGCGGAGATATTGGGCGCGGCAATAGGTATCCAGATACTCTTTCACATCCCGCTGAAGTTGGGCGCGCTTATCGCCACTGGGCTGGTTGTCTTTCTGCTCTGGTTTCAGAAATACAGCCACCTCGAACGGATCATTGTGGGTTTTGTCAGCTTCATCGGGCTGTGCTATCTTGTGGAACTCTGGATTGTGAAGCCCAACTGGCAGGCGGCGGCGCTCCACAGCGTGGTCCCATCCCTCAATTCTGCCAGCATACTGATAGCGATGGGCGTGCTGGGGGCGGTAGTAATGCCGCACAACATGTACCTGCACTCAGAGGTCATTCAGAACAGGAACTGGACGGGCCGGGATGAGGCTGAGACGCGGCGGCTCTTGCGCTTTGAGTTCCTGGACACATCCACTGCAATGCTCGTTGGGCTGGTCATCAACGCGGCTATGGTGATCGTGGCGGCGGCGGTGTTCCACAGACACTCCATACACGTCACCGATCTGGTTCAGGCCAGCGAAACCCTCAAGCCACTTGCTGGGCAGCTTTCCAGCGTGTTGTTCGCGGTCGCGCTGCTCTTTGCGGGAATCGCGTCCAGCGTGACTGCAGGCGTTGCCGGTGGAACCACATTCAGCGGGTATCTGGGGAAATCCACAGACCTGCAGAGCAAGGCATTCCGAGTCGGGATGCTGGTAACCCTGATACCGGCGGCGCTTGGTATAATGCTGGTTAAGGACACATTTGATACGCTGGTCGTCAGCCAGGTATGCCTGAGCGCTCAGCTTCCGCTCACCATGCTGCCGCTGTTTCTTCTGACCATAAGCCGTAAGGTCATGGGCAAGTTCGTGAACGGATGGTTCGAGACCACGCTGATGGTGCTTACGGGCGTGCTGGTGGTATTCCTGAACTGCTTGCTTCTATACCAACTTCTCGGCGGCAGATTCTGAGCTTTCGCTACTCCCCGAACGGGCTCCCGGTGGCGACTGCTGTTACCTTGCGCTCAAGGAAGACTTTGGACCCTCCGGTCGCGCTGCCGAGGCGATCCTGTCGAGATACCTTTACCCCCGGGTTCTTAGCTCCGGCGGCCATCGCTGATGCCATTGCGCGCGAACGGGCCAGCTCAAGCGACTTGTCGGTTGCGCGTTCCAGGCTGTTGAACTCGAAGAAGCCCTCGGGTGAGTGGACCACGTAGTTCGATGTGTAGCCGGGGCGGATCAAAGCCTCTTCACGAACGGTTATCTCGCTGCCGATTGCGCCGACAGCGTTGGCGACGTCGGCATCTTCGGGAACCACTATCTGAACCTCAACGCGTTCGCTCACACTGGGAACCAAAGCCTCGGCAGGCGCGCCTATGGCAACAACCGGCCTCCGCAGCGCAAACTTCACCTGCAGCGCCCCGCCGTCATCCTGGAAAGCCTTGTTCATGAAGACGTCCGACAGGCTGACATCATCCGCTATGCGCCTGTTTTCCCAGGTCAGTTCCCGCATTACCAATTCCTCAAAGAGCCGACGGGTAACGGCAGTCATCGCAGCGTCCAGGACTTCCTCGGGAGACTGCCCGAACATCACGGCAAACGCATCAAGGGCGAGCTTGGACGCCTCCACACTCCAGCGGGTGAACTTGCCGGTGACGTGGAGGAGGTCGGTAGGCGTGAGGGCGCAGCGGCGGATCAGGCCTTTGGACTCCAGCGAGGCAACCGGCAGGAGGATATGAGAAGCAAGACCCAGCATCAGCGCCGCGCGGGTGGACGAGATCGGCCCGGAAGCCAGGAGTTCTAGCAGCTTCTCTTCCATGGGCGTGAGTTTGGCGTCGAACAGGCGGTTCAGGACCAGCACGTCCAGGGCCGACGCATCCTGCTCGCCCTTGTAGCGCTGAGGGTTGAACTTCTTCAGGTGCTCCAGCACTGCGGGATGCTCGTGCGCGGCATAGGCAAAGGGCAGGTTACGCACGGGGCCGACAGTCACTTTACGGTCACGGGTGAAGTCTATGCGGCTGTCTCCCCCCAGACCCACCGTGCGAATCTCCACGGCGTCCACACTCATCACCCAATTGCCGATCCGAGCGCCCTCTGGTGAAACGCTGACATGGCCGTTTTCGATGATGGCGCAGTCGGTAGTTGTCCCGCCCACATCTATAACCAGCGCGTCGTCCAGGCCGGTCAGGATCTTGGCTCCGGCTACACTGGCCGCAGGGCCGGAAAGGATGGTTTCGACCGGCCGCTCCCGGGCTACGCTCTCGTCCACGGGCGTGCCGTCGCCCTTGACTACCAGCAGCCGCCCCGCGACGCCGAACTCCTCCAGCGCAGTTCGCACGCCGTGCAGAAGCTCTCGGATGACTGGTATGAGCTTGGCGTTGGCGATGGCGGTTTGGGCGGCGTGGATGGCATTGATCTTATGGCTGATCTCATGTGAACACACTACCGGGATATCGTAGCACTCTCTGCCGATCTTTGCAGCTTGCCTGGCAAGCGACGGGTTGCGGACGTGAGCGTATCCCCCGATCACCACCGCCTCACACTTCTCGTCTTCCACCAGCCGCTTGAATGCTTCGCGGACCTCGGCTTCGTCCAGCTCTTCGATGACTTCACCGGCGATTGAGACTGCGCCCTTTACGTTGAGCAGAGGCGAATGCCCGATCTGGGCTTCGGTCCAGTCCCACGGGGAAATAGCGATCACGCCGACCTTGCATCCCCTACCCTCGACCACCGAGTTGGTGGCGAGAGTGGTGGAGAGCGCGGTTACCTGCACCTTGTCCAGCATCTTCTTTGGGAGCTGGGCCAGAACATTCCTGATGCCTTCGAGGAGATTGTGGTGGGTAGTAAGGGCCTTGGCCTTGGCGAGTCGTTTGCGTTTGGCAAGATCGTAGACGACTGCGTCTGTGTAGGTTCCACCGGCGTCTATCCCCAGACCGATCCCTTTGGTCTGGCCGTTGTGGCCGATATCTTCAAGCACTATCTCGCGGTCCGTGACCAGTTCCCCGTCATCTTCCGAGGCTAGGGAGATCGGCGCGAATATGCGCTCGTCGCCGGACCACGCAGACCGGCTCCACGGCGGCAGAACGAACACCCTGTCATCGTCCCACTCGCCGGAGACCAGCCTCCGCATCAGTTCCGGCTCGCCCTTGATCACCTCGTGCTTCCAGCCATAGATGTCGGCCATATCCGAGGTGAACTGCTTGTAGGATTCCTCCGCCGGGAAGCCGAGGTCTATGTAGGCGGCGCGAGAGTAGTTGCGGGTCCAGCTTTCAGTAAAATCGATGATGTGCCTGGCGTTATCTTCGCCGTACTTGCCTGCGAGGTGGTCAAACTCCGGATGTTTGCCGTAATCGTCCCTGCCGTAGTTGAAGTATATGTCCGCTGCCTGGCGGTTTTTGGGGTTGACCTTCTTGTCTATCCAGCCCAGCGTGTGGTAGAAAGTGCCGGGGTTCTCGTTGAACTGCTTCTGGTAGGCTTCCTGCGACCCGAGAAAGAGGGTAATGCAGTCGTGGGCGCGCGGTATGGCAACCGGTATCTGCCTTGATTCCAGGTTGGCGGTCCCCATGCCACACAGACCGTAGAGGACTATAACCCCGTCGTAGATCCCTGCTTCCGAGGCTTCATCTATTGCCTCCTGAAGGGTGAGGCGGAGTTCGTTGGGTTTGGAGTGCAGACCGGCGTCCAGCGCCTTGAGGTCAATTCTATTGGAGCAATCCTTGCTGAGTTCTTTCAGATACGGCTCAAACACGCCGCAAGCAACTACCAGATAACGCATTACTCTCTGTTGTCCTTGTATGATTCGTGATGGACTCTGTCCGTGGGGATGGTGAGATCGCGAGGGCCAGGGTGGCGGGCCGCGTAGCCCAGGGGGGTAACCGCAAGTACGTGCACATCCTCAGGGATATCGCAAGCGTCGCGAACTATCGCTTCCGCGTCGTTACCCTCCTGGAATACGCCTCTGATGCCGATCCAGCAGCTTGCCAAGCCGAGTTCGGTGGCCTGGGTAAGCATATTCTCTAGGCACGCCGCAGCGTCCTCGATCCAGAAATGGTCGACCCCGGTTTTGTCGACGCAGACAACCAGCGCCACCGGCGCTCGCGCGATGAACTTCGACCACTTGTGGATTCCGGCCATCTTGTCGCGCCGTGCCTGGTCCTTTACGACTACGACGTGGCAGGCGCGCAGGCCGTGCGCGCACGGAGCGCAAAACCCCGCCGCGACGACCTCATCGATCATCTCATCCGGCACCGGCTCGTCTCTGTAGAACCTGACGCTCCTGAGCTCTGCTATTCCCTTGACTGGCATTTGCCCAACTCCACCACACAAACCAAAGCCCCCTGAAGCTGCCAGGGGACTTGCCGACTTCGTCCGTAACCCATGATAGCACAACGCATTTGAAGCACAAAACCGCGAGTGAATGTGTGGGCTTGGAGGATTATGGGCAACATTCGTAGAATCATCGTACAGAACCCAAAACATCTCAGGCAGGCAGATATTGAAAACCGACAACATACTCGACCTCATAGGCAATACTCCTCTCATTCAACTCAAGGGCGAGAGGGTGTTCGGCAAGGCAGAATTCCTGAATCCCGGCGGAAGCATAAAGGACCGGGTCGCGCTGGCTATGCTCGAGGGCGCGGAGCGCGATGGAAAGCTCAATCCGGATTCCATAATAGTCGAACCGACCAGCGGCAACACCGGCATCGGGATCGCGATGGTTGGCAGACTCAAGGGATACCGGGTGCGGATAGTGATGCCGGAGGGAATGAGCGAGGAACGCAAGAAGCTGATCCTCGCCCTTGGCGCTGAACTCATCCTTACTCCCGACAGCGAAAGCATCGGGGGCGCTGTTCGCAAAGTCGAAGAACTGGCGGCCGCGGACCCGAATGTCTACGTGCCCCAGCAGTTCGAGAACCCCGACAACCCCCGTGTCCACTATGAGCAGACTGCGGTTGAGTTGTGGCGGCAGATGTCCGGGGAAATCGATTGCTTCGTGGCAGGCGTCGGCAGCGGGGGAACCCTGCAGGGTGTCGGCAGGTTTCTGAAGGAGCACAGGCCGGGAGTCCGGATAGTCGCAGTTGAGCCGAAGAACGTGTCAGCGCTGCTGGGCCACGAGCCTGGGCTGCACCAGATCCAGGGGATCGGGGACGGGTTCATACCGGGCGTTCTGGATGTCTCGCTGATCGATGACGTTGTGGAAGTCACAGACGAAGACGCGATCCAGACTACTCGCGGCCTCGGCAAAGACTTTGGGCTGCTGGTGGGGATATCGTCCGGAGCCAACATCTGGGCGGCCCGCAAGCTTGCCAAGACAATATCAGGAAACATCGCAACGGTGCTGCCAGACCGCGCAGAACGCTATTTCAGCACGGCACTGCTGTAACAGGGTTTCAACCAAAGCACTGGGGATCGCGGTTGATCCATCTTGGAGGTGACTGGAAATGTTTGGCCCGGTTGGTCCGATTGAAGTTGTCGCGCTGGTGGTCGTTTTGTTGGGCTGGGTTGTTCCACTTGTCTACTGGCTCAAGATCAAACGCACCGGGAAGAACTCGAAGGAACTGCAATATGTGGCCCTGATCTGGGCGCTGGCCGCCGTGGCCACCGTGCTTGCAAAACCTTTCGCCATCTTCCTGATAGTGGGCTGGCTGGCGGTGCTGATAGTCGGTCTTGTGAGGCTGGACACGCCCAGGGTCGGCAGGGTATTGGTGACAATGGGCGCGGTTTGGGGCGTGGTCATACTCGGCGTGGGGCTGCGAGTGGCCGACACGCTCCTGCCAAGTGTTGAGTCGGCGTTCGGAGCCAAGCCATTCGATGCAGCAGCTTACTCCGGCCCCAAAGGCTCGCTTGACGCCGGCATCCAGGACCTCCGGAGCATATCTGCTGTCTTCAAGTCGGACGGAAAGACTTACTCCTACTCACCCAGGGACGGCAAGATGGTTATGCCCGCGGGGCAGCATCACCTGGTCGAGATCCGGCTGTCGAAACAAGACGCCAAGGGTAATCTCTGGGACGCAAGCGGGGCACCGCGCGGCGCTCAGCCATTTGAAGTACAGCAGAACCAGACAACCAAACTGCCTGCCCGGGGCGCGATAACCGCGTCCATCAGCCTGGACATGAAGAGTGGGCGCACACTGTCGCTCTCATTCGCCCTCAAGGATTCCAGCGGCGGGAAGTGGCATTTGTCGGGGCCACCCGGCACCGACCCGAAGTTCGTCGCTCTGGACAGCAAGGGGAAGCAGGTCTGGCGCAGCACATTCGCGTATGGGTGAGGCGGCAACTGCACGTACTCCGGGCGAGTACCAGACAAAGTAACCGGCAGACTCACACTGCGACCAGATATGGGCAGTTGCCCGTTTGCGGTTGAGGTGAAGGACACTAAAATCGAGGTCAAGTAGGATAAGCGAATGCCGTTCACATATGAACAATTGACCGCCTATTATACAGGCGTAGCCGCTTTGGGATGGATCATCCCGCTGGCCGCGCTCTTGCGTCTGAGAAAACACGAGGAGGACTCAAAGGAGCTTGGTTTCGTCGCCAAGGCTTGGGGAGGCGCTGCTGCAATCGGCCTTGGAAGCGCTGCTCTGGCGTACGCTGGCCTGGATGTCTTTGGCCTGTTTGTTGCCCTGGTGGGCGGCGTGTTCTACTGGGGTTGGCTTGCCCTGCTCATAGTCGGGTTCATGCGGATCAGGAAGCCGTCTGTAGGTCTGCCTCTTATTCTCTGTGGGCTTCTCGTCGCTTCCGCAGTGGCCGTTTGGGCCTACTCGTACAGCAACTCGTACGAATTATCCAACGCTTTCAATGCGCGTAAGTTCCAAGGGCCTAAGGGTACGATTCGGACCAATGCGCCTAACATCGACAAACTCTTAGCCGTGTATTTGCCCGAAGACAGGCTGTACATCTACAGCGTTCGAGACACAAACTCAGCAATTCCAGCAGGCGAGCATCGGCTGGACAAAATATGGTTTCAAGTCCAGGACTCAGAAGGGCGTGCGGAGCGCGTGACATACAGCATCGACAAAGGCATCAGGCTCACAGTGTCGGCTGACAGCGAGACCACGTTCAAACTGCCGCAGCCCTTCACTGCTTCTATCCGAGTGATCAAACGGGAAGGTCGCACCCTGACCCTTGCGTGCATCATAACTGACGCGTTGGGCAACCACTGGACCACCCCACGGGGCAGCGACCCTCCCATAGTCGTCATTGACTCGCACGGCAAATCTGTGTGGCAAGGCGAGTATGCTGACTTGCCTATCCAGATCAAAGAAGGTGCCTACGCTGCTGCTATCCCGGACACTGTGTCCGGCGCAGTGACGTTGCGCCCACTACTTGATCGCGAACCGTTCCCGATCAAGATAAAAGACACTACGGTCGAGATCAAGTAGGATAAGCGAATGCCGTTCACGCACGACCAGTTGGGTATGTACATAAATGCCGTCATCAGCTCCGGATGGATATTCCCTCTGGTGACGCATCTGGTTCTGAAGAGGCAAGGCGAGGATTCCAGGGAACTGTTTGTTGTCGCTGAAGTTTGGGGCGGCGCCATAGCCCTTGGACTCCTAAGCATGGCTCTGCTGCAAGTCGTACCAGCAGTATTCGGCTTCATTGGCGGCATGCTGGGTCCACTATTTGTCGTTGGTTGTCTTGCTCTGCTCATGGAAGGGTTCATGCGGATCAGGAAACCGACTGTAGGTCTGCCTTTGATTATCTGTGGGCTGCTCCTACTTAGCGCTATGATCACGATGGCTTACTTGTCTAGCCACCCGTCCTACCCTCTCGACCCGTAAACTTCAATGGCCTGAGGACACGATTCAGACCAACTCGCCTGACATCAAGAGGCTATTATCAGACTGTAGAGGACTGCAATATTGGCCAATAAGCGTTTGTTTCTCGTATCCAACTCTCACATCGACCCGGTGTGGCTTTGGGACAAGTATGAGGGGATCGATGAGATCATCAACACTTTCCGCTCGGCTTGTGAACGGCTGGATGAGTACCCGGATCTAAGGTTTTCTGCAAGCTCGATCTCTTTCTACAAGTGGGTGGAGCATTATTCGCCGGATGTGTTTGAGCGTATCAAGGCTCATGTTGCGATTGGGCGTTGGGAGATTGTGGGCGGGTGGCTTGTAGAGGCCGACTGCAACCTGCCCACAGCCGATAGCTTCAGAAAGAGCGCGGAGATTTCCCTAGCGTACGCAAAGGACCGGTTCGGGGTGGATGTGCCGGTAGCTTACAGCCCGGACTCGTTCGGGCACCCTGCGACCCTCCCTACCCTGTTGGCCGAAAGCGGGTTCAAGTACTATGTATTCAGTCGCCCGCAGGAATCCGAGAAGCCCGACCTGCCATCGAACCTGTTCTGGTGGGAGCACGAGGGCAGCCGGGTGCTGTGCTACAGGCTCAAATACCACTACACCCAGGGCCGGGATATGGACTTTGACTCTCTGCGCGAGCGCATCGGCGACGAGTCTATGTACATCAACAACCTCGCCTGCTTCTTCTTCGGAGTCGGTGACCACGGCGGCGGGCCGACCAAGCGCGAGATAGAGTTCTACAAGGCTGAGACGCTCAGCCGGCCTCAACTGGGGATGCAGTTCGCAACCTGCCTGGATTTCTTCAAAGAGGCAGAGAAACTGCCAGACATCCCCACGTATTCAGGCGACCTGCACATGCACGCCATCGGCTGCTACTCAGTCAACCGCGCCATCAAGCACGCAGTGAGAACCGCCGAGCGTGCGCTTACCTACACACAACGAGTCATCGACGACGCACCCATTCCCCCTCTCCCCCGCGCGGGAGAGGCGCTGCCCGCAAGCAGCCCTAGCGAAGCGGGCTGCGAAAGGGGTCGGGGTGAGGGAAGTCTTCTAGATCCCCTCTGGGAAACCACGATCTTCAACGAGTTCCACGACATCCTGCCGGGGTCTTGTTCGCCAGATGCCGCCAAACAGTGCCTTGACGACCTCGGCGGGGTGAACTCCGAGGCTCTGAACACCTCATACGAGGCCCTGAAGCGCATCTCCGGCAGCCAAGCGGTTACCAGGAAAGAGGGCGAGTTCCGGCTCTACAACTCCCTCCCCTACCCCGTCACCGGGCCGTTTCAGATAGAGAGTTTCCAATATTACCGCGACGGCGCGCCTTTCAGAGACATCTCAGGCAAGGAACTGCCGATCCAGGAAGTGACGGCGTCGGTGAAGTGCGGCAACCGCAGGTGGCTGTTTGTCGACACAATTCCCGCCAAGACTATGAAATCATACTACTTCGACACAGACGCAGAACCGAAGTTCGGGTTCGGAGACGCGCACTTCTTCAAGCCCGGCGAGTCTGCGGCGCAGGACATTCTCAAGGTCGATGCGCCAGGACAAATAGCAGGAGCGGCATCCGGTAAGGCGTTCTTCAAGACCCCGCTTGTGTTCAGCGTGATGCCCGATGACAGCGACACGTGGAGCCATGGTTTGGCCGGTTACGGCGAAGGGACGGGGTGGTTTGAGCAGGAGATGAGCGCGGTTGTCGTGGGGAAGTTGGCTTCATTCCTCGTGTCGAAACAGAAGTTCAGGGATTCATCGTTGGAACTCACATTCGCGGTCTACAAGGGTATGCCTTTTGCGGACCTGAGGATCAAAGTCTACTGGCAGGAGCCTCGCAGCATCCTGAAGATGGAACTTGCGCCTGCAGAGCGCCTCGATATGTTCATCGCGCAGGGGCCGGGCGGAGCCATCGAGAAGCGCACCAACCGCCGCGAGGAGCCTCTGCACGGGTGGATTCAGGCTGGAAACCTGGCGATACTGCAGGATGGAGCGTTCGCAATGGATCGGTTCGACGAACGCCTGCGCTTCACCCTTATCCGATCCAGTATCTTCGGTTTCCACGACCCTTGGAAGATAGACGAACTTGGCCCGCTGGAGCATACCGACCTGGGCCTGCACGAGTTCCGGTTCCGGTTCCTGACCCAGCCCGGCATTAGCTCGGATGAACTGGACAGGCTCCTTGCAACATTCATCGAGCCGTTCAAGGTAGTGCGGGAGAACTCTTAGCGGAGGCTGAGAACTGCGATGCGGATTGGTATATGCACGGCAGTGGAAAGGCTCAACGATGCCCACGAGGCCGGGTTTGACTTCGCCGAACTCGGAGCCTATGACCTGCTGCCGGATGAATATGAATCGGCATTTGCGTCCGTGCGCGACGCCATTCTCGCGTCGCAGATCCCAGTCGAGGCTTTCAACTGCTTCCTGCCGGCGCAGTGTCGCGTAGTGGGGGCTGACATTGACATAGTTGCTACGGCCAGGCGGATGGACGTGGTGCTGTGGAGAGCGTCCCAGGTTGGTGCGAAGGTGGTTGTCTTCGGCTCAGGCGGAGCAAGAATGGTGCCGGATGGCTATGCCGTTGACACTGCCTGGAAAGAGTTGGAGACCGCCGCGCGGACAGCGGCAGAAACGGCGAGCAAGTATGACATAACGATTGCGATGGAACCGCTGTTTTTGGGCGCGTGCAATCTGCTTAACCGCGTGGATGAGGGAATTGCGTTCGTTGACAAAGTCAGCCACCCCAACTGCAAGCTTCTCGCGGACTTGTTCCACATGACCAACGAATCCGAGTCATTCGACAGCATCCTTGCCGCCGGCAATCGCCTGGCGCATATCCACCTGGCTACGCCGCCCATCACCAACAGCAACACCGAGTCGGCGTACGACTTCCCAGGTTTCATCCACGCGCTCAAAGCAGCGGGCTACGCAGGCAGAATATCGGTCGAAGACAACAACCATCTCCTCAAGGACTTGCAGCCACCGCTGACTAGTGCGTATCGGACCATTCGCGAGTATGTCGAGAGATTGTTAGAGGAGTAGCGAGGAGATACCATTGACCCAGCCCATATCATTCACCGCATCGCATCTGCTGGTCGATATCGACAACACGCTTATCCGCGCGACGAAGCTTACAGTTCCCATTCGCGAGGCCGAGGACATCTCTTACGAGGGCATGTTCTTTCAGCTATGGCGCGAAAGTCACCTCGATGACCTCGACAACCCGCCCGAATACACTCAGGATGTCTGCCTGTTCCAGCTTGCAGCCAAGTATGGCCTGCCGCTGAGGGAGTTGTGGAACAGGATGCTGAAGCTTCACGAGCGCTCGGGCATAGCAGTTCCCGACGATGCCAAAGAGTTTCTCAGGCAGGCCAAACAGGCGGGATTCACGGTCTGCGCCGCCACATCGAACTCGCGAATGACCTCTCTGGGCAAGCTCGCATCAGGCGGAATGGCTGATTTCGACGGGTCTCCGTACATCAGCGAGTTCTTCGGCGGGGACACAATCGACGGAGGCAAGAGTTCCCCCGATTTCTACAGGACCATCCTCTCGAAACTCGGTCTCCCCGCGGATCGCGTGGTCATGATCGGCGACAACCTCCGTGCCGACGGCCGGTGGGCGAATGAGGCAGGAATCAGCCAGGTCGCCATCATCGACCGCAACGCCACCGACCCAATCCGCCTAAGCAGCGAGGGTTTCGTAATAGTCAACAACCTGCCGACTATTCTGACGTTTACGCATCTCCCAAAACCCAGAACCTAACTCCCAACACCTCCCCACGTTTACGGCCAGCCGTGCGCGGTGGTATAATGATTCGACTTCAGTCGGCGTTTCCGGCGAGAAGACTACGCATGCAGAGGTGCAAACCGTGATAGTAGCCAGCATAGAAGAAATCCATGCAAGAGAAATACTCGACTCCCGCGGCAATCCGACCGTGGAAGTCGAGGTTTACCTCGAAGACGGGACAATGGGCCGAGCGGCAGTGCCGTCCGGAGCCTCCACCGGCGCCTACGAGGCAGTTGAGCTTCGCGACGGCGACAAAGACCGTTATCTTGGCAAGGGCGTGCTCAATGCCGTGAACAACGTCAACGAGACCATCGCCGCCGAGCTTCTGGGCTTCCCCGTGACAGAGCAGATCGCCATAGACGAGACCATGATCGAGGCTGACGAGTCCGACAACAAGGGCAACCTGGGCGCGAACGCGATCCTGGGCGTGTCCATGGCCTGCGCGAAGGCAGCGGCGGAGTCGGTCGGGCTTCCCCTCTATCGCTATCTGGGAGGCGTTAACGCCAAGACACTTCCTGTCCCGATGATGAACATTCTCAACGGCGGCAAGCACGCCGACAACACCGTGGACGTGCAGGAATTCATGATCATGCCCACCGGCGCCTGCTGCTGGAGTTCGGCGCTGAGAATGTGCGCCGAGGTCTACCACAACCTCGCCAAGGTGCTCAAGTCCAAGGGTCTGAGCACGGCGATCGGCGATGAGGGCGGATTTGCCCCCAACCTCAAGAGCACGGAAGAGACCATCACAATCATCCTCGAAGCTATCAAGCAGGCCGGCTACGTGCCCGGAGAGGACTTCCACATTGCTCTGGACTCAGCCGCCACCGAGATGTACAAAGACGGCGTGTACGTGTTCGAGGGTGAAGGCGTCAAGCGGACAACCGCCGAAATGGTCGACTACTACGAAGGCCTGGTGAACAAGTTCCCGATCATCTCCATCGAGGACGGCCTCAGCGAGGACGACTGGGACGGTTGGGTTGAACTGACCAAGAGGATCGGCGACAGAGTGCAGATCGTCGGCGACGACCTCTACGTCACCAACACCGAGCGCCTGATCAAGGGCATCGAGCTTGGCGCAAGCAACTCCATCCTGATCAAGGTCAACCAGATCGGTTCCCTCACCGAGACAATGGACGCCATCGAAATGGCCAAAAGAGCCGGATGGACCGCAGTTGTGAGCCACAGATCGGGTGAGACCGAAGACAGCTTCATCGCCGACCTGGTGGTCGCCACCAACGCCGGCCAGATCAAGACTGGCGCGCCGTGCCGAAGCGACCGGGTTGCCAAGTACAACCAGCTTCTGCGGATCGAGGACGACCTCGGCGACGCCGCCCGATACCTGGGCCTGGAAGCGTTCTACAACATCAACCGCTAAGGGTTGAGCGACAAGCTAGACAGACAATGGGGCCGAGGCGGAAACGTCCCGGCCCTTTTCCTTACTGGAGCCGACATTTTGCTCGCACGACGCTTGAAGAGAATAGCAGGGGCCGCTGTAGTGACAGTGATTCTGGCGCTTGCCCTGGTCGCCGCAGTCGGCAAGACCGCAAGCCTCTATGTATCCGCTCACGCGAAGCAGCCGATCTACTCCCGGGTGGAGGATGTGCCTGGGGGGAGAACCGCGATAGTCCTCGGAGCGGGCCTCGCCAAAGACGGAACCTGCAACTCCCAGCTCCGAGAACGCCTAGACGCCGCTGTCGAGTTGTACAGGTCAGGCAAGACAAACAAGCTGATAGTGTCCGGCAACTGCGCGACCAAACGCGGAGATGAGCCGGGGCAGATGCGAGACTATCTTGTCGTCCGTGGAGTGCCGAGGCAAGCCATAGTGATCGATCCAGCGGGTGTGCGGACCTACGAGTCGATGTATCGGGCAGGACACGTATACGGGCTGACGAAGGCGTTGATAGTAACACACAGATACCACCTCTTCCGCTCACTGTTTCTTGCAGACCAAATGGGGCTGGATGCAGTCGGGTTCGCAGCGGATGTGCCGGGTGAGTCCTACTGGCGCAGCGAAGTCAGAGAGCCGTTCGCCTGCCTGAAAGCGCTGGTTGATATCCACCTCGGCAGACCCCACCCCAGCCGGAAGGATTCTGCTGCTCCCGCGATGAACTAATCACGTGTCTGCATAGTTGCAGCCGGAGCGTGATTTGCCGTCGACAGAAACACCGCGAATACTATTTCTGGATGACGACCCGTCCAGGGCCGAAGCCTTTCTAGGGCTGCACCCTGGCACGGTGTGGGTCGAGACCGCAGCGGAGTGCGTGGAGCAACTCGCCAACAACTGGCGCGAGATATACCTGGATCACGACCTGGGCGGTGAGATGTGGGTCGATCCGGGCAGGGAAGACTGCGGGATGGAAGTAGTCCGCATTATCGCGGAGATCAGGCCCAAGCACCTCAGAAAGACACGCTTCATCATCCACAGCCACAACTACTGGGCCGCGCTGGATATGGTGAAGACACTGAAGTCCGCCGGATATCGGGCTGTTTATGAGCCTTTTGAGGAGTGATCGACTGTGACCAAGGCCACGCGACACTTGAAAACGTCTGTATTCATCCCCGTCCTGCTCCTGCTCATCTCCTTGCCTCTGCTTGCCCAGACCACCGGTTGGGAGGCCAACTTCGATGACGGGACAGCGAACGGCGGAATTCTGTCGTTTGTGAAGCGATCTACCGGGGCTGACAACAACAGGTTGATCAGCCGGTTTGAGGATGGAGCGCTTGTGCTTGGCGCGAAGTTCGACCAGGAGAGCCTCTCGGGGCCGGGTGACTATGCGAGCGCTGAGTTTCGGAGCATCAACGTGGACCTCACCAGGTTCCCGATGCTGGAGATCAGGTGCAAGCTGCCCGGCGACGGAAACCTCGTTGTTCTGCCAACCTTTGAGTACCAGGACGGCACCCGCACCACCCCATACACCATATTCACTCCGACCGGGAGCGACGAGTGGCAGACAGTGGTGATGAGGCCGGCCACGGAAAGCTCGCTTCCCAGGGAATGGACACCGAGGAAGATAGTCACGTTGGAGTTGTGGATCCAGCCATCCGCGGGCAAAGAGATGGAAATGCGGGTGGACTATGTCCGGTTCCGCACTTTCACCCCCGATGAGAAGGCGCTGGATGACAACTGGGTGAAGCTGATGAGGGACTATGTGCCGCCACAGCAGCCTGTCCTGAGGCAGTTCTTCCCGTTCGGCGTATATGCCGACAGTTCCAGCGATGGCTCCGAACACAGCCTGACCCAGGAGCACAGCCTGTCCGTGCTTACGCGAAACCACCTCAACTTCGTGCTCGCGGGAGCGCCTCTGGTTTCTCGTGGGCGCAAATACTCGCCAAACCAGCTTACCAGCCCGTATGTGGAAGCGGCACAGGCGGCGGGCATCAAGACCTTCGTGCGAATGCGCGAGGCGCCGTACCTATATGCAACCAAGGGCGAGTCTGAGACAACAGCCTGGATCCGCGACTTCGTCACCAGCACAAAGAACTCCCCGGCGGTTCTGGGCTACGACATTGGTGATGAACCTTCGGCCGATCAGCTTTGGCAGATGGCCGCCGCGAAGAGGCTCATAGAACAGGCCGACCCCGGCAGGATAGTCGGGACCTGCTTCTGGGACATCAACTCCATTCGGGCATTCAACCCCTACTTCCAGGTAGCGATCAGCGATCACTATCCTCTGGCAATCGGGAAGACGACCGACCCCAGGGACGTCTACGAGTGGTGCGGGCAGGTGGCGAGAGTCACTGGCAATCGGCGGCATTGGGTGATACTGCAGTCGTTCGGGATGGCGGAGTGGAAAGCCACCGAGGGATACAGGTCCCCCACCCCCGCAGAGCTTCGGCTGATGACCTACGAGGCCATTGCAGGCGGGGCCAGAGGCATTATCTACTTCGCCTACAACGCCGTGCCGGAAAAGTTCAAGATGATGGCAGACCCATGGGGCAACCCCAACCCGTTATTCAAAGAGACCGGCGTTCTCGCGAAGAAGCTGATCCCGGTATGCGGCAGGCTGCTGGACTGTGAGGTTGACACCGGTTCCCAGATATTGAGCAACAACCCCCAGATACTCACTGGCACACTATTTGACCCGATTCGCAAGGTGCGCTACCTGGTGGCGGTGAACACCAACCTCAAGACATCTCAAACAGCCAAGCTCACCCTGCCGCAGGCGTGGAGGCAGTTGGGTGCCCACATCTGGGACCTGGACCTGCCGGGCAAGGCGTCCGACTCGCCCGAAAGGCTCACCGTAGCCCCTTTGAGGCCGGGCGAAGGAGCGATCTACCTGTGCGGCACAATCGAGGAGTTCGAGCAGGACCGCAGGGCGATTCTGACCAAGCGGATTGAGGAAGAGCTTCGGGTCCAGACCCCAGATATATCCATCGCAAAGCGCTACGGGGCAGACCTGACCGTCATCAACCGACTGAGAGCCAAAGCAGTCGCGTTTTCCGCGAAGGGCAGGTGTGACGAGGCCATGCAGGCGGCCGTTAGGGCCACTGCGGCGCTCAGCACGACGATGCGCGGCATAAAGCCATACTGGACCGCAAAGACCAGGCTGGACGCCACAGCGCGGCGTTTGGGTAAAGTAGAGCGTTTGATGTATGATACAGGTCTGAAGTCCAGCCTTGACCTGGCAAAGCTCCGAGAGCAGTATTGGAGCACATTCGAGCCGTGGCGGCAGGCGTATGCCAGGGCGATAAGCGGCAAGAGCAAAGGACTCAGTGAAGACATCACAAAGATCGAACAGAAGGCCGCGGCGGTTGTAAACGCGGTTGGCGATAGATTGCGCGAATAGGGCTGTGGGCCCCGTGCCGGAGGATTGGTGACTTGGACGATACCGAAAAGAGACTGCAGACTCACGACAGGCACGCACGGGCGGTAACCGTGGCAGCATGGATGATAGCGCTGGCTGCGGCTGTGTACGTGGTCAGCAGCGCGCACGAGACCCTGGTTGCCCCGCTGCTGGAGGTGGCCACGCCGTTTGTCATCGCAATAGTCCTGGCGCTTTTCCTTGACCCGGTGGTTGACAGGGTCCAGAGTCGAGGGCTGTCTCGCGGAGCCGGGGTGGCGATAGTCAGCCTGGGGTTCGTGCTCCTGCTGCTGCTTGTGGGGTTCCTGGTTGTGCCCAGGATCGCCGCGCAGGCCGCTGATCTGGCCACCAACTACTCCACTCTGTCCACTCAGGCGGAACAGCAGATCAATGGCTTCCTGCAAAGCCACAGCAACCAGCTTGAGAGGCTACATTTGCCTACCACGGTCCGCGAACTGGCTACCCAGTTCTCCGTCCAGTTGGAGACGGGAGGCAAAGCGACCCTGGGCTTCATCACCGGCGCGCTGGGTTCTTTGTTCGGGCGCATTTTGTGGGTGATCTTCATTCCACTCGCAACTATCTACCTTCTGCGGGACTGGGACCTCATAACCGCGAGAATCATCAGCCTGACCCCGGAGAACCGACGCGACCGCCTGATCCACATCAGCACTGCTGTTGGTAAGGTCTTCAGGGGCTATGTGCGCGGGATGGCCATTGTTGCAGTGCTGTTCAGCGTGGTTGCCTCAATCTGGCTGTCGGCGGCGGGGCTGCGGTGGGGACTTGTTATCGGAGCGTTGTCGGGCCTTTTGTATATGATCCCGTATGTGGGAGTGCTTACCGCCACCCTAACGGTCGGCATTATGGCGATGGTGCAGCATCCGGACTCCCCGGTGATGGCAGTCATCCTGATGGTGGGAATGATGGTCCAGAGCTTCGTGGTCTTCGATACTTTGGTGGTGCCGAGGGTTGTGGGGAAGAGCGTGGGGGTGCATCCGCTGCTGGCGCTGTTTTCTCTGGTTGTCGGGGCGAAGCTCTTCGGCCTGCCGGGGATGATCGCCGCTATGCCTGTTACAGCCTCTATACAGGTCGCGCTGACCTACATGTACCCGGAACTCTTCAAGACGAAGAGCCAGCCGGAGGCTACAGTCGGAGAGGCCTCTCCGGATCAGACAGAGTCCACGTAGACTCTTGGCAGCAGTGCGCTTGAAGGGATACGCATGCAGGGGATGATGGCTTCCGTGCCGACCGCCACGCCTTCGATGTCGGTTACGTCCACGGCTATCATCTGCATGGCGACACGGCCAATCACCGGCGCACGCTTCTCGTTGATCTCCACATGTAGTTGCCGCTTAGCCTTGCGCGCAGCGAATTCCAACGCGCCCTGCCGGTAGATGGGACCTTCCGGGGCAAGGGTGTAGCCGTCGGCGAAGCCAACAGGAATCAGGGCGGTTCGAGTGGGCCTGCGGCAGGTGAACTCCCCGCCGTAGCCAACTTTCGCGCCCACAGGCAGGTCTCGCACCTCACATATTCTGGCTTTGAGTCTCCAGCCCGATTTCACATCCGCCTTTTTGTGCACATGCTCTGACGGGTATTGGCCATAGAGCAGTGTGCCGACGCGGACTGCGTTGAGCCTGGACTCCGGCAGCCTGACCGCTGCGGCGCTGTTGGCCGCGTGGGCCATGAACCCTGTGGTCCCCGAAGCGTGAACAGTGGCGAGGCAGTTCTGAAAGACTTCAAACTGGGCTTTGCTGCCCGAGATGTCTTTGTCGGCGGAGCCGGCGAAGTGGGTGAAGACACCGGCGATGGACAGACTTGGCAATTCCCTGAGGGCGGCGGCGATGCTGGGCACGTCTGTAGGCAATGCGCCCAGCCTGCCCATCCCCGTGTCTATCTTGAGATGAACCCGGGCTTGTGTTCCGGCTTTGGAGGCTTGCTCGGAGACTGCTTTGAGTTGGTCGACGCCGGTCACCGTGAGGTCTATGTGGGCGTCGATGGCTGTTTGGAGGTTCCCCGGCAGTACGGGGGCAAGAGCCAGGATGGGGCTTTCGATGCCTGCGTCTCTGAGTACCAGCGCCTCATCCAGCCTGGTGACGGCCAGCCCGTATGCGCCGACTGACAGAAACGCCTTCGCCGGCTCGACATAGCCGTGGCCGTAGCCGTTGGCTTTGACTACCGCGATGAGCTTGCAGTTATCGCCGATGAGGCCCAGGACCTGGCGGGCGTTGCGTTTCAGCGCCGACAGATCGACTTCCACCCAGACATCGTGCAGAATCTGCCGCATGGTCACACCTCGGACTGCTGGGCGCTTGCCGCGCGTTTTCGGGCTTTCATAATCCCGCGAACTCGGGGCATTGCGATGTTCCAGAGCCAGTAGAACCCGGGCGATATTACCAGGTCGTACTCCCCTATGTATTCCACGAACCTTGGCGAGAAGCCTTCTTTGAAACGGTTCAGGCCCTGGAGGTGGTCTGTCGGGTCGTCTTCTTTCTTGGGGCTGACTCCCCGGAAATCGTACCACTTGCAGCCCTTGGAGAGCGCCAGGCGGATCATCTCCCACTGCATCAGGTGGTTGGGCATGACGTTGCGGTGGCGGTTGGAGGATGCGCCGTAGGTGTACATGGCTTTGTCGCCGAAGATATACATCAGCGCGCCCGAGACCGGCTCTCCCTCGAACCTCGCCAGAACAAGGCGGATGAAGCCCTGCCGGGTGAGAATATCGAACATGTCCTCGAAATACTTGTAGTCCCGCACCAGGAAGCCGTCGCGCTGGCAGGTTTCCTTGAGGAGGGCGTAGAATGCGGGAAGGTCTTCTTTGCCGCAGTCCAGGTTAACCTCCACGCCCTTGCGCTTGGCCAAGCGGATGTTGTAGCGCCATTTGGGCTTGAACGATGCCAGGAGGTCATCTTCCGACTTGTCCAGGTCTAGCTGCATCACGGCCTTGGGCTGCACTCCCCCAAACCCCGCGCTCACCACCGGCACAAACCCCGCCCCGCGCAGGTTAGCCTCGCTGATGGCGTCTTCGACAGGCACGGGCGGGTCTATCTTGAGCATAATCGCCCGCCGCTCACGGGCAAGCTTGGCCAGAAGGCCGATAAACTCCTTGACCAGTGGGCCGTTAGTGGTATCGAGCACCGGGCCGCGCGGGCAGTACATGAGGCAGCGGTTGGTGCGAGGAATCCGGCGGGTAAGGATGGAGGCCGCAGCCACAATCTCCCCACCCTCCTCGGCAAACGCCTTCACGGAACCCCAGCCGCCCCGCCCCTTGAGCACGGCCCACTCGCAGGACTGCAAGAGGTCGCCGGTGTCGAATCGCGCGACAAACCGGTTGAAAGCATCATGGTGGGAATCGTCAGCAATGCGGAAGTTCATAACTCGAGGATTCTAACATTCATGGGTAGGGAGGGTCAAATGGCGGGACGGTTTGAATCGCGAAGGACGCGAAATGGGCGAAGGACGCGAAGCCGCTGCGGCGGGGATTCATCCCTACAGGTCCTCCGAACCTGGAGGGTACTGCCTCTGCTCACCCGTAGGGTACTGCCTCTGCTCACCCGTAGGCCCCTCCAGCCTCGGAGAGACTGGAGGGATGGAAAATCAAGACATAGCGGGGTTCCGCATCTCAAGTATCCTGATTTGTTAATTACCCCATTACCGGTATTCCCATTGGCAAACCAGCATACGCATTGCCGCTGACACTCGGCAGGCATGGCGGAGCATCCGGTGTGGCGTGCCAATTCACCACCCGCACATGGGGGTATTAACACGGCAGAATAGAGAGGTTTCTGTACCGTGTTATTTACCACATTACTTTAGTATGTGGTAACACGCTACAGG
>CAZTAO010000018.1:0-84649 GCA_964611645.1 uncultured bacterium | reverse complement strand
AAGTTGTGGTTTTTCTCCACTTTCTTCACTTGCTCATCGAAACTGAACAGTTACAGTTGGGGGACGGAGTAATCCGCAGGGGGGTTGACGGTTGTCGGTTGACAGTTGACGGTTTTGGCAGCCCACCAGCGTAATTCTCTCTCCTGGGGGAGAGAGCTAGATGTAACCCCGAAAGCATCGACGAGGAGCAGAGCGACTGCGATGCGAAAGGGGGAGAGGGCGCTCTGTAACAACCAGCACAGTCGGTATGGGTTCGTGCGTCCTTGTCCCATTTGTCCTATTTGCCCCCGCGCCAGAAGGTAAAACCCGCCGCTTTGTGGAACCAAAACTCGTAATGGTTTCCCATAAAAGGAGTTCTGGTCATGAAGATTGTGGTTTTGGATGGTTATACGCTTAACCCGGGGGACTTGTCCTGGGCTGGGCTTGAGGAGTTGGGGGAGTTGACGGTCTATGACCGCACACCCAAAGAGCAGGTAGTCGAGCGTGCGAAGGGCGCGGAGATTGTCTTCACCAACAAGACCCCGATCACTGCGGAGGTCATTGCCGCGCTGCCGGAGATGAAGTTCATCGGAGTTCTCGCGACCGGCTACAACGTGGTGGATATCGAAGCTGCGGCCAGGCGCGGGATACCGGTGACCAATATCCCCATCTACGGCACCACATCGGTCGCCCAGATGGCTATTGCCCTGCTGCTGGAGCTTACCCAGCACGTCGGCGCGCACAGTGATGCGGTTCGGGCAGGAGAGTGGGCGAGCAACCCCGACTTCTGCTTCTGGAAATCCCCACTGGTCGAGCTTGCGGGGCTAACCATGGGCATAATCGGCTTCGGCAGGATCGGCAGGGCCACCGGCAAGATAGCCGACGCGCTGGGGATGAAGGTTGTGGCGGCGGACGCAGTCCACGCAAACCCGCCGGACTGGGACGGCTTCGAGTGGCTGAGCATCGAGGACTTGCTCAAGACCTCGGATGTTATCAGTCTCCACTGCCCGCTGACCCCGGAGGTCCAGGGCCTTATCAACCGCGACCGGATCGAGCTTATGAAGCCGACTGCGTTCCTTATCAACACTTCGCGAGGCCCGCTGGTGGTCGACCAGGACCTCGCCGACGCGCTCAACTCAGGCCGGATAGCCGGCGCGGGTTTGGATGTGCTTAGCGTGGAGCCGCCCAAGGCCGATAACCCGCTGATCTGCGCCAGGAACTGCATCCAGACCCCCCACATAGCCTGGGCCACCAGCGCCGCCAGAGCCAGGCTGATGGGCACGGCAGTAGACAACGCCAGGCAGTTTATCGCGGGTAAACTGGTGAATGTGGTCAATGGGGTGAAGTGAAGAAGTGATGAACATGGATGTACAGGATTCACAGGATATCCGGATTCGGGGTTTTCCATCCTGTTCATCCTGTGCATCCATGTAGAATTCGTTCCTTCGGCCTTCGCGACGGAGAAAGAGGCTGAGTATGTCGAATCAGACAAGAGTAAATGCAGTCACCGGAGCCTTCGGGTATTCCGGCAGGAGCATTGCGGTGAAGCTGCTGGAGCGGGGGGAGGTTGTTCGTACTCTCACCAACCACCCCAACCCAGCCGACCCCATTGCCGGCAAAGTGACCGTCGCGCCGCTGAGGTTCGATGACCCCGCCGGCCTGCGCGAGAGCCTCAAGGGGGCGTCTGTCCTCTACAATACCTACTGGATACGCTTCGAGCGGGGGGCGCTGACGTTCGACCTCGCCATAAAGAACAGCCTCGCGCTGGTCCAGGCGGCGGTGGACGCGGGGGTCAAGAGAATCGTCCACGTCAGCATAGCCAACCCCTCGCCGGACTCCCCGCTGCCATACTACAGCGGCAAAGCGATAGTTGAGAAGGCGATAGTGGAGTCCGGACTGAGTTACGCGATCCTCCGGCCCACCGTGATCTTCGGCGACAAGGGCATCCTCCTCAACACCATAGCCTGGATGCTCCGCCGCTCCCCCATCTTCCCAGTCCCCGGCAACGGCAACTACAAGCTCCAGCCGGTGTTTGTGGAGGACTTGGCGGAGCTTGCTATCTCGCTGGTTGAGCGGAGTCGAAACCAGGACAACATAATCGTAGACGCCGTCGGACCGGAAACTTATACATTCAACGAACTCCTGGAATTGATGAAAGGCATCCTCCACAGCCGAACCCTCCCGATCCACCTCCCCCCTGCTCTGACCCAGGTAATGTCGAAGCTGCCGGGACTAGTCCTGCAAGACGTGATCCTGACGAAGGAGGAAGTCATCGGCCTGATGGACAACCTCCTAATCTCCCACCAACCCCCCACGTGCGAAACCAAGCTAAGCGACTGGCTAAAGGCGAACGTGGACTGGCTGGGGAAGAGGTACATTTCGGAGTTGGGGAAGCATTACCGGTGAGGGGAGAATGCGATGAACGCCGACCGTGCGAAGCTAGTAGAGGACCTTAGGAACCCTGACGCAGACATCCGTGAAAGTGCCGCCAGGGCGCTCGGCAATACTGGCGATGTGGCGGCTGTTCTTCCCCTCATTGCGGCCCTAGACGATGAGTGCGAAGATGTGCGCCTTCATGCGGCAAGCTCGCTTGGACGGCTCAAGGATCCGCGCGCGGTAGAACCGCTCATCCGAAATATGAACAGAGAAGAGGGCTACAGCCGCGGGCACGCCATGATTGCGCTGGGCCTGATCGGGGACCGTCGAGCCACGCCTGCTTTGCTGGATGTGCTCGAGGGACCCGACGATGACGATGATGCCCTGGATTCTGCCGCCGAAGCACTTCAGACGCTAAATGACCCGTCTGCGTTCGAGCCGCTGATGGAAATGCTGAGAAATGGCCCTCCGCACGTGCGCGTAGGCGCTGCTGCTGTGCTCGGAACAATGGGAGACCTGAGGGCAATAGACGAACTCGGGAAGGCAATGCTAAACGGCGCCGGACAGGTGAGCCGCTCCACCGGTATGGCCTTGGCCCGCATAGGCGGTGAGAAGGCAACCAGTATATTGGTTGATGTTGCGCGGCACGGGCATCCAGACGCGATCGAATCGGCGGCCAGGGGTCTGAAGATGTTAAAGGCCAAAGAGGGCGTAGAGGCGCTCGTCCCTGCTCTTGAACACCCGATGCCGCAGGTTCGCCGGATGGCGGCTTCCGCTTTGGTCGCCATCAATGACCCACGGGGAAACGAGGCGCTTCTTCGCGCGCTGGAGACCAAGGATTTCGACGTGATAGCGGGCGGTTATCTGTTCTTCATCAGAAAAGGAGTGCCGGGTTCTGATGAGCTTCTGGTGCAAGCTCTGGGGCGCGGTGACACCGGCTGGATGGCCCATTGCTTTATCCATTCCGGCAATTCTTTGCTGGAACAGGCTGGAAGGGAGTATTACGTGAGGTACAACATAAGCTCCATCCGAGGGGACGGTGAGACGGCTGTATGGGGAGAGGACAGATGAAAGACGACACAACGGTTGTTGGTGGGTGGTCCGTCGACCTCAACTCTTCCAAACTCACATTCATAGAAACAACCAATACAGGAGTAACAAGTTGAACGACGTTCTACCACTAATCCCAATAGCCGCGTGTTTACTTATCGCCGCCTGCGCCGCATCGAGCGACGCGAAACTCCCCGGCGAGCCCATCAACCCTATCGAGTTCAAGCAGATGCGGGTGACCCATACTTGGGTGAAGTATGCGGACAAGCTGACTTGGGGCAAGGGGCAGACTCTTGTGGTGCTGGATGATGGGTGCGACCTCACCGTGCCGGAGTGGAATGTGAAGCTGCCCTGGGGAGCGCCGAAGATTGTCGCGGGTTGGGACAGCGTGGACAATGACCCCGACCCAACCCTGGTCCCGCCCGGATATCACGGCACCGGCACCGGTTTCCCGTCTTCCCTCAACTACAACGGCAAGCTCGGGATCGCGTTCAATGACCAGGTTATACACATACGCGGGGTGAAGATAGTCCATCTGCCGCAGTACCCTGACCTTGGACCGGGTGGTTTCGACTCCGCTCAACCACCGGGTGCGGACTCCATCGCGCGGGGGCTGCAGTGGGTGATCGATAACTGCAAACAGTACAACATCACCACCGTGAACCTTGCGCCGGTCGACGATTACGAGCATCCGGGGCCGGTTCCCACCGTGATAGACGCCAAGCTGAAGAAGCTGAAAGAGCTTGGAATATGGGTCAGCGCGCCTTGCGGCAATTCGGGCTTTACCAAAGGCATCAACTGGCCTGCGTGTTCGCCCGACTGCTTCTCCATTGGCGCTGTGACAATCGGCAAGGATGTCGCGCATCTCAACAGGTTCACCAACACCCGCATCCTGGTCCCGGCCGCTGCCACCACATCGTCCAATGCCCAGATGGTCGGCTGCGCGCTGGTCCTGCGAGAGGCTATCACCAAGAGCGGCTACAAGTGGAAACAGGACGGCAAGACCCTGCCGGACGCAATGATGGCGATCTTTGTGAGGACTGGAGTTGAGGTCCACGACCCGGCCACCAATCTCGATTTCAAGCGAATAGACCTGCTGGCGGCGGTCGATTATGTCTTCGCCCACGGTCGGCGCTAGCTGCTGGGAGTTTCTGTAGCTTCAAGTAGGGGCATAATAGGGGCGGCATTCTACTCCCTCTCCTCGCAAGGAGAGGGCTGGGGTGAGGTTCTTCTGGCGCATGGCTGTGCACACTTGACAGGTGAAAGGAACCGCCCCCTAACCCCCTCCTGCCAGGAGGGGGAACTGGAGAAATCAGTGAACAAGAAGTTCTTTATCCGACACGAAAGCAACCCTCTCATAACCCCGGAAGATGTGCCGTGTGAAGCTAATGCGGTGCTGAACCCGGGCGTGGCGGAGATGGACGGCGACGTCGTCCTGGTGCTCAGAATCGAGAACAAAGAGGGTATTTCCCATCTGCGAGTTGCCAGGAGCAAGAACGGCATCGACAACTGGCGATACGCCGACAAACCCCTGCTTGAGCCCGGCGAACCCGACTTCCCCTACGAACAATACGGCTGCGAGGATGCCCGCATCACCCAGTTGGGTGAGCGGGAGTGGATCATAGCCTACACGGCTTACTCCAGGTTCGGGCCGACCGTCTGCCTCGCCAAGACTCGTGATTTCGAGAAAGTGAAAAGGTTCGGCCCGGCGTTCATCCCCACGAACAAAGACGCGACGCTGTTCCCCGGCAAGATTGGCGGCCGCTACTATATGCTGCACAGGCCGGAAATCGGCGGAAAAGAAGACATGTGGCACGCATCCACCTCCAATTACCTTACCCACTGGGACCAGCCGGGCCTCTTGATGGAACGACGGGGAGGTCCCTATTGGGACGGCCAGCGCATCGGCGCGGGCTGCCCTCCCATCCGCACAGATAAGGGATGGCTGCTGATCTACCACGGCACAAAAGCCGTGGGCAATAGGTCGATATATCGATTGGGAGTTGCCCTGCTGGATATCAACGACCCCACCAAGGTAATCGCGCGGGCCAGCGAATGGGTCTTCGCGCCGGAGACCCCGTACGAACAGACGGGCCTTATGCCTATGGTTGTGTTTACGTGTGGGGCCTTGGTTCGGGGCGATGAGATATGGCTCTACTACGGCGCGGCAGACGCCTGCGTCGGCCTGGCCATAGGCAAGATATCCGATCTGCTGAGCCTGGTCACCGGTGTATGACCCCGCCTGGGCTTGCAGTGCTTCTACGACAAATCACCGGAGGTGAATCGCGTGTTCATAGACTACCTGGTGCTTATGCTTGTGAATATGACTGGAGCGCTGCTGACCATTGCGGCATTTCTGATATGTGGTCTCAACTCAGAGAAGCCACAGAAATGGGCTGCGCCGTTCCTCGTGTCCGGCTTTATCGCCCTGGCCTGCGGGCTGCACATGGTGTGGAACTGGCCTCTGCCCGGCCCGTTCAATGTCGCTTTCGGCGAGACGACTGTGCTGTTTGGGGGGGTGCTGCTGGGGGCGGGTATTGCTCTGGCCGCCGGCTGGAACCTGCTGCCGCTCGCGATTCCGGCGTTTGTGGCGGGCGCTGCCGCAGTGCTGACAGGAATGGGGATCATCCGGCTTGAGCTGACTGGGAAACCGCTCATCTCGGGAATAGGCTTCATTCTCACCGGACTGTGTGGAGTCTTCGCGGTTCTGCCGCTGGCATATCCGAAGCAGTGGGTCTTCAGATACGTCGGGGCCGCCGTGGTGTTCGCGGCAGCCGTGATATGGGCGTCAACAGCCTATCTGTCGATACCTTCGCATATGAAGAACTTCAAGCAATACACGCCGCCTGGTATGGCTGCAAAGAAGTAAGTCTGCTGGTCTGCCCTCCAGGTAGGATACCTGGAGGGATCACATGGTCAGGCGGCGATAGATTGCATGGCCATGCTTGCGTCATCGTAGACATCAAACAGGCTGTACATTCTGACCACACTGAAGAGTAATCGCACCGGATGAGTAATCCCCGTCAGCTTCAGTGTTTTGCCGTTGGCGGCGGCTGTCCTGAGCGCGTACAGCAGCGCCCCAATCCCTGAACTATCCATGAATGCCACGTTGCTCAGGTCAAGCACCACGTGGTTGCCGCTCTGAAGCACCGGGGTGACGGCGCGGCGGAATGCCAACGAGTTGTTGGCGTCCAGTTCCATCACCGGAACGCGCACGACCGTATACTTATCCTCGTAAGACTGAATTGCTAGTTGCATCTCTCTTCCCTCCAATAAGGCTCGTGCGCTTTTGCAGGAGCACATAATGCCGACCCATTTCGTCGATTCCATATTCCATTCGGTCCACACCGACCGCTGTCTCCGAGTTGGCTTTCGTCTCAATGTCCGGAGCTGCTCCGATGTGCGAGAGCCGGGCGTGCATTCCATCATCCGCCGCGAACAGGCGTATCCAGACAGGTCTGTGTTCAAAGCCCTTGTATTCGTCGCGGAGAATAGCCCGCACTGTTGTCTCAACAGCGTCCTTGAGCGCTCCGAAATCCCGCTCCATCACCAACTCACGCGCGTTGTTCTCGTAATAGTCGTCCATGAACCTGCGGACATCGATCAACTCAGCCACACCGCCTACTATCTGGGTCTGGGCATGCATCGAGTGAGGCGGAGCGCTCGAGCCGGTCTTGACCACCACGCAGGTGAGGTCGTCCGCGAATGTGCCGGACTGGCGGAATCGTGTCACTTCCTGGCGCACTTTGTCCGTGATCTGGTCTGCGCCCAAAAGCCTGCTGGACGACAACAACTGCGCCAGCCGCTCCTCACCGTAGAAGTCTCCATCGGAGTTTCTTGCCTCGGTCAGCCCATCGCTGTGCAGGACGAATGTGTCGCCATCGTTGTAGCTGAACTGCACCTGTTTGTAGGTCTCGTTGGCGGCAAACCCAAGGGGCACGTTAGACCCCAGCAGGCGCTCGGTCTCCCCGCTGTTCTTGTTCACGCGCAGCAGATCGCAGTTCCCGCAGTCCACGAGGGTCACTTTGTGGTTGTTAGTGTCGAATCGCACGTAGGAAAGGGTAACGAAGCTTTCCAGCGCTATGAGCTGGGGGGTCAGTTCCCGGTGGACTTCGTTGACTATCACTTCAGGCTCCGGCACGCGATGAGATACCGAGCTCGCTACAAGCTGCCACATAATCCTCTGGAAAGAACTCTTGCTGCCCGCAGCCAGCAGCGCCGCCGGCACTCCCTTGCCCATAACGTCGCCGATTATGACATCCAGGCAGCCGTCAGGGTGCTTGACGAAGTCATAGAAGTCGCCGTCGATCCGCTGCGAGGGGACGCTTATGGCTGAGACCTCGAGCTTGTCCAGTTTGTCGGGAGGATTGCCCAGAAGGAGAGTGCGCTGGATCTGCGCGCCTATTTCTACCTCGTGCTCGCGCGCCTCGGCCAGGGCGCGTTCGACCACTTTCCGCTCGGTGACGTCGACTATCACTCCCTGCCTGTAGGCGACTGCGCCGGACTGGTCCCTCACCACTTTGGTCCGGTCCTCAACCCACCTCAACTGGCCGGACTTGGCTATGATCCGGTATTCCTGCACGTATCCCTCAGAGCGTCGTCGGGCGTGGGTCTCGATTTCCTCGAGGATTCTGTGAAGGTCTTCGTGGTAGATGATGTCACTGTAGCGGAGCATGCCGGAGGTGAAGTCTTCGTGGTTGTAGCCGAATTGCTCGACGTTGTCCGATACAAACACTACCGGCATTCCCTCTTCGGGTCTCCACTGGAATGCCACCGCTGGGCTCAGGTTCACTATGGATTCAAGCTGCTGGCTGCGGGCGAGAAGGGTGCTAAGAGACTCCTCGGCCAGCTTGCGGTCCGTGACGTCATAGCAGGTGCCTATGAAGCCGGCGAAAGCGCCGTCCGGGTCGAAGAAGGGTCTTCCCATATCGACCATCCACCGGTACTCGCCGTCGCGTCTGCGGAGGCGGTATGTCATTTCAAAAGACTGGCGTTCGCTGAAACTGCGCTTGCGGTCCGCCACAACACGCTTGCGGTCGTCCTCGTGGACATCGTCCACCCAATGCCGACCCAGTTCCGGCGTCAGCGCTCGGCCGGTGAAGTCCAGCCATGTGTCATTGAAGTAATCGCAGTGGCCTTTGGAATCCGCTCGCCAGATCAGGGCGGGGAACTTCTCGAGGATGGTGAGGTAGTACTGCCCGGCCTCAACCAACCGCGATTCCGCCCAGTCTCGCACCGCGATCTCGCCGGTGAGCCTGTCGCGCATCCGGTAGTACTTTCGCACTGCCACGGAGGCCACCAGGCCAACCAGGATCACGGCCAGGATCAGGCCGGTAGCGCTGTCGCGGCCCAGGTTCAGACGCCAGAGCCAGGCGCGAATGGTGAGGTCATAGGCAACCGTCAACACCACGGCCCCGCACATAGCCCCAACTACGATGGAAAGCTGATGTACCGAACTGCTGTTTTCTGTTGTTTCTCTATGATGTGCCACGGATCTCACCTTGCGCGGGCTGGGCCGATGCCGTCGTTAGCCATCACGCTACAACTGCAATATTACCGTGAGATCGATGTTACAGGTATGCGTAGAGGTACCCGTTCTGGGCAGTAGATTAGTACGTACCCAGGCACGACTGTGTAGCAAAAACGTGGAAAACAGGGTTGGAGGGGACTGAATGGTTGCTGTCAGGCCAAAACCGGCCAAACGGCCGACGGGCTGATAGTCTGACCGAGGACCGACGACCGAAGACCACCGCCTACATAAACCGCTCGAACCTGTCTTTGGTGACTTTGCAGATGGGGCAGATTTCCGGCGGCTCCGGGCGGGCGCACAAGTATCCGCAGACCTTGCACCTCCACACCGGGTAAGGCAGGCCTTCCACCCGCACCTGCTCCATCTCGTGGCTCGCGGGCTCCCGGTGTGCCGGACGACGCTCGGGAATGGAAGTCAGCTTGCGCTCGCCATTGAGCACTTCGGATGTCACATAGAGCGCGCAGTAGCAGGCGCCGAATTCGGCGAGGTCGGGGTCTCTGTAGTCGCAGGGGCAGATGATGTCCAGATCGAGGGATCGCTCGCCCGCAGCCAATCTGCAAGGGCAGGACAGGTAGCTGTAGCGGTCCTGGTTGACCAACAGCCCTTCCAGCAGATCGCGCACCATCGCCATGTCGGCGCTCAGGTTGTATCCGCCTGCCTTTGCGTCTTTGGCCAACTTCTCGTGTAGATCGTCGATGCGTTTGGAATCAACAGCGCTCACTTGCTTGCTATCTCCCTGATGCCGTCTTCATCGTAGCCGATCATGCATTTCTCATTATCAACAACAACCGTCGGAAACGACAAGGCCGGGTTCCACTTCCCAAGGTCAACTCTCACTGCCTCCACGCCTTCGGGGTCGAGCGTGTCCACATCTATGTAGTCATAGCCCAGCCCCAGTTCCTGCAGTAAAGCCTTGGTCTTCTTGCACCACCCGCAGGTGGTAAGGGTGTACAGCAGGATACTAGCGGGCTGCCGCCCATCAACATGCTTAGGTTCAACCATTCCACATCGCCTCCCAACTAGACACATTACTGTGACATCATACCCAGGTTTCTGTCAAGGTATATTGTGTGATATACTGCGCGTGCAGGGTGGCGATTCGGAAATCACTACCAAGGAACGGATCATCCAATGACCGAGAACCAGCAACCGACTAAGCGCTATCTCCGCCCTTCCAGTTGGGTTATTGGCTGTGCTCTTCTTCCCGTCATTCTGTTTGTGGGCCTGATCGGCGTTCGTGCTGTTGTCGGGCCTTGGCCGCGTCCGCCGCTTTGGCAGGTGGAGCGGGTGGCGAAGGTGGACTTTCCCAAAAGCGCCAGGCTTTTGAACAGCTATGGCAGATGGTTCATGGAGGTCCACATCTACGCGAAGATAGAGATGGACGCGGCGGATGTGGAGCCATTCTTGAAGTCGCTGCCTCAGACAGAGCGAGGTGTTGCGCTCTACGAAACCCGCGCACCCATTACGCATGTTTCGTGGGAATGGTGGGACCCCGGCAAAGCCAAACGTTACAAGATTGTGCAATACGGGAAAGCGCAAGGCGACGCTACCGAGATCAACTGGTTTCTCATAGACTTGGACAACCCACGCAAAGCAGTCGTGTATATGTGCTACAGTTGGTTTCGTTAGCAGGCGCATCCCTCCAGGTAGGATACCTGGAGGGATGAGAGGTTTTAGCCGGAAGAGGGTCATTTCGCGCCATTCGCGATTCAGACCCCACGACCCCAACCCACGCTCGTGCAACGCCCGCGAAGATTGACCCAGCACCCCCATTTGAGTATAATATGTTGGGTAAGTACGGGTGATTTGAGCGTAAGGGTGGTTCAGGTTGCGCAAAACACGGGCGCCTGTCAGGCGTCGTAAACCGGCGGCGCGGCAGAGCAACAATCCCGGGTTGGTATTCGACATTGCTGGGATAGCCCTTGTCATCGCCTGCCTTGCAATCATGGTGGCGCTGGCGCGGCCTGAGTCCAGCGGGGCTATCGGTGGGCCTATCGCCGACGGCATCCGCGCGACCGTGGGCGTGGGCGCGTTCATTGTTCCTGTGCTGATAGGCATTGCAGGCGTGATACTCATTGCCGGGCCTCTCAGTCCCATCCCCCGCAACATCTTCATCGGGTCCCTGATGGTATTCTTTGTGGTGATCGCGTGGGCGGCAATCTACTACAACACGGTCGGCGAGATATCCCCCGAGGGCGGCGGCGCAATTGGGAATACCCTGGGGCTGATGCTGATGCGGCTGGTCGGCAGGACCATATCATACATAATCCTCACAGCCATCGGGCTTATAGCTATTGTTATCATAATAGATGTCCCGCTGCTCACCCTTATCGAAAAGATCCGGGTGATACTGGCCGACAGGGCGGCAGTGGCGCGGGAAATGCGGGCGGCCCGGCTGAAGCAGGTCCAGCGCGCGGAACCTACAGCCAAAGAGAAAAAGCGCAAGGCCATAGCCGAAGCCCTTAGCACAGGCGTCGCGGCCAACCCCGATATTATGGAAGGCGGCAGCGCGGGGCCGCCGAAGCCGATAGTCAAGATCAACGGCAAGCTCGCAGGCGCGGACGACACCGGGGGCAACGGGAAGTCTCGCAAAGGCAAGTTCACGGAACCCAAGGCAGAGCCTGAGGAAGTTCCTGATTTCACCGCCAGTGTTAAGCCTGTGGGGGAATACGTTCTCCCGCCCACCAGCCTCCTCAACGAGACTCCTCCCCCGCCCCTGCGGATCGAGAGCGAGCTTCACGAGAACATAGAGATAATCGAGCGGACGCTTTCCGAGTTCAAGGTGGAGGCGAACGTCGTAGAGATAGCCTGCGGGCCGACATTTGCCCGGTACGAGATCCAGCTTGCCCCGGGGATCAAGGTCAGCAAGATAACCAGCCTCGCGGACAACCTCGCAATGCAGCTTGCCACGATCGCGGTCAGGCTGGAAGCTCCGATCCCCGGCAAGGCCGCCATCGGCGTGGAGGTTCCCAACAAGAGCCGGGCGCTGGTGGGCTTGCGGGAAGTGCTGGAGAGTCCGGCATTCAAGGATAATAAGTCCCACCTGGCGTTTGCGCTGGGCAAGGACGTAGCCGGGACGGCGATGGTGGCGGACCTGGTCAAAATGCCCCACCTGCTGGTCGGCGGGACCACCAACTCCGGCAAGAGCGTGTGCCTCAACTCGCTGATCGCGAGTATGCTTTTCAAGAACACGCCGGACGAACTGAAGATGGTGCTGATCGACCCCAAGCGGGTCGAGCTTACCCTGTTTGACGGCATACCGCACCTGGCGTGCCCGGTGGTTCAGGACATCAAGCAGGCCTCCGGGATATTCAGGGCGCTGGTTCAGGAGATGGACCGCAGATACACCGTGTTTGCGCGGATGGGCGTGCGTAACCTCGTGGGCTACAACGAGCGGGTGCGACCGGAAGACAAGCTGCCCTACATCGTGCTGGTGGTGGATGAGCTCTGCGACCTTATGATGCAGATGCGGGAAGAGGTGGAAGACTCCATTACCCGCCTCGCGCAGCTTGCCAGGGCAACGGGTATCCACCTGGTCATAGCGACCCAGCGGCCGGCGGTTGACGTGGTAACAGGCCTGATAAAGGCGAACATCTCATCGAGGATAGCTTTCGCGGTGCAAAACCACCACGACAGCCGCATCATCCTCGACCAGAAGGGCGCGGAAGCTCTGATCGGCAAGGGAGACATGCTCTTCCTGCCCATCGACGCCAACAAGGCCACCCGAATGCAAGGCTGCTTTGTGGATGAGAAAGAGATCGAAACCCTGTGCGACTACCTCAAAGAGCAAAGGGCTCCGCAGTATACGCTCACGCCGGTATCGGTCGGCGAAGAATCTGAGGCCGATGAGACCACCAACAGGGCCATCGCCGATGAGTACTATGAACGCGCGGTGAGGTACGTGGTCGGAGCAGGTTCCTGCTCGACCTCCATGCTTCAGCGCAAATATAACATTGGGTACACTCGTGCTGCCAGAATAGTTGACGCCATGCACCAGCAGGGGATAGTCGGCCCAAGAGACGGCGCGAACCCCAGGGCAGTGCTCGTAGGCAGGGCCGATCTTGAAGCCGTGCTGGGCGGGCAGGCAAGGCTGACTTACGGGCCGGACGACCTCGATGAAGAAGACGAGATCCTGCCGGAGGCCGAGTACATAACCGACGACGATGACGAGGAAGAAGACAATTACGACAATCAAGAAGACGATGATGCGCGAAGGTAGGCTGACTTGGCAAAAGTAACACTGGTCAGCCTTGGATGCCCGAAGAACCTGGTGGATTCGGAGTGTGCTCTGGGGAACCTGCGCAGCGCGGGGCACGAGATCACTGTCGATCAGGACGCGGTCGATGTCATAGTTGTGAACACCTGCGGCTTCATAGAGAGCGCTCGCGAGGAAGCTACAGAGGCTATCTCGGAAGCGCTGGAAGCCAAGTCTGAGGGGCGGACCCGCAAGGTGATAGTGGTCGGATGCCTGGCGCAGAGGTATGGCCGGGACATCTTCGAGGAAGCGTCGGAAATCGATGCGGTGATTGGGATAGAGCACTTTAGCTGCCTGGCGGAGGTCGTGAAGCAGGTCCTTGCCGGCGAGCGGGTGCTGAAGGTCCCCGAGACCGGCAATGAGTGGGTGGAGCCGAAGGCGAGGGTGATCTCGACCTCGCCGTGGACGGCCTACCTGAAAGTCTCCGAGGGCTGCGATAACAGGTGCAGCTACTGCGCTGTGCCGGACATCCGCGGCCCGTTCCGAAGCAGGCCTATGGAGTACGTTATCGAAGAGGCCGAGCGGCTGGCGGCGTGCGGGGTGAAGGAACTGATCCTTATAGGACAGGACCTGACCCGATACGGGGATGACATAGGCAACAGCGACGGCGCGCCGGAATTGCTGAGGGCGTTGGAGAAGGTCGAAGGCGTTCGGTGGATCAGGCTCATGTACTGCTACCCCACCAGGGTCACCGACCTGATGATCAACGTCATCCGGGACAGCGAGAAGATCGTGAAGTACATAGATCTCCCGCTGCAGCACGGCGATGACACTGTGCTGAAAGCGATGAACCGCAAGGGCAACAGCAAGCAGTATCTGAAGCTCATTGATAAGCTTAGGAAAGAAGTGCCGGGGATCGCGATCCGCAGCACCTTCATCGTGGGTTTCCCGGGCGAGACTGATGAAGCGTTCGACAACCTGACCAGATTCATGGAGGCCGCGAAGCTGGACCGGCTCGGGGCGTTTATCTATTCGCCCGAGGAAGGCACTCCGGCGGCAAGCCTGAAGAAGAGGGTGCTGAAGAAAACCGCGACAGCCAGATACGACAAAGTAATGTTGCTCCAGCAGGAGGTCTCCCTGGAGATAAACAGGGGCCTTCTGGGGCAAGATATAGAGGTCCTTGTTGAGGGGCATACCGAGGACGGCGCCATTGGCCGGAGCTACAGAGATGCCCCGGAGATAGATGGTGTGGTATACTTGCCAGGCTGCAAAGCAGCGGCGGGCGAGTTTGTAGGGGCGAAAGTGATCAGCGCAGAGGAATACGATCTCACTGCGGAATGTGAGTTATGAGGACGCAAACCCCCTCGCCCCCTTGTCAGGGGGTAAGGTAGAAAGCCCTCCCTGATAAGGGAGGGTTGGGTGGGTTTGCGTAGACAAAGACCGTAAACACGGACAATCGGACATCGAACAATAGGGGGAGTAATCGTGACTAAAGCCGTAAAGATACCCGTTGAGGATATGGCAAAGATGTACCTGGCGGACAGGATTGGGCTGTACCTGCTGGGCGCGGGCCAGAATGCCAAGATGGGACAGATACTGAAAGGCATCAAGGTAGAGGGGCTTACGCTCCGGCTGCTGCGGGAACTGCTGGTGACCAACGATGCTTTCGAGTGTGTAGACAGAAGGTGGACGCTGGCCGCAAGGTTCGGACAGGCTGGCCGGCCGTTCGAGAGAGTCGCGGGTGCGATGCTGCGCGATGTCGGCGTGCCGGTGCCGGTGGGCGCTCTGGCGAAGGCGTTGTCTCAGATCTACGAAGTGTCGGCGGAGGAGTGCGAGGAGAAGATCAGCCGGTTCAAGCCGAACCTCGACAGCCCCAGGCGGTTCTTTGCGCTGGACGGCAAGGTCTACGTGGCTGAGTGGCTGGTAAGGCCGACTTCCTTTGAAGACGAGGAACTGCTGCAGGACAACGAGATAACGCCGGAGATGGTCAAGGAGTTCAAGTCGGCGTGTGCGGGGTTGGACTGGAGTGTCGGATACGCCCAGGCAGCCGAAAAGGCTGTGGCCAAGGCGCACGGCGGACTGCCTATCAAGGCGCTTGGCTACTACGCGTTGGCGGAGATGGACGATTACGACGCGTTGGAGTTCTACTCCGAGACAGCCTCAACCGAAAGCCTGCTGCTGCTGTCCGACCAGAAGCTTTACAGCGCGGAAGTAGTCAAGGAGTTCACTCCGATCATAGCCGCGATGGCCGACGAAGCCGCGAAGACCCCGCTCCCCGAGGGCGAAGAGGAGCTTGAGGAGCCGGTTGTGGTCACGGATATGGACAAGGAAGAGATTGTCCAGGTGATTATCGCCAGAAGCACGGCATCCGCGGAAGAGTTGCTGGAGACCGTGATGGAAGTCAGCCCGGGCGAGGCGGCTTATGCCGGAGCGTTGGAAAGCCTCAACCAGGCGCTTGCTCAGGACGAGCGGGTTATGTGGGTCGGCGACGGTCGATGGAGCGTGCAGATCACATTCCCGGACGAGATACAGTTCGTTCCGGATTCGCTGATCATGCCGGATGTGGCGCCGTTCGAGACTCCCGAGGGCGAGATGTTTGATCAGGAGCTTGAGGAAGAGGGCTTCGAGGGCGATCTGAAGTCTGCGATATACGATCCGCTTGCCGAGGACGTGACCGACGAAGACCCCGCTCGGACCCTTTACCAGGAGGGCGGAGACAGCCAGAGGTGCGTGCTCAAGTATCACCACAAGATCATGGGCACTTTCCCGCTCTGCCAGATCAGCCCGGACTTCTTCGGCAAGGAGCCGGAGATTATCCCGGTCACTCTGATAGACGAAGGCCTGCGCCGGACGGTTTACGTAAACAACACGACGCGCCTCATCTACGGCCTTGAGGATTTCTATCAAAAGATCAGCGATGTCTCGGGAGCGGTGTTCTACATAGAGCGGACACCCAGAGCCGGAGAATACAGGTTCAAGTTCGACGGGGAGTCGGACGAGCAGCTCGGCATCGACGCCGGCCGCAGCCTTGAACTGCTGGACCTGAGGGACCGCTTCCATACCACGGAAATGCCGACCTACGACGTTATCTCCGAGATCCTGATTAGGAAGCAGACCACGTTTGTAAGGCTGGTGACCGAGGTCAACATAGTCCGAAGATGCTCCAGATTGCTCATTGCATCGATCCTGAGCAGCTACCCGTGCTTCACCACCAAGGGCAAGACCGGCCTGTGGCAATACGACGAAAAGAAAGCCAACCAAGGCTTCAGCAAGACCAAGAAGAAGTACATAAAGAAGTAGTTCACAGCGACTATGAGGTGTTGTTGAGCAATGCGAATTGGCGAGTTGGTTTTGTTGGCGCCGGTTATCTATCTGCTGGTGACGGCGGTGGTCGTGCTTATGCTGGGGTTGTTTGCTGAGAAGAAGCCCCTTGGCAAGATCGAGCACTTTCTGCCGGCGCACTACATCGCCCCAGGGCTCGCCTTCTTTGCGTTGCCGCTGGCTGGCTTGGTGGTGTATCTGTCGAACTGGTACGTTACCTTGCCGGCCGCGTCTCTGGGGCTACCCGGAGCCGGGAGCGTGTCCAATGTGGGTTTGTTTGTCAGCGGCGGCGCGGCCCTGCTGGTGGTGGACCCCTTTGCGGCGCTGTTTGGCTGCCTGATGATTGCCGGAACCCTGATAGTAATGCTGATGTCCATAGAGCATTTTGGGGAGTACCAGAAGCACAAGGGTGAATACTACGCGTTACTGATGCTTGCCACGGCGGCCTCCGTCCTGGCGGCATCCGCCAGCGACCTGATCTCGGTGTATCTGTGCATTGAGTTCCTGAGCCTGATCAGCTATGGCTTGGCCGCCTATGCCAAGACAGACAGGCGCAGCGCCGAAGCCGGCCTGAAGTACTTCATCTACGGCGCGGTGTGTTCGGCCATAATGCTCTACGGCATGTCGATCCTCTTTGGGGTATCGGGCGGGAAGACAAGCTTCGCGGCTGTTGGCTATGCTCTTAGCGGAGCCTCCGGAGCGGGCGCCGCGGGCTGGGCCGCTGTTATCTTTGTGCTGGTAGGCCTTGGGTTCAAGATCGCCCTGGTGCCGTTCCATTTCTGGGCGCCTGATGTTTACGAAGGCGCGCCGACCCCGGTTACCGCGTTCCTTTCGGTAGTAAGCAAGGCAGCGGGCCTGGCTGTGCTGATCCGGTTCCTCGTCACCATCGGCGTTCCCGGCCCTGTCAGCGGCCTCGGGTGGTACTGGGCACTGGTTGTGCTGGCGATTCTGTCGATGTTCTATGGCAACCTGGTTGCGCTTCCACAGAAGAATATCAAGCGGATGCTGGCATACTCCAGCATCGCTCACGTGGGTTACCTGATGGTCGGTGTGCTCACTGCCATGCACAGCTTCGCGCCTACCTCCGACTTCACCTACAGGTTCACCGGCACCGTCATGCAGACCTTTGACAAGGGCGGCGCGCCATGGGACCTTCAGGGCGTGCTGATCTACGTGCTGGCATATCTGGGAATGAACCTCGGCGCGTTTGCCGTTGTCTCGGCGGTGGGCAATGCGCTCAGGTCCAATGACATCGACTCCTACCGGGGCCTCAAGAGTCTGTCACCTTTCTACGCGGTGTCTCTTGCTGTGTTCCTGGTGTCGCTTGCGGGCATTCCTCCGACAGCGGGCTTCTTTGGCAAGCTGTTCATTTTCGGAGCCGCCATCCGTACCGGCGCTGCCGGCCACCCCGAGCTGTGGATCTTGGCTGCGGTGGGTGTGGTGAACAGCGTCATATCGGCATACTACTATCTGAACGTTGTTCGGTTGATGTTCTTTGCGGAAGGTGAAGAGGCCAGGCCGGTGGTGGGAACTATCGCCATCAGATCGGCGATATCGATTGCCCTGGTTATCACTCTCGGGCTTATCGTCTTCGCGAAACCGGTCTCGGATTTCGCCTCGCACGCGGTGTCTACGCCGACAATGGCTACGCGCTAGCCTGATCGTATAGCTAACCAACCAGGATCAGAGGGGGTTGTACAAAATGAACAAGACAGATCCAAAGAGAGTATGGCTTGAGGCAGTTGAGTTGGTCAAGGACAAGACCGTCGCGCCTACCCTGTATAGGGCTCTCGAAGCCGGGTATGGGATAGCGGTAGAGGAAGAGTCTTTCGTCGTCGGGTTCGAGACGTCCAGGTACCCGATGGCCGGCCACCTCAAGAGTTCTCAGTGGATGCCGATCATCGAACAGGTGCTTTCGGAGATGCTGGGCAGAAAGGTTCGCCTGATAACCGTCGAGGGAACCACCCCGGCCGACTACGAGCGCTACAAGGAAATGATCGCGGCCAACGCTGCGAAGCAGGGCGCGATAAATGCTCGCAGAGATCGGGAGAAGTCCGTTGAGCAGAAATGGGACGATGTTGCGGACAAGATCGTAAAGACCTACTCCGGCGCCACCTTCAAGATGTTTCCGCAGTCACGGGCCGCGGTAATGAAGACCGGCTTCCGCATCATCAACGAAGCGTTCGATGAACTCGGTTATTCCGACGACGCCGAAGAGATAGTCAAGCGCAGTTTCGCCAAGATGTTCGAGAAGTTCGCCGGGCTGGTCGAGATGCCCCCGCAGTGGCTCGTGTACGAGTTCTTCCGCCTACGCGAGGAAGGCAAGCTCTAGCTTATGAGGGAGATTGACCTTGCCCTGGTAACCGAGGCTGTGCGGGATGCCTGCGTTCAAGCGTGCCGGTTCCTGCCGGAGGACGTGACTGCCGCCCTCGAGCGAGGCCTTGCCTCGGAAGAGTCGCCGGTGGGCAGGGAAGTGTTCTCGCAGCTTATCGAGAACGCCCGAATTGCCCGCGACGAACAGATGCCCATCTGCCAGGACACCGGGCTGGTGCTGGCGTTCGTTGAGCTGGGGCAGGAAGTCCACCTCAATGGCGGCAGCCTCTGCGAAGCCATCAATGAAGGGGTCCGCCAAGGCTACAAGGCAGCGTTTCTACGAAAGTCTATAGTCAGACACCCTCTGGATCGAGTCAACACCCAGGACAACACCCCCGCCGTCACCCACGTCGAGCTTGTCCCTGGTGACGCCCTCACCATCACCCTCGCCCCCAAAGGCGGCGGCAGTGAGAATATGAGCGTGGCGAGAGTCCTGGCCCCTGCGGAGGGCTATGAGGGTGTGAAGCGGATGGTTGTGGAGACGGTGCGAAATGCCGGAGCCAATCCCTGCCCGCCGGTGATTGTGGGAGTGGGGTTGGGCGGCACAATTGAGAAGGCCGCGCTGCTGTCCAAGAAAGCCATCCTGCGGGAAGTAGGCGCGCCCAGCGCGAACCCCACCGACGCCAAGCTGGAAGCGGATCTGCTGGAGGCTGTCAACAACACCGGCATAGGCCCGGCAGGCTATGGAGGGAGCGTGACCGCTCTCGCGGTGCACGTCGAATCCTACCCCTGCCACATAGCCAGCCTGCCGGTCGCCGTAACTCTTCAATGCCACGCCGCGCGGCACAAACGGGTTACTATCTAAGTAGTTCACGGGAAGTAAGTCGCACACGTCATGCTGAACTTGATTCAGCATCTGTTTCCTATCGAGAGGAGACCCTGAAACAAGTTCAGGGTGACGTATACAAGAGACTTACCGTGAATCACTTAGTCGCCTGCTACTTGCCGCCTGGCAGGACCATGTTGATGCTGCCTTCGACTGTCTTTGTGATACCCCTGGAACTGACCTCTATCTTCACAGGCACAGCCCCAAGAACCCCCAAAGGCGGAGTCGCGGTGAACTTGACGGTAGTAACGCCGCTGATGCTGGACACTTCAAACTGCCGGGTGTCGGCGTTCTTGTAGAGTTCCCAGCCGAGCGGGAGGGTTATCTTAGCCGTGCCGCGGATGGGTCGGCGCAGGTTGTTGCGCACTTGCAGCGCTATGACCACGGTCTTTGAGTGGGTTGAGACATCGTTGCTCGGGAGTTTCAGCCACGCTTCCCACTGATCCACTACCTCGAAGCTGGCGATCACGGCGCCGATCTTCGCGGAATCGCTGCGTACCTCTCCGCCAAACGCCCAACTGCCCAGCGGCATATCGCTGGGAATGGTTGTGGAGATCTCATCAAACACTTTGCCCTTGGTCGCAAGCCCTTCCAGGCGGACCTTCTTGCTGCCCAGGTAACCGGATGACTTACCCTCACCGGCGAGCACATAGGTGCGGGCGTTAACGCTTTCGGTGCCGTTATTGATCATGCTGAAGCGCACGTACAGGTCCTCGGTCCGGGCTATCCTGGGGGTGCGAACGTCCATATCCACCAGGAGGGGGTTGAGAGCCGCGGATTTCTTCGACATCAGGGTGCAGCTCAGGCATTCCCGCCTGTCGCCGCCCATATTCGCAGGTATCCAACCGGTGTCTCCGGTCTCTACCTTGGTCGCTATCTGAAATGCCGTCTTGGCATTGTCGGCGAGCTTGAAATCGCGGATCAGTTCCCCCGGCAGCTTGATCTCGATGAAGTACTTGCCGTCCACGGACCCTGAAACCATCTCCACCATCCCAAGCTCGTTTGCAGTCACAGGCTGAGGCAGAGCGCTTGTCGCATTCCGCGACTCATACCTGGAAACAGCCTTGCCCACAGCGCCATCGGCATCGCGCATTGCCTTTATCTCGTAGTTGTCCTGGCCGTTGAACCAGCCGTCCCCGAGCGCGTCAAGGATCACAAGCGCATCGAACGGCTTGTCGCACTGCGCGGCGAAGTACAGATTGCTGGAGTCCCAGTCGGCGTAGGTCGTCACGGCGGAACCCGCTGCATTGGACTCATAGAATATGTCCCATTCGCCCGCGTCGATCTTGCCGTCGATAACCGGAGTCCTCTTGAAGATCTCCGTGTCCGGGGTGAGGGCCGGCTCCTGGGCTTGCGCCAATGAGATCACACCCAATATCGAGCTACAGGCCACAACTACTGTCACCAGCCACAGATGCAGTTTCAACTTCTCGCCTCCGCAGGTAGACTAACCGCCTCCACCCGATGCGCACGCGCGCGAACAGATAGAACCAGTTGCTTGATTATAGAACAGCCAACTGCTGGAGTCAATCGAGATTTCGCCGAACGGCTGAAAAGCGGGCCTGCGAATGGGGTCGGGGTGAGGGGCGGCTGCAAAACTTGACGAGAACCCCCAAATGGCCTTATGGTATCAGGAGCGCCAGTCATTGTGGCTGGCTATCTCGAATACACTGGCGTGGATTTTCAGGGGCGCCGGGGCGAATAAGGCGGCATAGATGAGAGTGAAAGTAGGCGTGGTTGGGGCAGGTTATTGGGGTCCCAATATCATCCGTAACTTCTTCCAGACCAGCAGTTGCCAGATGGCGGTTGCGTGCGACCTCGATCCCCTTCGGCTTCAGTATATAGGTCAGCTTTATCCCACGGTTGCCACTACAACAGATTTCGACGGCATGATCTCCAACGGCTCAGTGGACGCAGTGGCGATCTGCACCAATGTGGCCCTCCACTATCCTCTTGCCAAGAAGGCTCTGAACGCCGGCAAGCACGTGCTGCTGGAGAAACCGATCACTGCAAGCTCCGAGCAGGCAAGAGAGCTCATAGACCTCGCGGACAAGAACAAGCTGACCCTGATGGTGGATCACACCCTGCAGTACACCGCCGCAGTCGATAGAACCAAGCAGCTTATTGAGGAGGGAGTGCTGGGGGAAGTTCTCTACGCCCACTGCGCCAGGCTCAACCTCGGCATATTCCAGCCGGACGTGAATGTGGTGTGGGACCTCGCTCCCCACGACCTCTCATTCTTCTTCTATGCCACCGGCCTGAAGCCCAAGTCGGTTCAGACAGTGGCAATGAAGCTGATGCACCCCAAGGTAGAGGACGTGGCTACTGTCACAGTCACCTGCACCAGCGGGGCAAGGCTGATTATGCACGTAAGCTGGTTAGACCCGGGCAAGGTGCGCAGCATGAGCTTTGTCGGCTCGAAGCAGATGCTGGTATTCGACGACCTCAGCCAGTTCTCCAAGCTGCAGGTCTACGACAAGTATGTCGAGCAACCCCCACACTACGACTCATTCGGGGAGTTCCTGTGCTCCTACCACTATGGCGACATACACATGCTCCGCCTCCAGGAGAAAGAGCCGCTGAGCGTGGTGTGCAAGCACTTCATAGAATGCATAGAGACCGGCCAGACGCCCCGCAGCGACGGAGTAAGCGGGCTGGAGGTGGTCAAGATACTGGAAGCCTCGGACCGCAGCATAGCAGCCAACGGCGCGGAAGTGGAAGTCTAGCAATCGCTGGTTTTGCAGTCGCTGGTTGAGCGAAGTCGAAACCGGACTATCGGCTGGACGAAAGTCTGATGTTCGAAAGTCGGATGGTCGGGGATATGATATCCCCGACCATCTTTGCGTGTGCTTTGTACAAGGTCGAGGACCAGGCAGCAGAAAATGAGCCTGGTCCTCTGAGGTGTTAGACATGCACTACCACCCGGAGTATACCCCACGAATTTGGCATAGTCAAGAGGTTAGGGAGGATTTTCTGCGCGGGTTACTCGGGACTCGTGCAGAGCGGTCCTGTTGCTCTACCGGTCTATCTTCACGGCGACGCAGGTTACGTCGTCCAGGGCTTGGGTCCTGCCGGTGAAGTCTCGGACGTCCTGGATTACGCGCTCGACTAGCTGCCTGGCGCTCCCGCCGCGCATCTCCACAACAGCCTTTGCCAACTTGACTGGGCTGAGGCATTCCCCGGCGGCGTTCTGCGCGTCGGTCACTCCATCCGAATAGAACAGGAAGATGTCACCGGGAGAGAATGAGGCGGACGCAGACCTGTAGCGCTCCTCAAGGCTGCACCCCAGAGGAACATTCAGCCCCTTGAGGAACTCGCATTCGCCTGTTGCCGCGTTGAAGTGGATGGTGGCGGTGTGGCCGCAGTCCACGTAGGTGAACTCCCCTGCATCCAGGTCGAACCTGCCGTATACCAGTGTCACAAAACTCTCCAACTCGGCCAGGTCCGGCGTTAGCTGCCTATGGACTGAACTGACTATACTCTCCACGGATGGCAGCTTTCCACTCGCGGCGTCAGACCGATGTGATGCAAGAACCCGGAGGAACTGGGTCTTGGTTGCCGCGCCCATAAGAGCCGCCGCAACGCCCTTGCCCATCACATCCGCCGCCACCAGGTCGAAACATCTGCTGTTGTGGGGGAAGAAGTCGTGGAAATCGCCGTCAACAACCTTGGACGGCACTGAGACCGCGAATGTCGACACGCCTGTGACTTCCGTGGGAAGCTCTGCCGTCAGAAGGGTCTTCTGAATACTGTGACCCGTTTGAGCTTCGTGGCGACGAGCGCGCGCGATCTCTTCCTCCGCCTGCTTGCGCCCGGAAATGTCACGAGTGACGCTGATTATATGTGGCGCACCGCGAAGGGTAATGGTCTTGCCGGACAAAATGCCTGTAATCTCGCTGCCGTCTTTGCGCAGAAAAGTGGACTCGAAATTGTCGCAGAATCCATTCCTTACCAGTTCAGCGACCACTTTCTGCCGGTCCGCTGGGTACTTCCAGATCGCAATGTCCAGACTCGACCTCCCCACGACCTCATCGCGGCTGAAGCCTGTCATGGCCATGAACCCTTCATTGGCGTCCACTATCATTCCATCCGTGAGGCGGGTAATCAGCGACGCGTCCGGGCTGGTGTTGAAGATCAGCTCAAAGTGCTCCTTGGCCTCAGCCATATCCGCGTTGGACCGCTGGTTGACCATAATGATCACTCCGCAGGTCCACAGGAGGCTGGCGATAATCCCGTCGAGATACGCGCTCAGGTTGAACATGGAGGGGATGAACATATTGTGGGGATCAAGGCCATCGAGAGCTGCTATTGTGCGGATGAGGAAGAAGAAGCCGTGGGCGACAAACACGGTGGTGAGGAAGTTCGCGGAAGCGTTGACCGACCGCATCTTGTTGGCGAGCAAAGCCTGCGCGGTCAGGAATGAGATGCCCGCCCAGTATACACAGATGAACACGTTCCGGAAAGCGATGTCATCATATATGTACGTGAAATAGACAATCACCACCAGGAACACAGCCAGGATCGAGACAACAAGGACCGGGTTCTCCCTTTTGTCCAGAAAACGCAGGATGCCGATGTAGAGGAAGGTGACAGCGAGGGTGATGAAGAAATTCTGGGCGACTATTGAGAACAGGTGGATAGATGGAATATCCCGCAGCAGCACGAAGACGAACCCGACCACGGCCGAGACGCTCCACAGAAGCCACCAGTTGACACCTTTGTAGGTCTTGTTGACCGCTGCATGGAGGGAGAAGACCACAACCTGAACGAGGTGGGTGATACCCAGAACCATGGCAAGGGTGCGAACATCCATGTTCATCGCGGCACGCCTGCTGGCTTGGGCAAACCCAGGTCGATAGACCTCATCACTTCGCGCACCTGTCTGACCTCTATTGCTTGTTGTCACTCCGGAGGCTCGATACAAACCGATTATACCACAGGATACCCAAACACCGGCAAAAGCGCGATGACAGTAACTGTTCAGAGTGGGTGAGATACCCCCTCTCCCCGGCCTCCGGGGAGAGGCGCTGCCCGGAAGCAGACCCTAGCGGAGCGGGGCTGCGATAGGGTTGGGGTGAGGGGAAGAGATGAAGCTTCCGACATATCGCTCACCAAGACTGAACTGCTGCAGATAACGCTGCGCGATACAAACAATCTGGGTATAATCCCTTTGCGAAGACATCAACCATCTGCGCTGCCGCGCGCAGCAGCAAGTTGGCAAAGGGGAACTGGAATGGCTGAGAAGAAGATCATAGCGGTGGCAGGCGCCACCGGTTCACAGGGCGGGGGTATGGTTCGAGCGATAGCCGCCGACCCCGGCAGCGGGTTCACCGCCCGCGCCCTCACACGAGATATCAACTCCGACAAGGCCAGGGAACTGGCGAAGCTGGGAGTTGAGGTGGTGGCTGCAGATGTCGATGATCCGGATAGCGTGAGCAGGGCATTCGATGGAGCATACGGGGCCTACTGCGTGACATTCTACTGGGACCATATGTCCCCCGAGAGGGAGATCGCCCAGGCCACTGCGCTTGCGAATGCCGCCAAACATGCCGGGCTGCAGCACGTGGTCTGGTCCACCCTGGAAGACTCCCGCAAGTGGATACCACTCTCCGACAACCGCATGCCTACCCTGATGGGCAAATACAAAGTCCCGCACTTCGACGCAAAGGCAGAGGCGGACGAGGTCTTCACGAAGCTCGACCTGCCCGTTGCTTTCCTGCTCACAACCTTCTACTGGGACAACATGATCAACTTCGGAGCGGGCCCCAAGCGGGGGGCGGATGGCAAACTGGCGATCACATTCCCGATGGGCGACAAGAAGCTGGCGGGCATCGCGGCGGAGGACATCGGCAAGTGCGCGCTGGGCTTGTTCAAGAAAGGCCCGGAGTATATACGCAAGACAGTCGGCATAGCCGGGGAGTTCCTGACCTGCGCCGAAATGGCCGCAGAGCTTACCAAAGCGCTGGGCGAGGAAGTAGGTTACAACGAGATCACCCCGGATATGTACCGCGGATTCGGCTTCCCCGGCGCGGAAGACATGGGCAACATGTACCAGTTCTACCGCGACTTTGAGGACCACTTCAAGAGCACGCGGAGTGTTGAGTTTGCGCGGTCTATCAATCCCGACCTGCAAAACTTCGCCGCCTGGCTTGCAAAGAACAAGTCACGGATTCCGCAGGGGTAGGGCCAGTCAGCCACCCACTCCCGCATCTCTGTGGGAGAGGGTGGCTTCAATCAGTGCTCTACCGCCCCACCCTCACCACCACCGGCTCGTAGGCTGGAATCTCTATAGACAACTTGCCCGCCGCAGTGAATGCCGTCGGCTCGGACCACTTGCCGCCTTGCCACACGGTCATCTTGTAGCTGCCGCCATTCTTCACCGGCCAGTCTTTGTAGTTGATGGTGAAATTGGCTTCTCGGGACTCGTTGGTGATGTTGACGGCTACTATGCCCAGATCGCCATTGATAGCGCGATACGCCTCCGCCATAACCGGCGGCAGGGTGTAGTTGGGCTTGTCCATATCCCACTTCACCGAAGCCATCGGGCCTGCCTCGATAACAGGAGTTCTGAGGAACTCGCCGTATAGCAGGAAATCCTTGCCGGCCTTGCGGCACTGCGCGCACTTCTTGAGATACTCTACCTGCGGGGCGTATTCCGGGGCGAGCATATCGGTCTGGTCGAACATAATCCACCCAAGCTGCCGTCCCCTGGTCAGGGCAAACCCGGTCCGCGCGGCGAAGCAGTCCATATCGGCATTCTCCTGCCTGCGCATAGAGAGGCCAAACTCGACTGTCGCGTCCTTCATCACCGACTGGAATATCGGCAGGCTGTAGGGGTCCGTGTCGGAGTGGGCCACAAGCTGGCCGTCCTGCAGGTCGGCGTATGTCTCGGACATGTTCTCGCCGGTCAGCACGATCTTGCGGTCGCCCATGTCCTTGCGGATTCTGGACAGTATCTCCCGGTACCCCTGCGCGCAGTAGGTCCCGCCGTATTCCTTGTGCAGGTGGTTCTTTGCGTAGCACAGATAGGGATAGACGTGGAGTTCGTCCAGATAGACTGCTGACGGCCCGTAGTCGTTAAAGATTCTCTCAATATCTGTGACCATCTTATCCTGCCAGTACTTGGTCCCGGGGCACATGGTAACCATATGCCGCTCGTCGTCCCAGATCGACTTGTAGAGCCTGCCATTCACATCGGGGATCGCCCACGGCTCTGCGTTCTCGGTCTTCCACATGTCGGTGAACTGGTCGAACAGCCGCACGTTGATGTACGGCATTGCCTTGATACCGGATTTCTCCGCCTCGGCAACCGACTCCTTGAACCCAACCTGCGCAGGGAACATGTCCGGGTAGGCGTGGTCGTGGTTGGCGACCTTCTGCCAGATATACCAGTGGAACGCGATGTCCTCGCCTATCATCGCGCGGATCTTCTTCAGCCGCTCGGTGTGGGATATGAGTTGATCCTTGAGAGGGTCCCATTCCTGCCCCTGCCACCACACTGAAAGGTCCTTGAACCACTCCGGCATCTCGGGCCGGTTGGCAATGGGCCGCCACCGCGCCTGCTTTGAGAGCCAGCCTCGATAGAGTTTGGCGGCGTCGTACCAGTCACCCGATATCGCGCCGACGGCAACAGGGTAGGGTGATTCCCAGCGACCGTTCTCCATTCGTCCATCCGGGAAGTGGATCACCTGCCAGGTGAAGGCCTTGCCGCCCGCCATCGGGAACGATTCATAGTTCTTGCGGTAGCCATCGTTGTCGAATGTGGACAGCATCAGCGCATCTTTGCCTATGCCGTCGCAATACGCCATCACCTGCACCGAGCAGCCGGGGCCGGGGTAGTCGGTAGCGCCCTGGGTAAAGGGCGACCCGGTCCGCGGGCTTTTGCCCTTCATCCCGGAAAACACCGGGTAGGCCACGAAGTCGGTCTTCTCAGTCCCCGGCCGCGTGCTGCCCAAGCCCGAAAGCACCGGAAACCTTATCTCCCCCAGCCGATACGCGCCCGCGTTGCTGATCGACATGTTCCACGTGGCGTATTTCGACGACGGCGTCAGAGAGATGAAGACGTCCACATCGATGTTGTTCCCGGCGGTGTCTGCGGTGCAGGAGTCGAAGTGAAGCCGTAGCAGTGCCTCGTCGCTTGACACCGCCGCCCACGCCCACTTCTTCCGGGCCTCCGAGCCATCCACCGACCATATCTTCTGGGTGATGAACCACTGGTCGGACTCCTGCGTAAGCGCCACCCGGAACAGCGGCCAGCCCGGTTGACTCACCAGGTTAGCGCTGCCGGGCACGCGAAGGCCGGACAACGTCAGGTCCGAGGCAAACACCTCCACGCTGGTGAATTTGTTGGAGATCACATAGACAGCCTTGCCGCCACGCATCTGCTTCCCGCAGAACAGGCCGCTGTTCGCCGCGTGGCATATAGACGGCGCAAACAAAATAGCCGCCAAGCTCAATAACCAGAACCACTTCATTCTCAGAATCAACACTTCCACTTCCTTCTGGAGGCACACTATTGTCGCCGCAGAGCGCCCTCTCTCTAACTCTCTCCCCCGGGAGAGAGAATTCAGGCTGCTCCACAATCAAACGATCAAACGATTGAATGACAGCCAATCTGAACCGTCAACCGTCAACCGACAACCGTCAACGCCCTACGGCTTTGCCATCATCACCTTCGTCCAGGCATAGACCGAGTCGCCCATCTGATTGTAGCCGACCGTGGACGGGTGGACGCCGTTGGCGAGGCGGGTGATTGTTTCGGTCGTGCGGGCATTGACCGGCGTGATGTCCGTGGGGTAGCCGTGGATCGGATCGACTGCCAGATATGTCGGGATCAGGTAGATGCGTTCCTTCTCCCTGTCGGCATATTTCTGCTGCATAACTTCAAGGAAACGATGCTGGTTGCGCAGATATTGCCATCGGGTCTGGCCGCAGCCGTAGTTGTTGCCGAAAGCATCCTGGGTCCCGGCGGGCGGGGTGAGCATAACCAGCCCCAGCTTGATGTTGGGATCCGCGCTTAGTATGTTAGCCACCAATATGTCGGCAAAACCCAGAGCGTGGTCGATGGTGGCCTGCTGGTTCTCCTCGTTGGACCCAAAGATGTCGTTGCAGCCCAGTTCTATGGTCACAAAGTCCGGGGCCTTGCCTTCGGCTTTGTCCTTTATCCACCGCTTGAAGTCCAGGGTCACCTTGCCGTTCACCATGAACGTGAAGGGGCTGCTATTGCCCGGTTCCTTCCTGTCTGTGTAGAATGTGACGAACTTCTCAAAGGTCCAGCCGCCCCAGCCTTCGTGAACATTCTCGGGGGAGAATCCGGGTTCGTGGTGGCCGCCCAGCAGAGTCAGCTTCGGGTTGCCGGGCGCTTTGCACAGTGTCAGCATCTGCTCCGGGTAGACCGAATGGTGGGTGAGGCTGTCCCCAACGATCAGGAACCTTGCTTCCTTGCCCGCCCCACTGTCCGCCGGGGCAACCCGAACAATGGTCTTGGCCGATGCGATAATGTCGTTGTCGCCATTGCGAACATCTATGGAGAGCGGCATATCCCCGACATCAGCCGCCTGCGGGACATAAGTCCACCGTTCCACCTGCTGCATTCCCTTGGCGCAGTTGACGTCAAATATCAATTGGCGGCTGTCCGGAACCAGGACGGTGTTGTCGAAGTAGATATTCACTTCCTGCCCAACCACAGCCGGTACAACTGCGGGCAGTATAAGCCTGCACATGTTTTTTGGTGTTTCTTGTGCTGATATCGGCACCGATCCAGCCACAAGCGCCAATCCGGCAAGAGCCAGACTGCCCAACAGTAAGACGTTGCCTATCATAATGTGTCTCAAGTTTCTTCTCCTCATACCATACTCTCAGCCACAAGGCTACTTCCACCGGTAGCTTCCCAACTCCTCCTACTCATTCCAGCACAAGCCATCCCCCTGATAAGTGGCAAGGGGTTTGCGTACCTCTCACCTGTCCCAAGCTGCCTTCAGGGTCCAAACGTCCAACTTGCTGACACCCGCGCCAAACACCGCGACACCGAGGTCCTCGAACGGCGAGTATATAGCCCGCCTGAAGCAAGCCCGCCCATTGACAAACAGCTCCAGCGCACACTTGTCTATGAACAGGTGCAGCCGGAGGGTGTCCTCGCTTCTCAGCAGTTGCAATGGCGCGTGATAGTCCGCCCCGGCAAGCTCGTCGGTCCCGTCAAAGACTGCCGTGGGGTCTGCGCCGGTGACGTGAATCTGGCTGCCGTCGTACCCGATCACCACGCCTCGCTCCCCGTCATCCGAACGTCGGACCACCAACCCACACGATCCCTCCCCGACCTCGAACTCGGCCTCGATCTCCAGCGCGTCGCCCACAATCGGCAGCGCCATAGTGTCGCTACCAAGACTCAAGTTCGCCGTTGTGTAATGCTTGTCGCGCAGCGTCTGAAGCTCTACCGCCGGTTCCTGGGCAAGCCACCCGTCGGGACGGGCACTCAGAACATACGGCAGCGTCATACAGCCGCTCCAACCTCGCCCCCCTCCCGGATACCACCCGGCAAACCGTATCCATCCCCAGCAGATGATTCTCCCATCCGGCGCGCGCATGGCCGTGGGCGCGTACATTCCCATTGGCGAGTACTCCATCATATCCTGCAGTTCCGGAGTGAACTTGAAGCTGGTCTTGTCGAGATTGCCGATCATATAGGCTACCCTGGTAGCTGGGGGATAGTATGAGAAGAAGAGCACCCACTTGTCCCCCGTCTGGAACATCCCCGGGCACTCCAGGCTCTCAGCGCTGTCGTCAGGAAACTCGTACAGCACGCTGAGGAACTCCCACTTAGTCAGCGAATCATCATTCGCGCGGTAGATTGTGATGCAGCCGCGACCGGAGCCGTCAGCTTTGTTCACTCGTCCGCCGGTGACCATGTAGTAACTGCCCTCGTCCTCGAACATGAAAGGGTCTCTCCAGTGCGCAATAGGGAGCCCGCAGTGAACCTCTTTGGCAAGCACCGGATTGGCGGGATGCTTCTGCCATGTGACCAGATCATCATCCCCGAGCGCCGCCCACTGCTCCGGCGCTCCGGCGAAGAGGTTCACCGGTTCTATGGAAGTGTAGATGATCATCGGACGTCCGTCAGGCCGGATGACTGTGCTTCCGGAGGCGCAGATCGTCTCACCCAACTCCTCGGATGGCCACAGCGCGGGCGGCAGATGCTCCCAGTGAACCAGGTCACTGCTGCGCGCGTGGCCCCAGTAGATACGGTCGCCCGTGCCTTTTCCGCGCGTGAACGGATGGAGTTGGTAGAAGAGGTGGTAGTACCCATTGTGCCAAATTGGCCCGTTGGGGTCGTTGTGATAACCCGCGGGCGGGCGGAAGTGGTATACGGGCCTGTTGGGGTCGGCTTCGGCAAGCGGGACTATCTCCCCAATGGCCTCGAGCGCCTTCGTGATAGCCGGATTTCCTGCCTCCTGGTGAGCGTCCATGCGCAGCCCTCCCGGTGCGTATATGAGATAGGTCGATTATACGGCATGGGCGGCGCAAATGCGAGAATTCCCCTCTCTTCGCAACTGTTCAGCATTGATGAGTACCATATCGCCGGACAGTGCGTGCCCCTCACCCCAACCCTCTGATGCGGGTAGGATGAGCCTTTATCCGAAGCTGCTATTGACTCCAAAAGCCTTCGCTGTTATAATATTATCGACTTGACGCGGACGATTAGCTCAGTCGGTAGAGCAGTAGACTCTTAATCTATTGGTCCAGGGTTCGAGTCCCTGATCGTCCACCAGTCTGCTTAGTGATACGGGCGAGTGGTGGAATGGCAGACACGCTAGCCTTAGGAGCTAGTGCCGAAAGGCGTAGGAGTTCAACTCTCCTCTCGCCCACCACTGCCGAAAACAGGGAGCGTGCGGGGGTGGTTCAGTGGTAGAACGCCACCTTGCCAAGGTGGATGTCGCGGGTTCGAATCCCGTCCCCCGCTCCACATTTATGTTTAGCGCGGAGAGAGGATATCGGACGCAGGTCCCGTATCCTCTCTTTGCGTTGAGGGGCAACGGCTATGTGTCGGGAGGCTTTTCGCCCCGACACTGGCTTCGGCGTAGAAAGCGTGCCGAAGCATAGAGGCCGATAGATACTTTCCACAAACAACTTGGAGATGAAATCGATGCAGTTTAAGCAGGAACAACTCAACCCCTGCGAAGTGCAGGTTGAAGTAGAAACTCAGGGCCAGCAGGTCGCCGCTGCAATTGGCAAGGCATACAAAGAGATCGGGCAGCACGTGGCAGTGCCCGGGTTCAGGAAGGGCAAAGCCCCCAGAGCCCTCCTGGAGCGAGTGGTCGACAAGGACCGCGTCCGCGGCATCGCCGCCGATGAGCTTCTCCAGGCTTGCTACAAAGAGTTCCTGGATGAGTCCAAACTCGAGCCGCTACTGCCGGCCGGGGCGGATGTTGTCGAGTTCGACATCGACAAGCCCGAAGAGCCATTCAAAGCCAAGTTCCTGGTTCCGCTGGAGCCGGTGGTTGAGCTGGGCGAGTACAAGGGCCTGGAGATAGAGAAAGAGATATACACGGTCTCCGAAGAGGACATCGATGGCGAGATCAAGCGGTTCCTCGAGCATGCCACCGACCTGATCGAAGTGGTCGACCGGCCCGCGCAGGACGGCGACGCCATTATGCTGCTGCTTTCTCAGGCAGACCAGGAGGAAGAGCAGGCCAGGCCGCTCAAGGCAGTGGTCGGCGAGAACCTGCCGGACTTCGACAAAGCCATCCGCGGGATGAACGTCGGAGAAGAAAAGACATTCGACATCACCTATCCCGAAGACTACGGCGCGGAGGACCTCAGGGGCCAGAGCAAGGCTTTCAAGGCCACAATGCTCTCCATCAACGAGCGCAAGATCCCCGAGGCCACCGATGAGTGGGTCGCGGGGCTGTTCGAGGCCGAAGGCGAGAAGCACCCCGAGCTAAGGGTAACCGATGACGAAACCCAGCCCAAGAGCATAGCCGAGTTGCGGGAGTTCCTGCGTGGTCGGATGCAGAAGCGAGTGGAAACGGCGTCGGAAGACGCGGTGAAGAGCGACATATTCAAGAAAGTGGTAGAGGCGGCAACCGTCCACTACCCGCAGGCCTTGATCGATGAAGCCGTTCACGAGAGAATCCACGAGCTGGCTGAGTCCCTCAAGGAGCGCAATGTTTCCATAGAGGATTACCTGCAGTACCGGCAGACCACAGCCGAAGACCTGCAGAAGCAGTTCGTGGAAGATGAGACTAACACGCTGCGCAACTCACTGGTCGCGCGTGAGATAGTTAAGCAAGAGGGTATAAAGGTCGAGGATTCGGACGTTGACGCGGAGATAGAGGCCACGGCCGCAAACCGCAAGACCTCGGTCGAGGCAATGCGGGCCTACCTTGAGAAGACCAATTCCATCGGCAATATGCGAGAGCAGGTCATAAAGAAGAAGCTCTTTGAACTGCTGGTGGGATCGGCCAAGATCAAGGAAGTCCAGGCCAAGACCCCCGCTGAGAAGTCCGAGGACTAATGACCCCTCACCCCAGCCCTCTCCCGCAAGGGGAGAGGGGGAAGGCTGACGACCGGCGTAGCGTAAAGGAGCATTGTTATGGGTCTGATACCTATGGTTGTGGAGCAGACAGCACGCGGAGAGCGGGCTTATGATATCTACTCCCGATTGCTGAAAGACAGGATCATCTTCATCGGCACTCCAATAGATGACGACGTGGCAAACCTCATTGTCGCGCAGATGCTCTTCCTGCAGAAGGAAGACCCGGACAGGGACATCGAGCTTTACATCAACAGCCCGGGCGGGTCGGTGATCGCCGGCCTGGCTATCTACGATACGATGCAGGTGATCAAGCCGGAGGTGGCGACCCTGTGCGTGGGCCATGCGATGAGCATGGCGGCAGTGCTGCTGGCAGGCGGAGCCAAGGGCAAGCGGCTCGCGCTCCCCAACGCTCGCATCATGATCCACCAGGGCAGCGCGGGATTCCACGGCACTCCCTCCGACATCGACATCGTGGCCAAGGAAGTGCTGAGGTATAAGTCGCTGCTGTGCGACCTGTTGGCCAAGCATACCGGCCAGCCGCGCGAGAAGGTAGAGAAGGACGTTGACCGAGACTTCTACCTCTCTCCCGAAGAAGCGACCGAATACGGCATAGTAGACAAGATTCTAACATCGCAGGGCGAACTGTAGTCGCAAAGAGTTCCCATCACGAAAACACGCCTGTCTCTGTCATTCCGAGGAGGAACGACGAGGAATCTGCTGTTGGTCTCGGATGTTACGAAAAGCAGATTCCTCGCAAGCTCGGAATGACAATCTACACGTTTCGTGTTTTCGTGATTGATTTTGTTCCGGCTGCGCCGGCGTAAGGGGTGATGGATTTGGCGAGGGGTAGTCACGACCGTTCTCTGGAACGCTGCGTGCTGTGCGGGAAGAGCCGCGAGCAAGTGCGGAAGATGATCGATGGCATGTTCGGGTCTGTGTGCCCGCAGTGCGTGATGATGGGCTATGAGCTGCTCACCACCGAAGGCAGACCCGGCGACCTGTCCGTCAATCGCAACGGGATTCCCAAACCCAAAGAGATATATCGCGTGCTGGCGCAGTATGTGATCGGGCAGGAGAGAGCCAAGCGTGCCCTGTCCGTGGCGGTATACAACCACTACAAGCGCATCAGCATGCGGGTGGACGATGTTGAGCTGCAGAAATCCAACATCATGCTCATCGGCCCCACCGGCTGCGGCAAGACCCTCCTGGCCCAAACGCTGGCCAAGATTCTCAACGTCCCATTCGCCATGACCGACGCCACCGCGCTCACCGAAGCGGGCTATGTCGGCGAGGACGTCGAGAATATCATCCTCAAGCTCCTGCAGGCCGCCGATACCGGCGAGAACATCCAGAACACAGTCAAACAAGCCCAGCGCGGCATCATATACATCGATGAAGTCGACAAGATAGCCCGCAAGGCGGACAACCCCTCCATCACCCGGGATGTCTCCGGTGAGGGAGTCCAGCAGGCTCTGCTCAAGATACTTGAGGGCACGGTTGCCAACGTGCCGCCGCAGGGCGGGCGAAAGCATCCGCAGCAGGAGTATGTGCGGGTGGATACCACCGATGTGCTCTTCATCTGCGGCGGAGCGTTTGACGGCCTTACCGACATCATCCGCCGCAGGATTGCCGACGGCAACATGGGCTTCCGCTCAGCCGCGGAAAGCAACCCGCCCAGCGAGAGCGACATCCTTAGCCACGTGATGCCGGAAGACCTCCTCAAATACGGCCTTATCCCGGAGTTCATAGGCAGGCTGCCCGTGGTTGCCACGCTGGAGGCTCTGGACGCCGAATGCCTCGCGCGCATTCTGGTGGAGCCGCGTAACGCGGTGACCAAACAATACAAGAAGTTCTTCTCCTACGACAATGTCGACCTGTCATTCACCGACGAAGCGATTGTCGCCATCTCCGAGGAAGCCCTGAAGCGCAAGACCGGGGCCAGGGCGCTGCGCGCGATCCTTGAGGAAGTTATGCTCAACATTATGTACGAGATCCCGTCGTCGGACGACGTCAAGAGAGTCATCATCACCCAAGAGACTATCACGGAGAAGGCCGAGCCGACTGTTGTTCGCATCAGCGAAGTAAAGCAGGCATCTTAGCATGGAATTCGACGAGGGTTTCGACCCATACGAGCTTCCCCCCACTCCCGTCAGAAGACGTCCGGGCCAGGGCTCCCGTTCGAGAGCGCTGCCGGTTATGCCTATCAGGGACATGGTCTATTACCCGGGCATGGTCTTCCCGCTCTTTCTGGGCAGGGAAAAGACCGTCCGCGCCATGGACACCGCGATGGACAAGAACCGCCTTGTGCTTCTGCTGGCTCAGCGCGACCCGGATGTGGAAGACCCTGAGCCGAACGACCTCTACGATGTCGGCGTAATTGCCGAGATCATCCAGCAGCTTCACATCCCGGATGGCACAGTCCGCCTGACCCTCGAGGCGCTGGATCGGGCCAAGGTAGTCCGCTTCAAGCAGCTTGAGCCGTTCCTGAGCGCGCACGTTCAGCCTCTCGTCGAGTATCACACCGCCACCATCAAGGCCGAGGCCCTGAAGCGCAGCGTGATGAATGACTTCGAGCAGATGGTGCAGTCTCAGATGGGTAGCGGTGGCAGGATGATCCCGCCGGAAGTGCTCATCAACGTCTCTTCCATAGATGAACCCGGCAAGGTTGCCGACGCCGTTTCCCCCCATGTCCCCGGCAAGCTGGAGATCAAGCAGGACCTGCTGGAGACCGTGAATGTCGAAGAGAGACTCGGCAAGCTGCATACTGCTCTGCTTAAGGAGATCGAGGTCATCGATGTCCAGCGGGAGATCCGCGGCAGGGTCGAGCGCGAGATGGGCGACAACCAGCGCGAGTATATCCTGCGGGAGCAGTTGAGGGCTATCCAGGAAGAGCTTGGGGCGGTCGAAGAGGAGAGCGAAGAGGGCGAGTATCGCAGGAAGATAGCCGAGTGTGGGATGTCCGAGGATGTGCAGGAGAAGGCTTACAAGGAGCTGGACCGCCTCACCAAGATGCCGTTCGCGTCCCCGGAAGGGTCGGTTATCCGCACATACCTTGACTGGCTGGTCTCGATGCCGTGGAACAGGCTGACAGACGACACCATAGACATCGACGAAGCGCGCAAAGTCCTGGACACGGACCACTATGGTCTGGACAAAGTGAAAGAGCGGATTGTGGAGTTTCTAGCTGTCCGCAAGCTTTGCCCCGAGAGCCGCGGGCCGATACTGTGCTTTGTAGGGCCTCCAGGGGTCGGCAAGACCAGCATCGGGATGTCGATTGCAAAGTGCATGGGCAGGAAGTTCCACCGGATATCGCTGGGCGGGATCCGTGACGAAGCTGAGATTCGCGGCCACCGCCGCACATACATAGGTTCATTGCCCGGGCGGATAGTCCAGGGGATAAAGAGCGCCGGTGTGCGGAACCCTGTGTTCATGCTCGATGAGATAGACAAGCTCGGCGCGGACTTCCGCGGCGACCCGTCTTCGGCCCTGCTGGAGGCTCTGGACCCGGAGCAGAACAAGGCGTTCAGCGACCACTATCTGGAAGCGCCGTTCGACCTGAGCAACGTTATGTTCATCACAACTGCTAACGTGCTCGACACCATCCCGCACGCTCTGCGCGACCGGATGGAGGTCATCACTTACCCCGGCTACATCGAGCACGAAAAGCTCCAGATCGCCAAGCGGCACCTGGTTCCCAAGCAGCTCAAGGAGCACGGCCTCAACTCCAAGATACTCAAGTTCAACGACTCCGGCCTGCGCAACATCATTCGGGAGTACACGCGGGAAGCGGGCGTCCGGAACCTGGAGCGGGAGATAGCTTCGGTGTGCCGGAAGGTTGCTACAGAGGTCGCGCGGGGCAAGGACGTGCATGTGTCATTGACCGACAAGGACGTGATCACATACCTGGGCCAGAAGAAGTTCCACTACGGGGTAGCCGAGGAAAAGGACCAGGTCGCGATATCGACAGGTCTGGCTTACACCGAGTTCGGCGGGGACATCATCTCAGTTGAGTCAATGGTGATGAAGACCGACAAGGGCCGCCTGAATATGACCGGCCAGCTTGGCGATGTTATGAAAGAGTCCGGCCAGGCCGCTCTTACCTATCTGCGGTCTCGCTCCGAGATGCTGGGCCTCGACCCGGATTTCTACGACCATTCAGACGTCCACGTCCACGTTCCTGAGGGCGGTGTCCCCAAAGACGGCCCAAGCGCGGGAGTGACCATAGCGGTCTCCCTGGCCTCGGCGCTTACGGGTAGGCCGGTAAGAAGCGACATAGCTATGACCGGCGAGATAACCCTCACAGGCCGCATACTGCCGGTCGGCGGGATCAAAGAGAAGATGCTGGCCGCTCACAGAGCAGGCATCCGCACTATCATGCTTCCCAAACGCAACGAAAGTGACCTGCAGGACATCCCGGAAGACGTCCGCAAAGAGATGACATTCCACCTTATAGACCACGCCGACGAAGCCCTGGAGTTGGCCCTGAGAGCGGCGAAGGGGTAAGCTGTCGAATGAAACGCTGAGACGCGTGAATCCGCTCAAATTCCCTCTCCTGGGGGAGAGGGCTAGGGTGAGGGCGCAACGTAGAGTCTACCGCATACCTCGCGGCTTCTCGCTTGCTTTCATATAGGCAACCCGATGAAACCAACCCACAGAAACAACCGCAGAACCCAGGACATCCACTTCTTCAACGAGGATGGGATGGTCGCGTGCAACCCCCGTGACCGAGAAGCCGCGCACCGAGGCGAGGTCGAAGGCATCGCATCAGACAACCCGGACGAAGTGACCTGCAAGAAGTGCTGGGGGGTTATGCAGAGCGCGGGTATACTGAGATAGGCGAAGAAGTAGGGTTTGCGTCTTCCGCTCCGCTCAAACCCCAGAATAACACATTCCAACTCTTGACATCCTGCCCACTATTGTTGTATATGTAGTATAACAATTGTACGCGGAGAGACGGTCATGTTGCTCAGGCTCAGAGACGAAGCGGATTCTCCTCTCTACCAACAGATAGTCGACCAGGTAAAGGCGCAGGTCGCCGAAGGAACGCTCACCAAGGGCGACCGCCTACCCTCTGTCCGGGACCTCGCGCACGATCTGGAGATCAACGTCAACACGGTCTACAAGGCATATCGCGAGATGGAGTCGCAGGGAGTTCTAAGAATGAGGGTTGGCCAAGGCGCGACAATTATCGCGGAGCGCGGCGACCGCCTCCGCGACAATGACCGCAAACGCATCATCCGCGAAATGACCGAGAAACTGCGGGTTGATGCTTATCATCTAGGCTTCACCACGGAGTATCTGATCGAGCTATTGGGGCAGAAGCCAAGGGAGCAGAACTGATGAGAGAAGCTTTGAAACAGCATCCGTGGAGGCTGGAGATCTTGCCGTTTCTGATGGTTGTCACGACCGCCATTGTCCCAATGATGCATTGGCAGGAGATGTCGGGTCACGCCACCCCTCTTCCTGGCCTCACTCCGGATGTCTCCTGGATGCTCCGCTACGTCGGACGGGTTCTGTTCGGTTTCCTTCTATGCATTGTTGGTTGGCAGATTAACCGGCAGTGGTCTTGGAGCGAGCGGGAGAAGCGGTTCAATTTCTGGGCTGTCCTCACAGTGGTGGGACTGGGAGTATTCGGATGGTTTGTGTGCAGCAAGATGTTTGGGCTGTTCTGGCTTGAACTCACCCTACTCACGGTCGGAGTCCAATCGGCAATTGAGGCGCGGCGCCCATTCTACGTACTGCAGCGTACGGCCGATTCTGAGACAGTGGAGATTGAACCAGGGGAGAAGTTCTACTATCGAGAAGGCGCGCGCTTTTCAATACCGCTGGAACTGCTTTTGGCGCTCCTTACCGCAGCCGTCTTTGCGGTTGCGTTCCTGGGTAGCTGGATGGGCGTGATTCCAGCATTCATCGGGGCGGCGTACGGTAGCATAGTCGGGTGGAAGGAAATAGTGATAAGCCGAGAGAAGATAGCGGCCAGGTTTGGGCCGTTTCGGCTGATGATCCCGATAACGCAGGTGCGATCCTGCGCCGTTGCCGACCCGCATCCCCTCACGGAGTCATTCAGAGGTCACCGAGGCTGGGGTCGCACTTATGATGGGATGGAGATATTCGGCGACAGCACGGCACCGATGCTCAAGATAGATACAACCGAGGGCAAGACCTTTCTTGTTGGGATGAAGAAGCCGGGAACTGCCTGCGCGCTGATCAACTCCGCTCTCTCCAACCTCTCTTGACCAGCGTTTGCTAGATAGCCGCTAGGCGAGTATGTCCGACGTTCGGACTCAGCTACCCCCACCGTTGACGGCAACAGAACCTCCGTGCTAGACTTTCGGCAGGTACAGTGGCTTCCGGCCGGTGGGACGGTTTGCCTGGCGATGGCGGGCCACGGAAATGGACGGTTACATGGCGCGTAATGTACTCCTGGCTCTTCTGGGCCTTATGCTGGTCCAGATCACCCCGGCGCAGGCGGCCCCGGTTGGCGATGCCCTTCCGACACGCTCGCCCCGCATGGCCGACAGGCAGCTTCCCAAGTCCGAGAAGATGATAGTTTTCGGGGTCGAGCCGGTGGACGTCGGGCCTGGTCTGCGTAAGGATTTCCGGGACTTGTCCAAGGTTACGTGGGCCAAGCCGAGCAAGAAGTTCACCGATGAGGGCTGGGCTGCGCTGAAGGAAGGTGGAACCCTCGCCTGGGGCAACGGCCCCTCCCCCGCCCGCGGGTATGCCTACCTCTTCCCGCAGGATTTCCCCAGGGTCGAAAGGAAATACGCAGATATAAGGGTCTTCGCCGCTCCGGGCGAGTATGAGCCCGCAAGCTTATGCATCTGGCCTCTGGCGGATGCCGAGAAAGTGACCGTGACCGTCGGGGACCTGGTGGCTGACGGGGGTGCCATCATCCCGTCCGCATCGGTCGACCTGCGCGTGGTCAAATGGCTGTATCTTCCCGCCGACTTCCAGGACGCTGTGTGGGCGCCCGAGGGGGTTATCACCAAGGCGGCAAGTTTCGCCCGCTGCCTGTACCAGCCAACTGTCCTGCTCCACGATGACGACCTCATCAAGACCGCCCACATAGGCAAGACCAAATACGAGACAGGCTACAACATCCTCAAGCACTCTGCCATGGATGTGGACGATGCCGCTTCACTCCAACCGTTCGACATTCGCAAGAATGAGCTGCGGCAGGTGTGGCTGACTGTCTACGTGCCGGAAACGGCCCAGGCAGGCTCGTACCGATCGATGGTCCGGGTCAAAGCGGGGGAGGGGGTTGTGGAACTCCCGATGGTGGTCCAGGTGCTGCCCTTCCGCCTCTCGCCCTCCAGGTGGGGCTGCGGAATGTACTACGGCGCGGGCTACATCACAATGGATCGGCTCAAGAATGAGGTAGAGCAGCGCAGGGAGCCTATGCTCTACAAGGCATACCACGAAGGGCGCACCAAATTCGTTCACTCGTTCCTGAAGACCGACGAGCAGATGAAAGAGGACCTGCTGGACATGAAGGCCCACGGGGTCACCAGCGCGGTTATGTACTGCCCGCCGGAGCAGGGCGTGCGCCTGATGAAGGAGACCGGGTTCGGGGACGGCAAGACCTACATCACCTGCGCCACGGTGGACAAACAGGGGATGGAATTCCTGAAATCGCAGGGCTATGAGGATATCTATCTGATGGCTCAGGACGAGCCTAGCCCCGCCATGCTCCCGCAGGTCATAGAGAGCTGCCGCGCCATCAAGGAACTTGGGGGCAAGCCCTGGACTGCGCTGGGCGGGAGCGGGAGAGATGCGTCATGGCGACTGCTCCGGCATCTCGATATGACAAACGTTACCAAGATCTTTGAGGACAGCGCGGAGCTGGCAAGGTGGCATGCTGCGGGCAAGAAGGTTAATGTATATGCCAGCCCGCAGCCGTGGGTGAACTGCATCCCTCTCGCCTACCGACTGTCATATGGGCTGGAAGTGTGGCGCTTTGGCTTCGACGGCAGCCTGGACTTTGCCTACCAGTGGCACGGCTGGAATGCCTGGGACATGTTCGACCTTGGCGGGACGGCAAGCTACAAGCTTGGTTATACATTCCCAACTCTCACCAAACCCGTGCCCACACTGATGTGGGAGTGCTTCCGGGAAGGCAACGACGACCTGCGCTACCTGTCCACCCTGCTCGACCGAATCGACGCCAGGCGCAAGTCCGATCCATCCAACCCTGCGCTGAAGCCGGCGGAGGCATTCGTGAGCGAACTGAAGTCGAGCAAGCAGCTTATCATCACCGACATCCGAGACATGCAGGATATCCGGCTGGCCATGACGAGACACATCCTGGCGCTACCGGACTGACGTCTGGAGGCAACCACTCTCTGTAGATCGAGAACTGGGTGGATCGGGCGTTTAGGAGCGCACACCGCACCCCCCACCGCCAGTAATGTGCTATCATGTGTACTATAAGGTATCGTGGAGCGCTGCCGGTTTGCTGAGCGCCTTATTGGAGGGTGGACGTATGATCGGCTCGTATCGATTGTTCAATCGGGTTGTAGTATTGGCGTGCGCTGTGGCTTTTGTTGTCTGCGCAAGCGGGGCATGTCTTGCAGTGGAGCCGGGGAGCATATACAAGAACTCCTTCGCCCTGCTCATTGGGATCAACGAGTATCCCCAACTCCCCAAGGCCAACTGGCTCTCCTACTCCGTGAACGATGTCAAGGCTATGCAAAAGCTCCTGGTGGGGTCGTATGGGTTTCCGAAAGAGAACATCAAGACCCTTACGGATGACAAAGCCACCAAAGCCAACATCGAGGCCGCTCTGTCGGAGTTTGCCGACAGCGACCGCATTGTGAAAGAGGACCGCATACTTATCTACTTCTCCGGCCACGGCCAGACCGTCAAAACAGCCGCCGGCGGAGAGATGGGGTTCCTTATCCCATACGACGCCAAGATCAAGCTTTCCGACATCCAGAACGCCGGGCCTTTTATGAGCACCTGCCTGCCGATGTCGAGGGTGTGGGAATACCTCCAGCCTTGCCCGGCCAAGCACGTTCTTATACTAGCCGACGTCTGCTACAGCGGCATGCTCGCCCAGAGCCGCGCCCTTGAAGATGTGAGCGAGGCGGCGGTCGAGGTATTGGCCAAGACCCCCGCGAGGCAGGTTATCACCGCCGGTGGCAAGGGGCAGAAATCTTTCGAGAACTCCCAGTGGGGGCACGGCGCGTTCACCTATAAGCTCATAGAGAAGCTCAACGCCCGCACCGCCCAGCCCGGCAAGGTCTTCACCGCGCAGGAACTTTTTGCGGAGGTCCAGAAGGGCGTGGGAAACCTCACCCAGGGCAAGCAGACCCCGCAGCTATACAACAAAGAGACCGAAGGGGAGTTCCTGTTTGTGCCAATCGGTGAATCCGGCGAGGATTCCGGCTCCGGCAATCTGGCCACAACCCCGGCCCGAACCGAAGACACCCCCGGCGCAACCCCTGTCGAGCAGATATCCACAACCGGCAAGATCAAAGTGACCAGCAAGCCTGCGGGAGCCACGGTCTATGTTGATGAGGACGATGGGGATGTGGAGCGCCAGGTGACGCCGTGTGTGGTCGAAGTGGACATGGGAGCCTCCAAGAGCAAGAAAGTGGAAGTTGGCTTGAGCCTGAAGGGCTACAGTGACGCAGTCTACCAGGTAACGGCTCAGCGCGGCAAGCAGGTCACACTCGAAGGTAAGCTGGTGGCGAAGGTCGTGAAACCCGCCGTAAAGCCGGCCAAGCCGCCCGCGAAGCCTGTCAAGCCCGCTGCCGTGAAGCCCAGCACACCCTCCAAGCCCGTGGTTTGGGTTACGGAGGACTTCGAGGGGTTGGCGTTCTCCCGCCCCAAGGACTGGACATACAGGAAGCTTGGAGACGCCTCGACCCCGGGGGCGCAGTTCGCCATCGTCGGACCCAGCAAAGACGGGTTCGCGCCGAACATCAACCTTGTAGTTGAAGTGGTCGGCAATATGTCATTGGCCGATTATGTGAAATTGAGCGAGGCCAATGCGCCGCACTCAATATCCGATTTCAAGGTTCTCTCCAGGTCGGACCTGAAGTTCGCCGACTTGCAGGCCAAGTCGATAGTGTACACAGGCTCGCCCAACGGCAGCACCGCTCTGAAGTTCAAGTGCGTTATGGGTGTGAGCGACGACACCGGGATCACTTTCACATTCACCGCGCTGCCGTCGCAGTTCGATGAGAACGTGAAAATCTTCGACACATTCCTCAAGAGCATCAAGACGGAGAAGAACCTCAGCGAGTCTGACACAACATACACCACTACAACAACCATGGACTCCGAGACTACCACAACCACGGCCACAACCATAGACCCGGAATCCGCGCCGAATGTAACTGAAGTAAGCCCGGAGCCTCCACCCGAAAAAGGCAAGTATTAGCCAGTTGTGTCGGTTGGGTTTTCGGGAGATGCAGTAGAAAGAGGACTTGGTCATGGCAAACGAGCAGCACATAGCGTTGGTCAAAAGAGGGAGCGCCGCGGTGCGGGAGTGGCGCAAGGCCAACCCCGATGAGATTCTGGACCTGTCAGGCGTCGATCTCGGCTCGGTCATCCTCAAGAGGGCGAACCTCACCCAGGCGAACTTCGAGGAGACCAACCTGTCTATGTCGGATTTCGACGGGGCCGATCTCTCCGAAGCCAACCTCACCGGCGCGAATCTTGCCAGAGCGGACCTTGCCGGGGTGAAGCTTGTCGGCGCGAGCCTGACTGGGGCCAATATGGTCAACGCCACGCTCACCGGGGCCAACCTGGAAGGGGCGTTTCTTATGGGCGCGGACCTCTCCGGCGCGGACCTTTCCGCGTGTGACCTTTCGAATGCGCTGCTCACCGGCACAAAGCTCACGAATGCCAATCTCAAGGAAGCCAATCTCGCGTCGGCGAACATGGTGTGGGCGCGGCTGACGGAGGCTAACCTCACTGGAGCGAACTTCGCGGGGGCAATGCTTACCAGAGCCAACTTCAACGGCGCAATTCTGGCTATGGCTAACCTGCGCGATGCGGAGCTTGTCGGGGCGTCGTTCAACCGGGCTGACCTCGACTGCGCCTCGCTCGCCGGAGCCGATCTCACAGGCGCTATCCTTACCAATGCCAACCTGTCCGGCGCTGATATGGCAAATGCCAACCTGAAGGATGCAGTTCTTTCGGGAACCAACCTGACAGGCGCTGATCTCGATGGCGCCAAGGTCACCAAGGCGCAGTTGGATGAGGCAGTGGGGCTGAAGTGACTCCGTGAAGGGGTCGGTATATACGTAGTCCGGGGTCAGCAGCCACCCATACGGCTGGGTAAATACGTAGACGCTGGCGCCGAATTTGCCGGTTCTGCGTATTGGCTTGGGAACTTCAGGTTCGGATTGTCCAGTCATACACTAAGGCCGGACCGAGTCCCACATAATGGGAGTAGTTTCGCTCTTCCACGGGAATACTGTGTATCGTGGGATTTTGGGCAACTGGCTGAAGGAAGACGACATGGCAAATCCTGAGCATGTGGAACTAGTCAAACGTGGGGCGAAGGCCTTGCGGGCGTGGCGGCTCGAAAACCCCAATGTAGAACTGGACCTCGAACAGGCGGATCTCAACGCGAGCGGCCTGGCCGGGACCGATCTGTCGAAGGCCTGCTTGGTAAGGGCCAACCTCTATATGGCTGATCTCTCTCGCGCAAATCTCAGTGGGGCGGACTTGTCCGGAGCGAACCTCTCCAGGGCGGACCTTTCATACGCCAATCTTCAGGACGCTACCCTGCCCAAAGCAAGCCTGGTGGCTGCCAGCCTCACCGGAGCCAAGATGCGCTCATCGTTCCTGATGGAGGCCGATCTGGCAGGCGCGGACCTCGCGTGGGTGGAGATGGAGAGTGCGAACTTCAGCGGAGCCAATCTGGTCAGGACCTCACTCACGGGGGCTAAGGCTCGCGGGGCTGACTTTGTTCACGCCAATTTCACAAAGGCGGACCTGTCCGGGGCTGACTTTACCAATGCCAAGCTCATCCGGGCCACCCTCTCTGACGCGAACCTGTCCGAAGCCGATCTTTCCGGAGCCGACCTGTCGGCGGCTGTCGTCATCAGGACCAATTTTGGCCAGGCGAGAGTGACGCACGAGCAGTTGAGCACGACATTCAGCAAGTACGATCAGGCGGTGGGGTTCTAGCCGGGTCGGGACTACGCGTAATCGCGAATCAGGGAGAGCGCCATCTGTAAGGGCTTTGTGTCGATATTGCTCGCTGCGGCGGTGTGTCTGTGTGGCCTTGCGTCCGCTGCGACTATCCCCAGCAGCCGCACGTTCATAGATGCTTGGCGTTCGGCGGGGTATTCGGGCGCAATTCCCGACAAGGCCGGCAGATCGGTCAAGGACTCCGGGGCGGTGGGCGACGGAACATCTGACGACACCGCAGCGGTCCGCAAAGCGATAGACATGGCAGCGTCCGACCCTGCACGCCAGGCTGTCATCTTCCCTGCAGGAACCTACAGGCTCACGTCGTCAGTCTCACTGCCCAGCGGAGTTGTGCTGCGGGGAGAGCGCGGGCCCAAGGGCAATCTCGCGAGGCTGCGCTTCGACCTCGGCGGGTCGGCAGAGAACTGCATCAACATCTCCGGAAGCCTCACGGGGGCCGTTCAGCCGTTTAGCCCACAAGCCATCCACAGCAAATGGATCGATGTGCGGGACGGGTCGGGGTTCGCTGTCGGTGACTTCGCCAGGGTTACCCAACACAACGACCCCGCGTGGGACTTCGGCAACCCCTGGGCAGCGGACGCTGTCGGGCAGATAGTGAAGATCACAGGCATATCCGGCAACAGACTGAAGCTGGAGCAGGAGCTTCGCGCGGACTACCTGGCCGAGTTCAGCCCCACCATCCAAAAACTGGCGATGGCGCACGATGTGGGCATCGACAACCTCATCATTGAGCGCGCGGACACTGCCAAGCCCGGCGGCGGCGACACCATAGGCTTCAACCTCGCCGCGAACTGCTGGGTGAGGGGGTGCGAGCTGGTCAAGTGCTGCTCGGCGCACGTTCGGATGATCGACTCCACCAAAGTACAAGTCACGGGCTGCTATTTCCACGACGGGTTCAATTATGGAGGCGGAGGCCGCGCGTACGGGGTGGTGTTTCAGAGCCATACCGGGGAATGCCTCGCGCAGGACAACGTATTCAGCCATCTGCGGCACTCGATGCTGTTTCAGGTGGGGCCGAACGGCAACGTGCTCGGCTACAACTACTCGCGCGACGCCACCCGCACGGAGTTCCTGGCGACCTACTCAGGCGACATAGTCTTCCACGGCAACCGGCCATTCGCGAACCTTGCCGAGGGCAACATCGTGTGCTCCATCCAACTGGACGCCTCCCACGGCCAGCCTGCCGGGCCTTACAACACTATTTTCCGGAACGCGGCCACGGTAAACGGCATTTTCATGAGTTCCTGGAGTCCCCAGGCGGACGGTCAGGCCTTCGTGGGCAACGACATCTACGCCGCACTCCTGCCTATGTGGACCTATGCGACGTTTGGCACAAACCACTTCGAGCACGGCAACCGTATTGTCTCCGGCAACAGCTTCACTGTCAGACCACCCACCACAGACAGACTGCGGGACGTCTCCTACTATCTGTCCACCGACCCGCTCAAGAAGGTCAAGCCAGATTGGTGGACAATAAAGAACCCACTCCCCACCATCGGCCCCGGCACACCCTGGCAAGGCCACACCAACCCTGCCAAAGCGAGGTGGGATAAGGGCGGGGTGATGACAGTGGGGGCGGGGGAACCGAGGTAGCGGATAGTCGGAGCAGCCGAGAGACAGCCCGCTCGCTAGGGGCTGCTGTTCTCGCCCATCGCCGCCAGCAACTCCCGATAGCGCTGCGCCAGTTCGGGGTATTGGTCCAGCTCACACTTGCCTCTGGGAGTGAGGGCGTAGACACCCTTCTTCACCCGCTCGAACCAGGAGTAGTAGTTGCCGTGGAGGATGTTGTAGGTCTTCTCGCCCGTGCCCAGCGCGCGGAGTTGGCGGGGACTCTGGGGGCCGTTCTGGGCGAGGCACACCGCCACGAAGACCGCGTTCTCACGATACGCCGTGACCAGTTTGGTGCGCGTGCAGCCGCCCTGGTTGAAGTCCCCTGAACGCTTCTCGACCTCGCGGAGTATGGCGCGGTGGGCTGATGGGCGCTTGTGTGGCTCGAACGGTTCCGGGTGGGTTATCACCTCCACCAACGGCTTGCGGTTGGTCAGCGACACCAGTATCACCCCAATCTCCAACCGCCGCAGCAGGCTCATCGCCGCCTTGTTCCGCCTCAGCCACTTGTTCTTGTTGGGGGGGCGGGGGATGGCGATGTAGACCGAGTCGGTCACCTTCTGCCGCATCGCGGCCTGCGCGACCAGGGGCAGGTTCAGGGCCAGCTTCAGTTCCACAATCACCAGGTCGTCGCCCTTTACAGCCGCGATATCACAGTTGTGGACCTCGCTTCGCACGGTATAGCCCTGGTCGATCAGGTAATCGGCTACCGGGCGATGGAGGTCGGTCTCGCTCTGGGGTTTGGCTTTCCTGGTTGGCACGTGAGTCTGCCCCTCTTTCTTGTTCACGAAGATTATACAGCTTCTCGCGGCAAGTTGCTTGGCGGCCACACGCAGAAACAGGGCAACCGTTTCGGGCTGCCCTGCGTATTCCGTAATTCTCTAGGTGTGCGCGTCCCTAGTTACTCTCCGGGAGGAGGGGGCGGAGGACCGTCACCGGGAGGAGGCGGAGCGCCATTCCCGCCGCCGGGAGGGTTGGCCCCACCGGCCCCGGGCGTTCTGCCGCCGCCAAAGCCGCCACCACCACCGCCGCCCATGCGGCCGCGGAACATCATCGCACCGCCCTGCTGCAGCTTGGTCAACTGCTCAGTGGTGAGAGGAATGGCTCTTATCTGAGCCCAGGTATTGACCCTGGCATCGATGATCTGAGCTTCGAGGGTCTTGCCGGTGTTGGTGAGTCTCACGACCTTCGCGGTATCGAAAGTTGCTGCAAACAGGGCTTCTCGAAGAGCCTGGGTGTTGTCTGTCGCCTTCTTCTGAAGAGGCTGAATGTATGCCTCGCTCTTGGTCAGGATGTCCTTGAGCTTGGCCTTCTGGTCTGCGGTAAGGGTGAGCGCGGTCGCGAACATATCGATGCCCGCAGCCGGCGGAGTCATAACCGCCATCGACAGGCTTCCGCCCATCATCCCGCCGCCCATGCCACCGGCTCCACGCCCGCCACCAGCGCCACCACGGCCTGCGCCGCCGCCATTACCGCCATACTGCGCCCAGGCGATCGATGCGAACGCAACAGCAACCACAACCAGGACAACCACAAAGACTTTCTTCATTATCGGTCACTCCTTCAGGGATTTGTACTCATCGTATCCCGTACGTTGTTAGACTATCTCAGAGACGATGCGGTTACGCGAATTGCTTCCAGCATTATCAGGGCCGGGCGCTGCTTGCCCTACTCCCACTTCCTCACGCTGAGTTTCCTGCTCAGGTCCGGGTCTACGGAGGACTTGGCGAATGGGTCGTCCGTGGACTGGAACGAGTATAGGCTGGCTTTGCGCATATAGATATTGAGCTTGTAGTAGCCCCAACTGGTGTACCCCTCGGGAGTGTGCTTGGTGAACTCGGCGTCCTCTTTGCCGTTCCAGGTGACCACGTGCCGGACGCTGTCCCCGGTGAATCTGTCGCAGTCCGCTCGGCTGAAGCCCGGCAGCGGTTTGCCATCGAGGTCTGTCACCTCCACATCCACATATCCGCCCTCTTCAACCTTGGCATTGATCACCAGCCTGTTGCCCTCCGGGAAGAATGGCCGGGTGACGAGTATGCCTTCGCGGTGCGGGGATGTGTCCAGAGACACGAATCCGTCCAGCCGCATCTTGGCAAGGCCCAGGTAATAGCCCACGTTCGCCATATCCTTGGCTTCGGGATGGTCCAGCCCCTCGAGGATTCCGGTCATGTACCAGTCGTGGTGGTTCTTGGCGCCTGCGTAGTAGACCCAGTGCTCGTCCCCGACCTCGATCGGCGGGACTCCCAGGTAGGTCATCACGCTGTCCCACTGGTTCCCACTCATCTTCTCGGGCGCGATCCACGGCTGGCGCTGATTTGCCCATCCCCAGCTCTTGCCGTCGCGGGAAGAGGCCATCCGGACTTCCATTGTGTTCGCGCACTCGTGGAACAGGTTCACGAACGCGATGTGCGTGTCTCCCACCTTGGTCTGGCACATCCCGTAGAACGATTCGTCCAGGTTGTCCTCTTCGTCAGGCTCGAATATCGGGTAGGGTTGCGACCAGTGCAGGAAGTCGCTGGACTCGGTCTGGAAGACGCGTCGCTTGTTCCCCTTCCACCAGGCGCCCGGCTCACTGGGCCCCACAAAACTGTTAGCCACGGGGCTATTCAAGGTCAGCGGCGCAGCAGCTTGATAGGGGCTTCTCACGTTTGCGATGTAGCAGCGTGACAGTGGATCGTAGTTGAGCACCATCATGTCGTTAAGATAAGGCCCCCAGGTTCCGAAGCAGGGTGGGGTATCGTAGATGGTCCAGTGGATGCCGTCGGGGCTGTGCGCGGCCTCTATCCGGTAGACCTCGTTGCTGCATCTCACCAGCAGAGTCTTGAACCGCTTCGTGGCGTCTTGTTCGAACGTGTCCTCAATCGGTGTGACTATGTATATCGCGCCGTACTTCACATCGCTGAGTATGCGGTTGGTGTCCTGGCCGTCTTCGGTGTAGTGCAGGCCGAGGTTGGGCTTGGTCCAATGGATGCCATCCTCGCTGGTCGCGTAGCACAGGTGGAAGAACGAGGTCTCTATATCGTACCAATTGGTCCGTTCGGCAAACAGCTTGGGGTCGTAGTGCCAATCGGCGTACCAGCAGTGCCACTTGCCCTGGCTGTCGTGCACAATCTGATAGGTGCAGACCGCGAAGTAGGTGATGCGCTCCCACGGTTTGTCCGCCTGAATGAGTGGCTGCGGCTCGGCCTTGGGCGTGTGGAAAACCCTTGTGAGGTCCTGCGCCCTCTCGACCATCTGGTTATCGAAAAACAACTGCCTGTTCTTGCCAATGTGGAGATTAGAACTGTCGTTTCCCTGCATCTCTGCCTCCAAGGGTGGCGCCGGTAGGCTCGTCTATCTCCCGATCCCATAATAGCTGAACCCCGCATCGGCGCAGTCTGTTGGGCTGAGGAAGTTGCGGCCATCCAGCAGCAGCGGCGTATTCATCGACTTGGCCAGTCTACCGAGATCCAGTTTGCGGTACAGCGGCCACTCGGTCGCAATCAGCAGCACGTCCGCGTGAGCGCATGCTTTGGATGGGTCGTCAAAGAACTCCACCGCACTCTCGGCAAGCAGGGTTCTGGCGCTGGCCATTGCAACGGGATCGTGCGCGTGGACCTTCGCCCCCTGGTCGCACAACAGCCGGATGATGTCCACAGCGGGCGATTCCCGCATATCATCGGTGCCCGGTTTGAACGTCAGCCCGAGGACCGCGACGGTCTTGCCTTCGACCCCGCCCAGGATCTCGCGAAGCCGCTCGACCACGTGCAGCCGCTGCCGATAGTTCACGTCCACTGACGCCTGCACCAACGGCATAGTGTAGTCGTGTTCCTTGGCGACAGCCATCAACGCAAGGGTGTCCTTCGGGAAGCAGCTTCCTCCCCATCCGATTCCCGCGGAGAGGAACTTCGGCCCGATGCGATTGTCCAGGCCCATGGCTCTCGACACTTCCACCACGTCGCCCCCCACTTTCTCGCACAGTCCGGCCATCTCGTTGATGAAGCTGATCTTGGCGGCCAGGAAAGCGTTGGAGGCGTATTTGGCAATCTCGGCGCTGGTGAGGTCGGCGCTGATCAGGGTGGGCGGCTTCATCGCCTCCGGCCTCGGCAGGAAAGGCGGCGGCTCAAAGGTCTGTTCGAGGATAGGGCGATACATCTGGTACACGCTCGACAGCCCCTCTTCGTCATCCGAACCTACCACTATTCTGTCCGGGTAGAACGTGTCATACAATGCGGTGCCTTCCCGAAGAAACTCGGGGTTGGAGGCAAACGAGACCTTCGCCTCGACTCCCCGCTCACGCAGCGACCCGGATATCACGGCTGCCACCTTGCGGTTCGTGCCGATGGGGACGGTAGACTTCACCACCACGGTATATGACCTGCCCGACTGCATGCCCTGGGCCGCTTCCGACGCGGCAGCCTCCACGTAGGAGGTGTTCGCTTGGCCATCCTCGCGGGGAGGCGTTCCGACGGCTATCAGGATCATCGCCGCTTCAGCGACGGCTGCCCGGGTGTCGTTGGTGTAGCGAATCCGCTTGGAAGCCAGCTTCATTGCCTGATCGATGGCGTGCTCGTGGATGGGGCTTTTCCCCGACTTCAGCAGGGCCAGCTTGGCCTCATCCGTGTCCACGCAGGTGACTTCGTGGCCTATACAGGCCAGCGCCACCCCGGTGGTGAGCCCGACATAACCTACTCCGATAACTGCTACTTTCATTCCGGCTGACTCCTATCTTTGCCCTGGCTTCCTGTGAGCCGAGCGTGTGTTGACGTAGTTGCTTGGCGGATGGTGATTAAAAAGCGCCCCGTGGCGGGCGAAGAGGGTGGCAGTGTTGCGGCAGTCCGTGTGTTGATGAGAGTGTCACGCATGGCGTCTGTGTTCCGCTGAGGCGAGCGGCAGGGAGAGGCTCCCCGCTTGCGCCGGGTCAACGCGGCACGCTCCGTCACAATCATCTCCAGGCAGAAATGCCGACAAAGCAGCCACGCGTCCCTTCATACTCATTCCCGGCAATCCGGCGTTGTCCGGCCTAGATTTTCCCGGCGGCTGCCAGTTGCGCTTTGAGTTGTTCCTCAATCCACACGTAGGTTCGCGCCATGCCGTCTTCAAGGGATATCTGAGGCTCCCAACCAAGCACCTGCCTCAGGCGGGTGTTGTCGGAGTTGCGACCTCTCACCCCCTGCGGGCCGTCGATGTGCTTCTTGACTATCTTTATGCCGGCGATATCGGCTGCCATGTCCACAAGGGCGTTGATGCTTATGAGGCGGTCCTGGCCGAGGTTGAGCGGGTCGACAAAGTCGGACCTCATCAGCCGGAAGATTCCGTCCACGCAGTCATCGATGAAGCAGAACGACCGTGTCTGCTCGCCGTCGCCCCATATCTCTATTACATTGTTACCGGTGAGCTTTGCGTACGCCACTTTCCTGCACATCGCGGCGGGGGCCTTCTCGCGGCCGCCCTCCCAAGTGCCGTGGGGTCCGAAGATGTTATGGAAGCGGACAATGCGCGTTTCCAGCCCATAGTCTTCCCTGTAGTGCTTGCAGAGTCGCTCGGTGATCAGCTTCTCCCAGCCGTATGCGTCCTGCGGGTCGGCGGGGTAGGCGTCTTCTTCCTTGAGGGGGACTACGTTTTCTGTCAGTTGCTTGAACTCGGGGTAGATACACGCCGAGGAGGTGTAGAAGTATCGGGTTGCGCCGTTTGCTCGGGCTGCTTCCAGGGTGTGGAGGTTGATGAGGGAGTTGTTGTGGAGGATAAGCGCGTGGTGAGCTGAGATGAACCCCATTCCGCCCATGTCCGCCGCCAACGCATACACTTCATCGATGCCCCGCGTCGCCAGGAGGCAGTTGTCCCACCGGCGGAGGTCCAGCACCTCAAACTCATCCGCGTCCGTCTCGTCGAACTCCGGCAGCTTTATGTCCACGCCGCGGACCCAGTATCCCCTGGCCTTCAGAAATGTGACAAGATGGTGCCCAATGAACCCGCCTGCGCCTGTTACCAGAACCTTGATTTGTTTGTCGCTCATACAATCCTCCATCGCCCAGCGGGTACATTTCTGCGCATTCGCAGTGCGTTTTCAGTCTAGCACAGCACAAGATACGTAGTCAACAATCCAGCCTCCAGGGGTTGACGGTTGCCGGTTGACGGTTGGGAGTCGGCGGTCGGGAGTTGGGGGTTGACGGTTGACGGTCGGCTCTCGATTGTTGTCATTCCGACGCAGGAGGAATCTGCTTTTCACACAGCTCGCCGCACACAGAAAATACCGGAAACCTCACCTCCAGGATCGGCCTCCGGTATCTTTCACAACCAGCGGTGTTTCGGGATTTGAGGAGCGACCACTGAGGCTTGGCTGAGCGCATTACCTCTCAACCGCTCCGGAAATCCCGAAACAGAACCCACGCACGAGAGGATTAGTTTCGGGACTTCCGCTCCGCTCAAGTCCCGAAACACCGAGCGAGCTACCACCCGCTCAGATTCATCTCTCCATTTCGATACGGTAGACTGCGACCTCCCAATCACAGCTCGTGGCATCAATCCGGATATAGCAGTTTCCGTCTGGATGGTAGATTCTCTTGGAACCGCTGGGGAGCCACTGCTGGCCCGGAACCGCTAGCTGAAAAGCGACATTTGTCGCGTTGGGGTCCGCAAACGGCATCGCCGGGTTTGCGTCGTAGCCTTCTTTGGCTACTGTGACACTGAATGCGCCAAAGGACGGCATGGATATTCCTGGAGCTACCTCTGCCGCTGCTTGCATTCTTGGTACCGCCTGCCACGCCACTAGCCAGGGGGCTTCAACGCTGAAAAGCTCCGTGCTGAAGTCAGGCGTGAGCAGTTGGGCGCTGCCTTGCCAGGACCGCAGGAGAGTCAAACCTGTTTCTCTCGGTTGACGCTGGTTAGTGGGATGAGCACCACCTGGTGACTGGGGCGGTCGGGCGGACGTTGTCCCGGTTGCAGACGGCTGGGCGTTTGCCGTCCGCTGCGTGGGCTGTGGTGCTGTGGGCGCTTCGAAGTACTGCCCCGGCGAAACCTTCGGGGTGCCTTCGGTTGACGCTCGCTCGGGTGCGGGGGACCGTGAGCGTCCAACACCTATCCCGATGATTGTGAGCAGAATCACAACAGTACAGGCTGCCCAAAGCCAAACCCGGCGCCTGGGCGGCGCGGGTGGTACAATACCAAACGCAATGGTTTCGCTCGCGGGGGTCTGCTGCTCCTGTGCTGAATCGAGGCTTTCGCTATTCGCTTCGGCAGGCAGCGGGCTGCCGGTGTGGTGGTCGCTCACTTCTCCGGACTTTATGCCCGGTTGGCTGCGGTCACGAAGGTCCGCGTAGCAGTGTGAACACGTCACGCGCTTATCGTCATTATCCGACCCACAGAACCAACAGACCATTCTACACCGCCTCGGAGTAAGGCTACTCTATACCGCAGGAATTATACCACAGTCCATTCGTTACCCGATTGCTTGTGCCCAACTCGCAGAGGCGGCCATCTCCTGCGGCAGCGATGCTAACAAAACAACCGAGAACACCACGTCGGTCTAGAGCCCAAGCAACTCTTTCTTCTTGAGCAGGAATTCTTGCTCAGTGACGATTCCCGCGTCTCGCAGTCTCGCTAGATGCTCAATCTCATCCAACGGTGATCGGTGCTGCACGACTTGCTGCATTGCCGGCCTGTGCGCTTCTTCCATCAACTCCTCGATCAGCTTCTTTGCTCTGTCGAATTCGTGCTGCGCCTGTGGCCTGAACATCACGGTGTTTTCGTCGCTAACAGCATCGGTTAGCGCTTTCTTCGTTTCCGCACCACCGTCAAAAGTAAACTGGATATAGCCCGCGAACATGATGCCCGGGAGCTTGTACTGGATCGAGGAGATCTTGCGAATCTGTATCTCTTTGTTCCCTTTGGCCCCGAAAAGCAGCAGATTGCCGATGCCCGTATGTCTGCGGATGACCACACGGGTCTTGTACACTTCAAGTATGCCTGTGTGTCCTGTCGCGATACACAATGGTCCATCGTTCGCCGGTGATGGCTGAGGTCGTGCTGAAGCGCCAGTCTGGGCGGTGGGAACGGGCTGTGCAGACTCTCCGATTCTGAGCGACTTTCTGCAGCTAGTGCACAACTGCGCATAGTCCGGATTTGCTGCATTGCAGTGCGGGCAATGAATCATCGGCATAGAGAGTTCCTCCGCGCGCTAGACCTGGCAGACTCCATTACGCAGGCATTATACCACACCACAGTGCCATAGCATGTCAGTGCAAGACATATCGGCAAAAAATCAGCCGATGATTTTCAGCTATAGCCAACTCCCACCCCAACCATATTCCCACCCCCCATATAGGGGTAAGGAATCCAATCGTCTTCAGGGGAGGTGGCGTGGGCTATTAAAAACCTCATGTGCGGGATCGGCGGGCGGTAGGTTTGGTTGTGCGCAGCGCCCAACATCCCCTGGTTTGCTGATTGCCGGGCCGGTAATGGGGGTTATGGTAAATCAGCGCGCGTGAAACTTCCTCTCCTGGGGGAGAGGATTGAGGAGAGGGCGCTCTGTGGCAATCACGCACAGTGGCCACGAAAGAACCGCAAGCACTGATGAATAGCGAACTTCATTTACAGTCTGGAACCAAAGTGGAAACCGATAGAGAGCGCCCTCTCCCCCTTTCGCATCGCAGTCGCTCCGCTCCTTGTCGGTGCTTTCGGGGTGACACCTAGCCCTCCCCCAGGGGAGGGAATTTGTCATGTTGACAACTAGTAGTGAACAGGGTATCATATCTCCGTTGTAGCGAACGTATGTTTGTACATGGAGGTATGAAGCATGCTCGTTAATTCTCCCACTCCCCCTGCCGATCTCTCCCCGGACCTTTCCGGCTGGCTGGACACTCAGGCGGATGCCCATCTTTCCCGCAAGCGGCTGCTTGGCAGAAAGGTCGCCTGCCTTTCCCAACACCAGCTTCGGCGGCTGATGTGCAACGACCGCAGGCGCGCGCCCGCCCTCGGCCCTCCGGGCATCCCCCGCGAAGCCGACGACCTCGCATTCGAGCTTCACCTCCGCTACCTCATAGAGGTGGCCGGTCTGTCATCCCGCCAGGAAGCGTGCGTTCGGCTGACGCTGGAGGGGCTCGGCTGCCACACCATCGCAAGAATGACCGGCAGGCTCCCATCCGCGGTCCTCAATTCGCTAAGGTCAGCCTGCCTCCGCCTCCGCCAAGCCTACAAACAAGGCCCCTACGCCGGCTGGTACGAAGTCTACGTTTCGGAGGTAACCCGAAGGCCGATGAGGTGAAGGGGGTGGGCAGTCAACAGTCCACAGTCGGCCGCATACCTGGTTTCGACTTCGCTCAACCAGCGCCCGTTCGTTGAGCGAAGTCGAAACGAACCCAACCGTCAACCGTCAACCGTAACCCCCCAACTTTGAACTCACAGTCCGCGCGTGGTAAACTTACTTGAATACTCACTGGGAGGCGGTTGGTCTGATGGCGGTGAAGAGATATGCGTTGGTTGGGGCGAGCGGCAGGGCTACCTATATGTTCGCAAAGCCCATGGTTGAGACTTTCGGGGAGTCGGCGGAGGTGGTGGGGGTTTTCGATACCAACCCGCTGCGCATAGATGCCCTGAAGGAGCTTTCGGGGGCGGTGGCTCCGTCTTACACCGACTGCGACAAGATGCTGGCGGAAACCAAGCCCGACGCGGTCATAATTACCACCATGGACCGCTACCACCACGAGTATGCGATCAAGGCGATGGAAGCGGGGGCCGATGTCATCACCGAAAAACCCATGACCATCGACGCCGACAAGTGCAACGCCATCCTCGAAGCCGAAAAGCGCACCGGCCGGAAGATAATCGTCACATTCAACTACCGCTACGCCCCGTTCTCCACGGCCATCAAGCAGGCTATAATGGAAGGGGCGGTGGGCGAGGTGCTGAGCGTTCACTTCGAGTATCTGCTGGATACCAGCCACGGCGCGGACTACTTCCGCCGCTGGCATCGCCGCAAGGAAAACTCCGGCGGGCTATTGGTCCACAAAGCCACCCACCACTTCGACCTGGTCAACTGGTGGATACAGCAGGAGCCTGAGCAGGTTATGGCTTACGGCACGCGGCGTTTCTACGGCCCCACCCGCAAGGAACGCGGCGAACGCTGCCACACCTGCCAGTACAAAAAGACCTGCGAGTTCTACTGGGACATCACCGCGGACCCGTTCACCAAGCGCATGTATTTCGATTGCGAGAGCGCCGACGGCTACTACCGCGACAGATGCGTGTTCGCCGATGAGATAGACATTGAAGACTCGATGAGCGTCAATGTGAGATACAACGAAGGCGCGATCATGAGCTACTCCCTCACAGCCCACTCACCCTGGGAAGGCTACCGGATAGCCATCAACGGCACAAACGGCAGGCTGGAGGCCAACGAGTACGGCAGCGGAGTCCACGCGCAGGAACCGGCTTTCTACTTCGACGTCTTCGACCGCCGCAAACAGCGAATAAGTTACACTGTCCCCAAAGCCACCGGAGGCCACGGAGGTGGTGACGACAAGCTGCTCCAGATGCTATTCGAGGGCGCGGAATCCGACCCGCTGGGCTACCAGGCAGGCTCCTACGCCGGAGCAGTAAGCATCCTGACAGGCATAGCCGCCAACAAATCCATAGCCACGGGGAGCGATGTGCTGGTGAAGGATCTGGTGGATTTGGGGAAGTATAGAAAGTAGCGGTCGTCGGTCGAAGGTCGTCGGTCGGACCATCGATACGTATAGACTCTGTCATTCCGACGAAGGAGGAATCTGCTGTTGGACTGGTCGGGAGAAGCAGATTCCTCGCAAGCTCGGAACGACAAATGACTGTCGACTGCCGACTGCCGACCGTCAACCGACAACCGTCAACCAAGAAAGGCAAGTAACAAAGATGATCAAACTAATCGCACTACTGGCGCTGATCTGCATAGTCACCGGATGCAAGGCTAACGCGGGCCTCAAGATCGAGGCTTATGACTACAAGAGCAAGACTATCTACCACTCGCCCGAGACCCCCGGCTACACCTCGTGGGTGGGGTTCTGGGAAATGCCCGACGGCACGCTCTACTGCGACTTCCGCCAGGTAACCGGCCCCAAGGACAAGACAGTCTCCACCTGCCCGCTGATGGAATCCAAGGACAAGGGCGAGACCTGGAAAGTCACCACCGACAGGCAGGGCGAAGGCACCGGCTCCGGCGGGATCTTCCAGATGTCGCAGAACTCCGGTCGCGGAATGGCCGTGCTGAAGGACTGGACGATGGTCCGCCCGGTGTGGCCGACCGGTGTATCCACTGATATGACCACGGGCTACGTGGTGCGGTCCACCGACCGTGGCAAGACTTGGAGCGACCCCATCTACTTCCTCCCGGCTGCCGAGTACCGCTGCTGGCCGACCCTCATCAAGCCGCTGAGTGATGGCAGGCTGGTGCTGTACGCAGGCTGCTGGAAGCGGTCTGTCGGCCAACCCACCGACATGAACTATCCCATCAACAATATGGACAAAGTGATGTTCGTGTCGGACGACAAAGGCAAGACCTGGAGCAAACCCATCGCCCTGGTTCCCCCGGGAGAAGGCGAGTGCGAGGAGAGCGACTTCGCGGAGCTCGATAACGGCAACCTCTTCTGGGTGCACCGGTCCGAGCATTATCCCGGCAAGGAAGTCCCTATCCATCCGCTTGGCGCCAGAATGGGCCCGACCCCCCCGGCAAGCTTCGGTTGGAGCGACCGCCAGCAGAGCGTCACCAAGAAGTCCGGCAAAACATTCATCCCCGGCCCGGTGGAGCAGGCTCCGTTCCCACACAGCGGCTATCCGCTGGTCATCAAGACCCAGGAGAACCTGGTCCTGCACTGCGCCACGGATGGCATATACTGGACAAGTAATGTTGGCAAAACCTGGACAAAGCTGGACATCCCAGGCACGGCATACTACCCCAAGGGAATGCAGCTAAAGGACGGCAAGATCATCATCATAGGTCACGTAGGCGGTGACGACGCCTACGGCACAGTAGACCAGTCCATCTTCCAGCAGTCCTTCAAGCTGAGAATGGTTGCGGAGTGACGGCTCAGTAGAAAGCGGAGAGCGGAAAGTGGAAAGCAGAGTCGCGAGCAACTCCCTCGCCCACCGCAGTGGGAGAGGGCTGGGGTGAGGGGCTTACTGCGTATCAACCATGGACATTCCTACTAGATACAGAAAGCCAGGTAACAACGAGAATGATCAGACTTATCGTACTATTAGCGCTGGTGTGCATTGTCTGCTCGGTTTCCGGGCGCAAGGCCAATGCGGGAATCAAAGTAGAGGTCTATGATTACGAGGCGAAGACCATCTACCACTCGCCGGAAACTCCGGGCTACACTTCGTGGGTTGGCCTCTGGCAGCTTCCGGACGGCACTCTGCAGTGCGACTTCCGGCAGTTGACCGGCCCCAAGGACAAGACAGTCTCCACCTGCCCGATGATGGAATCCAAGGATGAGGGCAAGACCTGGAAGGTTGTTACGCTGGACCGCGGCGGCGAGCAGATTGCGTCCGGCTACACATACTTCTCCCTATCCCGGACCTCCGGGCGCGGGATGGCTGTGCTGCCGAATTGGACTATGGTCCGCCCCGTGTGGCCGCTGGATGACATGAAAGAATCCGGCTACACCCAGCGCTCCACAGATAAGGGAAGGACCTGGGGCAAGCCGGTCTACTTTATGCCCGCGGATGAATACCGCTGCTGGCCCACGCTTATCAAGCCCCTCAAAGACGGCAGGCTGGTGCTGTTTGCCGGGTGCCAGAAGAGGTTCAAGGGCACTCCCACCTCCGGCGATATCCGGGTCGACAGCCCGCTGACCAAGATGATGTTTGTCTCTGCAGACAAAGGCAAGAGCTGGAGCAAGCCGATCGTACTTGTGCCATACCGCGAGGGCGGGTGCGAGGAGAGCGACTTCTGCGAACTGGACAACGGCGACCTGCTGTGGGTCCACCGCTCCGAGCATCTTCCGGACCACCAGGTTACGCTGCCACCCGGCGCTAACCCGATGGGCCCGACCCCGCCTGCAAGCTGGTGGTACAGCGACCGCCAGCAGAGCATTGCAAAGAAGTCCGGCAAGACATTCATAGCCGGTCCCTGGTCGCAGGCACCGTTCCCGCACAGTGGCTACCCGCTTATGCTCCAGACCCCGGAGGGCATAATCCTGCACTTCTCGACCGAAGGCACCCACTGGACAGCCGACAAAGGCAAGACCTGGACCAAGCTGGACCTCCCCGGCACCGCATACTACCCCAAAGGCATCCGCCTAAAGGACGGCAAGTTCATAATAATAGGTCACATAGGCTCAGACGACGCCTACGGCACAGTAGACCAATCAATCCACCAGCAGACTTTCAGGTTGAGGATTGTTAACGAGTGAGAATCGCGAAGGGCGCGAGAACCCCCTCTCCCGCGCCCGGGAGAGGGGCGGGGTGAGGGGCTTCTGAGGTGGGGGAGAAAGCAATGCTGCGTAACTTTGGCATCTTCGCGGTAGTGGTCATTGCCAGTGCGGTGTTATGGACGCTGGTGGCTGAGGTGGCGTCGGAGGTGGCGATCAGTCACATCGACGTGCTTCGTCGGAGTTTCGGTTTTCAAGATACTAATTCCGTGGTCGAGTTTACTATTATTGTAGTGGGCTTGGTCTTGTTCTATAGTGCCGGTTTTGCCTATGCCAGACTCAGTGGCGACCGCAGTCTTGTTCGCGCAGCGATGGTTGGGCTGGCATTGGTGGCTGCAATGGCCATAATGGGTACGACGTTGTCGGTAACCGATGAAGGCCGAGCAACGCGGCCCGAACCCTCGCCGTGGCAACACCTGATGCCAATAGCAATTCTTATCGTTCCAGCCTCGCTCTCCACGCTGGGAGGCTGGGTAGCCGGGCGGCGTCGTCCTGCTCTGCGTGCAACTCAAGATGCTGCAGGCGAGCCAGATGGCCCGACGGTCTGATGTCGGAGGAGAAAACAATGCTGCGCAACTTTGGCATCCTGTTACTGGTCGTAATTGGCAGCGCCGTGGTATGGACACTAGCGATTGGCTTGCTCATTGCTTGCACTGATACTGCCTCCCAGGGATTCGGCACGGACACGGCAGTGCGCATGATTGCTGCTGCCATAGCCGTGGTTGGGCTGTTGTCGTTTTACATCGCAGGGCTCGCATATGTCAGGATCAGCAAGGATCGGAGCCTAGTTGCCGCAGCGGTTGCCGGACTATGCCTGGCTATCATCCTGTCGGCTCTAGTTCTCATGATGCCGAGGTCGACAGGAAACAGTCTAGACCCGCCGCTACAACCGGACGACGTATTGAGACAGTCGGTACACGTCTGCGTCGTGTGGTTTGTTTCGGTCTGCCTGTCGGTCTTGGGGGGCTGGGTAGCCGGGCGGCGACGTCCCGCACAAGCTATCGGACCAGCCGACGTCGAACCAAAAGCAGATTCTTCGCTTCGCTCAGAATGACAAAAGACTGTCGACTGTCGACTGACAACCGTCAACTGTCAACCGACAACCGACAACCGACAACCGACAACCAGAACTAGGGGTGAAACTATGAGCTTGATGGGTGTTGATATTGGGACTACCGGGGTTAAGGCGGTGCTCTTCGATGGCGCGGGCAGCGTGATCGCTTCGGCTTACCGGGAGTATCCGTCGGTGTTTCCCGCGCCGGGGGCTTGCGAACTGGACTCCAGCCAGGTGATGCGGGCTTCCTTTGAGGTAATCGCGGAGGTTGCCCGGAAGGCACCGTCGGGTGACCCTGTGCAGGGGATCGGCACAGCGTCTCAGGGCGAGTCATTCACCAGCCTGGACGAAAACGGGAATCTCATCAGCAACTCCATCTCCTTCTCCGACTCCAGACCCGAGCCTTACGTGAAGCCCTGGAGCGAGGCGTTCGGGATAGAGAAGCTCTATCGGATCACCGGCCACACCGCCTATCCGATGTATTCGCTGTATAAGTTTTTGTGGGTAAAGGATAACAAACCTGAACAGTGGGAGCGCTCAGCCAAGTTCCTGTTCTATTCAGACCTGCTTGCCTACATGCTCACCGGAGAGTGCGTCACAGACTACACTCTGGCCTCCAGAACAATGTTCTTCGATGTCGGCAAGAAGCAGTGGTCCAAAGAGATAATGGACCTGCTCGGCCTGCCGGAAGAGAAGATGCCCACTGTCGCTCCGAGCGGCACGGTGCAGGGCAAGGTCAAGCCGGAAGTCGCCAGGGAACTGGGGCTGGGCAGCGATGTGCAGGTGGCGGTCAGCGGCCACGACCAGATCGCCGGAGCCTTGGGCTGCGGCGCGGCATCGGCTGGTTTCGCGGCGTATTCCCTAGGCACGTCCGAGGCAATCTCCCCCGCCATTCCCGATTTCATCCTCAGCCCCGAACTGATGGCGGGCAACCTGCCGACCTACCCGCACGTCATCCCCAACCTCTACACCACAGTCGCCTTTACAATGACCGGCGGCAGCATATTGCGGTGGGTGCGGGACCAGTTCGCCACCAGCGAGACCGCCGAGGCCAAAGCAAACGGCCAGGACCCATACGACCTGATAATTGCTGCGGCGTCCCGGGAGCCTGCGGACCTGGTGATGCTGCCCCACTTCGGCCCCACCGGCACCCCGCACTTCGACGCCACCGGGGCCGGGTTGCTGTTTGGGATGAACCTCGCAACCACCCGCGCGGAGGTGCTGAGGGCGTTCATCGACGGCATTACCTACGATATGAAGTGGAACCTCTCGATCCTCGCAGACGCCGGGTTCAGCATCAACGAACTGCGGGTGATCGGCGGCGGAGCGAAGAGCGCCGACCTGCTGCAGATGAAGGCGGATGTGCTGGGAATCCCGCTGACCACGATGTCGGTGAGGGAGTCCACCTGCCTCGGCGCGGCGCTGGTCCTGGGCCACGGAATGGGCCTGTTCGATATGCAGGAACAAGCCGCCAAGTGGGCGAAACCCGAGCGCACATTCACCCCCAACCCAAGCGTCGTCGCCAAACACGAAGAGCGCTTCGTGGTATTCAAGGAACTTTACAACTCCCTGGGCAAAGCAAGGCAGTTGATGCACGGGATAACGCGGGGCAGGTGATGGGTGTTGGGTTATGGGTGATAGGTGGTATAGGTAGGTTCGTTTCGACTTCGCTCAACGAACGGGGTCGCTGGTTGAGCGAAGTCGAAACCAGTCAACGCACGGCGTCCGCTGGTTGAGCGAAGTCGAAACCACGAGACCCGAATGGCGAGCGCAATAGCAGACAACGAGGTCAGACCAATGGAACCAAAAACTCGATTCAACAAGAGAACCATCCCCCCCAAGCTGGGGTTTTGTCCTATAGGGAAATTCGTGTTCAGCCACGAGGAGGCGCTGCGTTACAAGGGCCTCCTCGTGGACAAGCTCCGAGGCTGGAATGTGGACTTTGTGGGGACAGATGAGGTTATCAAGGACGGCGTGGTGCGCTCACACAAGGATGTGGAGGCAGTGGTCGATCACCTCAAGAGCAGCAATATCGATGCGCTGTTCCTACCTCACTGCAACTTCGGCACCGAGAGCGCGGCGGGAGTGATCGCGCGTGATCTCGGCGTGCCGACCCTGCTCTGGGGCCCGCGAGATGATGCCCCCCTGCCCGACGGCACCCGCGCCCGCGACACCCTCTGCGGCCTCTTCGCGTCCAGCAAGGTAATGCGCAAGCTAGGCGCGAAGTTCACCTACATCGAGAACTGCGGCATAGACGACGAAGCATTCACCGACGGCTTCGACACATTTATGCGGGCCGCGAACGTGGTCAAACGGGTGAAGAAGCTGCGGATCGGTCAGATCGGCCAGCGGATCGACTTCTTCTGGACCACTATCGTCAACGAGTCCGAACTCCTTGAGCGATACAATATAGAGGTCCTCCAGATCGACCACGCGGGGTTTATCGACCGCGTGAAGCTGGACGCGGAGTGGCACAGGGAAGCCATCCTCAAGGAGATCGAGTCCGCGAAAGATCGAATCTCATTTGAGGGTTTCAAGGATATCCAGCCGATTGTGAACATGTTTGCGATGCGCGAAGTGATGCTGAACATCGTCGAAGAAGAGGGCCTGGACGCCTTCGCGGTGCAGACTTTCTTCTCCATCTGCAACGCTCTGGGCTGCATGGTTGAGTATGCCACGGCGATGGTCACCGATATGGGGATACCGGTCGCCTGCGAGACGGATGTCCACGGCGCGATCAGTTCCGCGATGCTCCAGGCGGCCTCGATGGATACCGAGTCGATCCTGTTCGCGGACCTCACCAATCGCCACCCGGAGAACGACAACGCCGTCCTGCTGTGGCACTGCGCCTTCCCGGAGAGCCTGAAAAAGGGCGTCGGGAGCATCGGCCCGCACTGGATCCTGCCGGACATCCAGCCCGGCTCCTGCCACTGGGAACTCAAAGACGGCCCGATCACGGTCTTCCGGTTCGACGGCGACCGGGGCGAGTACTCAAGCATCGGAGGCGAAGGCAAAGTAATCCCCGGCCCGCCCACCCAGAACACCTACGCCTGGCTGGAGGTGAACGACTGGCCCACGTGGGAGCGAGCCTTCATAGAAGGCCCCTACATCCACCACGTAGCCGCCTGCTACGGCAACCATTCAAAAGTAATGCAGGAAGCCTGCCGATACATAGACGGCCTGCCCTACCAGGCGTTGCCGTAGGAACGGCGGAGTTCAACTAACATGGATATACAGGATGAACAGGATAGGAATGCGAAGATCTGAGATCTGAGATTTGGGATTTGAGAGCAAAGCTCATCCTGTATATCCTGTTCATCCATGTTAGTTTTCAGTCTTCCGTGCATTCGGTCACAGGAGTTCGCACTTGGCATACTACCTTACATACGACCTCGGCACCAGCGCTCTCAAGACCGCCATTGTTGGCGAGGATGGGCGGCCGGTTGTTGTCGTCACCACCGAGTATGCCTTCACCTGCCTCAAACCCGATTGGGCGGAGATGCCTGCGGAGGTGTACTGGAGGGCAGTTACCCAAAGCACCCGTAAGGCCATCGCCGAATCGGGGCTTTCTCCGCTCGACATCTCAGCCATTGGTTTCAGTTCCCAAGGCCAGACGTTTGTCCCACTTGATTCAGGCGGAACTCCGATTCGTGACTTCATAGTCTGGGTAGACCGCCGCGCAGAGAAGCTTGCCCGGGAGTGGTCACAGGGCTGGCTGACTCGCGACCGCTTCCGCGAGGTCACCGGCTACCCTTGGGTCGCGGCTGAACTTTCGATCTTCAAGCTTGCCTGGCTGATGGAGCGGGAGCCTGAGGTTCGCGGCGCGGCGTTTGTCCTGTGCCTGCCGGACTACATCATCTTCAAAATGACCGGAGAGCGCGCGACCGACCACAATATCGCCCAGCACACCGGCCTATACAACGTGATCGATGGCAAATGGGAGCCGGACTTCCTCGCCGCCGCCGGGATCACCGAAGATCAGCTTCCAAGGGTAGTTCGGCCTGGGACAGTCGTGGGCACTCTCCTCCCCGAAGCCGCCGATCAACTGGGTCTCGCAGTTGGCACTACGGTCTGCGCAGGCACGAACGACCAGATTGCTGGCGCAATCGGGGTAGGCAACGTCCACACTGGCATCGCTTCCGAAACCACCGGTACCGCGCTTGCCGTGATCGCCACAACCGCCGATGTGCTCAAGGATGCGAAGTTCACGGTGGGCCGCCACGCGATCCCGGGCCTCGGCTATGCGATGCCGTTTGCCAACACCTCCGCCATCGTGCTGAAGTGGTTCAGGGACATGGCCGCGCCGGACCTCCAGTACGGCGCGTTTCTGGAGGGGGTGGAGAGCATCCCCATAGGCTGCGGTGGGCTGACGGTCCTCCCCCACTTCTCCGGCAGCGTCTTGCCCGAGAGCATCCCCGAAGCCAGGGGAGCCATCGCCGGCCTCACCCTCGGCCACACCAGAATGCACATCGCGAGGGCAATTATGGAGTCCTGCGCCTGCCTGCTTGCCGACTGCCTCGACCCCCTCGCGGGGGCGGGAATTGAGCTTGAGATAGTCCGCTCGATGGGCGGCGCAGCCAGGAGCGACGTATGGCTCCAAATGAAAGCGGACCTGCTGCAAATCCCGGTAGAGCGCCCCGACCACACCGACGCCGCCTCGGTAGGCGCCGCAGCCATCACCGCCGCAGGCACAGGCAAGTTCCGATCAATCCCAGAAGCCGTCCAAACCTGGTACCACCCCTCCCAAGTCTTCCAGCCCAACCCGGCAAGCGCAGAGGCGTACCGGGAAGTGCTGGGGAGGTACAGGGAGTTGTATAGGAAGATGTATCATTGAGCGAGGAGCGAATAGCATTCCCCCTCCTCGCCAGGAGGGGGCTAGGGGGCGGTTCCTCCAACGTTTGGAATATGGAATCTGTAACGTTAGGAGAACCTCACCCCAGCCCTCTCCCAGCGGGGAGAGGGAGCCTTCCCATCTGGTGGCCAAAGGGCAGTCCTATCACCGACCATCAACCAAACACGAGGTAACCAATATGAAAACCCTACGAGTCGGCATAATCGGCTTCGGCTTCATCGGCAAAGTCCACACTTACGGCTACACCAACCTGCCGCTGTTCTTCGACCCTGCGCCTGCGAAGATCAAGCTGGTGGGCGTGGCTACCAGCAATCCCAGTAGTGCGGAGAAGGCCCGCGAGGTTGGGGGGTTCGAGTTTGGGACTTCCGACTGGCGCGAGCTTATTGCGCGGGACGATATCGACATCATCAACATCTGCTCCCCCAACAGCCAGCACGCGGACCAGCTTATCGCGGCGATGGAGGCGGGCAAGCACATCTACTGCGACAAGCCTCTGGTGGTTGGCAGCGAGAGCATCGCGCGGATCGAGGAGGCTCTGAAAAGCTATAAAGGCATCGGGCAGATGACCCTCAACTACCGCTTCCTCCCCGCCACCCTGCGCGCAAAGCAGCTTATCGAGGAGGGGTTCCTGGGCAATGTGATCTCGTTCAGGGGCTGCTACCTGCACTCCGGCAGCGTGGACGCGACCAAGAAGATGGGTTGGAAGCAGCTTAAGAGTGAGGGCGGCGGGGTGCTGCAGGACCTCGGTTCCCACATCATCGACATGGTTGACCACCTGGTCGGCCCGATTGCGGAGGTGATGGTGGAGAAGCGGATACTCTACCCCCAGAGGCCCGACCAGACCGGCGCGATGGCAAAGGTGGAGGCGGATGACCAGTGCGTGATCCTGGCAAGGCTATCAAACGGCTCAATCGGCACGCTCGAAGCTTCCAAGATAGCCACCGGCGCGGAGGATGAACTGCGCTTCGAGATCCACGGCGACAAAGGCGCGCTGCGCTTCAACCTGATGCAGCCCAACTACCTGGAAGCCTACGACCTCCGCGACCCCGAGACCCCCATAGGCGGCGACCGAGGCTGGAAGCAAATAGCCACAGTCCAACGCTACGAAAAACCCGCCAACTTCCCCGGCCCCAAATTCGGCATAGGCTGGATAAGATGCCACATGCAATGCCTATACACCTTCCTCAACGGGGTCACAACCGGCGTCCAGCCCGAGCCGTCCCTGGCCCGAGGGTTGGAGCTTTGTCGGATGATGGAGGTCTGTGAGGAGTCTGCGGGGGGGCGGGGGTGGAGGGGGTTCTGAGAGCCTTTGACCTGTCCAAAGCGGAGAAGGATGACCGTTGCGTGGCGAAGAATGAGTGAATGAGGGAAGTGCAATGGCTGAACAGCCCGAGTCCGTGCGCAAATACTTCGTTGACGAGGCAGGCGACGGGGTAATCTTCAATGCCAAGGGACGCATCATCGTCGGCGACGAGGGTTGCTCACGCTATTTCGTCCTCGGTCTGGCGGATATTTCTCAGCCTGAATCGCTGGCTCAGGATATGGATGGTCTGCGCGCTCACTTGCTGGCTGATCCCTACTTCAAGGGTGTTCCGTCAATGCACATAGACTCCGGCAAAACAGCCGTCGCATTTCACGCTAAGGACGATCTGCCCGAGGTGCGCCGTGAGGTCTTCAATCTACTTCTCCGGCATGACATGAAGTTCTTTGCCATATTGCAGGATAAGCAGAGAGTCGTCGACTACGTGCGCCAGCGGAATGAACGTGACTCCGCATACCGGTATAGCCCGAACGAACAATATGACTATCTTGTCAGAGGTCTATTCAAACAGCTTCTGCACAAGCATGACGAGTACCACATCTCCTTCGCCAAGCGAGGCAGTTCCAGCCGGACAGAGGCACTACGGAATGCGATAGAGATGGCAAGGCAAAGGTTCTGCGAAGAAGCCGGGATAGCTACTTGCCCGGTAATCGACGTCAGAGTAACTACGCCCTCAGTATGCGCGGGGCTACAGGCTGTCGATTACTTCCTGTGGGCACTGCAACGGCTGTACGAGCGAAGAGAGGACCGATACATTCAGCTCATCTGGCCGTTGGTGAGCCTGGTGCGAGACCCAGACGACAGACGAGATGCGCAATACGGGGTTTATTACACACAGAAAAAGCCGCTCACCTTGGCGGCATTTGAGAATCTGCCAGGGATATAGGATGGCCCAGACTTGCTGAGCCATCACACGGCATGGAGCCGAGTTTTGTCCACTGGCAGTTACATATTACCACATTCTGGCGATAAGTCAATGTTCTCTGAAATCCAGAAGCCGCGCGCATCGGGGCGCAACCGACAATATCGATGAGGCAATGTAATGAATCGAAGCTGCGTGACTTTCGTGCTCCTACTCCTCCTCTCCACCCCAGCCCTAGCCCAAACCCCAGGCTGGCAAGCCGACTTCTCCAACCCGAACGCCCTCGCAAACACCCTAACCATCTACGACAATTCCCTTTCCAAGAAACCCGCCGAGGCCGTCACTGTCAAAGAGCTGACTGGCAGCGCATTGAACTTCGGCCTGAAGTTTGATCCTGAGCGGCGTAGCGATCGATGGACTCTTTATTGGGGGGAGATGGTTTGGTGGCCGGACGCGGGGTCTTGGGCGAGTGTGGACTTGGCTAAGTACCCTGTGATCGAGATGAAGTGGCGCGGGGGGCGGTTTGATGCTATTTTCTACTGCTTCGAGACCAAGAGCGGGGAGAAGCGGGTGGACTATGTCAATGTGGCGGTGACCGGCGAAGTCACCGACCCGGATGGCAGCAAGTGGAATATATGCACCGCTCGGATCGCGCCGGACAGCTCCGCCCCCACCGATTCCACTCCCGTGAAGCTCCTGGGTATCTCGATGTCCTACACCAGCCCGGAGAAAGCCGACAGCATCAGCAACTTCGCCCGCGCTCCTTCAACAACTCCTCCAACTCATCAACCCGCTTGACGAGCCGAAACATGCCATAGATGTACATGGCAGGAAAGCAAACCACCGTAAGGAAGATCATCCCAACCAAGTAGTGCAGCCTCTCCATCCTAACGCACATAACGCCGAACAGATACATGTTGGTGGCTAGAAGGAATTGCAGGAAGATCATGTAGATCATCATTCGGCGCGAACCCGCCATACGCTTTGCCCAACCTACCGGATCTTTGAAGAGAGTCTTCACGCGGAGTCCTCCGAGTTGCGATAGTCCGCCCAGATTATATCAGAACCTAACCTCTAACCTCCAACTTCTAACTCCAAGAAGGTATTTCCCTATCCGATGCCCAATTAACATGACAGTGTCGCCCCAGGGTTGGGGCGTAACCACACATTGCGAGGTCGCTAACTATGATTGATGTGGCAGAGAGAGTCGGCAAGCGATATATGGATATGTCGCGCGAGCAGATTCACCAGTGGCAGGGAGAACAACTCAAGCGCAGCGTGGCGCAGGCGATGAAGTCGCCATGGTACTCCAAAAAGCTTGGGGAGATGGGGTTGACGGCGGAGGATATCAAGTCAGCGGAAGATATTACCAAGCTGCCGTTCACCACAAAGGAGGACCTTCGGTTGAGCTACCCGACAGGGATGCTCACGGTACCCCACGAGGAAGTCATCCGGATGCACACCTCCAGCGGCACCACCGGCAAACCCACCGCCATATTCCACACCAAGGAAGACGTGGACATCTGGGCGGAGCTTATGGCGCGCTGCCTGCATATCACCGGCGTCACCCACAAGGATGTATTCCAAAACATGTCCGGATACGGCCTCTTCACAGGCGGCCTCGGGCTGCACTACGGCGCGGAGCGGTTGGGGATGTGGGTTATTCCCGCCGGCCCGGGCAATACCGCGAGGCAGCTTCTGCTGATCCGAGATTTCCACGTCACCTGCGTTCACGCCACCCCGTCTTACGCCATGCACGTGGCCGAGCGGATGGTGCAGGAAGGCGAAGACCCCAAGGCGCTGGGGATCAAGAGGGCGTTCGTGGGAGCCGAGCCATATACCGAAGAACTCCGCCACAAACTCCAGGACCTCTACGGTTTCAAGGTCTTCAACAGCTACGGGCTGAGCGAGATGCAGGGACCGGGAGTGGCGTTTGAGTGTGTCCACCAGGCGGGGATGCACATCTGGGAGGACGCCTATGTGGTCGAGATCATCGACCCGGAGACCCTCAAGCCGGTTCCCGACGGCACGGTGGGCGAGCTTGTTATGACCCCGATTCGCCGCACCGCCATGCCTATCTTGCGATACCGGACCCGGGACCTCACATCGCTGATGCCCGAAAAGTGCGAATGCGGCCTGGTCCATCGACGGCTTACAAGATTCGTCGGCCGGTCGGACGATATGCTCATTATCCGCGGAGTCAACGTGTTCCCCAGCCAGATCGAGGAAGTGCTGCTGCGCAATACGTGGATCGGCGGCAACTACGTCATCTACCTCTCCACCGAGCAGGCGCTCGACCAGATGACAGTCCGGGTGGAGCTTGCGCAGAGCGGGTTCGACGGTTCTGTTGAATCGCTGCGGAGGCTGAGGGCCGACCTGCAGAAGCAACTCAAGGAACAGGTTGGGTTCAGTGTTGGGATAGAGGTCCACGAGCCGGGCACTCTGCCGGCCAGCGAAGGCAAGGCTAAGAGAGTTATCGACGAGAGGAGCAAGTAGCCATGTATAAAGAGGTTGAGGTTTTCCTGGAGAACAAACCGGGCAGGCTGTCCAGTGTGTCCAAGCTCCTTGGCGAAGCCGGGGTTGACCTGCTCAGTATTGACTTGGCCGACGAGGGGCAATTCGGGGTCTTGAGGCTGCTCTCCGACGACCAGGACCGCGCCCGCAAAGTACTGAGCGAGGGCGGGTTCAGGGTTGCCATGAGCGATGTGGTTTGCATAGAGATAGCTGACAGGCCGGGCGGCCTGATGAAGCTGGCCAAAGCCATAGAGGACGCCGGCCTGAACATCTCCGACGCCTACGGCTGCATTCTGGAAAGAAACAAGAGGGCGGTGTTTGTGGTAAAAGGCGAAAACCTCAAAGCCATAGAGGACGCAGTCACCGCCGCAGGCCTGAGGTCGCTTTCCGAGTTGGACTAAGTAGATACGATGCCTCCAGGTATCCTACCTGGAGGCATCTCACGTCTTGCGAAGACAACGGAACCCTGTAGGGGCAGGTCTCCGTGCCTGCCCGAAACGTCGCTATCCCGAAACGCGGGCGACCACGGAGGGTCGCCCCTACGATGCGTGGATCACCCCCGCAACCCCCTCCGCCACCTTCTCCCGCACGTGCCTGTCTGAAAGTAGCTTCGCGTCGGATGGATTTGTGATGAACCCCACCTCCAGCAGCACTGCGGGCATTGATCTGTATGTTCGGTTGAGGACAGTCAGCCCGCCGAGATGCGTCGCGCTGGATGGCTTCACTCCCCTAGCCTCGAACCCGCACTCTTTCACTGCCTCCAGCAGCCGTCTTGCGAGCCTGCCGCTTCGGGTGTCTCCGTCGACAACAAAGGCCTCCGCCCCGTGCGCAGAAGCAGGTCCGGCATTGAGATGGATCGAGAGGAACAGGTCGCACTTGTTCGCCCTCGCTATCCTCGCCCGCTCCGCAAGCACAACGCTCGAAGCGCCCGGCCTTGTCATTACAGTCTGCACGCCCAGCAGCCTCAGATGGTGGCCGATTCGAGTCGCTATCTGGAAAGCCACCACATCCTCGATCAACCCGTTGCCGCGCGCGCCGGTATACCTTCTGTTACTGTTCTTCCCGTGACCTGCGTCAATTGCCGCTTTCATCAGGTGTCTCCTCGTCTGTAGCCGCGTCCGCCGGGCGCGGGACCGGCAGGTCGGTCTCAATTCCCGGGGGCAGGCCGCTGCCGCTGAACCTTCGCTCAGCGAACTGCACCATACCCGCCAGCATCGCCGAACTCCCCGCGCCCCAGAAGAAGGCGTTGACCGGGGAGGAATCTCCGATTACCCCGGCCACCACCCCAAACAATATCCCCTGCAACCCGCCAAGGTACAGCTTCCTGTCTCGCACCTTGGGGAGTTCGATGCAGCCATTCTTGGTCAGCATCGAAAGCAACCCCCCAATCCCACCCCAAACCGCGTATTCGATCATTTTGTTCTCCTTTCTGTGTAGTGCTATGCTGCGGGAACGTCGATCTGCACAAGCCCCTCGACTACCACGATGGTAAGTTCCCGCAGCTTCTCTTCAGGCGGTGCGGCTGCGGGAACTCACATAGTGCAGACTTGTGGACTTTGTGGAAGTCGGCGTTCCCGCAGCATAGTGCAGCCCGCCTTCCACCATCAGACCATCAAACTATCCAACCATCAGCCCCGTCCCTACCCCGCCACCTCAAACCGCCAGGCGTCTCGGCGGTATAGTTCCTGGGCTTCCACCTCGGTCAGCGCGCGCTGGTATAGCTTGATGTCGCCGAACAGGCCGTCGAAGGCGCGGTCCGCAGCGGATCGGTTTCCCATTACGGTGTTGCCTGTTCCTGCCGCGGGAACCGCGCTGTCCTGTTCGGCGGTTCCGGAGCGGACTCCGGTGATGTAGATGTTCGCTTTGCCCGTCGACCTCCGCACTACTACTATGTGGGTCCACACGGATAGCGCGAGAGAGCTTGTCGCGCTCACAGCCCCGCCGCCGGTGTTCGACACCAGCTTCAGGTTCGCGGAAGCGCTTTGGACATACAACTGATACTTTCCGTTGTCGATAATCCGGCCCAACCCTCCTCCGCCCCAACTCGAGAGCTTCACCCACGCCGCGACAGTTACATCGCCCACACCGATCACATCTCCGGTAATCGTGCCGATGTCATCGACTCCATCGAACCGCAGGCAAAGCCCAAGCGGGCCAGTCTCGTAGGTCGGTCCAACCAGCGCCGCGTTATTTCCCCTGCCGCTGTGGTCGATCAGGGTGGAGCCGCCGCTTTGCATGTCGAAATGCGCCGCGAGGCCGGATTCGACGTCATACGGGTATATCGGCGGCCAGGGCGCGGGGACTATCGCAGGCAGCTCAATCATCACTCACACCCCACACTTCCCGCGCCACCAGCGCGCACCGCACAGGCGGCTCGACCCCGTGCCCACAGAACTCCAGGGTCACTTCGCCGCGGGTGGTCGCACCGTTCATCGCAGCCAACTCGCCATACCTTGACCAAGCATCCGACCACCCTTGCGGGGTGTTGGGGAACTGCTCATCGATCGGTTCGAGGCCGTCTATCTGGCCGGTTACTCTCGGTCTCATCAGGCCAACCTCACTTCCACGTACGCCGAGAACGCGGCGGCGGTTGCGGCGGACTTGGTGAACTTGATTTTGCTCTGCTTGCCCAGCAGGAATCCTCGGATCAGCTTCGACGCCGTGCCGGACACAGCCATACTCATGCTGGTCAGCGTGACCGACTCATCGTTGGTGTCGGCGTCCATGTCCGGGACCACGTTGATCAGGTCCACGGTCAGCGACACCACCGCGCTGCCGTTCTTCACAGTCACCAGCACATTCCCCTCATCCGGCCCAAGGTCCGGCAAGTCGATATCCACGGTCTTGGTGGCATCCTCATTAAGTGTCCAACTCACGCTGGACAGCTTGATCAGCTTGTTACGTCTGTTCATGTTTGCTCCTTTCGTATGAGCCGTTCATTGAGCGGAGTCGAAATGAACGGCGGTGTGATGTAGTATCGCGCTGGTTTCGACTCCGCTCAACCAGCGTACGCCGTGAATTGTCTTGAACAAGATTCTCAGGATTTGGAGATGGACAGGATTAGGTCTATTTTCGCCCAATCCTGCCCATCCCTTAATCATTCAATCGTGTTCAAGACAGTTTCTGCCGCGCTACAGAATCGCCCCATACGCGCACTGCCAGAGGCCGAAGCCTACGTTGTAGCGGGCGTAGGTGCCGTAGAGGAACTGGGCTCGCATGAAGCCGCTCTCGGAGTCGGACTCCATCGCCTGGAACTCCACCGGCGCGTCCTCCTGGAAGATCAGCGGGCGGACGCTGCGGCCTGTGCTGAGCACATACCAGTTGTTGGCATCGGTGAGGTAAGGCGTCACAACCAGCTTCAGAGCGCCCTTGAGGACGTTGTCGCTGCTGTATGAAGCCTCGGGCCTTACTCCGGACTCCAGCAGTTCCCGCGCGGTCCACTGCAGGGCGGGCGGAACCACCAGTGTGTCCGGGGTGATGCCCATTGGCTTGCTCTGGTCGTCCTTGAAGTTCATCATTGCGGTGATGGCATCCTGGAGCGCGGTCCCGCTCAGGGCGCTGGTGGTCTTGTTGTCGCCGCCGGAGTGGCTGTCACTGAAGAAGGTCTGGCCATCGTAGCAGGTGGCGGTGAAGCCGTTCGCCAGAGTCTCGATGACAAGCTGGTCCTGGTAACGCGCGGCCTCGGCTGCCATGTCCTGGATCCGCATCCGGATCAGTCCGTATTTGTCGTGATCCAAAGCGGCGCGGTCGACCGCGATGGTGTTCTCCCAGACCTTGTTGGCGATGGTGTAGGAGAAGCCGGTGATGGCCTTGACCTGGCGCTCATCGGTGAACTCTCTCACCTGCGGAACCGCTCCCAGCCAGGCATAGTCCTCCGCCTCGGAGTTGGTGCGGACATCGGTCGCCAGGCGGGACCGCAGGCTCTCCTGCACCCGGCTCTGGTAAGCCTCCTCGAAAATGGCCCTAAGGCCAACAGTAAGCGCCCGAACGCTGGGCATGTCGCTAGTGGTGATCGGCATCTGTGTTTTCTCCTTTGGTTTGTTGGTTGACGGTTGACGGTTTCGGGTCGTTGCTCACTGAATCCGCTAGTCCTGAGTAGCCGCCATAGAAATGTGCCATATACGGAGTCGGCCTGGCTGGCGGCGTATCGAAGTACGGTTTGCTGTGCTAGTCGCCCTTCGATACACTCGCCGCCCGCATTCGCCTATCTAGAAATGCAAGGGCTCGTTACGGCGGCGAGCACTCAGGGCTAGCGGACTACTCGGAACTGCGAGCCCTAGCTGGCCTCGGCGTCCAAGTTGAAGGCGTAGCCGGTGATGAGAACTCTGACCTCGGTTGCGCTCACCACTTCGACCACCCGGCCAACCTTTGGGCCGACTCCCGGGTCGGAGACCACGACGGTGGCGTTGTTGCCGCTGGAGCCGCTGGACAGCCAGACTTCCTTGCCGACCCAGCTCTGGTCCGCTGCTGCGGCGATGAATGCGTGGACTCCGGCTGTCTCTACCCGGATGCTCTTGGCTCCCGCGCTGCCGGCGGAGTTGTCGATGGTCTCGTAGGCCACTCCGAAGAATGGCCGAGAGGCGGTTGGGGTGTGGGTGGCGTAGCCGTCAGTGGCATCGGCCACCACCAGCGTCCCTTTCACGATCTTCACGTTGGACATCTTGAGGGACACCAGCTTCCCATCGGACCGCTTGGTATCCCGAGCTGTAGTATAGGCTGCGTATGACATGCGTTGTTCTCCTTTTGCGTTGTTGACTTCAGTGCTGGTTTCGACTCCGCTCAACCAGCGTGCGCTGTTCGTTGAGCGGAGTCGAAACGAAACGGTTTTTGTCTTTAACAGGATTCTCAGGATTGAATGATGGGCAGGATTTCACGTGTGCAGAGACCCAATCCTGTTCATCCCTTAATCAGGTAGATCGTGTTCAGGACAGTTACTTCAGTAGCGCGGTGGCCCGAGATTCCTCTATCCCCAGCTTCCGGAACACTTCCCTCTGCTCCGGGGTAAAGGGGGACGGGGTTTCTGCTCGGCAGGTTTCTCCGAAGAGGACCACCGGCGGCATTGCCTCCAGGAACTGCTCGAACAACTCGCCTAAGCTGACTTTCTGGCTGTTGAACTCCACCACGGCATCCCCCGCGCCCAGCAGGATCGCTCTGGCGGCATCCTCGGTCGCACGGACTATCTTCCCCCTGCGCTTGAACTCGGCGATTCGGGTGTTGACCCGATCCGAGGCCAGTTCTGCCTTGAGGGATGCGTTCTCTTTGCTAAGTCGACAGATATCCTCATCGAACGGCAGCAGATACTGGCCGTTCCCATCTGCCTGCAGTTCGCCGAAGAAGACGGCGACATCCGTAGCTTGGTCGTTGAACACCTGCGCCCCGGCGATGTAGGGTCTCTTCACTAGCGAGACCTCCGTCAGCGCGGACTTGTCTCGCTTGATTCCCACGCTGAGCTTGCGGGCGTTGGCGGAGTCTATGAGCGCCCAGGCTTCCGGAGTGAAGGCGATTGTGCCGAACAACTCCCTGCCCTTGCGCCAGATTCGCTTGAGCGCGCCGATTGCGCCGTCGAACGGCGATTCCGCGTGCTCCACCCTCACCGGCGCCTCGGTAAACCCTGCCGCCAGGGTGTCCAAATCCTCCTCTGTAATGGTAATCCCCTTGTCCGGGTAACTCCCGGCCTCAAACAGTTTGGCTAGTCTCTCAATCATGCGTTTTCTCCTTTCTTCTGTGTGGTTGACGGTTGTCGGTTTCCAGTTGACGGTTGGGCAAACGAGCGCGTAATTCTCTCTCCTGGGGGAGAGAGTTAGAGAGAGGGCGCTACGTTGCGACTACAGCACATGCACCGTGCAGAATGAACTGGCGGTGTGCGCTGGCAGGCAGATAGCTACACGCAGCCAGTGTGCTGACCAGCAGGTAGCGCCCTCTCCCTAGCCCTCCCCCTCGGGGGAGGGAATTTGGTGCGCTTCTCTTCAGTTTCGCGTCTTTCGTGCTTCTTCGCGGTCTTCGCCCTTCACCACGCCACCGCCAGCTTGCACACTGCCTCGCCGGCCAGGCGCTGGACTACTACCCGCTGGACGGTGAATGTGCGGGAGTCTCGCGAGAAGGTCTGGGTGGCGGCGATGGTGGCGTCCGCTTTGGCTACTATCAGCAGGGCGGGCTTGACTACGGCAAGAACCTCCACGCTGTCGAACAGCTTGTTCAGCGTGGCGTTGTCGCAGATATCTACTGCTACCTTGCACGCCGTGCCGCCGATGGTCAGGGCTTCGCCGATGCGGTCGATGGCTTCGGAATGCCTGCTTGCATAGCTCACCACTCCACCTCCGGGTCGAATGTCACCTCATCCGGGCAGGAGATTGTCCCGCCGTCGAGGGATCCCGACAAAAAGGGCAGAAGTCGCTCCCGGCCTTGCAAGATCAGCGCGGAACCGTCCAACGCGCTCGCGCCTATCTTGAGCGTGCCGACTGTTATGTCCTCGGCATAACCCGGCTCCCGCCTGCGCTGGTTCAGGAACTCCCCGGCAATCACCTCCAGCATCCCCTGCTTGATCACACTCGCCAGCGATGCATTCGCCAGCAAGGTCGGTTCCAGTTCAGTCTCCAAGGCAGGCTGCATCAGGTCGATGAGGCTGTCGATGGGAGTGTCGTAGGTCGTGGTGGCTGATGGGATCAAGAGCTTGTCCTTGACCTCCGCCACCGTAATGCTAATCGCCATGTGATGCCTCCCTTTCAGTCGTGTTCGTTTCGACTTCGCTCAACGAACGGCGATTCGCTGGTTGAGCGGAGTCGAAACCAGGTGCTTTGCTCGTGCGGGTGTTCGTTTCGACTTCGCTCAACGCGCGCTCCGGCAGGCCCAGATAATCCCGTATCCAGGCTTCGTCCGGGCTTACTACTTCGCCGCTTACGAGCTTGGTGATGACTGTGGCGAGCGTGTCTACGTCCTTGTCCTCCACCGGGCCGAGGCTGAATATGGGGCAGGCGGCTTCCGGGTAGTTGAACTCTACCAACGGCCTTATCACCTGCTCCCGCATTACGCTCTCCTCCAGGTCCCGCTTCACCTTTCGCAGGCACATCTTCAGCACATCCAGATGCACCTTGGCCAGCGCGAACGACCCCACCCGCATGCCCTCATCGGTCATCAGGGTCTGGCTCAGGATCGCCTTAGCTATCTGCTTGTCGTGGAACTCCAGCGCGGCGAGATAACCCGCTTCCCCTCCTCTCTGAGCCTCCATCAGCTCCACCTGGATGTCATCCGGGACCACAATCGCGGTCTCCTGCTGCACCTTTTCCAGCACCCGCAGGAGGTCGTCCTGAGCCTGTTTGGGCGTGCCGCGCTTGTAGGAGCCTTTGGCGGTTGGCGAGCCATACTTCTCCAGGTAGAGGTTGAGGAATCGCATCAGCGTATCCTTGCTCCACCAGTGCTTGTAGGCCGAGCGCAGGTCCGATGACCCGTAAGGCGACTCATACGCAGGCATGTAGCTGTAGATCACGAACTTCTCCCGTGGAAGCTCCTGGCCGTCGTCGGTCAGGCCGACCCTCTTCAGGCCGGTCACATTCAGGAACTCATCGGTCTTGAACGCGAACGATGCAGGGTCCTTGGACTTGATGCTCTCCAGGCCGATTGCCCCCGCGAACGGCCCGTCCTCGATGGGCTTGTAGTTCATCTCCATCACGCTGAAGCCTTTGGCCAGGGCATCGAGGGCGTTGTAGAGGACATCCAGGATTGATCCCCGCATTTCCTCGATGGCGAACCGCACGAACTCCGCCGCGCGCTCGTCCTCCGAGTTTGTGCCTCCCGGCCTTACCTGCCAACCTCGATTGAGGACTGATAGCTTCTTGATGGTCAGGCAGGCGCGGACCTGCGCATCGGTCTGCATCTGGTCGTAGATCTCATAGCCTTTGCGACCCACGAGATCATCCGGGTTGTAAGCGCGAAGCCCGCCCAAAGACCCCACAACCCGAGCAGTCTCCCCGAGTTCGGGGGACCCGCGCATCCCGAGTTTGCGGGCAAAATAGGTGGCGATAGGATTGGTCATGTTTGCTCCTTTCTTTGGTTGACGGTTGACAGTTGACGGTTGACGGTTTGGGTAGCGCACGCGCCAAATTCTCTCTCCCGGGGGAGAGAGTTAGAGAGAGGGCGCTCTGTGACGGCTATAGCATAGGTTGCGTGTAGCAGAAACGCCTATTGCTCATCGACACGTTGGTCACATCCCCCCCTCTGCGGAGGCCCCCTTCAAAGGGGGAATTCGGCTCGGTTGTCCGCCGCTGGAGATTCCCCCTTATGAAGCAGGGCAATCGCTTTAGAGATTCGATACAACTTATAGCACCCGAATTGCACATGGAGAGACAGTGTTGGACATGCCAACTAGGCGTGGACTGCCGAAAACCGGTTCCACCAGAACCATCATCGGACCACGCAAAGTTGCGAATTTGCCCCCAAAAGCCCTCCAAAGTTTCTAAAGCGATTGCCCTGCTTATGAAGGGGGCCCGTGAGCTTGCGAACGGAGGGGATGTGACACTGTCTGGACTCACAACATTCGTCACAACACGCAGCCACCGTGGTTATCGTCACGCAGCGCCCTCTCCCTAGCCCTCCCCCCCAGGGGAGGGAATTCACTCACCAGCTCCTCGCCGCTACTCTTCCTCCACCTGCCGTATAAACCCCACCTTGCCCCAGTTCCTTGGCGGCTCGGTTGGTTAGGGCCAGGGCTATTACGAGGTCGTCGTGGCGGCCTGAGACTGCTTGCATTCGCACCGATCCGGAGGTGGTGAGTTCATACTCGAAGTGCCGGAGTTCTTCGAGGAGGCGGTCGTCGCCTGGCAGGGAGATCATGCCTTGGCTGAGGGCGATTCCCAGGTCCGAGATTAGTTCCTGCTTGGACTGGTTGGTGAACGTGTAGCCCTCGATACGGACTCCCATCCCCCGCTTCCGCACTTCCCCCTGAAGCTGCTCCAACAAAGGGTCTCCTATGGATGTCTGGTCGCATAAGGCGAGCGTTACCCCGTGCCCCGCGAGGAAGTCTGCCGCGCGGTCTATCTGCGCGCCCCAGTTGAGTTGGTTGAAGCGGTCTATGGCGAAGACTTCCCTCGCGTCGCCATCGACTTTTGCGGCCACAATGGCCGTGTAATCGGAGTATCTGGCCCAGTCTATGCCGGCGACCACCGGAGCGTGTCGGGCGGTGGCAAGGTCTCTGCTCACGGCCGACTGCACATCCTCCCACGCGAACACGCTGCACTGGTCATCCACAAACGCCGCCTCATACTCCACCGCGAATTGCCTTGGAGTAAGGACCGCGCGCTGCTGCTCGATATACTCCGCGCTTACATGCGGGTTCGCGGCAGAGGGATAGGTAAATGACCTATATCTTGGGTCATCGCCCTGGCCTCGCACGAACGAGCGATAGAAGTGGTTCTTGCCAAATGGCGTTGATACCAATACCAGCAGGCCATTGCGGTCTGCCAGCATCGGCGCGATGACCTCCTCAATCACAGCTCCTGGCACGAACGCCGCTTCGTCTACCACAACCCTGTCCGCCCAGTGGCCTCTCAGGCCCCGGCCGTCTTCGTCGGCTGTGCGGGCTGTCACTTCAGATCCCATCATCTCAAGCCTGGGATAGGGAGTCCGCACGGTCTTGACTCGCTTACGAGTGAATGGACAATCCAGCAGGAACTTCTCGACGGTCCTGAAGATGAGCCTGCTCTGGTCGTAGCTTGGGCTGACTATCATCTGATGGGAGCCTGGATTCGCGATGGCATAAGTGGCCACATCCACCGCGCAAGCCTCTGTCTTCCCCCATCTCCTGCCGCACGCTGCCACCTTTACCGGCGCATCCGCCATGAGCCACTCCCTTTGAGTGTCATGTGGCCTCCAGCCAAACATATGTTCGGCAAGTTGCAGTCTCTTAGCCGGGCGTGACCTAGTCTTCACCGGGTTCCGACGCAATCTGCCGCATTAATTCCCCGAGGGCATCGGTGTCATCGGCGGCCCTTTCGTAGGCGCTGCACAGCTTCAGGGTCTCGAAGGATATCTTCGGGTCGAGCTTGCCGGAAGAAGCGGTTTCGCCGAATCTGGTGGCAGCTTGAATGGCGGCGTGGTTGGCGATCCTGGCGACGGAATCCGCGGTTTCCTTATCTCTTGCCCGGAGTTCAGCCGCAAACTCCGGCTCTTTCATCCACCCGCGGATGGTCATTGGCCTGACTTTCAGGGCCTCGGCGACCTGCTCGACCGGGTGGCTGCAGAGCAGGCTGATTGCGCGTCGTTGTATGGTTCTCAATAAGCGACCTCCATTTCTTCAAGTTTTGGGTTTCGGGTTGGACGGCGGATACTTATGATTGGGCGGGCTTTGGACGGGGCAGAGGTCTTGTCGACCGGCCCCCCAAAAATGCACCTCCATAATTACAAGGCAATTCATGGGCCGTTTTGTTCACTAGTTATTGACAACTTTTTTCAACTATTTTTCGTCCGAGGCTGTACATGCCACATCGGGCGGGCCATGCTTCGGCGGAACCGGGCAGAAACGGGCGAAGCAGATCGACGGGGCTTGTGCTATACTGGATGAGCGCTCGCAGGCTCATATGGGCTGCGGGGAGACGGGATAGCATCGTCCAGGGAGGTTGGGTTCATTGATCAAGATAGCAATCATAGGTACGGGTGGAATGGCTAACGCGCACGCTGGAGGTTTCGGCGCAATCGAAGACTGCAGCGTGGTGGCGTGCTGCGATGTGGTCCCGGGCAAAGCTCGCGAGTTCGCGGACAAATACTCCATCCCATCCGCATACGAAGATGCCAGGCAGATGCTGGAGAACGAGGACATAGACGGGGTTTCCATCGTAACACCGGATGTCTACCACAAAGGCCCCGCGCTGCTGGCGATCGAGTTCGGCAAGCATGTTATGTGCGAGAAACCACTGGCGAGCAACCTGGAAGATGCCCGCGAGATGGCTGCGGCGGCCAAAGCTAAGGGGGTGCTGACCGCAGTGAACTTCTCCTACCGCGACAATCCCGCCACCCAGAAAGCCGCCGAGATGGTGGCTGCCGGAGCAATTGGGCGACCCATCCATGTGGAGGGCAGCTACCTGCAAAGCTGGCTGTCATCGAAGATCTGGGGAGACTGGCGCACAGGGACCCAGTGGCTCTGGAGGCTCAGCACCAGGCACGGCAGCGCGGGGGTTCTGGGGGATGTCGGCGTCCACCTTTACGACCTTGCCAGCTTTGTGGTCGGTGATATTGCCGAGATCGAGTGCAGGCTCAAGACCTTCAAGAAAGAGTTCGACACGGTCGGGGAATACATTCTGGATGCCAACGATTCCGCCGCGATGACCGTGACATTCGCAAACGGCGCGCTGGGCGCTCTGCACACCACCCGCTGGGCTACCGGCCATGCGAACACTGTCGCGCTGCGGGTCTACGGAGACAAGGGCGCGCTGGACCTCAACCTGGACAGGCAGCAGCCGGACACCCTCAGAGCCTGCCTGGGCGAGGACATAGAGACTGCAACGTGGCAGCAGGTCGAGTGCCCCCAAACCCCCAGCATGTACCAGAGATTTGCAGCATCGATCCGGGACAAAGTCCAAGCCCAGACCAGCTTCGAGCAAGCCGCAAAGGTGCAGGCTTATCTGGCATTCAGCGCGATTTCTTCGGAGAAGGGGTGTGCGGTTGAGGTGGAGGTGTGAGCCGGGAATGAAGTGCTTTTCTCTCGCTTGTCCGGCTCTGTTTCGGGATTTCCGGACGGGTTGAGAGGCTGCTCTTCTATCCAGGGCAAAGTGGCCAGTCCTCAAATCCCGAAATACCGGAAGGTGCTCGTCCCGCCGCCCTAGCGAAAGGAGAACAACGATGAAGACTCTACGTTCAGTAGGAATGATCCTCTCGGTGTCACTATCCGCTCTGGTGGGGTGCGCCCAGCAGCAGAATGGGAGTCAGAACTCGATCTACATGAGGCCGGTTCCTGCCGCCGTCTCGTCGGATGTAGCCTCTGCAATTGAGAGTCTTACTAAGGCAAATCCTATCACCGCTGAGGCGCGCGAAAACGTGCGGTCCGCGCTGGCTGGGATGGACGCAGGCGACGCGTGGGGTAAATCAAGAGAGAAGGTCAAGGCTCTACGTGACGCAGGTATGACCGCCATTCCGCTAGTTGCGGAGACCCTCAATTCGAGGGAGGACGGTGCTCGTCTGAGGGCCATTGTGGCTCTGAGAATGATATACATATCGCCTAAATCCGCGAAGCAGTCCAGGACCCAGATTGAGTCACTGCTGATAAATATCTCCCGCCGCTCATTAGCTGACAAGGATATCAGAGTGCGTGAAGAGGCTTTGGGGTTTCTTATCACCCTTGGCCTCCATCGCCCTCCGAACCGTATTCCGGCGGGCGTAGTGATGGGTCTGGAGGAGGCGCTCAAAGACCCATCTGAAAGTATCCGACAGGGAGCACAGAACGCCAAAGAGGATCTTGGTTTAGCTCCACGTCCTGAGAATCCTCCGCGAGGCATTTCCTGATTCTAGACTAGCATTGGCGGTCTTTCGGGACTTGAGCGAAGCGGAAGTCCCGAAACGTCTTCTCTCGCTCGTCAGGTTCTGTTTCGGGATTTCCGGACGGTTTGTCAGGCGGTTCGTATACCGATGCTCGCAATGGCCCGTCCTCAAATCCCGAAATACCGCAAGGCAAAACTGTAGAAAGGATCAAACACGAATGCGGACTCTAGTGATCTGCGTCGCAGCGTTTGCGCTGTCTATCTGTGGATGCTCTCCTAACGATCAGGCGTACGTGGCTTACGACGCGGGAGTCGCCGAGAAGCATATGCCCGCGTTTCCAAAGGTCTCCCGAGTCCCAGCGGACCTCGAAGAGAAGGTCCTCGCCAACTACGACGCTTACCTGTTCAGGTCTATTCGGGCGTTTCGCCAGAACTACCGGGTACAGGTTTGGGTGTCTCTTCCGGACATGAGAATGCGCTTCTTGGCGGAGCGCCAGAAAGGCGTTGTGCTAAAGGAAGGTTTTCCGCAGGAAGCCCCTGGGCCACTTAGAGAGCAGTTTCTCTGGGGATCCGCCAAACTCGATACCGACCTGGCGTCAAGAATCCGCGCGATACAGGCAGTGTCGCCATCATTCACGCCTGTGGCCGGTCAGTTTCCGTATGGGAGCGTATACGGACCGGACATTACTGGGATTCCCCTAGCCGTATACGTCAGGGTCAAAGGAGTGCCCAAGGGCTGGGCTATCCCACTATCCTTCACGGTGGATGGCATGGAAGGAAGCTACAAGACCAACTACAGGCGGCTTGACAGCTTTGCCAACGCTGTCTTGAATGCAGTACAAGCGCATTTGGCTTCTGGTGCCGCCACAGAGCTTCTTGCCCGAGACCAAGCCAAGGCAACAGTGCTGCGAGTCGTCGCGGGCTTACCAAGACCGTTGCCATAGGGCGAAACCGCTGGCACGAGTAAGTATGCTTACAACCTGTTGAGGCAACTAGGCGCGTACACTGAGCGTGGGCAAAAGATAATGGCCGGGTATGGTGGGATGACCATTGGCTACGATTACTTGCGGGTTTCGTGACTTGAGCGAAGCGGAAGTCCCGAAACGTCTTCTCTCGCTCGTCAGGCTCTGTTTCGGGATTTCCGGACGGGTTGAGAGGCTGCTCTTCTATCGAGGGCAAAGTGGCCCGTCCTCAACAGGCTGTTGCATAACTCCTGGCACGTGCCGTCATATTCATCGGTACG